>JAZUNP010000001.1:0-2374 GCA_045604215.1 Acutalibacteraceae bacterium
TGTATAACCAACTTTTTGTCCATTACCATATACCGAATGCATTAATAATCCACGTGAAGTATCGTAGGTGTTGGTACTTAACGATTGCGGTCCCATATAGATTTGTTTGGTATTACCAAACTCATCATAAGTTAGACTATACAAATCAGGGGACGGTTCTCCTGTGTTATCGTGCAATCAGGGTGCAATCAGGGAACCGTCCCCTGATTTGAAAACTTTCAGCCTTACAATCTAAAATTTCACAGCAACATAATACCGAAATATCTATTGAGCAATTCAGAGAGACCGTAAAAGAATGCTTAAATGTTACGGAATTAACACCGTTTATCCTAAACAAACTGATAAGCAGAATCGAAATCGGTTGTTTAGAAATGGTTGATGGTGAAAAACAACAAGCGGTTAGTGTGGAATGGAAACTTAAAATATAAAACAAGTATTTTAGTTTTCTAATAGTGCAATAATGTCTTTATTGTTGAATTGCACGGCATAATCATATGCTGTTTTACCATCAGTAGACTTAATGCTTTTGTCCGCTCCGTAATCTAATAGAAGTTGTACCATTTCATGGGTAGAATCCCTTGCCGCAAACATCAGTGCGGTCATTCCTACAGAAGTATCGTTTACGGTGCAATACTCTTGTTCTAATAGAAGTTTTACTATTTCAATTCTGTCATTAGAAACGCTATGCTGTAACACTCGCATCCAACTTACATTGCTATGGTCACAGTTTTCTAACGCATAATTAAATGCTTTAATTACTTCTTCTTTGTTATCAGGTTCATAACCTGATAACAAAGCCCCCGGACGATTTTGTACAATATCTTGCAAGACAGATGATATTTTACCTGAGTACTCAGTGACATAATCCAACGAAGCACCGCTTTCAATGAGGATTAGAGAAATATCATACCAATTATCTACTTTGCTACTATAAGTAATAGAAAGTGGAGTTAATCCGTCATTACAATTAACATCAGCGCCGTTTTCAATCAATAGTGCTATTAGTTCAATATTACCCGTAGCACAAGCCTCGTTTAGAGGATAGCACACCCTCCAATTCATAGCGGAGTGCCACCATTTTGAGGTTATGGAGGGGTATGTGTTTATGCAGGTTGGTTTTTTTTCAATAATCTGTTGAACTGCAATTATATTTTCCTCTTTGATTGCAGAAATCAACTTTTTAGAGTAGTAGTAATTGCTGTTAAAAAACATCGCTGAAATGCATCCTAACATAATTAAAATTACTGCTATGATAATAAAAATTTTTGTTTTCATACAACAAACTCCTAAATCAGGGGACGGTTCCCTGATTGACCCTGATTGATTCAAAGGCGAAAAAGCAAAAATTGCGATACCACAGAAGAACCATCCCCCTGTGTGTGTCTGTGTATTTTAACTTATTGGCTGCCCTGTAACATCTGGAGTAAAGCTAATAAAATACATATTACGACCTTGTTCTTTATAACACAACATTCCTGATTCATATTGTAAAACTGAAAAAAATATATCATATCGTGATGACGATGGATTTACGCAAAATGTTTTTCTGTGACCATCAGTAAATTCAAATGTTAAAAAATATTTTGTAGTCACACGTCTCTTTGCTCCATGTCTTACATAAAGCTCATTAAAATTTTTTCCCGCTAATACAGCATAACTTTTTTTAATTGGCAACAAAAAGCCAAGTGCTCTATCCCAAATAACCGGTATCAATGCAAATGAAGCGACAAAAAATGTTGTGGCGATTGCAAAGAATATATTGCGCAAGTCAATATTTTGATTTTCTTGCATTTTGACACCAAAAGCAATTGAAAAAATTATTACACCAAAATATATAAAATTCAGCAGTAATCCCAACCAATTAAAAGTTTTTTTCAATATAATCACCCTTTTAAAAATTAATTTTTACCGAAAGGAGTTAAATTAAATGATAAAACTGAATTTTGAAGAATCATTATCAAATTTATCATTATTAAATTCAACAGTTACAGAAACAACAACATTGATTAATGAACAATTTAATGTTGTTGGTTCTAATATTAATTCTGTATTGTCAAAAAATATAACAAATGCTATTAATATGCTTTTATTATTAGAACAATCATGTTTAAACAGTAGCACCAATATACTTAACGCATTTTCAATATCGTTAAATTCTGTTGATGCACAATTACAAAACACACAAATTATATCCGATACCACATTTTTGTCTTTAAGCAATAATGCAATATCATAAATCAGGGGACGGTTCCCTGATTGATTCAAAGGCGAAAAAGCAAAAATTGCGATAACACAGGAGAACCGTCCCCCTGTGTGCACTAACTTATTGGCTGTCCTGTGCTATCGGGAGTGAAACTGACAAAATGAATGTGTT
>JAZUNP010000002.1:0-45930 GCA_045604215.1 Acutalibacteraceae bacterium
AGCGATAAACAATAATTACGATAATTTAAGCACGGGTAATAATGTAGTTAGCAATTTGCTGACTTTAAGTATTACCAACGTTACAAACGAATCTCAGGCGGCGAGTACGTCTGTTAACGTGCGGGGTACGCTGAATTTAAGGCGTCAGCAAGGCAAGTTCATCGGTTCTTTTCCAACTTACGGATACTTGAAAGACCCCGATGATAAGCATCATCTTATTATTGACGAGGAAACCGCACCGATTGTTCGGATGATTTTTGAACGCTTTATTGGCGGAGAGAGCATCATTGGCATCACAAAAGACCTAAATGAAATGGGTATACCTAATCCGTCAATGTATAAAAAGCAAAAGGGGCTAAACTACAAGCATCCGTCAGGGAGAAGCAATGACGGTTTGTGGCCCGACAGTTCAGTGCGCCGAATTTTGCAGAATCGTATGTATGTCGGCGATATGGTGCAGGGCAAAAATACTACCTACAGTTATAAAATCAAGCAGTGCCGTGCAATTCCTAAAGACGAATGGATTATTGTTGAGGGAACCCACGACCCAATTATCAGCCAAGAAACCTTTGACAATGCACAGGCACTATTTAATAAGCATATCCGCAAAAGTCCCAAGAAGAAAAATGTTGATTTGTTTTCAGGGCTTGTGCGGTGCGCAGACTGCAAGCGTGTGATGAATAAAAAGACCAATCAGCATCCGTATGCCACTTATCATTATTACCGTTGTGTTACGGCACGAAAGATGAAAAAATCAGCCTGCACAAACCACACCATACGTATTGACAAGTTAGAAGAGGCGGTTTTTTTATCCATTCAAAATATGATTAACACTGCGGTTACGATGAGTGATATGTTAGATCTGATTAATAATAATGCTAAACGAAAAAGTGAATCAACTCATCTTCAAAAGGCACTCAAAACGCAAGTATCTGAACGGGAAAAATTGGTGACGATGCTTACCGACCTTTATCCCGACTGGAAAAGCGGTGTTATCACAGTGGATGAATATCAGATGTTAAAGGAACGTCTTAATGAGAGGCTTAGAGTTATTGACGAAAAAATTGCCGGACTTACCAAAACGGCAGAGCAATTCAAAAACGGTATCAACGAAGATAACGACTTTGTAGCGCATTTTAAGAAGTACGGCAATATTGAGGCTTTAACAAGACCTATAGTAACCGAACTTATAGAGGAGATTTTCGTACACGAAGGCGGAGATATCGAGATTGTATTTAAGTTTTATGATGCCTATCTGCAAGTGGTTGAGTATATTGAACTTAACAAGCATCTAATTGAACCCGAAAAGCCTACGAAAAAGAAAAAAACGGCATAAAAATCATATTATACGGCAGGGTTATACCTGCCGTATTTTAATTTTGGTGTCATTCCTTTCTATTTACAAAAACCGCCTGCAGAATTGACATCTGGGGCAAAGATAAGTATAATTGTTTATAATCACACAATGCAAAAACCGTCCACTTGTTTTTTGTAAATCAACTAATTTGGAGGTGAAAATATGTTTAGAATCACACATAGCGAAGCTATTGAATTAGAACATCAGGTGCGCAGACTATATGGATGTGATCGAGGCGGTGTATCAGGTTTGGCAGATGCAGATCATTTTGAATCATCTCCTATCGCCGCAGCGATAATGGTAGCTTCTTATATCCATGCAAAAGGACTTCAATATAGCGAAACCGAATACGATGAGTTTTTGAGTAAGTACAATACAATTTTTAAATATCCCGAAGAAAATGATGCTAAGAACGAAGTGAAAAATTATATTAATGAGTTAAGTGAAATTATCGAGAAATATATTTAATCAAGGACCATAGTGGGCGGTCCTGTATCTAGAAAAAGTTGTTGTTGATTTAAAGGCGGTAGGTGAAAGTCTACTGCTTTTTTATTGAACAAAATCGTAAGTAGTCGCTGTAAAAAAACAAAAAATAAAAATTTTATGGTGTTCTCTTGACATTTTCCCCGTCTGCTGCTTCTACCATAAAACATTTTTTAGAAGATACTAATACAACCTTGCACGATTACGATTTAGTAATTACGGGTGACTTGGGCAGGGTTGGTAGTGACCTGCTGTATGAACTTCTTGAGGTTGATGGTATTGATATTCGTTGCCGTCACAGTGATTGTGGGCTTATTATCTTTGACCGCGAAAAACAAGATGTTCACTCGGGCGGTTCGGGTTGTGGCTGTAGCGCGGCAGTGCTAAATTCATTTGTAATGCACCGTTTTGAATCGGGGGATTTTAATAATATACTTTTTATGTCGACAGGTGCGCTTATGTCACCAACCTCTTCGCTACAGGGTGAGACCATACCTGGCATATCACATCTTGTTAATATAAAAATATAAAATGATTGACATCTAATTTTAAAAATATTATAATAATAAAAACAACCCTGTCGTCAAGGATAGGGTTTTAAAGTTTTAATGGGAGGTTGTATTATGGATGAAAAGTTATTAGAGCTTGAAGAGCAAATATTTGAACTTATAGAAAATCGTAGATTTGTTCAGCTTAAAAATGTGCTTTCAGAAATGCAACCTGCCGATATTGCAGAAATTTTTGATGAGTCAAAAGACAAAGATATTCCTGTTTTATTCCGTATTTTGCCAAAGGAACTTGCAGCAGAGGTGTTTGTCGAGTTTGACAGTGATAGACAAGAATTGCTTGTAAATGCTTTTAGTGATATCGAGTTGCGTGAAGTGTTGGATGAGCTTTTTATGGACGATGCAGCTGACATTGTTGAGGAAATGCCCGCTACTGTTGCCAAACGTATTCTTAAAAACACCGATGCGAACACCCGTCGTATGATAAATCAACTACTTGCTTACCCCGATGACAGCGCGGGTAGCATTATGACCACCGAATATATTGACCTTAAAAAGAATATGACGGTGGAGGAGGCATTTGATAAGATAAGATTGGTAGGCTTTGATACCGAAACAATTTATACCTGCTATGTCATAAGCAATCGACGAAAATTGCTTGGTACAATCTCGCTTCGCGAGTTGCTGCTTAGCGGTAAAGACCGAATAATCGGCGATTTAATGGATGAAAACATTGTTTGTGCAAACACCCTTGATGATAAGGAAGAAGTAGCGGCAATGTTTGAGCGTTATGATATGCTGGCACTTCCCGTAGTTGACAGAGAGGGAAGACTTGTTGGCATCGTTACGGTTGATGATGCTATTGACGTTATTCAAGAAGAGGCATCCGAAGATATTGAGCTTATGGCGGCGATTCTGCCGAGTGAAAAGACCTATCTTAAAACGGGTGTATTCGAAACCTTTAAATCGCGTATTCCGTGGCTCTTGTTACTTATGATTTCGGCAACCTTTACGGGCGCGATTATTTCAAGCTTTGAGGCAAAATTAGCGCAGTGCATAGCGCTTGTTGCTTTTATTCCTATGCTTATGGGTACGGGTGGTAACTCGGGTAGTCAAACCTCGGTTTCGGTAATTCGCGCGTTAAGCTTAGGTGATATTGAGTTTCGGGATATTATGCGCGTTATATGGAAAGAGTTGCGAGTAGCGGTAATTGTCGGTATAGTTTTAGGTATTATAAATTTTGTGAAACTTTACCTTATTGACTTTTTATGGCTTCACACTTTTGATACGGGTACCGAGCTTGCCGAAATGGCAACCATTTGTCTAACACTTATCCTTGTAATAATTGTAGCAAAATTACTTGGTGCGGTACTACCGATTGTTGCCAAAAGATGCGGTCTTGACCCTGCTGTTATGGCAAGTCCATTGGTTACTACAATACTTGATGCGGTGTCGCTTTTAATTTATTTTGGTATAGCGGCAGTTTTAGTGCTTTAATGAAGAATCCCCCTTATCAAAGGGGGATTCTTTACTAATTATAGATATCTTTTTGCAAGGTATCTACTTATAAATTTTTTGATTTCGCAAATAGGAATAATAGCAACCGATAAAATCAAACTTACAAAAAATCTTCCTACAGTAAGTGTTTGAAGTCCAAACAGATTACCTGCTGGAGTAAGCACTAAGAAGATTGAAATAAACAATACTAACACAGAAGTAAAGTTCATAAATTTGTTCGATTTAAAATCAGCCTTTATAATCGAATGATGGGTTTTAAAGTTAAATGAGTGGAAAATCTGCACCATTGAAAGTGTTGCGAAGGCTAATGTTACACCGCCGATAGCAAAGGATATTAGAGTCAAGGCGGCAACTACAAGGGTGTCACAGGCTATGTTTATTATAGCACCATTACTAAATAAACGGCCTGAAAGCGCAATCGGCTTTTGCCGCATAACGTCAAATTCGGAATTTTCAATAGTAAGCGATATAACGGATGTGCAGTCGGTAAGCAGGTTAATCCACAAAAGCTGCACGGCGGCAAGCGGTGGAACGCCGAATATCAGCATACCTGTAATGTATGCGAGAATTTCACCGAAATTGCAGCTGAGCAAATAAGTGACTGCCTTTTTAACATTTTCAAAGAGAGCGCGGCTTTCGCGTATGGCGTGTACCACCGACATGAATTTCTTGTTTTCTACAATTACATCGGCATTTCCTTTTGCAATGCTTGTACCAAAGCTACCCACAGAACAACCGATATCAGCAAGTGCCAAAGCATCGGCATCCTCGGTACCGTTGCCTGTAACGGCAACTATCTTGCCGCTGTTTTTCCAAGCGGTAAGCACTCGGAGCTTGTCTTCGGGAGTAATACGCGCGTATACAGTATATTTTTCAATATTATAGCACAGCTCTTCGTCAGACATTTTATCAAGCTCGGTGCCACTTATTGCCATAGAATCGTCAGTTAGAATTCCGATACGGCGCGCAATAGCCTTTGCGGTTATTAGATTATCGCCCGTCATCATAATCGTACGAATACCCGCAACATTACAAGCAGTTATGGCCTCGACCGTATCCGATTGTGGAGGATCGTATATACCTAGTAGTCCAACAAAAGTCAAGTCTTGTTCAGTATCATCAGCATTTGGGCTTGACGGTATTTCCGAAAGCTTTTTAATAGCAATACAAAGAACTCGGTATGAGTCGGCAGCCAGCTTGTTGCAAAGCTCAATCACGTTTTCCTTGTTTGCAAGGTTGCATTTTTCGAGCAGTATTTCAGGCGCACCTTTTACAACCGCAACAGGGGAACCGCTAATCATATTAACACTTGTCATTGTTTTGCGAGAAGCGTCAAAGGGAATTGAAGAAAGGCGTGGGAATATGTTTTCAATATCGGTTTTTGACATCGAAAGATATTTTATACTTGCCTTTTCGATAGCGGCTTCGGTAGAGTCATTCTGGAGCATAGAGCAAGAAACTGCAAGTTGCAGAACGCTTGCGGCTTTTTCGGGGATAATATCATTTTTAAGCTCGTACAATTCCTCTCCATCGTAAATACAGCTCATTACCATATTGTTTTTGGTAAGGATACCTGTTTTGTCAACACAAAAAACCTCAGTCTTGCCCAAAAGTTCTAATGCTTTTGTGTTTTTGATAACAATATTGTCCTTTAACATTCTTTGAATACCCAATGCGATAACGATGGTTGAAATAGCGGGTAGGCTTTCGGGAATAGCGCAAATTCCAAGCGCTACAGCATTCATCAAAGCGTTTACGGTAGTTAGGGCAAAATTATCAGAAGCAAAGTTTTGAATTAAGCCGATAAAAAATGCAAGTACACAAACAATCAAGATTGCAAGATTAATAAATTTACCGCTTGTTTCGAGTGTTTCGGTAATCGGTAATGTTTCGGAATTTGTTTGGCGGCTTATATCGGTGATTTTACCGATTTCTGTTCTAAGAGCCGTTTCAACAACCACCGCTATAGCCGTTCCGTGTACTACGCTGCAACCCGAAAACACCATATTTTTACGCTCCGTTATCATTGCAATATCCTCGGCAATGTAACTAGCATTTTTTTCCACAGGTATAATTTCACCCGAAAGAACTACCTCGTTACAGCGCAGTGCGTCGGCTGTTATCAGTCGTGCATCGGCTGTAATATAATCACCCTCGCGTAAAATAACAATATCACCGGGTACTAATTCTTCGGATAAAATTGTTTTTTCAGCACCATCGCGAATGACCGTAACATTTGGATGGGTGGCATTTTGCATATTATTTAGTGCTTCGTCACATTTATGCAGATGAAAAGCGCTTATAAATGCATTAACAATTACAATAGCAATTATCAAAATAGGGAAGTAAAAATCGGCCGGATTGTAAATCAAATTAACAATAAAAGATATTAGTGATATCGCCACTAAAAAATATACAACCTTGTTTTTTAATTGTGAAAGAAACCGCGAAAGCAAACGTTTACTTTGTATTGATGTGGTGTTCTTTCCGTATATTTCAAGTCGCTGTGACGCTTCACTTGCACATAAACCGTGTTGAGCATCAGTTTTAAATTCGTTTAAAACGCTTGAGGCATCGGAACTATGCCAAATCATTCTATCACTCCGTTTGTGAAATTTTTAAATGTTGATTAGTCATTATATATTGGGAACTGTGTGCAAAGAGCTTGTACCTCGGCAGTTATGCGCTCTTTGTTTGCTTCAAAATCGGTAATAATGTCCTTAATCCAATCAGCAATAAGCAGCATTTCTTTTTCTTTAAAGCCACGTGCAGTAACGGCAGGTGTACCGATACGCAAACCGCTTGTAACAAAAGGACTGTTAGGGTCGTTTGGAATTGTATTTTTATTAGCAGTAATATGGACCTCGTCAAGACGGTGCTCAAGCTCTTTGCCTGTAATACCAAAGTTGGTAAGCTTTAAAAGCATAAGGTGATTATCAGTACCGTCTGATACGAGTTCGATACCGTTTTTCTTTAAAGCATCGGCTAAAACAGCGGCATTTTTAACAATTTGGGTTTGATATGCTTTGAATTCGTCGGTAAGCGCTTCTCCAAGGGCTACTGCTTTAGCGGCAATAATGTGCATAAGAGGACCGCCCTGTGTGCCAGGAAATACAGCCTTGTCAATTAGTTTAGCTAATTCCTCTTTACATAAAATCATTCCACCGCGTGGACCGCGAAGTGTTTTGTGTGTGGTGGTTGTTACAACGTCAGCATAGGGAATAGGTGACGGATGAAGTCCGGCGGCAACAAGGCCTGCAATATGCGCCATATCTACCATAAGGTATGCGCCAACCTCGTCAGCAATTTCGCGGAAACGCTTAAAGTCAATGGTTCTTGAATATGCGCTGGCGCCTGCCAAAATCATTTTTGGTTTGCATTCGAGCGCTAATTTACGAACATTATCATAGTCGATGGTTTCGGTTTCGTCGGAAACACCGTAAGGAACAATATTAAAATATTTGCCCGAAATATTAACGGGTGAGCCGTGAGAAAGGTGACCGCCTTGCTGTAGGTTCATACCCATAACGGTGTCGCCGGGTTCGAGCAATGCAAAAAATACTGCAAGGTTAGCGTTAGCGCCGCTATGCGGCTGAACATTAACATGCTCGGCGCCAAAAAGTTTTTTAGCGCGTTCACGTGCAATATCCTCAACAACGTCAACACATTGGCAACCGCCGTAGTAACGTTTGGTAGGGTAACCTTCGGCATATTTATTTGTAAGTACTCCGCCTGCAGCAAGTAGCACAGCCTTTGATACAATGTTTTCAGATGCGATAAGCTCAATGTTTCCTTGCTGACGGTTAAGCTCTGCGTCACAAGCGGAAAAAACCTCGTTATCGTAATTTTTAAGTTCGTCAAAAAAGTTCATTTTTATGCTCCTTTATTTTAGTGATGTACTACACCATTATATTACACTTTATAATAACATTTTTATTACTGTTTGTCAATTAAAGGGGATTAAATTTCGGCATTTTAGCAATTGAAATATCAATGTTATGATAACCAAAGCAGAGATTACAAAAATATCCATAGCCTAAGCTATGGATATTTTTATAACATTATTTTTCTTAGTTCCTCATTTGAAAGTGGAGAAAGGTCGGCGGGGGCTATGTCAAACACCGTTTTGCAACCGTAATCTCCGCGTTTGTAAAGCTTGTTAATAGCTCGGGCATATGCAACAAGCACGCTTGCAGTAAATTCGGGGTTAGAGTCAAGCTTTAGGCTATACTCAATAACATGACTGTTTTCGTGGTTTATACCTGTTTTACCTGTTCTTATTACAAATCCGCCGTGTGGAATACCCGCGTGGTCGCGCTGTAATTCTTCTTCGGTAATGAAATGAACAATTGTATCATAATCGGCAAAGTAGTTGGGCATTGCTTTAATTTCGTTTTCAATCCACTCTTTATCAGCGCCGTCTTTCGCCACAACAAAGCACTCTCTTAAATGCTTATCGCGTGTTGTAAGTTCGGGTTGGCTACCGCTTCTTACAGCATCAAGCGCTTCGTCAATCGGTATTGTGTATTGCTTTGCGTCCATTACGCCCTCAATACGTCGGATGGCATCGGAGTGACCTTGGCTAACGCCTTTGCCCCAAAATGTATAATCCTTACCGTCAGGAAGGACCGCCGAAGCATAAAGACGGTTGATAGAGAACATACCTGGGTCCCAACCACCCGAAATAAGTGCAGTGCGGTTGTTATCCTTTGCAACAGTATCTACGTTAGTAAAGTGTTCGGGGATTTTTGCATGGGTGTCAAAGCTATCAACAACGTTAAAGTTTTTGACAAGGTCGGGTGTCATTTTAGGTAGGTCGGTGGCACTGCCACCGCAAATAATGACAACATCAATATCGTTTTTATAATTTAAAATATCATCAACGTGATAAACGTTACAACCGCTAACCGTCTTAACCGTTTCGGGTGGGCGACGGGTGAAAATACCAAAAAGCTCGGTGTCCTTCGAATTTATAACAGCGCATTCCACGCCGCGTCCTAAATTACCGTAACCGTAAATTGCAATTTTCATAAAAAACCTTCTTAATTAAAAATTAATGTCTGCTTCACGCATACAGCTAAGTAGTCTTTGCTCGTTTGCATCTTCCATTGGAGTGAGTGGCAGACGGAGATAATTTTCACAATAACCCATTGCCGCCATAGCCGCTTTAACAGGTATTGGATTAACCTCACAGAAAAGCGAATCAATAAGTGGCAAGTACTTAAGCTGCATATCGAGCGCTGTCTTGCAGTCACCATCTAAATACGCGTGGCACATCCCAGACGTTTCTTTTGGTAAAAGGTTAGAAAGCACCGAGATAACACCCTTGCCACCCAAAGACATTACAGGAACAATTTGGTCATCGTTGCCCGAATAAATATCAAGGTTATCGCCGCAAAGACGAGAGATAGCCGCCACCTGCGAAATATCACCGCTTGCTTCTTTTAGAGCAACAACATTAGGATGCTTTGCAAGGATTGCACAAGTTTCAGGCTTAATATTACATCCTGTTCTGCTTGGTACATTGTAAAGAATACAGGGCTTTGTACTTGCATCTGCAATAGCGGTAAATGACTTAATAAGACCGCTTTGTGTGGCTTTGTTGTAGTAAGGAGTCACAAGCAGCATTGCATCAGCGCCGACCTCACAAGCGTATTTTGTAAGACTGATTGCATAAGCAATATCGTTTGAGCCTGTACCTGCAATTACAGGAACTCTACCTGCAACAGTATCTACGCAAAACTTTATTGCAGCCTTGTGTTCTTGGTCTGTAAGTGTAGAGCCTTCACCTGTGGTACCTGCAACAACTATTGCATCAATGCCTTCAGCAATTTGCCACTCTATCAGTTTTTGGAATGCATCAAAATCTATTCCTTTTTCATTAAGTGGTGTTACAATTGCGGTAGCGGCTCCTGTAAAAATTGTGTTTTTCATTTTTAGACCTCCAAAAAAATAAGATAGTAGCAAACAAATGCAACTATCCTTCGAAAAAACAAATACAATATATTTATGTTTCGAATGAATAGCACTCCGCATTTTATGCGACAGCAAAATAGATATTATCTAAGTTGCCAGCAAAGATGTCCGCCACAACACCTGCTTCGGCACTCGCCCCTTTTCCGTACGGTTTTGGCAACCTTTTATGCACGGTACTCTTGACATAATGCACCTCTATCATTTGGGTGAAAGTATAGCATAAACTTATATGTTTGTCAACCTAAATTTTAAATTATGCATATATTCATAAAAAATGAATATTTTTTACCTTTTTGCCTTGAAAACTGTAGTTTTATGTAGTATAATATATGCGTATATTTATGAACATTTTAAAGGTTGGTGTATTATGACACGCAAACAAGCTCGTGAAGAGGCATTTATTTTGATTTTTGAAAAAGAGTTTAACGATGACTCTTTAGAGGATATACTTTCTCTAGCCCAAGAGGTACGTGATATTGAAGCCGATGAATATATAAAAAAGGTATTTTTCGGCGTGTTTGAAAATCTTGTGGGTATCGACGAGGTAATATCGCAAAATGCAGTAGGATGGAGCATTAAACGAATTACAAAAACTGCACTTGCAATATTGCGTCTTGCGATATATGAAATTAAATTCTATGATGAAATACCTGTCTCGGTTGCGATAAACGAGGCGGTTGAACTTGCTAAAAAATATGCAACCAAAGAGGATGCATCGTTTATAAACGGTATTCTTTCAACAGTATCAAAAAATGCTTAACACAATTACTGTTTCACAGCTTAACACCTACGTTAAGTCGCTTATAGAAAATGACCCACGACTTACCGTTGTAAATGTAAGCGGTGAAATTTCAAATTTTAAAAATCATTTTTCAAGCGGACATTGGTATTTCACACTTAAAGACTCAAATGCATCTGTGCGGTGTGTTATGTTTCGTAACAATGCTTCACGCGTTAAGTTTCAGGTAGAGGATGGCTTAGCGGTGGTGCTTAAAGGTAGAGTTTCGCTTTACGAAAAAGACGGACAGTATCAATTTTATGCCGAGGAAATGCATCCTGTGGGCGAGGGTGATTTGGCTTTACAATTCAAACAGGTTAAAGAAAAATTAGAACGTGAGGGTTTGTTTGATGTGACAAGCAAACGACCTTTACCTAAATTCCCAAAGCGCATTGCTGTTATAACCTCTGATACAGGTGCAGCTGTTAGGGATATTTTAAATATCACCGCTTCGCGTTATCCTACTTGTGAGATTGTTATGTGTCCTGTGTTAGTGCAAGGAGATATGGCGGCGCGCGATATGATAGCTACACTCAATCGTGTTTACCGTTTAAATGATATCGATGCTGTAATTATTGGTCGTGGCGGTGGTAGTGCCGAGGATTTACATTGTTTTAATGATGAGACCTTGGCGCGTAAAATATACGAGTCACCGTTTCCTGTGATTTCTGCTGTAGGACACGAAACTGATTTTACAATTTGCGATTTTGTTGCTGATGTGCGTGCTTCAACACCATCACACGCGGCAGAGCTTGTCACACCTGATTTCAGTGAACTCAAAAATAGTATAGATGCGGTTTCAAACTTGTTAAAAAGCACTATTCTTCGAAAATGTGACCTTTGTTGCAGTCGACTGCAAACACTTAGCACAAGAGTAAGTAGAGCTAATATAGAACGTATTGTTCAAAATAAACAGTTAGAAATTGACCGAATTTCAGATAAAATGGCAAACAAAATGGTACTTGCTTTGCAAGACAGTGTAAGCCGTGCGGTATCTCTCACGGCGCGTATTGATGCACTTAGTCCTCTAAAAGTTATGTCTCGTGGATTTTCTGCTGTAATAAGAAACGGCGAGTATATAACAAATGTCCAAAAGTTAAATAAAGGCGATAATATTACGGTTAAATTCAACGACGGTAATATTAACTGTCTTGTTACCGATAAAATCAATAAATAGGGGTAAAACTTATGCTTTCAAAGGATTTTGATTTTGAAAAATCGATAAAAGAACTCGAAAAAATAGCGGATTGTCTTGAAAACGAGCAAATCTCACTTGACGAATCTATTGCGCTTTTCGAGAAGGGTGTAATACTTTCTAAAAATTGTTCCGAATATTTGGAAAATGCAAAGCAAAAAATTATAACTCTTACTGAAAAGGAGAGCGAAAATAATGGTTGAGTCATTACTCAAAGAATATCAAGCAAAAATTGATTCGCGCCTTGATATAATCCTTTGCGAAAACGGTCAGCTTTATGATGAGGTTTTACATGCTTGTCGTTATGCTGTGCTTAACGGTGGCAAAAGAATAAGACCCATTTTATTGCTTGAATTTTATAAGTTGTGCGGTGGCGAGGATGATTGCGCCTATAATTTTGCTTGTGCACTTGAAATGATACATTCTTATTCCCTTGTGCACGACGATTTGCCTTGTATGGACAATGACGATATGCGTCGCGGTAAGCCATCCTGCCATAAAGCATTTGGCGAAAGCACAGCACTCTTGTGTGGTGATGCTTTACTTACCGAGGCTTTTTCAGTAGCTGCAAAAACATTGGGGGTACCAACAGAACGTATCGTAAAGGCTATATCTCATTTATCGGTTTGTGCGGGTGTTAACGGTATGATTGGCGGTCAGGTTATTGATATGGCCGACAACACAAATGCCGACGATGATGTTTTGTATGAAATGTATCGCCTAAAAACAGGCGCACTCTTAAAAACTGCATGTGCTGTCGGCTGTATTCTCGCCGGTGCAGATGATGATCTTGTAAAAATTGCCGCAAATTTCGGTGAAAAAATCGGCATTGCTTTTCAGATAATCGATGATATACTCGACAGTGTGGGTGACACAAAAACTCTTGGTAAACCCGTAGGTAGCGACGAAAAGAATAATAAGGATACCATCGTGGTAAGACTTGGTGTTGAATACTGTCGCGAGTTTGCAAAAAAATATACTGATGAGGCGTATGAATGTTTAGAGCATTTTGAGGGTGACGCTACCAATCTTAAAGGTTTAGCGGCATATTTGCTCGAGCGAAATTTTTGATTTTGGGGAAGTTTTAATTTGGAACACAAAATTTTAGGTAATATAAATTCTGTTGATGATGTGAAAAAATTAAATAGTAATGAAATAAATTTGCTTTGTGATGAAATACGCGGCGAAATCATTGACATTGTTTCTAAAAACGGCGGCCATTTAGCGTCAAGTTTGGGCGCTGTTGAATTGACAGTTGCTTTGCACCGCGTTTTTTCTTCCCCTAAAGATGCAATAATTTTCGATGTCGGTCATCAATCCTATGCCCATAAATTGCTTACAGGTCGCCTTGAAAAATTTTCTACACTTCGTAGGGAGGGTGGGATATCGGGCTTTATGCGCCCTGAAGAGAGTGAACACGATCCCTTTGTAACGGGACATAGCAGCAACTCAATTTCTGCGGCTTACGGCATTTATAAGGCTAAATCTATGCTCGACGGTGGTACAGCTATTGCCGTTATCGGCGACGGTGCTATGACGGGTGGTATGGCTTACGAGGCGCTTAATAACGCCGGTGGTAAAAAGGGTAATTTTATTGTTGTGCTTAACGATAATAAAATGTCCATTTCCAAAAATGTTGGTGCTATCCCACGCGCTTTCACAAAGATGCGCAACCGCAAGGGATACCACAAGATGAAATTTGCGATAAGTACATTTTTGCTAAAAATACCGCTCATAGGCAAACCAATTCATAACTTTGTTTTTGCTATTAAAGAGGCATTTAAAAGCCTTGTTTATAAAAATAATATTTTTACAAGCCTTGGTTTTAACTATTTAGGTCCTGTAAACGGTCATGATATTGAGGCAATGGAACGGCTTTTTACCATTGCTAAAAGCTATAACAGACCCACCGTTGTTCATGTTGTAACTACTAAGGGCAAGGGATATTCTTATGCTGAAAGCAGTCCAAAGGAATATCACGGTGTATCATCCTTTGATATTGATAAGGGTAAGGGTATATCAAATGTAAAGACGTATTCCGATGCAGCAGGTGAAGCGCTGTGCGAGTTGGCAGCAAAAAATAAAAAGGTTTGCGCCATAACTGCGGCAATGACCGAAGGCACTGGACTACAGGATTTTGCAGCAAAAAACAAATCAAGATTTTTTGATGTTGGTATTGCCGAGCAACACGCCGTAACCTTTGCGGCTGGATTGGCTTCGGGCGGTATGGTGCCATTTTTTGCGGTGTATTCAACCTTTTTACAGCGCGGTTACGACCAGGTGCTTCACGATGCTGCTATTGCCAATGTGCCGATAAAATTGCTTGTTGACCGTGCGGGTATCGTGGGTGATGACGGTGAGAGTCATCAAGGTGTGTTTGATGTGGCATTTTTATCAACAATACCAAATGTCAATATTTATTCACCTTGTTATTATAGTGAATTAAAAGAGTTGATTTTTAATACCGCCGAAAAAAACGAGTTAAGTGTTATTCGATATCCACGCGGTGTAGAAAACAAAAATTTTGACGGTGAGATTACGGGGGACTATACGCTTTTATCTAATGGTGGCGAAAAGTTGATTGTTACCTATGGTAGAATTTTTGGCCTTGCTGTCGAGGCGCAAAAATCACTCGGTAATACAGATGTTTTAAAACTTAACAAGATTTTTCCTGTAAGCGAGGAAATATTTAGTCTGCTTACAAAATATAAAGAGATTTATTTCTTTGAAGAGGGTATGCTCTCAGGCGGTATTGCGGAGCATATCGGTTGCAGACTGCTCGAAAAGGGATTTGACGGCAAATATACCGTTAATGCAATAAATAATGAATTTGTGGGCGCTTCAACTATACAGTCAGCGCTAAAAAAATACAAGCTTGACTGTGAGTCAATGATTGAAACAGTAGGTAAATAATGGAAAAAGAAAGATTAGATTGTGCGTTAGTATCGCGCGGCTTTGCCGAAAGTCGCGAAAAAGCCAAGGCGATAATTATGTCGGGCATTGTTTATGTTAATAATCAAAAGTGTGATAAAGCAGGCGATACTGTGAAACCCGATGATAATATTGAGGTTCGTGGCGAAACACTTAAATATGTAAGCCGCGGGGGACTCAAGCTTGAAAAGGCTATGAAATGCTTTGAAATTTTGCTTGACGACTGTATCTGTGCCGATATAGGCGCTTCAACTGGCGGTTTTACCGATTGTATGCTTCAAAACGGAGCTAAGAAGGTTTATTCCATTGATGTTGGCTACGGTCAGCTTGCTTGGAAATTGCGTACCGACGAGCGCGTTGTTAATCTTGAACGAACTAATTTTAGGTATGTTACTCGTGAGCAAGTACCCGACGAGCTTGATTTTGCTTCGGTTGATGTTTCCTTTATATCACTTTCGCTCATTATTCCTGTGATGCGCACGCTGCTTCGTGATGGCGGTAGGGCAGTTTGCCTGATAAAGCCGCAGTTTGAAGCAGGTAAGGAAAATGTCGGCAAAAAGGGTGTTGTTCGCGACAAAGCGGTTCATATTGCGGTTATTGAGAAGATTATAAATATAGTAAAGGAAAATAAATTTTCACTTTTGGGTCTCGATTTTTCACCAATTAAGGGACCGGAAGGTAATATTGAATATTTATGTTACATTCAAAAGGATGATAATCCGTTGGTTACCGATTATAATGCAATCGATGTTGTAGATGCATCCTATAACGCTTTAAAGGAGGGTGTGTAATGATAGTTGCAGTAATACCAAATCTTGATAAACGCGGCTCGTCCGAAACGGTCGAAAAAATGGCTGCTTTTTTAAAGGATTGTGGTATCAAAGCCTTTTTACCCGACGATATATGTTGTGCAGGTTATGAGCACGCCCCAATAGATGAGCTTTACAAAATTGCCGACGTGATTATAACTATCGGGGGTGACGGTACAATTATCCGCTTTGCTAAGCGCGCCGCACAGGACGGTAAGGCGGTCCTTGGCATAAATGCGGGTAGGGTAGGTTACCTTGCCAATATTGAGCAAAATGAATATAACCTGCTTTCAAAATTGGGTACTGGTGAATATACGATTGAAGAGCGTATGATGCTAAACATTACCGTAAAAGAAAACGGAAATGTTATCGGTGAATATGAGGCTCTCAACGATGCAGTTATAAGCAGTGGATATCTTTCTCGTATAATTGACGTGACAGCTTCGGTTGATGGCGGAGACGTTATAACCTATCATGCAGACGGTCTTATTGCCGCAACGCCAACAGGCTCGACCGCTTACTCAATGTCGGCGGGTGGACCTGTTATCGACCCGTCAATGAAATGCGTATGCCTTACGCCTATATGTTCGCATTCATTAGCGGCAAAGCCAATATTAATAGGTGCCGAAAAGCAAATAAAGCTTAAAGCTTTTTCAAAAAAACGCACCGATATTTATTTGTCTGTAGACGGAAGAAAGGTAACAGCTGTTAAACCGTTTACCGAAATTTATATAACCGAAGCTAAAAATGCAGTAAAGCTTGTACGTATAAATGAACGTTCCTTTTATAAAACACTTTCCCTTAAATTTCGAGATGCAAGGAGCAGTAAATAGTAATGAAAAGAAAAAGACAGCAAAAAATACTTGAAATAATAGCAAACAATATTGTGCTGACACAGGACGATATTCAAAACTTATTGCTTGCGGCAGGCTTCAAGGTAACACAGTCTACCGTGTCGCGTGATATTAAAGAGCTTCGCCTTATTAAAGGTCATGATTCACAAGGTAATTACCGTTATGTAAGCAGTGAACTTCGCGATACCGACAAACAGGCGTTTACGCACTATCGTGAAATTGTGTCACGTTATACAACAAATGTTGACTGTGCGCTAAATGATGTCGTTGTTAAGTGTATTGCGGGTATGGCATCAAGTGTATGCGTGGCTATTGATTCTATGTATAACGATATGATGCTTGGAACTATAGCAGGTGACGATACTGTGTTTATAGTTACCCGTAGTGAAGCACAGGCACTACAGCTTACAAACGAGCTTAAAAAAATGATTTAGACTTTCATCAGTTTAAGGTATTATTATGATAAAATCTTTGCATATAGAAAATATTGCGGTAATCGAAAAAACCAATATTGATTTTACAGATGGCTTTAACGTGTTAACTGGTGAAACGGGTGCAGGTAAATCAATAATAATTGATGCCATAAATGCCGTTTTGGGTGAGCGTACTTCAAAGGACCTTATAAGAGCTGGCTGTGAAAAGGCGGTTGTAGCTGCGCTGTTTTGTGATTTGTCAAATGAGGCAAAAGCGACTATAGCTGAAAACGGTTTTGAACTTGACGATGACGGCAATCTCCTAATAAACAGAACTCTTACACTAAGCGGCGGCTCTATAAGAATTAACGGTAGACCTGCAACTGCTTCGGTACTTAAGGAAATATCAAAAAATCTTATAAACATACACGGACAGCACGACAATCAAAAGCTGCTTGATCCCGATAATTATTACATTTATCTTGATATGCTCTCGGAAAATCAAGTGCAGTTAAATGATTATTATAATGAATTCAAGCATTTTAACGCTGTTCGCCGTGAGCTAAATGCACAGGAAACCGACGAGGGTGAAAAACAGCGTCGTATCGATATTTTAGAGTATCAAATTAAAGAGCTTGAAGATGCTGATATTACAGTCGGTGAAATTGACGAAATAAGACGCAAGCTTACCATTGCCGAAAATTACGAAAAAACAATGGCTGCACTAAATGTCGCGGCTTACTGCATTGACGGTGGCGAAAATACCGACGGCGCTTTGTATATGTTAAAAAATGCACAAAAATATATCGAAAGCACTAAAAACGACCAACTATCGCAGTTGACGGAAAAATTTGACGATTTAATAGGAAAACTGTATGAAATCAGCGCCGATATACGCGCGTTTACCGAAGCGACGGAATACCGAGACTTAGATGCTGAAAAGTTGCGTGAAAGACTTGACACACTACGCCGCCTTATGTTAAAATACGGCGACGATGAGCAAAAGATGATAGATTTTCTCCATAATGCTAAAAAAGAACTTAACGAAATAGTTTGTTCTGATAAACGTATTGAGGAATTATCGATTGAGCTTGATAATTCTACCGAACGGCTAGTAGCTTTGGGTGAAAAATTAACTGCTACACGTAAAGCAGCGGCAGAAAGCTTTTCGAGTCAGGTAAGTGAAGTGCTTAGTGGACTTGATATGCCGAATGTTAAATTTGTTATCAATGTCAACCGCGACCGATACACCAGTCACGGCTGTGACGCGGTAGAGTTTTTAATCAGCGCCAATGCGGGTGAGAGCGAAAAACCGCTTCACAAAATTGCTTCGGGCGGTGAGCTTTCACGAACAATGCTTGCAATTAAGAGCGTGCTTGCTCACAAGGATGACGTTGATACGCTTATATTCGACGAAATTGACACAGGCATCAGCGGTCGCGCCGCCGATAAGGTTGGTTTGCAGCTGCAAAGAGTATCTAACAGCCGTCAGGTTATTTGTGTAACGCATTTAGCACAAATAGCGGCGTATGCCAAAAATCATTTGCTTATAGAAAAAAGTGTTGCAAATGACCGCACATACACAAGTGTTTTATCGCTCGATTATGAACAACAAATAACTGAGATTGCCCGTATTATGTCGGGTACTGAAATAACCGAAAATTTATACAATTCCGCAAGGGAATTGCTTGATAGGAGTAAAAAATAAATGGGTATTTATGAAGAACTTATAGCCCGCGGACTTATAGCGCAGGTTACAGACGAAAAAGAAATCAGAGAAATGGTAAATAATGGTAAGGCTACTTTTTACATTGGCTTTGACCCCACAGCCGACAGCTTACACGTTGGTCATTTTATGGCTCTTTGTCTTATGAAGCGTTTGCAAATGGCAGGTAACAAGCCAGTTGTTCTTATCGGTGGCGGTACCGCATACATCGGTGACCCATCGGGCAGAACCGACATGCGCTCTA
Source organism: Acutalibacteraceae bacterium (assembly GCA_045604215.1). Lineage (GTDB taxonomy): Bacteria > Bacillota > Clostridia > Oscillospirales > Acutalibacteraceae > UBA737. The sequence goes on from JAZUNP010000002.1 coordinate 18,791, forward strand.
TGATGACAGCCGAAACCATTCAGCACAACTGTGACTGCTTCAAGCGGCAGATGGAACGCTTTATTGAATTTGGCGATGATAAGGCTATTATGGTTAACAATGCCGACTGGCTCTTGGGTCTTAACTATATCGATATGCTTCGCGAGGTTGGCGCACATTTTTCGGTAAATAATATGCTTCGTGCGCGTTGCTATGAGCAGCGTATGGAAAAGGGACTTTCTTTCCTTGAATTTAACTATATGATAATGCAGTCTTATGACTTCTATCATTTGTTTAATGAATACGGTTGTAATATGCAGTTCGGTGGTGACGACCAGTGGTCTAACATGCTTGGCGGTACCGAACTTATCCGTAAAAAGCTTGGAAAAGACGCTCACGCTATGACCATTACATTGCTTCTTAATTCAGAGGGTAAAAAGATGGGTAAAACCGTTGGCGGCGCTGTTTGGCTTGATCCAAACAAAACTTCACCCTACGACTTCTATCAGTATTGGCGTAACGTAGGCGATGCCGACGTTCTTAAATGTATCCGTATGCTTACCTTCTTGCCACTTGAGCAAATTGACGAGATGGACTCTTGGGAAGGCAGTCAGTTAAATACTGCTAAAGAGATTTTGGCGTATGAACTTACCAAACTTGTTCACGGTGAGGAAGAGGCAAACAAAGCGCAGGAAACCGCTCGCGCGGTATTCGCGGGTGCAGGTAGCCACGAAAATATGCCAACAGTAACCCTTACTGCCGATGATTTTGTTGACGGCAAGATAGGTCTGCTTTCTGTAATGGTTAAGGGCGGTATGGCGGCATCCAACGGCGAAGCGCGTCGACTTGTAACACAGGGCGGTGTTACTGTAAACGACGAAAAGGCTACTAACCCCTCACAAAGCTTTACACCCGATGATTTTGCTGACGGCATTATCGTTAAAAAGGGTAAGAAAGTTATAATTAAGTTTGTGGTTGAATAATGGGACTTTTTAAGAAAAAGAACAAAAACGAAGACCTTCTTAAAACTTTTGACGGCAGGGAAGTTAAGTATGTAACAAAACGTGTGCCGCACGATGACGGCACCGTAACTTACGATATTATAGGTAAGGCGGGAAGAATAGCCGTTGTTGACGATAATATTCGTATCATTTGCGGTGTTATTGACGTTTTTGCTTGTCCTGTTACAGACTCAAAGTATTACTTGCTTATGAGTGGTGACGGTGTGACGGTTGAAGGACAAAACTCGGTTACAGGCAAATACGACGTTGTTACGGCTTACTATACCTACTACCGTAAATAATGTACAATTCAAAATGCACAATAAATCAAAGACCACTTGGAAATTCAAGTGGTCTTTGTAGTTACTAAATGTTCAATATATCTCCCATATCATATAAGCCGTTTGGTTTTCCTACGATAAATTTTGCCGCTTTTACAGCACCTGCTGCGAAGACCTCTTTTGACTGGGCTGAGTGCGACAGGGTAATTACCTCGTCGTGACCTGCAAAGATAACATCGTGCTCACCAACGATTGTGCCGCCGCGGATTGCGTGTATGCCAATCTCGGTTTTAGAGCGCCTTTGGCGTTTTGAGTGACGGTCGTATTCGTATGTGTATTTATCGTCAAAAACGTCGTTAACAGCGTTTGCAAGCATCAAAGCAGTACCTGACGGCGCATCAAGCTTTTGATTATGATGCTTTTCTATAATTTCAACATCAAAGTTGCTGCCAAAAATCTTGGTAGCAATTTTTGCAAGACTGCATAAAAGGTTAACGCCAAGTGACATATTAGCAGTAAAGAAAACTGGAATTTTGTTTGCTGTGTCCTTAATCTTTGCAATTTGTTCGGCGCTGTAGCCTGTTGTTGCAAGGATTACGGGCACATTGTTTTTTGTCGCAAACTCGAGCAAACCGTCAAGCACCGAAATATGTGAAAAGTCGATTATAACATCGGGTGTGACCTTTACGTCGTCAAACGATTTGTAAATAGGGAAGTCACAAAGCATTTCCGCGCGGTCAACACCTGCAACAATTTTTAAATTTTCATCTTCTTTACAGCATCTTGCTACGGCATTTCCCATTTTACCGCAAGCGCCCGAAAGTAAAATATTTATCATTTTTTCACGTCCGTTTTAAATTTTATTGAATTTTAAATCATAAACCCACATTCGGAAAGCTTCGCTTTAAGTAGCTCTTTGTTAGCTTCGTTTGTGGGGTAAAGTGGCATTCTGCAAGGGCCAACGTCGAGCCCCAACATATTCATAGCCTCTTTTACAGGAATTGGGTTTACGTCGCAGAACATAGCGTTCATAAGACCGATATGCTTTAAGTGTAGTTCTGTAGCCGCTTGTGTATATCCATTGAGATAAAGCTCACAAATATCGTGCATAACCTTTGGCGCAATATTTGAAAGCACCGAGATAACACCAATACCGCCAAGTGACATAATGGGCACAGTCTGGTCATCGTTACCAGAATATATGTCCAAATCATCACCGCAAAGGTATTTTATTTCGGCAATCAGCGACAAATCACCACTTGCTTCCTTCGTTGCAATAATATTTTGATGCTTTGAAAGCTCTTTATAGGTTTCTGCCTTTATATTAACACCTGTTCTTGAAGGAACGTTATAAAGAATAATCGGTTTACTTACTCTATCGGCAATATAGTTGTAATGTGCAACAAGACCTGCTTGTGAGGTTTTGTTGTAATAAGGCGTCACCATCAAAAATGCGTCAGCGCCAACACTTGCGGCATCCTCACAAAGCTCTACCGAATAAACGGTATCATTGCTGCCTGTACCCGCAATAATCGGCACACGACCGTCGGCGGCTTTTACCGATTCTTCGATAACACGAAGATGCTCGTCGTAGCGGAGGGTGGATTTTTCACCCGTAGTACCGCAAATAACAAGCGCGTCAATTCCGCCGTCAATTTGTTCATTAACCAGTGTTTTTAAACGTCCGAAATTTACGCTGCCGTCAGCGTTCATAGGGGTTACCAAAGCTGTTGCCGCACCTGTAAAAATTCTTTTTTTCATAAAAACACCTCAATTAATATAATATTGAAAAATAGTTAGTCCATATAACCCTTTGCAGCCAAAAGTTCGGCCAAAAGCACTGCGCCACCGGCGGCACCGCGCAATGTGTTGTGTGAAAGACAAACAAACTTGTAGTCATACTGACTGTCTTCGCGCAAACGACCCACTGATACTGCCATACCGCCCTCAAGGTCGCGGTGCATTTTGGTCTGTGGCATATTATCCTCGGTAAAGTAGTTAAGGAATTTCTTTGGCGCGTGTGGAAGCTGGAGTTCTTGAGGTATACCCGAGAAGTTTTCCCATACTTTAAGTATTTCCTCTTTGCTTGGCTTATTCTTAAATGTTACAAAGACCGCCGCCATATGACCGTCGGATACGGGAACGCGCAAGCATTGCGCTGTAAACTTTGGACTGTCGGCAAGCTTGATCTCGCCGTCTTCAACCTTACCCCAAATTTTAAGCGGTTCTTTTTCGCTCTTTTCTTCTTCGCCGCCTATGTATGGAATAACGTTATCTACCATTTCAGGCCAACGCTCAAAGGTTTTGCCGGCGCCCGAAATCGCCTGATAGGTACAAACAAGGCATTTTTCTACGCCAAACTCTTTATCAAGTGGGTGAAGAGCAGGAACATAGCTTTGAAGTGAGCAGTTTGATTTAACCGCAACAAAGCCACGCTTTGTGCCAAGACGCTTACGCTGTGCCTCGATTACGTCAAGATGCTCTGGGTTAAGCTCTGGAATTACCATAGGAACGTCAGGTGTGAAGCGGTGAGCCGAGTTGTTAGAAACCACAGGACATTCGTGTTTTGCATACATTTCCTCAAATGCTTTGATTTCATCCTTTTTCATATCTACTGCGCAAAAAACAAAATCAACCTTTGAAACAATTGTTTCAATATCGGCTACTGCGTCGTAAACCATCATATCCTTTAAGTTTTCGGGCATAGGCGAAGTCATTGCCCAACGACTACCTACAGCCTCAGTATATGTTTTACCGGCACTGCGGGGACTTGCAGCAATACAGGTTACTTTAAACCAAGGGTGGTCTGCAAGTAGTAATGCAAAGCGCTGACCTACCATACCGGTAGCGCCGATAATACCTACGTTATAATTTTTCATTTTTAAGGACCTCCTGAGAAAAAGCAAAATTTGTATTGAAATTGACATAATTTTGCAATATAATATAATTTAATTAAATAATAGCATTTATGTGCCTGTTTGTCAAACCAAAATATACTTATTAAATGAGAAAGTTATTGGTAAAAATATATGAAAAAAAGCGATTTTTATTACGATTTGCCTGAAAACTTAATAGCGCAAACACCAATTTTTCCGCGTGACTCGTCAAGATTGTTGCGCCTTGATAAAATTTCAGGCGAAGTAAATCACGATACTTTTAGTAATTTGCCCGATTTTTTAAAAGTTGGCGACTGCTTGGTACTAAATAATACTCGTGTTCTACCTGCTCGTCTTTACGGTACAGCAAGTGATACGGGTGCGGTTGTTGAATTTGTTTTACTCAAGCAGTATGACCTACATACTTGGGAGTGTCTGGCAGGTCCCGGTAAAAAGGCAAAAATTGACCGAGAGTTTATATTCAGTGATGAGCTGGGCTGTGTTGTAAAGGAAGTTTTGCCCGACGGCAACCGTGTAATCGAGTTTAAATGTGACGGTGAGTTTTTTTCTACACTTGACAAGGTAGGACAAATGCCGTTGCCACCGTATATTAAGGAAAAACTTAACGATAAAGAGCGATATCAAACTGTTTATTCAAAAGAGCTTGGCTCTGCAGCAGCGCCAACGGCGGGACTTCATTTTACACCCGAATTGATCGAAGAAATAAAGGCAAAAGGTGTAAAAGTGGTTTATGTAACACTTCACGTAGGTCTTGGCACATTCAGACCCGTTAAGGTTGACGACATCCGCGACCATCATATGCATACCGAACACTACTATATGTCAAAGGAAACAGCCGATACTATAAATGATGCAAAACAAAACGGCGGTAGGGTAATATGTGTCGGTACTACGAGCTGCCGCACCGTTGAAAGCGTTGCACAAAAATACGGTGAAATGTGTGAGTGTAGTGATGATACGGGAATTTTCATCTATCCCGGTTATGAATTTAAGTGTATGGACGGTCTTGTTACTAACTTCCATTTGCCGGAAAGCACACTTATAATGTTGGTTTCCGCCTTTGCAGGCTATAAAAACACAATGAACGCATACAAAATCGCTGTTGAGGAAAAATACCGTTTCTTTAGTTTCGGCGACGCGATGCTCATTTTATAATTTGTAGGGGACGGCGCTTTCGACGTCCCGTTTTTAAGGAGATTATATGTATAAATTGATTAGCGATAAAAACGGTGCACGACGCGGTGAATTTATCACAAATCGAGGCACAGTTCAAACACCTGCTTTTATGAACGTTGCAACTGCGGGCGCAATAAAGGGCGCATTGTCAGCAGAAGACCTCAAAAATATCGGTTGTCAGGTAATGCTTAGTAACACTTATCACCTACACGTGCGACCGAGTGACGAGGTTATTCGTGACTGCGGCGGTCTTCATAAGTTTACTACTTGGGATGGACCAATTCTTACTGATAGTGGCGGCTTTCAGGTTTTTTCACTTGCTTCACTCCGCAAAATTGAAGAAGAGGGAGTAACCTTTGCAAGCCATGTTGACGGCAAACGTATTTTTATGGGACCCGAGGAGAGTATGCAAATTCAGTCAAACCTCGGTTCTACTATTGCGATGGCTTTTGACGAATGTGTTGAAAATCCTGCCGAGTATAGCTATTCAAAGGCATCCTGCGAGCGTACAACACGCTGGCTAAAGCGCTGTAAAGATGAAATGCAACGACTAAATTCATTAGAAAATACAATAAACCGTGAGCAAATGCTATTTGGTATAAATCAGGGCTGTACTTATAACGATTTGCGAGTAAATCATATGAAAGAAATAGCCGATTTAGATTTGGACGGCTATGCAATCGGCGGACTTGCTGTTGGCGAGCCAGCCGAGGTTATGTATGACGTTATCGAGCATGTAACACCATATATGCCGCAAAACAAAATACGTTATTTGATGGGCGTTGGTACGCCTGTAAATATACTCAATGCTGTTGAGCGCGGCGTTGACCTCTTTGACTGTGTAATGCCAAGCCGTAATGCTCGTCACGGACATTTGTTTACCTCAAAGGGTATAATCAATATTAACAATAAAAAGTACCAGTACGATATGACACCGATTGACGAAAATTGCGGCTGTCCCGTTTGTCAACGTTACAGTAAAGCATATATACGGCATTTGCTTAAAAGCACCGAGATGCTATCCCAACGGCTACTTGTTATGCATAACCTTTGGTTTTATAATAATCTTATGACCGATATACGCAACGCGCTTGATGAGGGCCGATTTGCCGAATTTAAGGCTGAACAAGAAATAATACTTGGCAAGCGTATTTAATATTTAATTCACAAAATTATCCTTGCATTTAGCGTTAGTATTATGTATAATACATTTTGTTAATAATTTTGGAGGTTTTAAAATTATGAATTTTAATTTGTTTCTTTTAGAAACCGCAGCAACTAATGGCGATGTACAACAGGGTGGCACAGGTGGCTTACTTATGCCAATTATAATGTTTGCGGTTATGATTGGTGCTATGTATTTGTTCATTATCCGTCCTCAGAAGAAAAAGGAAAAAGAAGAGAAAAAAATGCGTGAAAACCTACAGGTTGGTGACGAAATTCTTACCATCGGCGGTATTTACGGCAGAGTAATCTCGCTTAAAGAGGATGCAATCGTTATCGAATCAAAGAGCGATCATAGTAAAATAACCATTGCTCGTTGGGCCATGCAGCAAAATCTTACTGTTCACGACGATACACCAAGCAAATAATTAAGTAATAATAACACCCTCTGCTTGAATAAAATTTAAGCGGAGGGATTTTTATGTCTGATGGATTTTCTAAAAAAGATACTGTAAATAAAAAATCCGCCTATATAACAGGTGGAATAGTGGGTGTTTTGGTTTCACTCGTAGCAATGCTTGTTTTTTCGGCAGTTTTGTTATTTTTTAATATTGACCGCGCATACGCTGTACCATTTGCTACGATAAGTATTGCATTGGGCAGTTATGTTGCAAGTTGTATTGCCGCAAAAAAAATAGGGGATAAAGGCTATATTACAGGTCTTATTATCGGTTTTGTAGTTTTTGTTATAATTACTGCTTTATCGTTAGTATTGGGCAACAGTATATCACTTAATACGCTCTTTCATTTTATAATAATTTTGCTTTCTTCAACCGTTGGCGGTATAATGGGGGTAAATGCCGATAAACACAAAAAATACATATAAATTATGGGAGGATAAAATCCTCCCATTTATTGTGTAAGCATTTCAATTATTTTTGAATATATTGCCGATGGATTTTCTAAAAACTTTTCACGAATAAATCCTGCTTGGTCTTCATCAGTTATAAGCAATTTTACGGTCAAAAATGCTTTCCCGTTATCAATAGCCGAACAGCTTAAATATGTTGCGCCGTTTTCGTGTGTGATTTCAAATGTATTGTCCTTAGCGTTCTTGAATTTTGCAAACATTTTCATAACTGCCAAATACGCGCGTTCCTTTACAACCGAAGAAAGCGAGGACTTTAGCGTTGCCGCAGTATTGCGACCACTATCGGTTATGCAGTATATTTGTTCGCACGAGTCGGTAGCAACAATTTGACCGCTAAGGGATAATGACACCACGGCATCACTAACCTCGAATGCATTTGCAAGGCCTTCATAATGAAGCACATTAGCAAGCATATCCACAGGAACAGGCTCATCAATAGCGCTAAGTATATAGCATATGAGTATTTTAATTTCAGATGTGCTGAAAAGTCCGCCACGCGCAACCCCTGCACCCGATGCGTTTTTTTCCATAAAATAAGACTCCTTTAATTATTATACATATTATAATTTGAAAATCCAAAAGTTGCAAGTGTTTTATTTATATAGAGTGTTATACCGGTGATTTTTTGTAATGGATATAATAAACGTTTTTTATGCAGCATAAAATTAAGAGATAGGTTTAACTTGCAAAAAGACTGTATTAAATATATAATGGTTAAGGAGTGGCTGTTCTTGAATATACGGAAAAGATTTGCACCGCGATTGGTATTGCTGGGGATTATTTGTTTAATTGCCGCTTTCGGTTACGTGAATACCGAAATAATAGGTGTAAACACAACTGCTACTGCGTCAAAAACCATAATTTTAGATGCGGGCCACGGCGGGTTTGATGGGGGAGCATCGGCGGCTGACGGAACAGTTGAAAAAGATATAAATTTACAAATTTCACAAAAGATTTGTGCTCTTTTGCAGTTTAACGGATATGAGGTTATTATGACGCGAGATAGCGATACCGGCACTGAGGATGACGAATCGGCAGCCATTGCAAAACGGAAAAAGAGCGACCTTTCTAATAGATTGCAGCTAATGAAAGACAATCCAGATGCGATTTTTGTAAGTATCCATCTTAATAAGTTTACCACCTCGGCGGCAAATGGCGCGCAGGTTTTTTATACTAAAAACTACACCGAGGCTTATGATTTGGCAAACTGTGTGCAGTCAAGTATAAAAACGCTTATTCAGCCTGAAAATACCCGTGTTGTTAAACAAGGAACAAGCAGTACATATCTATTGAAAAATGCGGCTACACCGGCAATAATTGTTGAATGCGGTTTTTTGAGTAATAAGCAGGAGCTTGAAAAGTTAAAAATGCAAGACTATCAATCAAAAATGGCATTTGCCATTACAAGTGGAATAATGGATTTTTACGAATAAAGGAGTTAATATGGCAGGGAAGATTAAAACAGTCTATGTTTGCAGTGAGTGTGGTTATGAAGCACCTAAATGGATGGGTCAATGCCCGAATTGCAACGAGTGGAACACCTTGGAAGAAGAGGTTATAGCTGACAAGAAAGCGGCGGTTGGCACTATGTCATCAACCGCTGTAAAAAAGGTAATATCAAGTGCCAAATCATTGACAGATATTAACATTACTGATGAGGAACGATATGTTACTAAAATAAGCGAGCTTGACCGTGTGCTTGGCGGTGGTATTGTAAAAGGCTCGGTAGTTCTGCTTAGCGGTGACCCAGGTATTGGTAAATCTACCATACTTTTGCAAATGTGCCAGAGTATGCGCGAAGACTTAAATATACTTTATGTGTCGGGCGAGGAATCCCAAGTACAAATAAAGCTTCGTGCAGAGCGTTTGGGTGTAATGGGGGATAATGTCACTATTATGACCGAAACCGACACACAGGCAATTTGTGAGTATATTATGGCGCAAAAGCCTGACCTTGTTATGATTGACTCCATTCAAACATTGCAAATTAGTGAGTTGTCATCATCATCAGGTAGTATTGTACAGGTTCGTGAATCTACCAATATGTTGCTTCGTACAGGTAAACCACTTGGTATTCCAATCTTTATTGTCGGTCACGTTAATAAGGGTGGCGATATTGCAGGACCAAAGGTGCTTGAGCATATAGTTGATACCGTGCTTTATTTCGAGGGTGAGCGAAATCAATCGTATAGAATTTTACGTGCCATTAAAAACCGCTTTGGCTCTACTAATGAAATAGGCGTTTTTGAAATGCGCGATACGGGACTTGCAGAGGTTGAAAATCCATCGGCAATGCTACTTTCGGGTAGAATGAGCAATGTTTCGGGCGCGTGTATTACCTGTGTAATTGAGGGTACAAGACCGATTTTGTCGGAGGTTCAAGCTCTTGTTACTACAACTGGATTTGGCAATCCACGCCGTATGTCAAACGGATTTGACTATAACCGTTTGAATCTTCTGCTCGCTATACTTGAAAAACGGCAGGGGTTATATTTTTCAAACCTTGATACATACCTAAATGTTGTCGGCGGTATGCGATTGGACGAGCCTGCGTGTGATTTGGCGGTTTGTATGTCACTTGTATCGGGGTTGCGTGACACTCCACTTGATGAAAAGCTAATTGCGTTTGGTGAGGTTGGGCTTTCTGGTGAGATACGCAGCGTATCGCGAGTTCAGTCACGCATTAACGAGGCGGCGCGACTCGGTTTTACGCAGTGCATTTTACCTAAAAGCTGTTTAAAGCAAATTACCAAAAAGCCTGATGGCATTGAACTAATAGGTGTTAAGAATATTAGAGAAGCACTGATGATAATTAAATAAATTAAGTCATGACCTCCATTTATTATGGATGTCATGACTTAATTTTGTATTACTAGGATAGATATTTTATATTTAAATACAACTATTTGCGACAAAACCATTGCAATTTGAAAATTAAAATAGTATAATATTAACTGTATGATTGGGTGAGTTGTGCCCACTGGAAAGGAATTAAATTTATGTATAGTAAATTTTTAAAAAGAGCAATAGATATTGTGTTGGCATTACTTTTGCTTATTATACTTTCACCAGTGTTATTAATAAGCGCACTGGCTATAAAAATCGATTCCAAAGGTCCGATAATATTCAAACAAAAACGATTAGGAGTAAATGGTAAAGAGTTCTATATATATAAATTCCGTTCGATGTGCGTAGGCGCTGAAAAGGGAGGAGTTTATTCGGATAATAATGATAAGCGCGTTACTAAAGTGGGAAATATCTTACGTAAGACCAGTATTGATGAGTTGCCACAAGCAATTAATATACTTAAAGGCGATATGAGTTTTGTTGGTCCTCGTCCACCACTTACATATCATCCTTGGCCAATAGATGAATATACTGAAGAACAGCGCAGAATGTTTAATGTGCGTCCCGGAATTACAGGTTGGGCGCAGGTGAACGGTAGAAAAGCTGTTGAATGGAATAAGCGTATTGAGCTTAATAATTGGTACGTTGATAATGTTTCATTTCGGCTTGATATAAAAATTTGTTTTTTGACAGTATTTAAGGTATTTACAAATGCCGATAACGAAAATATTGGTGAAACTGTAACAAAAGAAACTGTAAATAAGTAGGTTTATATATGTCACTAAAGTTAATGTACATAACAAATCGTACCGATATTGCAAAAATAGCGGAAGATGCGGGTGTTGATCGTATTTTTGTTGATTTGGAATATATAGGTAAAAATTTACGTCAAGGCGGTATGGATACCGTTCAAAATAGGCATACCCCAACAGATGTAGCAAATATAAAGAAAGTAGTTAGCAAAGCGGAGCTGATTGTTCGTGTTAATCCAATTCACGATGCAACCGAAGAATATGCTTCTACCGAGGAAGAAATAGACAGTGTTGTAAATGCAGGCGCCGATATAATTATGTTACCGTATTTTAAAACGGCAAACGAGGTTAAGCGCTTTATAACAGCGGTAAACGGTAGAGTTAAAACTATGCTTTTGTTTGAAAGCGCAAAATCTATTCAAAATATAGAAGATATATTGGCACTTAATGGTATCGACGAGGTTTATATTGGGCTTAATGATTTAAGTTTGGATTATGGTCGTAAGTTTTTGTTTGATATTCTTGCTGATGGTACTGTGGAAAAGATTACAAAAAAATTCAAAGAAAAAAAATTGCCTTTTGGTTTTGGCGGTTTAGCAACATTAGACGGCGGCGCATTACCGGGTAGTAAAGTTTTGCCAGAGCATCTTTCTTTGGGTTCAACTTGTGTTATTCTTTCTCGTGCTTTTTGCAACACAAATCAGATAACGGATTTAGAGAAAATTAAAGATATTTTTGCTATTGGTGTAAAGAAAATACGTGAATACGAAATATTTTGTTCAAAACAACACATTAGTTTTTTTGAACAAAATCATAAGCAACTCCAAGAAATTGTAGCGGATATTTGTAGATAAGAGGGTATTTAATGAATTTGCTTGTTACAGGTGCTTTTAAATGCACCGATTCTGATTTACAGGCTTTAAATAATATGGGTAATAATGTAATTTTTCACCAAATGGAGTGTGATGCACTTCCTTGCTCATATGACTGGGTGGAGGGTGTTATATGCAACGGGCTTTTCCTGCATCATCCTATACAAAAATTCACAAATCTTAAATATATTCAGCTTACAAGCGCAGGCTTTGACCGTGTTGATATGGATTATATCAATAGAAACGGCATAAAAATTTACAATGCACGCGGGGTATACAGTATACCAATGTCCGAATTTGCGTTGTGTGGTGTTCTTAATATTTATAAGCAAAGCAAATTTTTTGCCGAAAATCAAAAGTTACACAAGTGGGACAAGCATAGGGGACTCTTAGAACTTTATGGAAAAACCGTGTGTATTGTAGGCAGTGGAAACGTTGGTACTGAGTGTGCAAAACGCTTCAAGGCCTTTGATGCAACAGTTTATGCTGTTGATATTCGCAAGCCACAGGGCAGTATGTATGACGAATACTTTTCCTTGGAAAACATATATAAAGCAATATCAAAATCGGATATTGTTGTGTTAACATTGCCTCTTACTGAGCAAACCAAAAATATGTTTGATAAAAAAATGTTTGATCACTTTAAACCAAATTCAATTTTTGTAAATATTGCGCGTGGTGCTGTAGTAAATCAAGATGATTTAGTTTTTGCTTTGCAAAATAATAACTTATTTGGTGCTGTTTTAGATGTTTTTGAAAACGAACCATTAGAAGAATATAATCCTCTATGGGATATACCAAATGTAATTATCACTCCGCACAACAGTTTTGTGGGTGAGAATAATGCCCAACGGTTAAGAAAAATTGTTATCAATAATTTAAAAATGGATGGTATATAATGAAATTTGTGTTAATATCACCGAAAAATCGTACAGTATATAACTTTCGCGGTGACTTGATAAAAGAAATTATTAAAAAAGGTTATGAAGTTATTGTGACCGGTCCCGATAATACGGATGTTGATAAAATTACCGATTTAGGCGCAAAATTTGTTGAAATTTCGATGAACAAAACGGGGACAAACGTTTTTGCAGACCTTAAATATCTTTCACGCCTTTATAAAATATTAAAAAAAGAAAAACCAGATATTACACTCGGTTATACGATAAAACCTGTAGTATACGGTGCGATTGCCGCTAAACTCGCAGGTGTAAAAAATATAAACAGTATGGTAACCGGCGGTGGATATACCTTTACTGCAAAATCTTTTAAGGCTAAAGTGTTAGGTTTTATTGTTAGAGTTTTATATAAAATTGGTTTTTCGGTTGCTGATAATGTCATTTTTCAAAACGCTGATGATTTGATTGAATTTTGTGATAAAAAGCTTGTTAAAAAGGATAAATGTAGGATTGTAAATGGTTCGGGGGTTAATATGGTTCAATTTTTGCCCGCCAAATATCCAGAAAAAACAACTTTTTTTATGCTGTCAAGATTATTAAAAAGTAAAGGTGTTGCCGAATATTTAGAGGCGGCAAGAATTGTTAAATCGCAATATCATGATGCGCGTTTTTGCTTGCTTGGTAAATATGAAACCAATATGCAAGATGCTTTGTCTAAAGAATATGTAGAGCAATTCATTGCTGATGGCATTGTTGAACGTTTTGAGGAAACAAGCGATGTAAGACCGTATTATGCCGACTGTAGTGTCTATGTGTTACCATCATATCGTGAGGGTACACCGCGAACTGTTCTTGAGGCAATGGCAATGGGTAGACCTATTATTACCACCGATACCAACGGATGCCGTGAAACTGTGATTGACGGTAAAAACGGGTTTTTAGTACCTGTTGGCAATTTTGAAAAATTAGCCGATGCAATAATTAGGTTTATCGAAAAACCAGCTTTAATTGAAACTATGGGTAAAGAAAGCGTTATTTACTGTGCACAAAAATTTGATGTAAATAAAGTTAACAATGATATGATTAATATATTAGGAGTGTAATTATGGGCTATAAACATTTAAAATTTCCCGAAAACACATTGTTTTTAGTAACAGGCGCTGCCGGTTTTATTGGTAGCAACTTGTGTGAAGCAATACTCAATATGGGTTACAAGGTCCGCGCTTTAGATGATCTTTCAACAGGTAAGCAAGCAAATGTCGATATGTTTCTTGATAATCCTAATTACGAGTTTATCAAAGGTGATATTAAAGATTTAGATACCTGTATGAAGGCGTGCGAAGGCGTAGATTTTGTGCTTAATCAAGCCGCTTGGGGTAGTGTGCCTCGCAGTCTTGAAATGCCTTTGTTCTATTGCAGAAATAACATTGAGGGTACACTCAATATGTTAGAGGCGGCTCGTCAATGTGGTGTTAAAAAGTTTGTTTATGCATCAAGTTCTTCTGTTTACGGTGATGAACCAAATCTACCTAAAACCGAGGGCAGAGAAGGTAATCTTTTGTCACCATACGCCTTGACAAAACGTTGTGACGAAGAGTGGGCAAAGCTTTATACAATGCACTACGGACTTGATACCTATGGTATGCGTTACTTTAACGTATTTGGTCGTCGTCAGGATCCCGATGGCGCGTATGCAGCAGTTATTCCAAAGTTTTTAAAAATGCTTTTGCACGGCGAGACACCTACCATCAACGGTGACGGTAAGCAAAGTCGCGACTTTACATACATTGACAACGTTATCGAGGCTAATTTAAAGGCTTGTTTGGCTTCAAGCGAAGCAGCAGGCGAGGCTTATAACATAGCTTATGGCGGTCGTGAGTATCTTATTGATATTTACTACGGTCTTACAAAGGCTTTGGACGTTAATATAGAGCCAAACTTTGGTCCTGACCGTAAGGGAGATATCAAACATTCAAACGCTGATATCAGCAAGGCAAAGCAACTTCTTGGCTACGACCCTGACTACAGCTTTGCTGATGGAATCAAGCTTGCCATTGAATGGTATAAGGGAAATTTATAATTTTGAGGATTTGAAATGATTGATTTTAAAAAAATATTAGGCGCGGATTTCAGGAGAAACATGAGATATATGATATCTTTTCTGCCTGATAAGTTATACTTAAAAATCCATTATTATCTCACAACAGGAAAAACCTTAAATTTCAAAAATCCTAAGGGATTTTGTGAAAAATTGCAATGGTTAAAGGTTAATGACAGAAAATCAGAATACACAAAACTTGTGGATAAACTTGCTGTGCGTGAACATATTACAGAAGTTTTGGGCGAAGAATATCTTTTTCCGTTATTGGGAACTTGGGATTGCTTTGATGATATTGATTTTTCCAAGTTGCCCGATAAATTCGTGTTAAAGTGCAACCACGATTCGGGAAGCACAAAAGTTATCACAGATAAAAACTCTTTAACCGAACAAGATTTAGATAAATTAAGAGCTCATTTTTCTAACCGCCTTAAAAGAGAGTATTTTTATGCAGGCAGAGAGTATCCCTATAAAGGCATAAGGCCTTGTATTATTGCCGAGCAGTTTATGGTTGACGAAACGGCACCCGAAAAAAGCATTGAGGATTACAAATTCTTTTGCTTTAACGGCAAGCCCCAAATTATGTTTGTTGCTACCGACCGAAACATCGATGTAAAGTTTGATTTTTTTGATATGGACTTTAATCATCTAGATATTGAAAACATCCATCCGCAGTCGGGCAAGGATATTGAAAAACCCCTTCTATTTGAAGAAATGAAAGAAATAGCAAGTAAACTTTCAAAGGGAATCAAGCACGTTAGAATAGATTTATACGAGCTTAACGGCAAAATCTATTTTGGCGAATATACCTTCTTCCATGGTGGTGGTTTCGTTCACATGAAACCCGAAGAATGGGAAACAAAGTTAGGCAATTTAATAAAAATTTAATTTTAATGGTGAGAATATGTCAAAAAGTTCTGATTTAGTTTCAGTTATTATGGCGGTTTATAATTGTGAAGATTGTGTTTCAAGAAGCATTGAATCTATTTTAAACCAAACATATGCTAACTGGGAATTCATCATATGTGATGATTGTTCTACTGATAATACATATAAAATTTTGGAGCAATACCGCGAAAAATATCCCGATAAAATCACCCTTCTTAAAAACGAGAAAAACTCTAAATTATCATATTCTTTAAATCATTGTCTTAAATTCGCGAAAGGTAAATATGTTGCGCGTATGGATGCGGATGATATTTCCGAACCCGGAAGATTTGAAAGGCAAATAGATTTTCTGGAAAACAACCCCGAAATCAACCTGGTCGGTACCGCAATGAAGGTTTTTGACGGAACTGTAATAGATGGTGTACGCACATATAAATACCAGCCTACAAAATTTGATTTACGTTTCAACTCTTGTTTCGCACACGCAACTATCATGACATATAAAAGTGTTTATGACAGTTTAGGCGGCTATTTGGTAAGCAAGAGAACGCAACGCGGTCAAGACTTTGATTTGTGGTTCCGATTTTTTGCAAATGGCTACCGCGGCGTCAATTTGCCAGACCCTTTATATGTTATAACCGAAGATAAAAACGCTTTTAAACGCAAAAAGTATAGATATCGTTTTTATGCAACACTGACCGCTTTAAACGGATACAGGCTGGTAAAAATGCCCATTTACTATTATCCTTTTGCTTTTAAACCATTAATTTCAGGTCTTATTCCTACCAATCTAAAAAAAAGACTTAGAAAAAAATAACACACAAATTACGATTTTGAGGTTTTCATGACTACATATTACATTACACTTTTACTTGTTTTTACCTTTTTATGTATGGCTCAAAAAAGCACCATAAAAAGCATTGATGCAAACAATGAAACTATTATACAGAAAACAACGGTTACTAAATTTTTCTTTGTTTTAACAGCCATTACTCTTATTTTTGTTGCAGGATTAAGATATAATGTTGGCTCTGATTACGGTGCTTATTATAAGGGCTTTGACCGTTTTGCCGAAGAATTTTGGGGGAGGTTTCTGGAGTTAAATGAACCCGGCATTAGATTTATCGCAAAATTAGTAACTCTTTTTGGTGGAAATGCCAAAGCATTTATTTTTATTTGCGCATTTATTACCATTGCTTTGTTTTTATCGACAATATACAAAAACACCGATATGTTGTTGTTCGCAACACTTTTGTATGTATTTTTAGGCTGTTGGCACGGTTGTTTTAACGGTATGCGCCAATATTTTGCGGCTGCAATTATTTTCGCAGGAATTAAATTTATAAAAGAGCGTAAATTCTGGAAATATGCACTGATCGTTTTTATCGCGTTTTTGTTCCACGCTTCTGCTATCATGATGATATTTCCGTATTTTATTGTTTACAACAAGATTAATTTCAAAAATATTATATTCTTAATAATCGTTAGTATTTTTATTCTCTTCTCGTTTTCTGAATTGCTGGATTTAGCAGGATTTATTTTGCGAGATGAACTTTCTGAAGAAAGTAAATATATAACTACCTCCGTTAATACATTTCGTGTTTTAGTCGCAATTGCTCCCGCCGTATTCTTCTTGTTTGAATATTCCGGCAGGCCGATATCAAAAGAACAATGCTTTTGGTTGAATTTTCTTATAATTAACGGAGTTGTAATGTTCGCAACTTCAAACAGTACATATTTTGCAAGAATGGGTATTTATACAGCACCCTTCTCCTCGTTAGGAATAGCGGAGCTTATAAAAGGCCTCAAGCCACGAGAAAAACGCGTCTTTTCCGTTGTTATAACTATTGCCTTTTTACTATTCTGGCTGCATTCACTTCAAAAAAGCGCTGCCCTTAATGATTTCAAATGGATATTCGGCAGCATTTAGTCGATTTATAAAATCTCCAAAGGAGTATATTATGAGTTTTAAAACTACATTTAAACACTTTTTATACACTAATGAATTAGGCAAGAACTTTTGGGCATTGATGCATTCTATCAATATAAATCTTCGTAGAGTTTTGCCCAACGAGGTTTATTTCAAAACAGCATACAAGAAAACTCACGGAGAAGAACCCGATTTTAAAAACCCAAGAACATTTGATGAAAAACAGCTTTGGCTTAAAATGAACTATCGCAACCCTCTTTGCACCAAATGTTCGGATAAATATCTTGTTCGCGAGTATGTCAAAGAAAAAGGATTGGAGCATATCTTAAACCCCATTTTCGGCGTATATGATTCTGCAAATAGTATTAATTGGGATGAACTTCCCGATAGATTTTACATAAAAGCCAATCATATGAGCGCGTGCAATGTGCGATGTAATGATTTATCCACCTTTGATAAGAAAAGTGCTGAAAAAATCCTTGCAAAAGGTATGAAGCATGATTATTCGCTAGACTCAAGAGAGTGGAATTATCACGATATTGACCGCAAAATTATTGCAGAAGCAATAATTGAAAATAGCGACGGTTCAGGTCTTGTTGATTACCGGTTCTTGTGTAGCAAGGGCAGATGTGAATATATTTTTGTGGATATTGACACTGCGGATGACAGCGGAAACCACCGCCACGATGCACGAAGAAATGTTTATGACAATGACTTTAATCTGCTTGACATTACCGCCTCAAGACCCAACTTTGATCCTACACTTGTTTTAAAACCCGAAAATTTCGACGAAATGTTAAAATACGCTCAAATTTTAAGCAACCCTTTTCCGTTTTGTAGGGTAGATTTTTATAATGTTGACGGCAAAATAATTTTCGGCGAAATCACCTTTTTCCACGCAGGCGGAACTTGCGACATAACCCCAAAGGAATGGCAGTATAAAATCGGCGAAAGCATTGATATTTCTGCGGAGTTAAAAAATCTCAAATAAGGTAGTAAAATTTATGAATCCTTTAATTTCAGTTATAATCCCTGTGTACAACGTAGAAAAGCATTTAAAAAAATGTCTTGATTCTATCGTTAATCAAACCTATAAAAACTTAGAAATAATTCTTATAAATGATGGTTCAAAGGATAATAGTGAAAACATTTGCCGCGACTTTGCCCAAAAGGACGATAGGATTATCTTTGTGTCACGCGAAAACCGTGGTGTTTCTGCAACCAGAAACGAGGGTATTGAACTTGCGCACGGCGATTATTTTAGTTTCATTGATTCCGATGATTATCTTGAACTTGACACTTACGAATACCTTTTAAATCTTGTTTTTAAACACAATGTTGACGCCGTAAACTACGAGCATTTTATAACCTATTCCGACAAGGAAACTGCTCACCGCATAGAAGAAAATAATTACGGTCTTTTCGACAGAAAAAACGCTCAAAAACAGCTTGTATATAATTTTCCCTATGCGTGTAATAAACTTTTTACTAAGAAAATTATTGAAAATTTAAAGTTTGATGAAACCATTTTTCGTGGTGAGGATAGTTTGTTTGCTCGTGTTGCTTTCAGCAAGGCTAACAAGGTGTGGTTTGATAGCCGTCCTCTTTATCACTATGTTCAGTCGGAAAATAGCGCTGTAAGAGGAAGTTTCAGGCCCTCACAGCTGACAGCCGTTAAGCTTTTTGAGGCTTATGACGAATTGTACACAAAAGATTTCCCAGAACTAATGCCAAAACATCTTGCTAATATGGAAAATCTTATGATTATGCTTTACTTTGATATGTGGACAGATAAAGAAAGTTATAAAAAAAAACAAAAAGAACTTTATAAAATCTTCAAAAAACATTATAAACAGGCTATCATTTGTGAAGATTTATCAAAAAATCAAAGATTTAAATTTTTGTTTTTTAAGATGAATCCCACTTTATTTTGTATATTACATAGAATCAAACTTAGTTAATGCAGGAGAATTAAAAAATGAAAAAAAGGGTAGGAATAATTACTCTTAACGGTGGCAATAATTACGGCAATGTGTTGCAAAATTATGCCGTTCAAAGCGTTATGGAAGAGTTGGGGTTACAAGCCGAGACTATTAAAAACGCAACCAAATTCGGAAGATTTTTACCAAAAAATAAAAACCCCAAAAGATTCACACCAAAGTATATAAAAGATTACTTGTTACTCAAATTAAAAGTGAAGAATTCCGGAAACGGTATTTTAAAAACTATATTTTATTGCAAAAAAAACAAAAAAGAATTGATTCTTGCCCACAAATCACGTGAAAAAGGATTCGATGAATTTCGCAATAAATTAATACATTGGAGCGAAGCTAACATCGATATAAACAAACCTTGGAAAGAGCACCACGTTGCCGAATATGACTATTTTATTTCCGGTAGCGATCAGGTTTGGAATCCCACATACCCCGTGATCTCCTCTATAAATTTTTTGCAGTTTGCACCCAAACATAAAAGAATAACATTTGCAGCCAGCTTTGGAATAGCTGAAATCCCAGACGTTTTAAAAGAAAACTATTCTAATTGGCTAAATGAGATTCCTCACCTTTCTGTGCGAGAGGAACAGGGCAGAAAAATTATAAAAGAGCTTTGCGGCAGAGATGCCACTGTTCTTTGCGACCCGACAATGTGTCTTTCTAAGGAAAAATGGCTATCTATCGCAAAAAAACCAGCCTTTGATACTTCAAAGCCATACATTTTAACCTATTTTTTAGGCAATCGAACAAAAAAATACAATAACTACATCAGTAAAATAGCGAAAGAAAACGACCTTAATGTAATTCACCTTTTCGACGTTCTTGATTTAGAGCATTACGCAACCTCTCCGCAAGAACTTATATATTTAATTAACAATGCGGCTTTGGTTTGCACCGATTCTTTCCACGGCACTGTGTTTTCAATAATTATGAAGACCGATTTTGTAACTTTTACTCGTGTTGAAAGCGGAAAATCGATGAATTCGCGGATTGAAACTTTACTTTCAACCTTTGGTTTGCAGAATAGAAATTATAATATTTTAAAATCCGGCGAAATGTTTTCGACAGATTTTTCGAATACGGATGATATTTTGGCTGAGAAAAGAAAAGAAGCCTTTGATTTTCTTGAAAACGCCTTTAATTCGGCTGTAGAGCCCGAAAAAAATGCGCTTAAGGACACTGTTTTACCAGCGAAAGAAGACTGTTGCGGATGCACCGCTTGTGCGGGTGTTTGCCCCGTTAACTGCATTAGTATGGTAAGTGACAGCGAGGGCTTTAAATATCCAAAAGTTGATTTGGCTAAATGTGTAAACTGTAAAAAATGCGAAAAAATATGTCCTGCAATAAATAAAACCGCTCCCGAAAAAGCGGTTGGCGAGCATGCCTTTATTGGCTACAGCAAAAACCCGGAAGTTCGAAAAAACAGTTCTTCGGGCGGTATTTTCTATCATTTGGCACGAAAAGTTATTGATGAAAACGGTGTGGTTTTCGGCGCCGCTATGATAGGACGCGTGGTTAATCACACCTTTGCAGAAACCAAAGAACAGCTTAAACAGTTTATGGGCTCCAAATATGTACAAAGCGAGATGGGCGACTGCTTTAAAAAAGCAAAAGAGTTTTTAGACCTTGGAAGAACGGTACTTTTTTCGGGTACCCCTTGTCAAATCAAAGGTTTATATGCCTTTTTAGGCAAAAATTATCCCAATCTTTTAACACAAGATTTAATTTGCCACGGCGTACCCTCACCTAAAGTGTGGGACAAGTATGTTTCCTTTAAAACCACCAGTGAAAATCCGCAGATTTCTTTCAGAGATAAGCGGTTTGGTTGGCACTATTTCTCAATGAAGATTAAGGACAACAAAAGAGTAAGTCTTAAAACCTTGGAGGACGACTGGTTTTTAAGACTTTTCCTTGACAATACCATTTTGCGCCCCTCTTGTTACTCCTGTAAAGCAAAGGAACAAGGCAGTTCAGCAGATATAACAATTGCCGACTGCTGGAATCCGCGAAAGGTTAGTAACACTATAAAGGATACTGACGAAGGCTTGTCACTAATTATTATCAACTCTACACGAGGCAACACTTTCTTTGACGAGCTTTTATCAACAGACGAACTTTTCTTCGAAAAAGCAGACCGCGAAAAAGCCTTGGCGAGTCAGAGTGCAATTTCAAAGTCTGCACCCTGCAACCCCAAAAGAGCAATGTTTTTTGAGGCTATAGATAAGGTTAGTACTGAACATCTTTATAAAAACTGGTATAAAAAATCCTTTATTAGAAGTATTAAGCGAAAATTAGTTTACTTCAAAACAAAGGTCAAAACAATTATTTCAAATTAAGTGGGTGGAAAATTGAAGTCCAGAGTTTTATACACAGGCAAAAACATTTTTTGGGGATATGCAAGTTCCCTTGTAACCATTCTTTTGTCCTTTATTTGCCGAACTGCATTTATTAAAACCATCGGTGTTGGTTATTTAGGAATCAATGGGCTTTTTACAAGCGTTTTAGGAGTATTATCCCTAACAGAGCTTGGAATTGGCGCAGCTATGAACTATAGCCTGTATAAGCCTGTGGCTGAAAACGATATTGAAAAAATAAAATCCTTAATGGGAGTTTACAAAACGGCATACCGACTCGTAGCTCTTGTGGTTTCGGTTATCGGTCTTGCAATTTTGCCTTTTTTAAATGTTTTGGTAAAAGGTGCACAGGGAATTGAGCATGTAAGACTTTATTATTTGATATTCCTTTTTAACACCGTTTCTACATATTTTGTAAGTTTCAAATACAGTCTTGTTAACGCAGATCAAAAGCATTATGTGATATCAAATATTTCTGCCATCTTTAATATTTTGATGCACTTTTTCCAAATAATTTTATTGGTTGTATTTAAAAGCTATATTCTATATTTGTTGACTCAGGCGCTTATGCACCTCATTCAAAAAATTTACACCGCCATTTACATCAACAAGCGCTATCCTTACCTTAAGGATAAAAACATTGCCCCCCTTGAAAAAGAAGAAAAAAATAAAATCATCGGCAATGTTAAGGCTTTAATGCTTCACAAAATCGGGCAAATTAGCGTTAATCAAACAGATAATATAATCATTTCCGCCTTTATTAATGTAACAACGGTGGGTCTTGTATCAAACTACACTTTAATAACAAGCACCGTAAACCAATTTGTAAACATAGTTTTTAACGGCACTATAGGAAGTCTTGGCAACCTGTTTGCATCAGATGACCGCGAAAAACAATACCGTGTTTTCCGCACTATGGACTTTGCTGATTTCTGGATTTTCAGTTTCTCCTCAGTGGCTTTGTTTTCTTTAATTCAGCCCTTTATATCTTTGATGTGGGGCAGTGAATACACACTTCCAATCGCTTTTCTTTCCCTTTTTATTCTTAATAACTATATGGTAGGACAAAGAATTTCAGTTAATAACATCAAAGTCGCGGGCGGTATTTTCAATCAAGATAAATACCTAGCCCTAATTCAAAGCGTTGTAAACCTTGTAATTTCGGTCGTGTTAGCACTTAAACTCGGTTTAGTTGGCGTTTATATCGGCACAATTGTTTCAGGCTTGGTGCCATCCCTTATAAGACCTTATATTGTTTATAAAAATCTTTTTGATAAAAGAGCAATAGAATATTATTTGACCTTTTTCTTCCGTCTTGCTCTTACCGCAGTAATGTGTTTCGGCGGATACTTGTGCGTAAACGCAATTATGACAGACCTTTCCTGGCTGCGTTTCTTTATTGCGGTTGCAGTTATTGGAGTTGTGCCCAACCTTATTTTGTTTTTACTTTACTTTAGGTCTGCAGATTTTAAACATCTGTATTCAATGGCTCTCGGTTTAATAAATAAGCTTAGGAGAAAATAAATGATTAAAGATTTAGTAAGTATTATAACCCCTTGTTATAACGGCGAAAAGACCATAGCGCATCTTATGGATTCAATTTTAAATCAATCCTATAAAAAAATAGAGTTTATTTTGGTTAATGACGGCTCGTCCGATAATACAGAAAACATTGTAAAAAGCTATGAGCAAAAGTTTGCCGAACAGGGCATGTTTTTTAAATACATTTATCAGGATAATAAAGGGCTTGGCGGTGCTATAGACACAGGGCTAAAACATTTCACAGGCGAATTCCTTTGTTGGCCAGATGCTGATGACTATTTGGAAGTTGACTCGGTTTATGAACGTGTAAAATTTTTAAAGGAACATCCCGATTACGGCATTGTAACTAGTAACGCCTATATCCGAAACGATAACGATCTTTCCACATATTCTCTTATGATAAAAAAGGTAACCAAAGCCATACGCCAAGAGGATCAATTTAAATTAATGCTAAATGGAGACAGTGTTTTTTGTTCGGGTTGTCATATGGTGCGCACCAAAGTGTTTTTAGAAGCAAACCCTGAAAGAAGCATTTATCCTGCCAGAAGAGGTCAAAATTGGCAGATGCTTTTACCCATATATTTCAAATCTAAATGTTGTTTTTTAGATAAACCTTTATATAACTATATAAATTATAGAAGCAGTATGTCTAAAGGCGATTCTACTAAAGAGAGTCTGCTTTCAAGATATAACGAACACGAAGAAATATTAACCGCGACACTTAAACAAATCGAAAAAAATCATGGTGTAGATTTAAGCAAATATTTTAATTTTGTTTATGATAAATATTTTAAAGTGCGCTTAAGAATCGCCATTAGATTTAAAGATACTGCATTTTTTATGAATGAGTATATAAACAAACAAAACTCAGTAGGATTAGATAATTTTGATAGGTTTTTATATCTCCAAACTAAACACCCTATTTTATATAAACTTCATACAAAATTTGGCGGTAAAGAAAAAGTCGTTGGTTTGTTTGTTTTCAAGAAGTTAAAACGTACAAAAACAAAAAGCCTCATAACAAGTAGTCCGGAACTAGTCTCGGTTATAATTCCTTGTTACAACGGTGCAAAATTCCTTGACTGCTGTTTTGACTCAATTTTGCGTCAAAGTTATAAAAATATTGAACTCGTAATTGTGAATGACGGCTCGACCGATAACAGCGAGGAAATTATATTAGGATATAAGACTAAAATTGAAGAGAAAGGATACGTATTCAAATACATAAAACAAGAAAACCAAGGTGCTGCCGCAGCGGTAAACACCGCCTTGAAAGTAATAACGGGCGAATTTTTAATGCTTTATGATGTTGACGACATTTTGTTTAACGACTGTGTTAAAGAAAAGGCGGAATTTTTACATGATCACTCGCAGTACGCTATGGTTAGAAATAACGGCTACTATGTAACCGAGAAAAAGCGTCTTGGTAAGCATATATTTATCAACTCTAATAAAGAACTCAAAAACGCCAATATATTTGTAGACCTTCTAAAAGGAACTACAAACAATTGGCCCGGTTCTTATATGGTAAGAACTGCTGTTTTGTTTGAGGCTTTATCAGGAAAAGAAATATACACCTCATCTTATGGTCAAAATCTTCAAATTATGATGCCCGTAGCGTTGACTTCAAAATCAGGCTTCATAAACAAGCCCCTTATGAAATATTTTATACATTCACAGTCTCACTCACACTATGGTGGTCGTGAAAGAGTACTTGAAAGATTAAAAGGTTATGAATCTAACCGTTATGGCGTTTTAAAACAGCTTAATATTAGCGAAAGTGATTATAACAAATACACCGCTATTGTAAAAAACAAATTCGACAAATCGAGAATTAACTTTGCTTTGTCACATAAGGATAAAGAACTTTTCGATTCGGAGTGTGCAAATTTTGGAAAAATAAAATATTTTTATAAACTTTTATGGTTGCTTTCTAAGGTGGGTATATTGACTTACCATAAACTTTTTTGGCGTTTAATAACAAAGATTAAAAACGCTTTAAAGAGCTATTACTATGTAAATGTCTGGTGCCATAAAAACACGAAAAAATACTAATAGGTTTATTAAATGGAGGTGTTTGATTTGAAAGAAACCAAATATAACTACATATTTTATAACATTTTCGACGATTATTTTAAACCGATTTTCGGTTCCCTTTCAGATTTCCCGTTCGTAAAAATTTTTGGGCGCGCCTTTAATGCAAATCCAATTATCGAAAAGCTATTTTTTCTTCATTGGTCTGCAAAAATCAATAAAATTATAAAGCTTCCCTTAAAAAAAATATGGTTTAAAAAAATGTGTTGCCATAAATTTGAGTCAGAAAAAGCAATTTGTTATGTTTTTTTGGGCAGTAAATATGTTGCTGAAGATAAAGGATTTTTAAACTATATTAAA
Source organism: Acutalibacteraceae bacterium (assembly GCA_045604215.1). GTDB lineage: Bacteria > Bacillota > Clostridia > Oscillospirales > Acutalibacteraceae > UBA737. The sequence continues at coordinate 44,790 of JAZUNP010000002.1, forward strand.
AAATTAAATCCAAATAATAAATGTGTGATGTTGTGTTTCGATCTTTTGCAAAAAACAGATATAGATATTACACAACTTAAAGAAAATATAGAAAAAATAATTACTTATGATCTTGGTGAATCCCAGAAATATGGCATTGATTATCTTGGCATGGATTATTACACGCCATTGTTAGATATTACCACACCAAATGAATTTGAAAGTGATGTGTATTTTCTAGGGTTTGCCAAGGATAGACTTGCCGAAATTCACAACACGTATAAATATCTTACTAAAAATAATATAAAATGCAAGTTTATTATTTGTGGTACAAAACCCAAAGAACGCATAGATGGTGAAGGACTGTTTTATCAAGAACCTATATCATATATGGAGAATTTAAAAAATGTATGCAACACTAAATGCATTTTAGAGATAATTCAAGGACAAAGCGTTGCTCCCACACTAAGGCTTCGTGAAGCAAAAACTTATAAAAGAAAGCTTATAACAAACAATCCCAACGAGCAATATCTTAACTCTCTTGATGAATCTAATCTTTGTGTCTTTAAAGATATAAAAGAAATTGATATAGGTTTTGTGAAATCTAAAATAAATTATGATACTTTTGATGATAAATACTCATCTCCAATTGAACTTATTGAGTATTTAGAAGAAACGCTTTAATATGTTTAATCTTTTATCTTTTATTTACAAACAAAATTTGTTTTTAGTTTTTTTAATAACTGTGATATTTATATTGTTAGCAGCATTTGCTTTTTCAAGTTTTTTATATAAATATTCAAGGATAATATGTTCGGTTATTTGTTTTTTTACTCTATTTTTTGTACTATTTGAAACTATTTTTTCCCGTCCATCTATTAATTTCGACATTGAACTTCGTCCGTTTTATACTTTTGTTTTGGCACAAAGTCAGCCGGAATATTACCGAACATTCTTTATGAACGTGTTGCTATTTGTGCCGATAGGGCTTAGTATGCCATATATACTATCTAAAAATCCGCATAAACGTAAGGTGTTTATTACTATTGGCTTTGGTGCGGTGTGGTCGGCGGGAATTGAGTTTTTGCAGTATTACTATCATTTAGGTCGTTGTGAGACCGATGACGTTATTGCAAACACTTTTGGCGCGGCGGTTGGTACG
>JAZUNP010000003.1:0-156880 GCA_045604215.1 Acutalibacteraceae bacterium
GGCGATGATACTCCAATCATCAAGGGTTCTGCTTTCCAGGCTCTCGATTCTTCTGCTACTGATCCTTCAGATCCTATCTATGCTCCAATCGCTGAGCTTATGGAAGCTGTTGACAGCTATATCCCAACTCCAGACCGTAAGGCTGACATGCCTTTCCTTATGCCTGTTGAGGACGTTATGACTATTTCTGGTCGTGGTACCGTTGTTACAGGTCGTGTTGAGCGTGGTCAGCTCCACGCTGGTGACGAAGTTGAAATCATCGGTCTTACCGAAGAACGCGCTAAGACTGTTGTAACTTCTATGGAAATGTTCCGTAAGACTCTCGATTACTGTGAAGCTGGCGACAACGTTGGTGCTCTTCTCCGTGGTGTAGGTCGTGAAGAAGTTGAGCGTGGTCAGGTTCTTTGCAAACCAGGCTCAATCAATCCACACACCAAATTCCATGGTCAGGTTTACGTTTTGAGCAAGGATGAAGGCGGTCGTCATACTCCTTTCTTCAACAACTATCGTCCACAGTTCTACTTCAGAACTACTGACGTTACTGGTGTTGTAGGTCTCCCTGCAGGTACCGAAATGTGTATGCCTGGCGATAACGTAGAGATGGACGTTGAGCTCATTACTCCTATCGCTATTGAAGAAGGTCTCCGCTTCGCTATCCGTGAAGGTGGCCGTACTGTTGGTTCAGGCGTTGTTACAGCTATCAACGACTAATTTAATGTTTGATATCTAATTGTTTAAACCCAAGGTTTTAAGAAACCTTGGGTTTTTTCATACTTTTTGTAATTTATGTTAATTTTTACCTTTTCAGACACCGCTTTTCGACAAATAAAATAGTTTTTTAGTTCAAATATTATAAAAATTATTAATTTTATGTGCAAAATATATATATATTTTATTGACAACTTATACAAATTGCAGTATAATATACTCACATTTATGTGCAAATATGGGTGGTTATGTCCAGTGCATGAAATGATCTTTGAAAAAGCTTGATTTCTTTGCTTTATTTATGTAAAAAGTAAAAAAATTCGGTTGTTTTCAAAAGTTATAATTTTTCAGTTTTTAAACAGAAAGGATGAATGTTATGAGCAAGAAAATTGTAGGATACCTGTCAATGCTTTTGGCGGTATCTGTTTTATTTTCAGGAATTTCCTTGCAGATAACCACTGCGTATGCAGACGCAACTGACGACACGGTTGTTACAGATGCTGAACCGATAGTAAGCACCGATTCAGAACTTATTGACTATGTCCAGTATGCATCCGCTCACGGTGTAACCGATAAGGCCACCGCAGAGATACAGCTTCCTGTTACTACATACGTTGCCGACGGTGCTGATATTACCGTTGAAGAAAATGTACTTAACTGGAAGTCAGGTGAGGGTAGTGTTACGTGGAATTTTGATGTAGCACAAACAGCCGTATACAACCTCCAAATTTCTTGGGAGCCAGGAGCAAGCGGTATTAACCCGGAATTTTCTATTTTGATCGATGGCAAATGTCCTTTTGACGAGGCAGAAAACATTGAGCTCGATAGATTGTGGAAGGATGCTGCTGATGAATTGCGTAAGGACATTCAGGGTAATGAATATGCTCAAGAGCAGGTTGAAATTGACGGCGTAATCACAACACTTATTATGGATAGTGAGAATGCAACGGTAGGTCCTTTTGAATTTGCTCTTACAGCAGGTACACACACCTTTACTATTTGTAATCCGAAACAGAGCATTAATATTCATCAGATAGTTTTCTCAAAGCCAGAAGATACTAAAAGCTACAAGGACGTTTCGGCGTCTTACGATGTTAAGGATTTAGATGCAGAGGTTATCACCATTGAGGGTGAGTCTGCTGATGTTAAATCTTCAAACTCAATTATTCCAAAGTCTAACAACAGTGATGCAGGTATGACACCAAGCCATAAGTATCTTACAAAGATAAACTATATCGGTGGTACCTCATGGCAGACCTCAGGTAGTAAAATTGAATGGAATTTCGATGTTGAAAAGTCAGGTTACTACTACCTTAATATACGTTACAAGCAGAGTGACCTCGTAAACGGTGAAAGTTGGCGTTGGCTTAAGATTGACGGAAAAACTCCGTTTGAAGAGGCTAAATCACTCAAGTTCCCATACGGAACTAAATGGAGTTATTATACATTTGCTGATGACAAGAATCCATACTACTTCTATCTTGAAGAGGGCTCACACACCATTTCTATGGAGGTAACCGTAGGTGAAATGTCAGAGTATTTCTACGAATTTTCTAAGATAGTTGAAATACTTGGTGATGAATACATTAAAATTGTTATGATTACCAGTGAAGAGCCTGACGTAAGCCGCGACTATGACCTTGATAAACAAATTCCGGGTTTCCTTGATACATTAAAGGATTGTAGTAGTAGACTTGATAAACTTGCTAATCGAATGACCAAGGGAACAGGTCAGGCTTCGCAGGCAGTTTCGGCTATGGAGAATATGAAGCGTGTACTTGATAATATGATTGAAATTCCCTATTTCGCTCAACAGTATGTAAAAGACTATTACACTAACTACACTTCTATTGGTTCATGGCTTTATGATATGATTAGAATGCCTCTTGCAATTGACCAAATTCAGTTGGTACCCGCAGGCAAGGATTATATTGACAACGATGCAAATTTCTTTGAACAGTTTGCTTACGATACTGTTCGTCTTATTTCATCCTTTACTAATGATTATTCACTTACAAGTGCCAATAAGGACGATGAAAACACCATTCGTCTTTGGGTAAACTGGGGTCAGGATCAGGCGGCTGCACTTAATTCGCTTATTCAGGACTCGTTTACACCAAACGAGGAATACTATTACAACGGAAAACCGATTAACGTTCAGGTTGAAATAGTTAATGCTTCGCTTATTAATGGTATTTTGGCAGGTAACTATCCCGATATGTCACTTCAGATGGCGCGTACCGAACCTGTAAACCTTGGCATACGCGGTGCGCTTTACGACCTTACACAGTTTGATGATTTCGAGCAGGTGCTTGGAAACTTCCAGAAGGGTGCTGAAGTTCCATATTCTTATGGTGGCGCAACATACGCATTACCTGATACACAAAACTTTATGCTTATGTTCTACCGTACTGATGTATTGGAAGAATTAGGTTTAGAGGTTCCTAAAACTTGGGAGGAATTCCTCTACTGTGCTACAATTATCCAGCGTAATAATATGAGTGTATATGTTCCTTTTACTCAGATTACTACATCAACAATAGTTAATCAGGGTATTGGTAACCTACATATTTATCCTACACTTATGTGGCAGAATGATCTTTCTATTTATAATGAAGAGGGTAATGCTACTGCTATTACAAGCAAAAAGGCGTTGGATGTATTTGAGCAGTGGACCGATTTCTATCTTGAATATGACTTCTTCAAAGAAGCAGATTTCTACAACCGTTTGCGTGTTGGCGTAATGCCTCTTGGTATTGCTCCTTACACTACATATATGCAATTCTATGCTACTGCACCTGAAATTCGCGGCAGATGGAGTATAGGATTAGTTCCCGGTACTGAAGCAGAGGATGGCACAATCAATCGTTCTGTTGCAGGTTCAGGTACAGGTTGTACAATTATTAAAAAGTCAACAAAACACGACCAAGCTTGGCAGTTCCTTAAATGGTGGACATCTGCTGAAACCCAAAAAAGATACAACAACAACCTACAGTCACTGCTCGGTATGATTGGTCGTACTGCTGTATCTAACGTTGAGGCATTTAATTCACTTGCTTGGGATAAGGATGATCTTGTAATCCTTAACGAACAGTGGCAACAGGTTAAAGAGGTTGGTGAGGTTCCGGGTTCTTATGATGTAACCCGTGCTATTGATCAAGCTTACTGGACCGTTATTGAAGATGGCACAAAGGTTAAGGATGCCGTTACAAAATGGTCTAAGGTTGCAGACCGTGAAATTGCGCGTAAAATTGAAGAATATAAGTAAGGAGGGGAGAGCGTACTATGTTAAAAAATAAAAGCGGTGATGCTGCGGTTATGCCGCAAGCGTCCAGAAAGTTATCTAAAGCTTCAAAAGATAAAATCATAACCGAGCATATACCAATGCTTATAATGCTTGCTCCCTTCTTGATTTTCTTCTTTGTATTTACTATTTTACCTATATTCTCATCTATTGTTTTGAGCTTTACCTCATTCGATATGATTTCTACACCAAAGTTTATAGGTATTGATAACTATCGCCGAATGATTGTTGAAGATGCAACATTTGGTACAACTGCAAGAAACACTGTTGTTTTCGCAATTATTGCAGGTCCTTTGGGCTTCTTGCTTTCATTCGTACTTGCTTGGTTTGTTAATGAATTCGAGCCTAAAACACGTGCTGTCCTTTCATTCATGTTCTATGCGCCTTCCCTCGTTGGTAACGCATACTTTATTTGGAAGGTTGCCTTTGCCGGTGATAGCTACGGTTACATAAATAGCCTTTTGCTTTCTCTTGGTATTACTACCGAGCCTATACAGTTTCTCAAGACTGAGGCTTATCTTATGCCTATCATAATTGTGGTACAGCTGTGGCAGAGTATGGGTGTTTCGTTCCTTTCTAACATTTCAGGTTTGCAGAACGTAAGCCGTGATATGTACGAGGCTGGCGCTATCGATGGTATCAGAAACCGTTGGCAAGAGCTTCGTTACATAACACTCCCTGCAATGCAGCCAATGCTGCTTTTTAGTGCGGTTATGCAAATTCAAAGTTCGTTTAGTGCTAGTATAATTATGATTGAGCTTGCGGGTTATCCAAGTAAGGGTTATGCCGTTGACTCAATAGTATCACTTATGACCGATATGGCAACCGTGCGATATGAATTGGGGTATGCCTGCGCTATGTCTGTTGTGCTGTTTATTATGATGGTAGCAGCAAGACTTTTAGTAGGTAAGATTCTTAAGATGTTTGAAAAGTGAGGTGACTGCAGTGACTACTATAAAACGATATTTCGAAGACAAACGAGGAAAAAAATCTGCAGTCAAACGCTACACCCGTTCAACTGCCGGTAACGTTGCTCTTGTGCTTTTCTTGGTGTTAGGCGGCTTGTTTTCAATGCTTCCTCTTATCTATTGCGTATGCACATCACTTAAACCGCTCGATGAATTGCTTATATTCCCACCGAGATTTTTTGTGCATCGTCCAACAATAGGTAACTACACCATATTGCCTGACCTTATGGCAAGTCTTAGAGTTCCGCTTTCAAGATATATATTTAACAGCGTGGTTATATCCTTTGTTACCACATTTATATATATACTTATTGCTCTTATGGCTGCATACTCTATCTCAAAGGCTTCATTTAAAGGCCGTAACGCAATATTTTGGACAATTCAATTTGCTCTTATGTTTAACTCATATACACTTGCCGTTCCCCAGTACTTGATTTTCTCTGAGCTCAAGTTGCTTGATACATATTGGATTTACATTCTTCCTCCAATGGCATCAACAATGGGTGTATTCCTTGGTAAGCAGTATATTGAAGGTTATGTTCCCGACGCATTGCTTGAGGCCGCTAAAATTGACGGTGCAAATCAGTTCAAGGTTTTCTGGTCAATAGTAATGCCAACAATTAAGCCAATTTGGCTTACATTATTGCTTTTCACTTTCCGTGATATTTGGCAAACAGTTCCGGGTGGTAAGATTTTCTCTGAAGAGCTTAAAATTTTGCCACAGGTAGTAACTCAGATTACTGCCGGCGGTATCGCACGTTCGGGTTCTGCGATGGCGGTTACTTGTATTATGATGATACCGCCTATACTCGTATTCCTTGTTTCACAGAGCAGTGTTGCTGAGTCAATGAGCAGCGCAGGTATTAAGGAATAAGTTTGCTAATATTTTAAAGGAGATGAAAACAGTGAAAAAAGCATTATGTCGTCTTTTTGCTGTGATTTTGGCTATATGCTTAGTAGCAGGCGCTGTGACAGCGGTTTCAGCTGCTGTTCCTGTTGACAGTTACACCTATTGGAAAGGCGTTACTGAAAATGGTAAGTCTGTATACTCAAAGTCTATGTATGAACTTGACAGGGTTATTAACCCTACCGAGTTTGGAATAGCGCGCCTTTCAAGTATCTCGGCAATGTGCAAAGACAACGATGATAATATTTATATTCTTGATAAAACTTCACGTATTGTTGTTTTAGATAAGAACTATAACCTTATAACCGAAATAGGCTTAATAAACGGTTCTATTTCGTATGACAACGCTAATGGTATTTATTGTAGCGACGGTGCAATTTACATTTGCAACACCGAGGGTAAAAACATTTACATGATAAATCAGGCGGGCGAATTGATTGACACAATCACTGCTCCTGATTCAATCCTTATACCCGAGGATTTTGAATTTAAACCAATAAAGGTTACACGTGACTCAAACGGTTATATGTATGTTGTAAGTGAGGGCTGTTTCTATGGTGCTTTACTTTACTCACCCGATCGTGAATTTTTGGGTTTTTATGGCGCAAATACAGTTAATGCAACCGTAGTGTCAGTGCTTACGAACATTAAAAACCGTTTGTTCCCAAATGTTGAAAAGCACAACAACTCTATCAAAAAATTCCCTTTTTCTTTCGTTGATATAACAGTTGATGATGAAGATTTCATTTACACAAGCAATGGTTATACTGACGATTCAATCCTTGCCAGAAAATCAATGATAAGGCGTTTAAGTCCTGGTACAGGTGATAACATTCTTAACACAAACGATATTTTTGGCGATGCTAAATTGCTTTCCTTGGATATGATGTATAGACAGGACTTTTGTGACATTGAGGTTGATTCCAATGGTTACATCTACGCACTTGAATCATCCTATGGAAAAGTTTTCGTTTATGACAGTGAAACAAGAGTTGTTACTGTTTTCGGCGGCGGTATGGGTATCGGTGACCAACTGGGCACATTTGTCGAAGCTTCTGCAATCATATTAAAGGATGACGGAAATCAGGTTTTGATTGCCGATGCTGATACAGGCTATATTACTGTATTCAATATAAATGAATACGGTAAAATGGTAAAAGAGCTTAACTCTCTTACAATAAAGGGTGAATACGACATTGTTAAAGACGGTTGGCAAAAGGTTTTAGTTCAAGATACCAACTGTCAGTTGGCATATAGCGGTATAGCTAACGCCTACCTCGAAGAAGAGGATTACGATAAAGCTCTTTACTATGCAAAGTTAGGCTATGACAAGGATACCTATGCAGTTGCATTTGAGTATGTGCGCGAAGATTTCATAAGTGATAACTTTACTATTATATTTATATTATTGGTTGTCTTGGTTATAGGTGCAATTGTACTTATGTTTGTAACCAATAAAAAGAAGATTGTATTTATCAAAAATGAGTCACTCAAACTTATGTTTTCGACTGCGCTTCATCCGTCAAACAGTTTTACCGATATTAAAGAAAAGCAATTAGGCTCACTTTTGCTTTGTGTAATTCTTTTGGTTCTATATTATGTAGTAACTGTTTTAAAAACAATTGCTGGCGGGTTTATGTTTACCAACTACGATCCGACATCATTTAATAGTATTTTGGTGCTTGTGAGCTCGGTAGGTTTGGTAGTTCTTTGGATTGTGGCTAACTGGCTAGTTTCCACATTGCTTGGTGGTAAGGGTAAAATGAAAGAAATTATAATTGTTACCTGCTATAGCTTACAGCCGCTTATCCTTTCAGGTATAATCAATATTGTTCTTACAAATGTATTGTTACCTGTTGAAGCAAGTTTCTTGGGTATTATTTCAACACTTGCTACTATTTATTTCTGCATTATGCTTGTAAACGGTATGCTAAAAATACACGATTATACAATGGGTAGGTTCTTATGGACTACTTTCCTTACAGTAATCGGTATGGCAATAATCGTATTCTTACTAGTAATGCTTATAATTCTTATTCAGCAGTTCGGCGCGTTTATATTAACGCTTATAACCGAAATACTAACCATTTAAAAGGAGGGTTAAATTATATGAAAAAACGCTTTTTTAGTTTACTTATCTGTTTAACCCTTCTGCTTGGGCTTACAGCATGCGGTGAAGGTGAGTTTGTACCTTCGCAAAAGGCATTTGACGATAAGGTAGCTACCTCTACCTTATCCGAGGGTGAGGTTGTTGCCCAAAACGGTAAATATTCGCTTGTATATGTTGATGATACAGCCAGTGTAAGTTTGGTTGATTTAGAAAGCGGCACCAAGTGGGACCTGTGTCCTAAATCCGAGGGCGAGGTTCAGTATAACGCCTTTGGTATGCCAATTACAAACGAACATGACTTTGTTAGATCTGCTATAGAAGTAGGTTATATGAATCCAGGTGTCAAGGGTGGCGGTGGCTCTAACCAGAGTGCGCTTAGTAGTTACGATTCTGTTGACCAAGGTCGTGTTGTAGTAAAGAAGATAGAAAACGGTGTTACTATCGAGTACTATTTCGATAGTCAAAAAATGATGGTTCCTGTTGACTACGTGCTTGAAGATGATTATTTGAACATTTCGGTTGATTCAACCAAAATTCAAGAGGACTATTACCGAGTAACATTTGTATCTTTGGCACCATTTCTCTCATCAGTTCAAAACGATACTGAAAATTCATACTTGTTTATGCCATCAGGTTCGGGTGCTTTACTTAACGTAAAATCACATACTGAACAGGGTATAAATTATAATGCCTTTATTTATGGTGACGATTTCACCATGGAGGATAAATATATCCCAAGTGAAAAAATGTCAGTGCGTATGCCTGTTTACGGATATAAGTCAGGTGATAAGGGCGGATTTGTGATTGTTGATAACGGCGCAGAAACCGCACAGCTTAGAACATCTGTTGGCAGTACGGCTTACAAATTCTCTACAATATACCCCAGATTTATGCTTCGCGGTTATACATATCATTTGTCAAAAACTTTTAAGACCTCTGCGTACTCTAATATATACCCTGAAAATATGATTGAGGGTAAATTTTCAATCCGTTTTTATCCGTTAAGCGGCGAAAATGCTGATTATAGCGAAATGGCTGATATTTACCAAAAGTATTTGATTGATGAAAAGGGCCTTACAAAAACGGGTGAGGAAAAATCTGTAAGTGTTAGTCTTATCGGCGGTACTCAAATTACAAAATCTTTCCTCGGTGTTCCTTATCAGACAGTTTATGCAACAACAACCGTTGAAGAGGCTAATTCAATAGTAAATGATTTGATGCAAAGCGTTGATAACCTTTCTGTAAAGCTTAAAGGCTTTGGCTCTACGGGTGTTGATGTTGGTAAAATCGGCGGCGACTTTACCGTTAACAGTAATATCGGCTCAAATAAAAAACTTGAAAGCCTTGCAAAGCTTTGTGATGAAAAGGGCGTAGATTTGTATTATGATTATGACCTTGTAAGATTTAATTCTTCGGGTAACGGCTTCTCGCACTATAGCGATTCGGTTATGAATAGCGGTACTATTAAAGCAGAGCAGTATGTTACCGACAAGGCAAACCGCAGCAATCTTACCGATATGGCTTACCGTTTGCTTCGTCCTATTAACTTTACCGATGCCGTAAGCAAGGCTTTGAGTCAAAATGCAAAATGGAATATCGGCGGCGTTTCGCTCGAAACATTAACCTCTTACTGTTATTCTGATTATTCCGATCCGCATTCAACCGTTGATTTTAATGCAAGATACGGCTATATCGATGCGGTTGTTAAATCACTCGCTCAGGTTAAAGAAAGCAAGCAAAAGCTTATGGCAAGTGATGCCAACGATTATGCAGCATTACTTTCAAACCTTGTGGTAAATGCTCCTGTAACCTCTGATAACGGATATGCATTCTCCGAGGCTGTTCCATTCTACTCAATGGTATTCAAGGGCTATGTTCCATTGGCTTGTGAGTCTATCAACCTTGCAATTGAACCGCAAACAATACTTTTAGGTGCGGTTGAGAGCGGTGTTGGTCTTAATTACACACTTACAAACAATTGGGAAAACGTCCTTATCGATGCATATTATCCTTACTTCTTCTCTACTAAGTACGAAAATGTTAAGGAAGATATTATTTCAGCTTACAATGACCTTGCTGGTTATTACGAAAGCATCAACGGCGCTAAGATAGTATCAAACTCGATAATCTCTTCGGGTGTTCACTGCACAGTATTTGACAATGGTGTTACAGTTTACGTAAACTACAATTCTGACACTGTAACTACGCCGGCAGGCGAGTGCGAAGCCCAGAACTATATCATTACAGGAGGTGCGGAATAATGAAGACTAAACTAAAAAAGAGTCGCGGTATTGAAGAATTAAAGTCCCGTTGGGGTTTTATGTTTATATTACCTTGGCTTATCGGTCTTATTATATTTTTCTTCATCCCAATCGTTCAGTCTTTAATATTTTCTTTTTCAAAGGTATCCTCCATCGGTGAAATACTTTCTTGGAATGGTTTAGAACACTATACCAAGCTGTTAAAATCTGATCCTAACTATACAAAGCTTCTCACAGACTCTTTGACAGAAATGGCATATTCTTTGCCTATTATATTGGTGCTTAGTCTTATATTGGCTATGATACTTAACCAGGAATTCCGTGGCCGTCTATTTTTTAGAGCAATTTATTTCCTACCTGTTATAATTGCTACCGGCTACGTTATGAAGATGGTATTTACCACCACAGATGAAAGCCTTACCGAAATGGGTACATCCTCTGGTATGTCATCAGGTCTTATAAAGGTTGAAGACCTTACAAATGCGTTTAATTTTAGTAAAGAAATCGCTGATTTTCTATCCACTGCAATTAATGACATATTCAACCTTATTTGGTCCTGCGGTATACAGATTGTTCTTTTTCTTTCTGGTCTGCAATCAATCCCTGCCACTCTTTATGAAGCATCAAAGGTTGAGGGTGCTACCAAGTGGGAGGAATTTTGGTTTATCACATTCCCAATGCTTTCGCGTATTACATTGCTTGTAGGTATATTTACAATGGTTGAACTGTTCATTAATGAGCGTAACCCACTTATTGAACAGGTATATCTTAAAATACGCGGTGCACAGTACGACATTCCTGCGGCAATGATTTGGTTCTATTTTATAATTGTTGCGGCAATTATGGGTATCTTAATATTCTTGTTTACCAAGTTTATTTTGAAACGCTATGAAGCATAAGACAGGAGGCTTGAGTAAAATGAGTAATCCATTAAAAAATATTTCTGAAGCTGACCGTCTTAAAGCGCTAAGGTATGCCAAGGTAGGCGGTGGTGTAGTATACTCTATATTTAGATTTTTACTTCTTATCTCAATTGGTTTTATAGTAATTTACCCATTGCTTTATATGATTGTTACCTCAATCAGTGCTCCTACCTCCTTTATAAACGGTACTCGTGTTTGGATTCCAACCGAGTTTGATATCAAAGCCAACTTTGAAAGAGCTTTTTATGCAATGAAATACGGCACTGCATTCTTAAACACTATAAAGTACGAGGTTGTAAGCGCGTTCATTTCAGTTGCTTCTTGTGCTGTTATAGGATATGGTTTTGCTAGATTTGAGTTTAAGGGTAAAAAGGCTCTTACAGGCGTTTTGTTCCTTACAATTCTTATGCCCGATATGCTTTTGTTGATGCCTCGTGTAGTTAACTTCACAAACATCGATTTTATGTATATCGGTCACGGACTTGAAGCGCTCATTACTTGGATTGGTAGTTTATTTGGTGCTGACTGGTCGGGTGTTGGTAATATTCTTACACCTGATATCAGTGACTCGGTGCTTACTATGTGGCTACCGTCAATTTTGGGTGTTGGTCTGCGTTCTGGTGTTCTTATTTACATTTACATCCAGTTCTTTACAGGTCTTCCGCGTGAACTTGAGGAGGCTTCATGGGTTGACGGTGCAGGTCCGTTTAAAACATTTTTAAGCATCGCAGTTCCGTCATCAAGCGTTGTTTTCATAACCGTAACAGTATTTTCGCTTATATGGCACTGGAACGATTCACTCCTTTCAGGTATCTACCTTAGAACTGATACAACCCTTGCGGTAACACTCAGTAGTATAGATGATATGCTTAGTGCTGCATATACGATTTTCCCCGGTACACCACAGCATGCTTCGGCTACTATGGCTGCGTGTTTACTATTCATAGCTCCTATGCTTATTTTCTATATGATAGTACAGCGTGGATTTGTTGAAAGTATTGACCGCGTAGGTATTACAGGATAATGTGCGTCTAAAATATTACGCTGACGATAGTCGGCATACAACTAAAAAATCATCTGTTATGTGAAGTAGCAGATGATTTTTGTATGTAATATCATTTTGACCAAAATTAATTAAATTTTGCAAAATTTTTAATAAATTATGTTGACAAAACACTGTGTTGCGACTATAATCAAGTATGTAAGAATGTGTTGGTATTTGTAAGTGTTGTGCTTTGTAATCGCAATCTTTATAATACTGATATGTTACATACAATTCGCTTCAGCATTAAGCGAAAATATATATTAAAGGAGTATGAAAAATGCTAAACATTACAAAGCGTGCACTCGCACTCTTGTTGGCAGTTGTTATGGTGTTCGCACTCGTAGGCTGTAGCAAGGTTGAGGATGATGGTTCTTCTACTGAGATTGAATACATCACCAATATCGAGTACATTGAGGATGAGTCAAACAATGACGACTCCACCAACAATCAGCAGAACAATAACCAGCAGAACAACAACCAGCAGAACAACAACCAGTCAAACAATGACCAAGGTGGTGACCAAAACTCTTACCCAAATAGCAGAGTAAATGCTAACCCCGAGGATTATCGTGGTACCAAGATTATCTTTGCTTCTACCGTAGATCCTAAGGATGATGGTACTGACTATGTTATAGAAAATTTTGAAAAAGAGTATGGTATCGAGGTAGAAATCATTGTTCCATCTCTTGTAAACTACAACGCTGAAATGACAGCTCTTATTGCTGCCGAAAAGGATGTACCTACAGTTGGTCGTTCAAATGGTGACGCTCCTATTTATGTAGGCTACTTTGATTCACTTGATAAAGCAAAGCTTAACTTTAAGGATGAGCTTTGGAATCAAAACACCTTCAAGCTCTCAACCTACAACGGTAAGCCATACCTTTGTGATACCATAGGTAACATTTGGACTGAAATCGATATGGTTGTATATTCAAAAAGCCTTCTTAAAGCTGCGAACTGCCCAACTCCTGTTGAATTGGATGCAAAAGGCGAGTGGACATTTGACAACTATCTTATGATTGGTAAGGAAACTGCTAAGCTCGATGGTTGTTCCGGTGTTTCATACGACTTGTATGACACCTTGCTCAATATGGGTGGCGGTTCCGTATATCGCTCAGATGCTAACAACATGATGGTAAACGGTATTGATTCAAAGACCACTGAAGTCATAAAGAAGGTTTCACAGGCTATCTCAGTTGACAAGTCTCTTACTTCTCCTTCTTCTTTCGGCGGCGCTGCAGCTGGATTTATAAGTAAATCTCTTTCGATGTATACAAGTAATCTTTGGGCATTGCGTACCGACGGTAACTTGTCATCACATCCTAACTGGAACGATATCGGCTTCTATTACCTCCCTGCATTTGAAAAGGGCGGCGAAAAAATTGTTACAGGTATTTTCCGTGGTTACGGTATCATGAAGAAGTGCGGCGAGAAGGAAGCTGTTGCCGGCGGATTCTTCCTTAGCGAATACCTCGATTATGAAAATTATGATCTCAAAAAAGCATTTATCTCTGATGAAGCTAAGAATTTCTTCTTCGAGCTCACCACACTTTACGCTGAAACCGACAACTACAATCCATATTATACATACCACGGACTCAACGAAGGTATTTCTGGTATGTCTAACTCGGTAGTTTACGGTGCAATGTCAGCTCAGCCTGCACAGGTTGATACATTGCTTAAGGCTGCTAAATCAAACGTTGAGAACGCTTGTAGAAACCTTAACGAATATATTACTCAGCAGACTTACGGTGACTAATTAAGTTTAAATCCATTTTATAGGGAGACACTTCGTAAAGAAGTGCTCTCCCTTTTTAATATTATACAAAAATTTAAAAATTATTTTAAAAAAATTGTATATTTATTATTGACTTATGACAAAAAATTTGATATTATAACTAATGTAATTGTAGAGTGTGGGGTTGTGTACTTTTTGTTGTATTTTGCACAAAAACTGCGAAAAACCACATCTAAAAATTGCTTTTTTTAGCGAAAGGATGGTAGTTCAATGAAAAAACTATTGAACAAGGGCAGAGTAATTGTTTCATTTGTATCTGTTTTTGCAATTTTGGCAGTGTCAATGCTGTCAATGTTTGCGGGTACTTCACTCTTTGCTGCGGCTGAGGACGTTGCCGATAGTGAAGCAGCAACAGTTACTTATCCTCTAAACGGCACCTATGATTCAGATTTCGTAGGTAACGACGGCGACGGTGTTTATTATACCGAAACTAAGGGTACAAAAATCAGTTATTTTACTGATTATGATACCAATTTTATTACGAATGCTAAGGGTAGCGGTACTCAGTCTGACCCTTACATTATTGAAACAGCTAACCAATTTGCTGCTGTTGTAACTGGTAATCTTTACGATGCACACGGTAGTCGATTCAGCACACAGTATGTTGCTTTTAAGGTTGACGAAGATATCAAGGCGTTTGACCTTAATAATACAGGCGCTGCAAAGGATGCCTTTAGCGGTGATATGACTGCTGAGGAGGTTGCCACAGCTCTTAAAGATGCTAATGTTACTATTGTATGGAAGTCTGTAAATCCATTTATGGGTCGATTAGACGGTAGCGGAGTTGAGGTTTATGGTCTTAAGGCTACTGATTCATACGCAGGTCTTATTCCACATGTTTCACACAGCGCTACGGTTACAAACATTACTGTTAAAAATTCATATTTCTATGGTAGATATGCTTCAGCTTTTATAGCTTATAATAACAAACCTAACAGTAAAAATGATGCAATTATTACATATCGTAATATTTCGGCTCACAACAATGTAATTATTTCTAATGCTACTGATAATGAAGTAATTGATTATGCAGGTGTTGTTATCGGTAAGTGCTTTGGCGATGTTACTGAAATGAATCTCAGCGACAGCTTGATATATGATAATATTGCAAAGCACGAGACACGCGATGTTACATACGGTCTTGTTGGTAAACTTCACAGACGAAATTCTGCGGTCATCAAGAACTGTATTATTATGGACTCTGCTCCACACACACTTTATTATGGTTCCAACGCTTTTAACTTGTCTACATATACCAACGTTTACACCAATAAATGTACTGGCGAAAAATGGTACAACTATGACGGTGTAAAGAATTCCGATGGTACTTTAAAAACCGGTATAGCATACGAATACCAGTATACTGCAGATGCTGCTGGTGTTGTAAAAGCTTGGTTTGATCGCAAAAATAATGATGGCAAAAGCGATGTAAACAGCGGCAATGGCTTCGCGAGAGAGATTATAGGTCCTATGTATAATGTTGCTCCTGCCGATGTACAGGGCGAGGATGTTATCGACGGTCTTGATGAAGATAGATGGACATATCACGAAAGTGGTTATCCTACGCCTAAGGTTTACAATCTAAAGAAAAACGTTGCAGGCGTAGCAAGCTACGAATTCTTTGAGGGTGACGGTTCTGCGAACACACCATACATGATAACAAATGCCGAAGAATTAGCGCTTATGCTTATATCCGATAATACAAACAAGAACTATAGGCTTGCTAATGACATTGCTATAAACGATACCTCAGTTGAAAACTGGACCGAGAATGCTAAGACTTGGTTTACCTCTAATGACGTTCCCGAGTTTAAGGGTAATTTTGATGGTAATGGCAAAACAGTAAGCGGTCTTTATTATGATGGTTCACAGATTGGCGAGTATGCAGGTCTTATTCCTGTAATTGGTTCACCTGGTGAAGTTAAATTGCTTACCGTTGCTAATTCAAGCCTCACCGCTAAAACAGGCGCCGTAGGTGCTGTTGTTGGCGCTGTTGGCGAAAAGGCTAGTAAGGTTATCAAATTTAATGCAATCACAATCGAAGACACCGTTAAATTTGGCGGTGGCGCAACTAAGGGCGGCATAGCTGGTCACATTGGCTATTCAGTAGTACAAATTAACAACTCTATTTCAAAATCTGCTGGTCTGTTTGGAGACTCTGTAGGTCTTGCAAAGCTTAATGCTTGTATTTCTGTAAACAGCTATCCTTTCGTTTCATCAGCATATATTGAAGCTAAAAATATATATACGAACATTGATGGCGACAAGCTATCTTATACTGATTTAGACGGCAACGAGATTAACGGTCTTACTGTTATTGATGTTGAGCAGATGAAGGGCAATGCCGCTGCTACAAATATGGCACCGCTTGGTTTTACAGGAGATTCTGCTACTTGGAAGGTGATTTCTGGCAATTTCCCTGCACCTACAGGTGCTGAGACTGCCTCAAATGGTGCTAAGGGTGAGCCTTGGTCAGGCGCAATTGCAACAGGTTATGCGGCAGGTAGCGGTACAAAGGATGATCCTTGGCTTATTGAAACTGCCGAGCAATTAGCACGTTGTATTTATGATCCGCGTCCTAATCTTGGTGCTGGTAAAGAGTATAATAATAACAATATAGAACTCTATTATAAGCTTACTGCCGATATTTATCTTAATGATGTTGATAGTCCTATGTGGGCTGATAAGATTGGTTGTAATCAGTGGTTCACACATAGAACAACCAAAGCCGAAAATAACTTTAAACATGTTACGCTTGACGGCGACGGCTATGTAATTTATGGTATGTTCTATGACCATACAGGTCCTCAATCCGATTATGTTCGTGTAGGTCTTGTTCCTCAACTTTGTGAAGCAGGTGTTCTTAAAAATATTGCTGTTGCATCTGCATACCTTGATATGAATCACGCCGTTAGTGATTATGCAGGTACACTTGTTGGTAATGTTCATCAGTGGAACGAAGCAAAATGGCCTATGGTAGAGAAGGATGCTTTAAGTAATGCCGAAAAGAGACAGGATGATGAATTCCAGGCAAATCAGCCAAAGATTATTAACTGTATGGCTGATGCTAAGTGCTACGTTTATGCTGATGAAATGGCAGGCGGTCTTGTAGGAAATACATACGGAACTATCCTTATGGAAAACTGTGCATATTTTGGTTCGGTGGAAGATAATTATGATGACCTTCATGGTGGTGCGTTTATTGGTAACGAGTATTCAAAAGGAACTACAGTTATTGACTGTATATCATTGCCACAGACCTGTAACACCGTTATGGGTGGTTTTGCAGGTCAGACATGGAGAACAGGTAATCCCAATTTTATAATAGTTACTTGGTCAGACGTATATTACTTTGCTACAAACACTCAGCGTTGTGCTGATGATGGAATTGTTAAGCTTTCTAATCCTTCTCAGCGTATTGGTGGTGAAGCAGTAAAGGCAATGCCGGGTCTTGACTGGATAGATGAATACGATCAGGATTATTACGATGCTGACAGTCTTGGTTACACCGATCCGAGAACCTTGGGAAAAGAGGTTGAAAAAGAGGGCGACGCTACCACATGGATTGAAATTGACGGCGGTACACCGATTCCTTCAATCTTTGCTAAGCACCGTGATGCCGAACAATTATTAGAGCTCTCTGACACAAACTTCAGCCCACCTGAAGTTACGGTATCATTTGTAACTGGCACCAACGATGTTGTAGTTGATAGTATGCGCGGCAAAATGTACTCTAAATTGTCACTACCTACTATCACTCGTGATGGTTATACCTTCACAGGCTGGTATGTATTTGATGACCTTTCACTCGAATATCCTAAGGATTACTTCCCACCAAGAGACCTTCAGCTTTATGCTGGTTGGGAACTAAACGGTGTTGTACAGGACTTTGAAAATTATGCTGATTCAATCTGGGATTATAGTAAAGAAAGCTGGCACCTTAACAAACCTGGTGCAAAGGGCGGTTACAATAATGCGTATGTTCGTAACGGCGCTAAGTCAATGCGCTTACTTGACACCAACACTGAACCTGCTAATTTCTTGATTAATTATGAAGATATGCTCGAACCTGGTCAGGCATACACCATTAAATTCTGGGTAACAACCGACAAGGCTGAAAACCCAGCAACATTGCTTACATTAATTCACAACGAAAAGCCTGTTTACCTTGATACACAGGTTGCTGCTGAAAATATGGCAGTTGTAACTGGTCTTAAGGTAGGCGAATGGGTACAGTATTCGTATTCATTTACCGCACAGACTAAATGGGCATCAATACGTGCTACATCTGGAGCAAGTCTTTACTTTGATGACATTGTAATTGCTAAAATTGACGGTACACTTAACGGCGGTAACCTTATCGGCGTTGGCACCGGTTCTGGAGCAGGTGTAGGTACACTTTCACCAAGCACGGGTGACGCAGTTACAGTTGCAGTTCTTATTTCAGCAATAATGGCTTGCGCAGTAGTTGCGGTAATTTCCAAGAAAAATCTTGTAGAAGTTATTGACTAATTAGGAAAGGATGGGTTATATGAATTTAAGTTCTTTGAAAAAGATTATCTGTTTTCTTCTTGCTGCTTTGATGCTTCTTTCAACCGTAGGTTGTAAGCAGGAAACCAAAAAAAAGAAGAAGAAAGTAATCGTTAAGAAAAAGGTTGTTGTTAAAAAGGACGAAGAAGACGATAACAACCAAAGTAATATTCAAATCGTAACTCCCAATGACGGCGATACCCAGACTAAGCCTGATAACGTTAATAAGGGGTTGCCCGAGCGTCCGCTTCCCAATGTTTCAAAAGATGCGGGTTATGTTGATTGGGTAGAACCCGTTGTTCCTGAATTTGAATATGATTATGCTTCTCTTAATATTACAAATGATTATGTAATTGTTTACGGCCTTGAAAGTTGGGATAACCGTAAGGAAAGCCGTAATAAAGACGGTTCTGACCGTTATATCACAAGCACAGGCTTTACCCGCCTTGCTGCAAATGACCTTAAAACCTACTTTAAAGATGAGCTCAATCTTAACCTTAAGGTTGAGCAGGATCTTAAAGTACAAGAGGCGGAAGAGGCTTCTGGTAACAATTACAAAAAGATTTTGGTTGGTGATACAGTATTCCATACCTCAAGCCTTAGCGAAGCTGAATTCGGCGTTAAGGTGTCGGGTGACAATCTTATTTTTGAGGGCGGTCACTTTGCAATGGTCAATAAAGCTGTTAAATGGTATGAAACAGTTGAGACCAAGGATGGTAAAGTAGCAACACTTAACGGTAAATCTGATGACTTCGAGTCACAAGTAACTGTTAATGGCACCACCTACGACTATGTATGGGGTGACGAATTTGACGGTTTTGAGTATCGCAATGATGATAACTGGGCACAGCATGATTTCGGTTTAGAGCGTGGTAATGACTTTGTAAATGTATTTGACGACCCACAGTTGCAATATGTAGAAAACGGCAGACTTCGTCTTACTGCTGACCGTTACTATTACGAACCAGACGGCACAAAGGGTTACGCTTCATCTGGTATGGTTGTAACCTCAAATATTATGCAATTTAGAAACGGTTATATTGAGTTCCGTGCTCGTTTACCATACCGCCGCGGTGCGTTCCCTGCAATTTGGACACAGTCAGACATCATTAACGAAAAACTTCCTAACTACGGTTATGATGACGGTTTTGGTGATTACTCTAAAAAGTACTGGGCAATAGAGTTCGACTTGTTCGAGAGTTTTGCCGACGCTGACCATATGACAACCACGATTCATAAGTTGTATAAGGATGGCAATAATGATTCAAGAAGTTGGACACAGCTTTCTGATACTACTGTTGAACTTTCTAATGAGAAGGTTAAAGAACTTAACGAACGTGCTCTTGAATACGGTTATCATACATGGGTAACAGAACAACATAAAGAAAAATTTATGTTTGATGATGAGTATATTAGCAAATATATGGCGTTCTCTGGTGAAACGGCTGCATTTGACTCAGGCATCATTACCGAAAATATAACGGATGACTCTGGTAATGTAACAGGTAAAAAATATGTTTACCATCCGATAATTTTCAAAGGTGCTGCTGAAGATGGCAGTGATATTGATGTTTTCGACTATCGTCTAAGACCTTTCACCAATTTGGATAAATGGACTAGTACATATGCTTATGCATTTACATATCCTTCAACAGGCAGCGACAATATAGTTGGTAGCGTTAAGGATGGTAAATACGATTGGACATGGTACTTCGATTCCGAAACTATTAACAAGGAGTATCACACTTATGCTTTCCATATTACATCTGATCACTGTGCGGTATATATGGATGGCGTTCCGTACCTCGACTTTGATTGGGACCCTGCATTTGACTATTTTGATGTAAACGGTGACGGTACAATTAAGGATGTCAGCAACAATAACAATGGCGTTGGTTACAACCTCTGGCACTACTTCCTTATTGATATGATGATTTACACACCTGGTAACTACACGATTGATGCGGCAAAAAAACTCCAAAAGGGTGACTATCCGTTCAACCTTTATGTTGACTGGGTACGTGTATATCAGGATTTGGATGATCCTTCACAGGCTCTCTGGTATCCAAACGCTGAAGCTAATTAATACTAAAAAAACAGACTCTCGCGAGTCTGTTTTTTTACTTTTGAATTATACATAAATTTACTGTTAATAATACTTTTGGTGATTTATGTGGAAAATAAATTATATTCAAAAATTTTAGCGCGACGGGCTGTAATTTCTTTTTTTATAGTTATGTGTTTACTACTTTCGTGTGTTTTAAGAGTTGTTGTAATAATTTCGGGTAACTATAGTGAAATTGCTACTCAACAATCGCTTTACAGAATTAACATATCTCGCATTCGCGGTACAATTTATGACTGTAATATGGTTCCTATGACTAATAATGTTTCAAAAACTTTTGCGGCGGTATCACCAACCCCAAGCGGTGTAATGGGGATAAACAGTTGTGCTACAGGTGATGAGCTCAAAAATGCACTTGAGGTTTTAAAAAGCAATAAGCCTACGGTGTGCGAGGTTACAAAAACTGAAGACCGCGATGGGATTGCTTTTACTACCGTATATTCACAAAATACTGATATTAAATCCGCCTGTCATTTAATCGGATATACTGATAATACAGGTCACGGCGTTTTCGGACTTCAAGAGGCGTATGACGATTTGTTATATAGTAATGATTATGTTTCGGCTGTGTTTACAGTTGGTGGTACGGGAAATGTTTTGGGCGGAGAGCAACCGTATTTTGAAAACAATCTTTCGGTAATCACCCGCGGTGTAGTGTCTACAATTGACATAAATATTCAAAACATTACAGAAAAAGCCGCTTCACAAATGAACAGCGGTTGTGTTATTGTTGCCGATGCAAAAACGGGGAAAATTCGCGCAATGGCAAGTGTTCCAACTTTTGATATAAGTAATTTAAGCGAAAGCCTGAATGCGCAAAATTCACCGATGATAAATCGCGCTTTACTCGCATACAGCGTTGGCTCGGTTTTTAAACCCTGCGTTGCCGCTACTGCGCTTCAATACGGAATGGGTAGTTATGTTTTTAACTGTGAGGGCAGCGTAGAAATAGTAGATAGAGTCTTTCGCTGTCACGAACTGTCAGGACACGGTATAATGAATTTGTGCAATGCTTTGGCAGAATCTTGCAACTGCTTTTTTTACAAATTCTCTGCCCATTTAGGTGGTGAAAAAATTCACAAAATGGCATCGGCTTTAAACTTTGGTAACAAAATTAAATTATGCGAAAATATGTATACCGCCAATGGTACGATACCTGAACAAAAAAATCTTGAAAATGAGGGCGCACTTGCAAATTTGAGTATAGGACAGGGAAATTTACTTTTAAGTCCTATTTCGATTTTGACACTTTATTTAAGCATTGCGGGTGACGGTGATTATTATTTGCCAAGCATTGTTGAAAAAACTATAAAAGATGGTATAGAGGAAAAATATGATATAGGTAACAAAACTCGTGTAATGAGTAAAACTACTGCTCAAACACTTCGCGATTATTTGAAAAAGGTAATTACCGACGGTACAGGTGAAGAAGCTGCGCCAACTCTTACCACAGCAGCGGGTAAAACGGCTACAGCCCAAACGGGTAGATATTATGACGATGGCACCGAGATTACAAACAGTTGGTTTTGCGGAATGTTTCCTGCTGATAATCCAGAGTATGTGGTTGTTGTAATGAGTGACAGCAAACTAAATATAAGCACCGCATCTATTTTTGCGCAAATTGCCGATGGTATTATGCTATTATTTGGTAATAATGTGAAAATTGCTGATTGACACAACACAAGTATCATTGTATAATTGTATACAATAGAGGTGAAAATATGCTTGAATTATCAAATAAAACAAATCTTTTAGAAGAAAATGATTATAAATATTCACTTCAGGACGTGGAATCCCCAAATCTTTACCGTGAGTTTTACAGTTATGACGATGTACCGCGTATTGCATTTAACCATCGCCGCGTTCCTATGAATATGCCGCAGGATATATGGATTACCGACACCTCGCTTCGTGACGGACAGCAGTCGGTTGAGCCGTATTCGGTGGAACAAATAGTAAATCTTTATAAGCTTATGTCAAAGCTTGGTGGTCCGTATGGAATTATCCGCCAGACCGAGATGTTTGTTTACAGCAAAAAGGACCGAGAGGCGATTGAGAAATGTCAGGAATTAGGACTTAAATTTCCTGAAATCACGACTTGGATTAGAGCTAATAAAGATGATTTTAAACTTGTAAAAGACCTTGGTATTCGAGAGACAGGTATACTTGTTTCGTGCAGTGACTATCATATTTTTAAAAAATTAAAAATGACTCGTAAGCAGGCACTGGATACATATCTTGCTGCTGTAGCGCAATCATTTGAGGCGGGTGTTATGCCACGATGCCATTTAGAGGATATTACACGCGCAGATTTTTACGGCTTTGTTGTACCATTCGTAAAGGAGCTTATGAAGATGTCAAAGGATGCGGGTATTCCTGTTCGTATACGTGCTTGCGACACTATGGGTTACGGTGTGCCTTATCCCGAGGTTGCTTTGCCGAGAAGTGTTCCAGGCATTATTTACGGTTTGCAGCATTTTTCAGATGTACCGAGTGAAATGCTTGAGTGGCATGGACATAATGATTTTTATAAAGCTGTTACAAATGCATCTACTGCATGGCTTTACGGCGCATCGGCGGTTAACTGTTCACTGCTTGGTATAGGTGAGCGTACAGGTAATGTTCCGCTTGAAGCAATGGTTATGGAATATGCATCACTACGCGGCTCATTTGACGGTATGGAGCCGAGCGTTATTACCGAAATTGCTGAATATTTTAAAAACGAGATGGGTTATGATATTCCTGTTATGACGCCGTTTGTTGGTAGAAACTTTAATGTAACCCGTGCGGGTATTCACGCTGACGGACTTTTAAAGGACGAGGAAATTTATAATATTTTCAATACCGAAAAAATTCTTAACCGTCCTGTATCTGTCCTACTTGGTAAAACGTCAGGTCTTGCGGGTATTGCATATTGGATTAACCAAAACTATAATCTCAAAGGTGAGGCTGCCGTTGATAAGCGTAGCGAGTTGGTTATTAAAATGAAAGAATGGATTGACCGCGAATACGAGGACGGTCGTCAAACCAGCCTTTCAAATGATGAGATTGAAGAAAAGGTATCTCTTTTTTCAGGAGGTAAATTATGATAGAACACAAGACCATATCACTTGCAGATCAGGTATTTGAACATCTTGAAACCGATATTTTAAGCGGTAAATACCAAAAGGGCGAAAATCTTACCGAGAGTAAATTGAGTTTAGAGCTTGGTGTTAGTCGTACACCCATTCGCGAGGCACTTCGCCGGCTTGAACAAGAGCATTTAATTGAGGAAGCTTCAAAGGGTATGATGGTTGTAGGTATTAGCGATAAGGATTTGGCTGATATATTTGAAATCCGAGCAGCCCTTGAGGGTAAGGCGGCTTTCCTTGCGACGCAAAATTATACAGACGAACAGATAAATATTGTTCGTGAGGCGCTTGAATTTCAGGAATTTTATCTTGGAAAGCAGGATGCTGATAGAATAAAAAGTATGGACAGCCGTTTCCATGAAACTATTTATAGGATGAGTGGTAGCACTGTTTTTTACGATGTTTTAATGCCCTTGCACAAGAAAATTCTTAAATATCGTAAGGCATCAGTAACCGATTCAAGTCGTGCTGCAGCATCGGTTGCCGAGCATAGAGCAATTTACGAAGCAATACTTGCTCGTGATGGAGATTTGGCATCACGTCTTATAAGCGAGCATCTTGAAAATGCATACAAACATATCAGTAATAAGGAGAATTAACTATGGGTTTAACAATAGCGCAAAAAATTATTAAAGAGCATCTTGTGTCGGGAGATATGACACCGGGTAGTGAAATATCTTTGAAAATTGATCAGACATTAACTCAAGATGCCACAGGTACAATGGCTTACCTTGAATTTGAAACGATGGGTCTTAAACGCGTAAAGACCGAAAAAAGTGTTGCCTACATAGATCATAACACACTACAGTCAGGTTTTGAAAATGCCGACGACCACCGATATATTCAGTCGGTAACCTCAAAGCACGGAATATACTTTTCACGACCAGGCAACGGAATTTGCCATCAGGTGCATCTTGAGCGTTTTGGCAAACCGGGTAAAACACTCATAGGCTCTGACAGTCACACTCCAACAGGTGGCGGTATTGGTATGCTTGCAATGGGTGCGGGCGGCTTGGATGTTGCTGTTGCAATGGGAGGCGGCGCGTACTTTATTACAATGCCTAAAATGTATAAGGTAAACCTTACAGGTAAGTTAAAGCCTTATGTAACCGCAAAGGACATAAGCCTTGAAATACTTCGTATTTTGTCGGTAAAAGGTGGCGTTGGCGCTATAATAGAATGGGGTGGTGAGGGTATTAAAAACCTTACAGTTCCCGAACGCGCAACAATTACAAATATGGGTACCGAGCTTGGTGCTACAACCTCTATTTTTCCGTCGGATGATGTAACCCGTGACTTCCTTAAAGCCGAGGGTAGAGAAGAGGATTACATTCCGCTTTGCAGTGATGCGGATGCAGTTTACGACAAGGTAATAGATATAAACCTTGATGAGTTAAAGCCTCTTATTGCTTGTCCTCACAGCCCTGACAATGTTGTAACTGTTGAATCTTTAAAAGGTACAAAGGTTGACCAGGTTTGCATTGGCTCTTGCACAAACTCATCACTTATGGATATGTTAAAGGTTGCCGCAATGCTAAAGGGTAAGGTAATTTCTCCTTCTGTTAGCCTTTCAATTTCCCCAGGTTCTAAGCAGGTGCTTTCTATGCTTGCTGATTGCGGCGCGTTAAGCGATATAATAGCAAGTGGCGCTCGTATTCTTGAATCAGCTTGCGGTCCTTGCATTGGTATGGGCTTTTCTCCAAACAGCGCGGGTGTTTCACTTCGTACCTTTAATCGCAACTTTGAGGGTAGAAGCGGTACTGCTGACGCGGGTGTTTATCTTGTTTCTCCCGAAACCGCTGTTGCGGCGGCTCTTACAGGCGAGATTACCGACCCAACAACCTTGGGCGGTAGCATAAAAATCAAGATGCCAAAGAAATTCAAGATTGACGATAGCGCAGTTATTGCTCCCGCACCCGAATGCTGTGCTGACAGCGTTGAGGTACTTCGCGGTCCTAATATCAAACCATTCCCTGAATCCAAGCCGCAGACCGACAACTTCACAGCCGAGGTAGCGCTTAAGGTTGGTGATAATATTACAACCGACCACATTATGCCTGCAGGTGCTAAGATTTTGCCTTATCGTTCAAATATTCCACACCTTTCACAGTTTTGCTTTGGCGTTTGTGATAAGTCATTCCCCGAACGAGCAAAGGCGCTCGGTGAAAGCTTTGTTATAGGTGGTAGCAACTACGGTCAGGGTTCATCTCGTGAGCATGCGGCGCTGGTACCTATGTATTTGGGTGTTCGCGTTGTTGTTACAAAGAGCTTTGCGCGTATTCATGTAGCAAACCTCATTAACTCAGGCATTATGCCGCTTACATTTAAAAATGCCGATGATTATGATAAGATTAATCAGGGCGATAAGCTGACACTTTCAAATGTGTTTGACGGTATGGATAAAGGTGTGCTTACACTTAAAAATGAAACAAGCGGTGACGAGATAGAACTTGTTTGCGACTTTACTGAACGTCAAAAGAAAATCTTAAAAGCAGGCGGGCTTCTCGCTTACACAAAGGATGGCGAATAATATGGAACAATATATTAGCAGTGCGGTAAGTCATTTTGAACAGCTTTTACGCAAGCAAATTGCGCGTCAGCAAAAAATGGAAAGAGACAGCGGTGCAATAGATTATAGTGGCCTTGATAAAATTATCATTGGTGTTTGCGGCGGTGACGGTATAGGCCCTATCATTTCAGCTGAGTCGGAAAAACTTTTACGCTTTTTACTTGAGGAAGAAGTAAAAAACGGCAGAGTAGAAATCAAGACTATCGAGGGTCTTACCATTGAAAACCGAATTGCAAAAAATAAGGCAATCCCCGATGACGTTTTAGCCCAGATTAAATCTTGCCATGTAATTCTTAAAGGACCTACAACAACGCTTAAAGGCGGCACACTTGAAAGCGCTAATGTTGCAATGAGACGTGAACTTGACCTTTATGCAAACGTGCGCCCTGTATGCGTACCCGAAGAGAATATTGATTGGACTTTTTTCCGTGAGAATACCGAGGGTGAATATGTGTTGGGCTCAAAAGGTGTTGAAATTCCTGATACATTGGCCTTTGACTTTAAGGTAACAACCAATGCGGGTACACGACGCATAGCGCGCGCAGCATTTGAATATGCGCGTAATAACGGCAAAAAGAATGTTGCAATTGTTACAAAAGCAAACATAATGAAAAAGACCGACGGTAAGTTTTCGGAAATATGCCACGAAATTGCAAAGGAATACCCCGAAATCAACGCTGATGAGTGGTATATCGACATTATGACTGCAAACCTTGTAAATGAAAAAATCCGTAGCGGATTTGAGGTTTTTCTAATGCCTAACCTTTACGGTGACATTATCACCGACGAAGCGGCACAAATTCAAGGTGGTGTAGGTACTGCCGGTAGTATGAACCTCGGCGACCGTTACGCTATGTTTGAGGCAATTCACGGCTCAGCACCACGTATGATAGAGCAGGGTATAGGCAGTTATGCTAACCCTACAAGCATTTTTAAAGCAACCGAAATGCTGCTTAATCATATTGGCTTTAAAGCGCAGGCTGAAAAGCTCGCTAAAGCACTTGCAATTTGTACCGAAACCGAGAAAAAGGTTGTGGTAACAGGTGACACCGATGGCGCAACCTGCGCCGAGTTTAGCGAATATGTAATGGAGACAATTAAGTCCTTATAAAAAATATAACTCTTGCTTATGCAAGAGTTATATTTTTTATGTCTTTGTTGTGTAATTTTCTTTAAGTGGACCACCTTTTCGTATATCCTCGATCTTAATGCTTGAGGTGTGGGGGATGGCTTTCCATTCAACCTTTTTAAAGAGAGCTATAAGCAACGAGAATTTACCGATAATATCAAAAATCGGGAAGGTTGCACAGTACCAAACCTTTTTGAAAAAAGGTATATGTTGTATATGCTTACGCTCAATAAAATAAATGTAAACTGCGGTAAAGATATTTTTAAAGTAGCTTACAAACGAAGCATAAAAGGCGGAGAGGGTCATAATGCCTATAACCGACCACTCGCCGTGTGCCGAAGAGTCAAAATGCAAACCACTCCAAATGGTTTGACCTACCGCTTTTAGTTTAAAAAAATCAAAATCATAGCATTGCCAACCGATAAGGATTAATGACAAAATAAGATAGTATTTTGCTATTCTTTTAAACAAAATCATCAAAGAACGCGGGTATACTACCGAGAGCATATCAAGGCTCATAAAACGGAGCCTTATGTTGTTGAACAGCCTTTTCCACCAAGGCGCATCTTGGCACTCGCGGTTTGCCGAGCCACCTGTTACAAATATGTGTTTAAGCAATTTTGGACCTGTTTCAACAAGTGCCTGTAGGTGACCTTTTGCCCATCGGATACGCTGGCGCATTGCAATTTTTATGTCAACCGGTTGCTCGTCATAAAATTCGGCGTCGTTGTTGTAAGAGATTTGATAGCCCTGCGCTACCGCGTCGGCGCAAAATGCGCGGTCTTCGGTAAGGGATACGTAGTTCCAGCCGTTTTTGATAAGCTCGTGTGAGAACAAAAATCCCGTTCCCTGAATACGTGTAGCCAAATGAAACAATGAACGAGCGCGATGCTCGTTACGTATGGTGCGAAGCCAATGTATGCCGTAAGAGGCAGAAATCCAGTTGTCACCAAAGTTTTTGGTATTGCGGTAAGAGGTAATAATCTTTTGGCCTGAATCAAAGGACTCGTTCATACGGGTTATGTAATCTTCCTTTAAAAGATTGTCAGCGTCAAAGATAAAATAACCCTCAAAGCTCTCTATACCGTAATCACGGCGTATATTTTCTACCAAAAACTGTAGTGCGTAGCCCTTTGTTCGATGCTCGGTATCAAAGCGCTCATAACAAACAGCGCCAAGCTCGCACGCAATTTTGGCTGTGTTATCTGTGCAGTTATCCGCTACTACAAAAACCGTTACAAGCTCACGGGGGTAATCCTGCTGATTTATGCTTTCGATAAGATTACCGATAACCGTTTCTTCATTTCTGGCTGCAACAAGTATCGCATACTTGTGGTTTTGCTTTGCCTCCTTGAATTTTCTTGTGAAGAAAACACCGGTTAACTTGTAAATGATTTTGTACTTTAGCAACTTGCCAATAAAACCAGATACTGTGTCAATAATTTTGATAATAAACAATAAAATTTTCATAGCCAACACATTATATCACCTAACAATAAAAAAATCAATAGCGGCAAATATTAAGATATGATTAAAGGTATATTTTACTTGTAATTTTGTCAATAATGATATATAATTAGATAAATATATTTAGATTGGGGTGTTAGTGCTTGCTGATAAACGCTATACAGGGAAATATTTCCTTTGCCGAGGTTATAATATACGCATTATCCTCATTTGCGGTAATATTTTTGACCTTGCCGATACACGAGTGGGCGCATGGGTTTGTGTCTACCAAGTTGGGTGACCCAACACCGCGCTGGCAAGGCAGACTAACCCTTAATCCAATGGCGCATATTGACTGGTTGGGCGCTGTGGGTATATTGCTTTTTGGTATCGGATGGGCAAAGCCCGTTCAGGTTAATGCCCGCTACTATAAAAATCCTAAGTGGGGTATGGCTTTGGTTGCTTTGGCAGGACCGATTTCGAATATTATTGTGGCTTTCATTTCGATATTTTTATATAAAATTATTGAGGTTATTTTTGTCGCCACCGGTATATTAGGAAGTAATTATAATTTGATATTTGTCATATCACTGTTTTTTATGGTGATTGCGCAGATTAATGTTCATCTTGCGGTTTTCAATCTAATACCCATACCACCCTTTGACGGCTCAAGAATACTCTTTACCTTTTTGCCGCAAAAACATTATTTTAAAATTATGCAATATGAGCGTTTTATATTTATTGGAATTTTAGCCTTGCTTTATACGGGAGTGCTTGATGCGCCTATTGCTTTCTTGTCAGAAAAAGTGTTAATTGCAGTAGAAACACTTGCTTTATTACCCTTTAATTTGCTTGGAGTGTGAGAAATGGAACACACGGTAACACTGTCTTATAAAACCGAAAATTTCGAAGGACCGCTTGATTTGCTTTTGCAGCTTATAGCGCGCAACAAACTTAATATTTACGATATACAGCTGTCTGTGCTTATTGAGCAATATCTTGCGCAGATTGAGGTTTTTCGCGCTAATGATATGGAAATTTCAAGCGAGTTTTTGGAAATGGCATCACGACTCATTTATATAAAAACCGTAAGCCTATTACCTAAACACGATGAGATTGTACGTTTAAAGGAAGAGCTTACAGGCGAACTCTTGGAATATCAACTGTGTCGCGAAATGGCGGAAAAGCTCGGTGGTATGATATTGGGCTTTGACCGATTTGTGCGTTTACCTTGCGAATACGAGTTTGACCAGACCTATGAGTTAGTACACAGCAGTGATACTATTTTTACGTCGTATTTAGCGGCTGTCGGTCGCGGGCAGCGAAGACTTCCGCCTAATGTTGCGCCGTTTACAAAAATTGTTGCAAAAAAGATTGTTTCGGTATCTACAAAAATTGTTTTTGTAATCCGTAATCTTGTAAAAGGTGGAAAAAGCAAATTAAGCTCACTTTATAAAACTGCGCGCAGTCGTTCGGAATTGGTTGCAACGTTTTTGGCAGTGCTTGAGCTTTGTAAGGCAAACCGCGTTGAAATAAGCGGCGACAGTGCCGAGTCGGCAGAAATTAAGATAGTTAAGGGGCATAAAAGAGGATGAACAAACAACAAACAATAGCAGCCCTTGAGGCAGTTCTTTTTGCTTCGGGTGACCCTATCAGCATTGATAGACTTTCTCAAACATTTGAGCTTAAACCAGAAGAGGTTGAAAAACATATTAAAGAATTAGAAAAAAAGTACGAAAATGGTAATAGTGGATTTTATGTAGTAAGACTTGAAAACACTTATCAATTAGTGACTCGTGAAGAATTCGCACCCTACATTAAAAAAGCCTTTGATATTAAGCGCCGTACACCGCTGTCTCCGGCGGCACTTGAGGTTTTGGCAGTTATTGCCTATAATCAACCTGTAACACGTGCGTTTGTTGAGCAGGTGAGAGGAGTTGACTGTTCGGGAGTTATGTCAACACTTGTGGAAAAGGGACTTATTGAGGAAAGAGGGCGTCTCGAGCTCCCCGGTAGACCTTTGCTTTACGGTACTACAAAAACATTTTTACGTAGCTTTAGCCTGAGTGACTTAGGTGATTTACCACCGCTTCCAAAGGATAATCCTACAATTGACGACGTTGGCGAACAGCTCGAAATAAACGAAGAAATAATAGCAGAGGAAATGTCCTCGTGATAGCATTGGTTATTTTAGGTGTAATTCTTTGCCTTTTAGCACTCCTACTTTTTTTACCTCTGACGGTAGATTTGGTGTTTGACAGTCAATTGGTACTTAAGGTTAGATATGCTAGTATAACTATATTCGACAGTGAAAAAAAGGTTATTTTAAAGAAAAGCAAAAAGCACCAAAAGAAGGATAATAACGACCAAGCTTCCAAGAAGCAAGGCTTTATTAAAAGGATTTATAATCAAAAGGGACTTTTGGGAACTGTAAAATATTTTTGCGAATTGCTCGAACTTCTTTTAAAAAAACTGTGGCGGGTTGCAAAACGGTTTAAGTTTACGAGATTTAAACTTGATTTTACGGTTGCAACACTTGATGCCGCAAAAACTGCAATCGAGTACGGTAAAATCTGCTCGGCTATGTATCCCGTACTTTCGCTTTTACAGTCCATAGTCAAATTTAAGCCGCAGCAGGTAAATATTAACGCTGATTTCGATAAAAATAATTTTGAATTCAAAGCATCTGTCATGGTTACAACCCGTCTTTTTTACTGGCTTGTTGCCGCTCTTTCGGCGGCAGTCGAATTTTTAAAACTACAACGTAAGGAACGTGAAAAATATGAGCGAAAACAACATTAAATCTGTTATGGACACCACAATGGACAAGCTTCGCACAATGGTTGATGCCGATACAATTATCGGCACACCGATTGTTGTAGGCAATGTTACACTGCTTCCCGTGTCGCGTGTTTCGTTCGGTCTGGCTACAGGCGGTAGTGATTTTCCAAGCAAGAACGGTCAACAGCTTTTTGGCGGCGGCGGTGGTGCAGGGGTTACGGTAAATCCTGTTGCCTTTATATGCATAAACGGTGACAATGTTCATATGATGCCTGTTTACAGCGAGATGAATACAATTGATAAGGCAATAAATATGGCGCCAGAGCTCATTGATAAGGTTAAAAGTTTGTTTGATAAAAAGACTCAAATAAATATAGAAAAATAATCACATAATCGCCAAAACTTTTCTCATAAAATTTATGGGTGAAGTTTTTTGAAAAAAATATTTTCTTTAATTGTTAGTTTTTTAGTTTTTACCAATACTTTTTTTGTATCCGCATATAATACCTCGGCAAAAGCGGCGGTTGTAATTGATGGGCTTTCGGGTGAAATTTTGTATTCGCAAAATTGTGACCAGCGTTTACCGATGGCAAGTACAACCAAAATTATGACGGCGTTACTGCTTTGCGAGCTTGGCGGAGATTTATCCAAAGAGATTGTTACCACTCGTGAAATGGTAACGGTTGAAGGCTCTTCTATGGGGCTACAGGTAGGGGATACGGTTTCATATCACGATTTACTTTACGGTATGATGTTAGCTTCGGGCAACGATGCAGCAAATACCGTAGCCATAGCGCTTGGTGGCAGTGTGAGTGAATTTGCTCAAATGATGAATAATCGAGCTAAGGAATTGGGACTTGTTAATACTCATTTTGTTACCCCGTCAGGACTTGATGCCGAAGAACACTATACCACAGCGTATGAATTGGCGCTTATTGCAAAAGCGGCAATGGCTAATGAGTATTTTTTTGAGGCGGCATCTTCCCAAACCGCAAGGCTTTGCTACGGTAATCCACCGTATAACCGTACGCTTACAAATCATAACAAGCTACTTAAAATGTATGACGATATTGTAGGTGTCAAAACGGGTTTTACTAAAAAATCGGGTAGATGCTTGGTGTCGGCATCAAAAAAAGACGGTAAGTTTGTAATCGCAGTAACATTGAATGACGCTAACGACTGGCTTGACCATAGAAGTTTACTTGATTTAGGGCTCTCACTTATAGAAAGCAAGGTTTTTTCACCCCCACAAAGCCAAATTTACATTTACGACACAAGCGGTGAAAAAATTAATATTTCAATACCTTCTGCTACAATGAATGTAACAAAAAATTCAACGGTTAGTTATGTTATAAATCTACCGAGCTTTATATATTCACCCACAAAAAGAGGCGAACAAATAGGAAGTATAAATTATTATTGCAATGGAAATACGGTCTGCAAAGCGCCAATAACGCTTAATAAAGAAATAAATTGCAAAACGGATAAAATAAGAGTGTTTTTCGAAATATTCAAAAGTATATTGCTTAGTGTTTAGGAGATAAAGATGAAGGATAATAAAATAAGGTTGCAAAAGCATCTGTCTGCTTGCGAAATTGCTTCGCGCAGAAAAGCAGAGGAATTAATAGAGCAGGGTAAGGTGCGTGTTAACGGAAGAATTGCCTCCTTGGGTGACAAGGTTGACCCCAAGCGTGATAAAGTAACGGTTAGAGGTAAAAATGTTGTTCCTGTGACACAAAAGGTTTACATAATGCTTCATAAACCGCGTGGTTATGTTACCACACTTAGCGACGAGTTTGACCGAAAGAATGTTGCCGACCTTGTAAAAGACGTTGGTGTAAAGGTATTTCCTGTTGGTCGCCTTGACCGTGATTCAGAGGGGCTTCTTATAATGACCAACGATGGCGAGCTTGCTAATATTATTACCCATCCGTCAAGTCATGTAAACAAGACCTATCGTGTAACGGTTGGCGGTGCTGTTGATGATGACCAAATAAAGCGACTTTGCGAGGGTGTTGTAATTGACGGCAAAAAAACATTGCCTTGTGACGTGTTTGTAATTGAGCGACGCGAGGATAGAACGGTGATTAACTTTATTATTCAAGAGGGTAGAAACCGACAAATAAGAAAAATGTGTGCCGTAGTCGGTCTTGATGTTTTAAGGCTAAAACGCATTGAAATTGCCGGTGTTAAGCTCGGCGGATTAAAGTCAGGCTCTTGGCGCAAACTTAATGAACGTGAGCTTACGCGTCTTGAAAATATATCTAAAGAAAGGCAAGATGAACAATGATAAGTGTTTTGCCTTGTCGCGATAAGAAAGAGATTGGACGACTTTTTAAAAAACACAACCTTACAACTGACGATTTTTCAGGTTGTGTTATAGCAAGTGAAAAGCAGGAAGTTCTGGGTTATTGTTTATACAGTTTAACAAAAGAAAAAATGACTGTTTTTGCTGTCGAACCACAAGGGGATATACCTTTAGCTGATGGAATTTTGCGAAGTGCTTTGCACGTAGCGGCAGAAAATTTTGTGCTTGATGCTCGGTATGATGACCTCGCGCCTGTCGATTTGTTTAGAGTTTTAGGTTTTATTAAAAACGAGTCAGAAAAATTGCTTAATATTGACAAACTTTTCGGCGGATGCAATTGTCATAAATAAATTTTAAAAAACACTTGCAAAATACTAAACTTTATGGTATGATAGTTTTCGCGAATTTTGTTATATACTTGGTTTATATATTAGTGGAGGTTTAAAAATGACTGCTTTGGAAATTATTTTAGGAATACTTATGATTTTGGTATCATTAATCATTATCTGTGTTATCTTGCTTCAGCAGGGTCATCGTGCGGGTGTTAACGGCGCAATTTCAGGTGGAGCTGATACATTCCTTTCTAAAAATAAGGCTCGTACGGTTAACGCAAAGCTTGCAAGCATGACAAAATATATCACAATTGCATTCTTTGTTTTGGCTCTTGTTGCAAATGTTATTGCGCTTAACAAATAATTTTAGATCTATGTAAAAATTCCTCTTTGTTAACCAAAGAGGAATTTTTTTGTGCCACACATACTGCTGTAATCGCTGTTAGTCATGATTCAACAGGAGTATAAAATACATCAATTACCGTTTGTAGTATTGAATTTTCATCGGCTTTAAATTCAACCCATTTTTCGCCTTGGGTAAGAGAGCCTTCTATTGTTTTATATTCCAGTTTATCACCGAAATTTATACTTAAACAGTTTTTTGCAAGGTAGGTTATCTGGGCAAAAGAAACATTAGTTTTGTAGTAAGGGTATAGGGTGTTATAATATTTGGAAAGCTTTGTAAAGTCATTTATTACAGCATTTCCTGTCTTGTTCATTAGTGCTGACAAAAACTGCTTTTGTCGCTGCATACGGCGGGCATTTGCCTCGGTATCGTCACCGCGGTATTGAATATAGGCGGTGGATTTTGTGCCGTTTAAATTTATTTTCTGTCCTTTGACAGCAGTTAGCCTTTTTGTGTTTATGTCTTCAAGACAGGTAACCTCGATGCCACCTACCATATCGGTAAGCTTTTCTACGCCGTCTAATTCTAAAGTGACATATGAGTTAATGTTTATACCGCAAAGCAAACGCTTTACCGACTCCATAACATTTTTACTACTTTCCTCGGTGGTGCTGCCATAGGCATAGGCAAGGCACAGTTGTTCGTTTTGTGTTTCAGCAAATTTACCGTCATTTGTATAAACATTGATGTCAACCATAGTCTCACGCGAAATCGGTATTATACAAGCCTTTTTTGTTTTTGTGTCGATGGTAGCCACAAAGATAACATCGGCCTG
The DNA here is from genome assembly GCA_045604215.1 of Acutalibacteraceae bacterium. Taxonomy (GTDB): domain Bacteria; phylum Bacillota; class Clostridia; order Oscillospirales; family Acutalibacteraceae; genus UBA737. Next base: position 35,557 of record JAZUNP010000003.1, read on the forward strand.
ACCATTTTTTCCACTGCCTAAATTTTGATTGACATTGTTTCGGTCAATTCCCATTATCAAAACGCTTACTATATTTTTGTTTAATGTATATTTTTTGCCGTTGTAGGTTATGCTTGCTTCGTCTTCGATTTGTACGGCATCGGTATTAATATTTGTATCATCCTTGTGGAATTGGTGCTTACCAATAGCGGTTATAATATAAAAAGCAGAAAATATAAGTATAACTAAAGCCAATAATATACTTACTGTAATTAAGGTTATTTTTTTAATTTTATTCATATAATCACCAAATTTTTCAAACTGCATTAGTATTATAATTCTTAACTGTATTAAAGTCAAATTAAAAAATAGTGGAAAAAAGTAAATAGGTGTAGTATAATAAACAAAGTTATATTTCAAATGAGGGGTAGTTAAATGAAAATTATTATAGTGGGCGGAGGAAAAATCGGTGCCACATTGATAGAAAGTCTTGAAAGTGAGGGCCATGATATAACGGTGGTTGACCGCGACCAAAAGGTGATTGATGAAATCAGTAATATTTATGACGTTATGTGTGTTTGCGGTAACGCGGTAGATAACGACACCCTTAATGAAGCCGAGGTTTCAAAAGCTGATTTGTTGATTTCGGTTACCAATTCTGATGAAATAAATATGCTTATATGCTTTATTGCAAAAAAAATGGGCGCCTCGTATACAGTTGCCCGTATGCGCAATCCTGAATTCAACGATAAACGTATGTCACAGATAAAGCAATATCTTGATATTTCGCTGACTATCAATCCTGAACTTTTAGCAGCACAAGAAATTTTTAACATATTAAAATTACCTGCAGCAATAAACATTGAAAGTTTTTCAAGACGCAATTTTTTAATGATAGAATTAATAATTAAAGAAGATTCGTATCTTGACAACATTAGTCTTATTGAACTGCGTAAAAAATACGAACTCAACTTTTTGATTTCGGTTGTAAAGCGTGGAGAAGAGGTTTATATACCTGACGGTAACTTTGTGCTAAAAAAAGGTGACCACATTTGTCTTACCGCTAATTTTGTTGAGATACAAAAATTACTTAAAGTACTAGGTCTTTCTAAAAAACATTCGAAATCGGTTATGATTATGGGAGCAACAACTACTAGTTATTATCTTGCAAAAATGCTTCTTCGTGCTGGTAGTGAAGTTATTATAATAGACAAAGATATTAATAGATGCAACGAATTTGCGCAAAAATTACCGGGTGCAGTTATTATTAATGGCGATGGCGCCGAGCAAGAAGTTTTGATGGAGGAGGGTATAACCTCGACAGATGCTTTTGTTGCGCTTACCGGTATGGATGAAGAAAATATTCTTATATCCATTTTTGCACAGTCACAAAATGTACCGCGCGTTGTTGCAAAGGTTAACCGTAATGAACTAGCAGCAATGGCGGAAAAGTTGGGCGTTGACTCCATTATTTCACCTAAAAAAGCGGTATCAAACGTTGTTACAAGATATGCGCGTGCACTCCAAAACTCACTTGGTAGTAACGTTGAAACGATGTATAAAATGATGGATGGAAATGTAGAAGCACTTGAATTTAACGTTCAGTCAGACTTTAAAGCTTTGCATATAAAGCTCAAAGATATGAAACTTAAAAAAGATGTTCTTATTGCTGGTATTATCAGAAAGAGAAAGGCTTTTGTACCAACTGGTGACGACGAAATTATTGCTGGTGACAGAGTTGTCGTAATTGCAAAGTCGGGTGAAGAAAAAATGGACGACCTTTCTGATATTTTGAGGTGATTTTATGAACAGAAGAATGGTCTTTAGAACAATAGGCAGGCTATTGCAAATAATGGCATTATTGTTACTTGTTCCCGCTACTGTTGCAATTATATATAGAGAAGAAAAACAATTGTTTGCATTTACTGTTACAGCAATCGTCTCTTTTATTTTAGGTTTTTTAATTACGCTTGTTACTAAAACAAAAAATAGGGTAATATATGCAAAAGACGGTTTTGCTATAACAGCACTTGCTTGGATAGTAATGGCACTGGTGGGCGCGATACCGTTCATGATTTCGGGTGATATTCCGTCGTATGTTAACGCTGTATTTGAAACGGTAAGCGGCTTTACAACCACAGGCGCATCAATTCTTACAAATGTTGAGGCACTTAGCCGCAGTGCGCTCTTTTGGCGCAGCTTCACCCACTGGATAGGCGGTATGGGTGTGCTTGTGTTTGTTATGGCTATTATTCCCAATTTTACCGACCGTTCAATCCATATAATGCGCGCTGAAATGCCTGGTCCGATTATTGGTAAACTTGTGCCAAGGGTAAAAGATACAGCAAAAATTTTGTATCTTATTTACATTTTTCTTACTGTTTTAGAGGCGGTTTTGTTGTTTTCGGGCGGTATGCCTTTATATGACAGTATTGTTCATACTTTCGGTACAGCAGGTACCGGTGGTTTTGGTATAAAAGGCGATAGCATAGCTTCGTACAGCCCTTACTGCCAATGGGTTATAGCAATATTTATGCTCATATTCGGTGTTAATTTTAATATATACTATCTGTTACTTATGCGTAAAATAAGAACAGCCTTTAAAAGCAGCGAGTTATGGTGTTATGTTTCAATTGTATTGTTAAGCGTAACGGCAATTACAGTAAATACTATATCAATATCAAAAAGCTTTTCCGATACTCTACGTAATTCTTTTTTTCAGGTTGCATCAATTATTTCTACTACGGGCTATGCCACAACCGATTTTAATATATGGCCCGGATTATCTAAAGCAATACTGTTTTTGTTAATGATTACAGGCGCTTGTGCGGGTTCAACCGCAGGTGGATTAAAAATATCCCGAATAGTAATGTTGTTTAAGGCGGTAGGTAAAGAAATTAGAAAGATGCTTCACCCACGTTCTGTAAACAAAATTCATTTTGAGGGCAAGCCGCTTGAGGATGCTACAATGAACAGCGTTACCACATATTTTGTGGTATATATGATATGTTTTTTTGGTGCATTTTCGCTCATATCTTTCGAAAACTTTGGCTTTGAAAGTAATTTTTCAGCTGTGGCAGCCTGCTTTAATAATATAGGTCCCGGTTTTGCAGCTGTTGGACCAGTATCAAGTTATAACGCGTATACTGGTTTTTCTAAAATTGTCTTATCCTTTTCAATGTTGCTCGGTAGACTAGAAATATTTCCGCTTATAATATTCTTTTCTCCGTACACATGGATAAAGAAAAAATAATTAAGGTGATATAATGCCTAAACAAAAAGTTTTGTCCTCCTCAAGAATCATTATATTTGGTTTTTTATCTGTAATTATTATAGGCACGATATTGCTTATGCTGCCAATTTCATCAAATAGTGGAACCGTAACTCCTTTTTTGGATTGTCTTTTTACAGCGACATCCAGTAGTTGTGTAACAGGTTTAATTGTCAGAGATACGGCAACACATTGGTCATTGTTTGGACAAATAGTTATACTTGCTATGATTCAAATAGGCGGCATGGGTATTATAACCATGTCGATACTTGTTGCAATGGTTTCGGGCAAAAAGGTAAATCTTATGCAAAGAAGCACGATGCAGGAATCAATTTCGGCGCATAAGGTAGGAGGTATAATAAGGCTATCTAGATTTATCATTATAACCACTTTAGTAATTGAGTTGCTTGGTACGGTGGCTTTTAGCTTTGTTTTTTGTAATGAGTATGGGGTATTAAAGGGCATTTGGATGTCACTTTTTCATTCTGTTTCAGCATTTTGTAATGCGGGCTTTGATTTAATGGGTGAAACACAAAAATTTTCTTCCCTTACCATATATGTCTACAATCCTATAATAAACATAACAGTTATGCTGCTTATACTAATAGGTGGTGTTGGCTTTTTGACTTGGGAGGATATCAAAACTAATAAGTGGCATATCAGACGCTATCGTATGCAAAGCAAGGTAATTATTGTTGCTACAGCAATAATCGTTTTACTTCCGTCAATATATTTTTTCTTTTTCGAGTTTAATGATTTAAGCTTTTGGAAAAGGGTTATGGTATCACTTTTTCAAGCGGTAACACCCAGAACAGCTGGCTTTAATACAGTTGATGCCTCGCAATTATCCGAAACAGGAAATGCGGTAGTTACCATACTTATGCTTATAGGCGGCGCACCTGGTTCTACCGCGGGAGGCATGAAAATTACAACGATAGCAGTGCTTTTTGCCGCGGCATTTTCGGTGTTTAAAAAACGAGATAGTGCGCATGTCCTGAAAAGACGAATAAATGATGAAACGGTTAAAAATGCAGCTACTATCCTAATTATGTATATCACGTTGTTTGTATTAAGTGCAATGGTTATAAGTCGGATTGAAAATTTGCCGCTTACTGACTGCCTTTATGAAACGGCATCAGCAATTGCAACTGTTGGACTTACAACTGGTATAACAACCTCGCTTGGTGTTTTTTCACGAATTATAATAATCTTACTTATGTATATGGGAAGAGTCGGAGGCTTGACGATAGTTTTTGCGACATATTCGTCAGTTCATAAAAATATTGTTAAATATCCGCAAGAAACTATTACAGTAGGTTAAAAAAGGTGATTGTATGAAAAATATATTATTAATCGGTATGGGTCGCTTTGGCAAAACTATGGCGGCAGAGCTTGAAAAATTAGGTCATCAGGTAATGGCTGTAGATAACAGGGAAAGATGTATAGATGAGTGTGTGGATTTTGTGACGAGCGCGCAAATCGGTGATAGTACAAACCCGGAATTTCTTGAAAGCTTGGGCGTTGAAAGCTTTGATGTTTGTATAGTTACTATTAAAAAGGATTTTCAAAGTTCACTTGAAACTACGATGCTGCTTAAGGATTTGGGCGCAAAGTTTGTTGTGTCGCGTGCGGCAAGCGATTTTCATGCAAGATTTTTATTGCGAAACGGTGCGGATAAGGTCGTTTTCCCAGAGAAGCAAATGGCTAAATGGACAGCCGTTCGCTATAGTTCAAATCATATGCTCGATTATGTAGAGCTTGATGAAAATGTTTCCATTTTTGAGTTGGATGTTCCCACGTCGTGGGTTGGAAAAACTGTTGCTCAAATTGATGTTCGCAAAAAATATAATATCAATGTTCTTGGAATGTTTATTGATGGTAAACTGTCGGCTACTATGGGCCCAGAGACTGTTTTTGTTGCTGAACATCCTATTTTAGTGCTTGGAAATTATAAAGATGTTCAAAAATGCTTCAAATTATAAACGATATGCTTGACAAATTTTGCAAATAATATTAAAATAAGTTAGTAATGGCGTACTTTTTGCGTCAAAGAATAATTAAAATGTTTTTTGGAGGAAATAATAATGATTAGTGCCGGTGATTTTAGAAATGGCGTTACTTTTGAAGAGGATGGACAGGTTTTGCAGGTTGTTGAATTTCAACACGTAAAACCTGGTAAGGGTGCGGCTTTTGTAAGAACAAAGACAAAGAATGTTATTACAGGCGCAGTTATTGAAAAATCATACAACCCAACTGCCAAGTTCCCAACCGCTTATATTGAGCGTAAGGATATGGAATATTCATATCAGGATGGAGAACTTTATTACTTTATGGATCAGGAAACCTATGAGCTTGAGCCTATCAATGCCGCAGAGCTTTCTGACAACTTCAAGTTTGTAAAGGAAAACATGGTATGTAAGGTTCTTTCTTACAAGGGTAAGGTTTTCGGTGTAGAGCCGCCAACATTTGTTGAGCTCACCGTTACCGCTACCGAGCCTGGCTTTGCTGGTAACACCGCTACCAACGCTACAAAGCCTGCAACACTTGAAACAGGTTGCGAAATTCGCGTACCTCTCTTTATCAATGAGGGTGAGGTTATTCGTGTTGATACTCGTACAGGCGAGTACATGGAACGCGCATAATTAATATATACGGAGGAATACACAATGGATATTTGTGAAAAAATTGCTTATATTAAAGGTCTTGCAGAGGGATTAGTTCTTGATACCGACAGTAAAGAAGGCAAAATCATTTCCGCTATTATTGACCTTTTGGGTGACATTACCGAGGAAATTTGCGATATTGAGGATGCTTGTGATGATATGAGTGAGCAGATTGATGCAGTTGATGAGGATCTTGCTTCTTTGGAGGATATTATCTACGGCGAAGATGATTGCGATTGCGACTGCTGTGATGACGATTGCGATTGTGATTACTGTGATGATGAACTTTATGAGGTTGAGTGTCCTTCCTGCAACGATATTATCTATCTTGATGCAGAAATGCTTGAGGACGAGGGTATTGACTGTCCTAACTGCGGCACACATTTGGAGTTTGATTTTGACTGTGATTGCTGTGACGAGGATTGCGATTGCTGCTGCGACGATGCAGAATAATTAAATAAAAATGCCGTGCTGATTTCGTGTTTTGCGATTTGGTACGGCTTTTTTAAAAGGGATTTGTTATGAACACAACAGAATTAAAACTACAGTATAATGTTTGTAAAAAAAACAATAATGCAATATCCGCTATAATTGTTGCGGCGGGGAATTCTACTCGTATGGGTGGCATTAACAAACAGTTTATGCCGATTTTAGGCATACCTGTAATTGTTCGCACATTGATGGCTTTTGAGGATAGTGCGGATATATCAAAAATAATAGTTGTTACATCGCAAGACAGTGTCCTTGACATACAACTTTTATGTGAAAAATATATGATATGCAAGGTTACTGATATTGTTGTAGGCGGAGCTAACCGTCATGAATCGGTAATGAACGGTATAGCGCGTCTTGACCAAAGTGACCAAAAGGTACTTATCCACGATGGCGCCCGTCCGTTTGTAAGTTCACTTGCGATAAGTGAGGTTGTAAATGCGCTTCAAAATTTTGATGCGGCACTTTGTGTTTGCAAAATAAATGATACTGTTAAACAGGTAGGCATCGACGGTTTGGTAGAAAAAACGGTTGACCGCAGTATGTTGTATGCGGCGCAAACCCCACAGGGCGTTGACATTGAAAAATACAAAAAGGCCTGTCTACTCATACCAGATGTAAACAGCCTTACTGATGATGCTTCGGTTATGGAAGCTGCGGGATACAGCGTTAAAGCCATAGTAAGCAGCGGCAAAAATATAAAAATAACCACACCCGATGATATTGCGATTGCTGAAGCCTTGGTTAAAGGGGAGTGCGAAGAATGAGAATAGGTCACGGTTACGACGTTCATAAATTGGTTGAAAACAGAAAACTTATTTTAGGCGGGGTTGAAATCCCATACGAAAAGGGTTTGCTCGGTCATTCCGATGCTGATGTTTTACTACATGCGGTAAGTGATGCACTGCTTGGCGCCGCAGCTTTAGGGGACATAGGTAAGCATTTCCCCGATACCAACCCTGCATTTAAAGACGCTGATTCAAGAAAGCTCTTGCGATACGTGGTAAATCTTTTGAATGAAAAAGGCTATGGAGTGGGTAATATTGACTGCACGGTCATCTCACAAAGACCAAAATTGAAAGACTATATTGAAATTATGCGTGGCAACATAGCGGCAGATTGCAATATTGATATTTCTCTTGTAAATGTTAAAGCCACTACTGAGGAGGGACTTGGATTTACAGGTGGAGGCTTAGGTATTGCCGCACACGCAGTTTGTACAATAGAATAAAAAGTAAAATTATCTCATAAAATTTATGGGGTGATTTTATATGAGAACCTATATAACCTTTACTAAAAAAGGTCTTTTTATTGCGGCGGCAATATTGATTTGTATTTGCTTTGTTTGTTTTGAAATATATGCGGCAGGCAATGACACGTCAAACGCAAAAACAAATTCAAACAGACTGATTTTTATAAAAAAAGCGGGATATACGGTTTTATCAAATGAACCCACTTCAAAAACAGTAGTTATACCCGCGGTGTTTTATGATGTTTATGAAAATTATAACACTCTGCAACAATCCGCTGGGTATGATTTGTCAATATATAAGGGTTGCGAGGTAACTATATATACATACTCAATCAATCCACCGTCTGATTATACAGGTGAATGTGTTGTAAATTTAATAGTATATAACGATAGGGTAATAGGCGGAGATATTTCCTCGGTTGCTTTGGGAGGTTTTATGCTGCCACTAAAAAAACAAAGTGAGTGACAATGTGAAAAAACAAAGACTTGATAAATTTATTTCAAATCAATTAATTATTTCGCGAAGCGTTGTTCGCAAGGGAATATTTAAAGGACTTGCCACGGTAAACGGAGTGGTAGTTCGTGATATTACATTTTCTATTGACAGCGAAAATGATACAGTAGTATATGACGGTCAAACAATTGGTTATAAGGAATATGTATATATACTGATGAATAAGCCGCAAGGTGTTTTGTCAGCAGCAACTGACAAATCGCGTGAAACAGTGGTGGATTTAGTTCCCGAGCATTTAAAACGGCATAATTTGTTTCCTGTTGGCAGACTTGATAAGGATACGACAGGATTATTACTTATTACCGATGACGGAGTATTTGCGCATGACTGTATTTCGCCTAAAAAAGCAATATCAAAGTCGTATATAGCAACACTTGATGGCGATATAAACGATAATATGATACAAAAGTTTAAACAGGGTGTGACTCTAGCTGACGGTACTGTTTGTAAAAGTGCAATTCTTGAGCGAATAGAGAAAAATATTGCCCGTATAATAATTACCGAGGGTAAATATCACCAAATCAAGAGAATGTTTGGTATAGTAGGATTGGGCGTTAATGCGCTACACCGAGAAGCAATCGGCGGATTGCTTTTGCCCAATAGTTTAGAAAGCGGCGAATGTTTAGAAATGACAAAACAAGAGCTTCAAAGCAGTATTTTTCACAAATAAACCTAAAAGGTTAGATACTTTTACCAAAAGCACCTTAAAAACATTGTGTGAAATGGTTATAGCATTTATGGAAAAAGTTTGTTATAATACTAAAGTAAATTAGGAATTTTATCAGGAGGTCCATTTTTTATGGCAAGTTTATCTCTACGCAATGTTTACAAAAGATACCCCGGTGGCGTAACTGCGGTAACAGACTTCAACCTTGAAATCAAGGACAAGGAATTTATTGTTTTCGTTGGTCCTTCAGGTTGCGGTAAGTCTACAACCCTTCGTATGGTTGCAGGTCTTGAAGAAATTTCTGAAGGTGAAGTTTACATCGGCGATCGCCTTGTAAACGACGTTGCACCGAAAGACCGCGACATCGCAATGGTGTTCCAGAACTATGCACTTTATCCTCATATGACAGTTTTTGACAATATGGCATTTGGTCTTAAACTCCGTAAGACTCCAAAGGATGAAATCAAGCGCCGCGTTGAAGAGGCTGCTCGTATTCTTGATATTGCTCACCTTCTTGAACGTAAGCCAAAGGCTTTGTCAGGTGGTCAGCGTCAGCGTGTAGCACTCGGTCGTGCTATTGTTCGTGAGCCAAAGGTATTCTTGCTTGACGAACCTCTTTCAAACTTGGATGCTAAGCTTCGTGCACAAATGCGTACCGAAATTTCAAAACTCCATCAGCGTTTGGGTACAACCTTTATCTACGTTACCCATGACCAGACCGAAGCTATGACAATGGCTACACGTATCGTTGTTATGAAGAGCGGTATTATTCAGCAGGTTGACACCCCTCAAAATCTTTATCTCTATCCTTGCAACCTTTTCGTTGCTGGCTTTATCGGTTCACCACAGATGAACTTTATCGAGGCTAAGATTCTCAAAGAGGGTAATGACTTCTTCGCTGAATTCGGTTCAGAAGACACCAAGACTCGCGCAGGTGTTAAGTTTAAGATTAAACTCCCTGCAGAAAAGAACAAAGACGATGCACTTGTTCCTTATATTGACAAGGAAGTTATTATTGGTGTTCGTCCTGAGCATGTTCACAACGAGGAAGAATTGCTTGTAGCACATGCTGACGGTATTATTGAGGTTGATGTTGAGGTTACCGAGCTTATGGGCGCTGAAACATATCTTTATACAAACTGCGAAGGTCAAGCTATCAACGCTCGCGTTGCTCCTACTAATACAGCTCGTCCTGGCGACAAGATTAAGATTGCTCTTGAGCCAAGCAAAATTCATATCTTTGATAAGGATACCGAGATTACTATTTGTAACTAAGGTATTTATAAACTGCATCGCAATAGCGGTGCAGTTTTTGTGTAAAATAACGTTATTTAGTAAAATTTTATATGCAATATACAAAAATCAAGACTTTTTTCAAAAAAGGTCTTGATTTTTTTGTTTTGTGGTACTATAATACATTTAAGTGGTGAAAAGTGTATTAAAATTCCATAAAAGTGTATTAAAGTGGAGAAAGCGAGGTGGCAATAATGCTTTACGGTGGATATGACCATACAATAGATAAAAAGGGCAGAATTGCCATCCCAGCAAAACTGCGTGATGCTTTTGGCGAAACCTTTATGATTGCCAAAGGTATTTTTGGTAAAAACTGTTTATGCGTTTATTCTAACGAGCAGTGGTCTGCGCTTGTTGAAAAGATTGGTAATTTACCATCTGCTAAATCAAGTATTGTAAAGCGTTTTCTTTATGAAGGTGCTTTTGAGGTGGAGTTCGACTCACAAGGTAGAATACTTATTCCAGCGTCACTTCGTGAATTTGCTTCGCTTGAAACGGAAGCGCATATAATCGGCGTTGATTCCAATCTTGAAATTTGGAACAAAGAACTCTGGCAGAAAGAAAATTTAGAATACACACCCGAATCTATCGCGGCTATTGTTAATGAGCTAGATTTTTAGGTTGAATAGTTATGGAGTTTAAACATATTTCTGTTTTACTTAGTGAGACAATTGATTCGTTGAATATCAAGCCTAACGGTATATATATTGACGGTACTGCCGGCGGTGCGGGACATTCCATCGAAATAGCAAAAAAACTAACCAAAGGTCGACTTATAGCACTTGATCGAGACCCCGATGCTGTAAGAGTGGCTACCGAGCGATTAAAACCCTATAACGCAACGGTTATTCAGTCAAATTTTGCCGATATGAAACACACGGCAGAAAGTGTTGGCATTGATATGGTAGACGGAATTTTGCTTGATTTGGGTGTTTCTTCCTATCAGCTTGATAACGGTGATAGAGGTTTTTCATATAAATATGAGGCGCCGCTTGACATGCGAATGAGTCAAAATGGAACTACCGCGGCTGATTTGGTAAACTCATTGTCGGTGGACGAGCTTACGAAAATTTTTCGGGATTATGGTGAAGAAAAGTTTGCATATAAAATTGCAAATCGCATAGCGAGTGAACGGCAAAGCAAAAAAATTGAAACAACAACGCATTTAGCGGATATTATTGCTTCGTGTTATCCTGCGGCGGCACGCCGCGATGGCAATCCCGCAAGAAAGTGCTTTCAGGCGCTGAGAATTGCCGTTAATGATGAGTTTGGCAGTCTTCAAAGGGTATTAGATACTGCATTCGATATGCTTAATACTGACGGTGTATTATCGATAATAACCTTTCATTCATTAGAAGACAGAATTGTAAAGCAAAGATTTAAAACGTATTGTACAGGTTGTACCTGTCCACCCGACTTTCCTGTTTGTGTTTGCGGGAAAACACCCCGTGGTCAGTTGCGTTTTAGAAAGCCTGTTACAGCAAGTAGTGAAGAGCTTGAACAAAATTTACGCAGCCGTAGTGCAAAGCTGCGTTCGATAATAAAATTATAGTATGGAGGAAATGTAGTGGACAACTTAAAGTATTACAATGATAGTTTGGCATACGATTTTGAAATGTTTATGCCTCGTCCAGCAGAAAAAATAAATAAAGACAATATAGTTAAGTTGCCACAAAGTAATCCGCGTAAGCGTGCAAGGAAAAATGCTGCTATAAAATCATTGTCGGCGTCTGCCTTTGCTGTTATGGCAACGGTATTTATGGTTGCGGCAATGTGCGGTAATATATTCTTGCGTTTGCAGATAAATGAGATAAACTCACAAATTAACGACGTAAAAAGTGAAATCGATGTTCTTGAAAGCGAAAGGACAAGTCTTGAGGTTGAGTTTGAGCGTGTGATCTCATATTCAAATATTGAGTTAGAAGCAGCCGAAATTGGTATGCAAAAAATGGATAAAAACCAAGTTAAGTATATAAGAGTAAACGATAAAAACACTGCTGTGACAAAAGACGGCGAAACATTATTTAGCAATGATAACTAAAGTTATAGTTTTTTATTCGTTATAATATAATAATAACAATGAATACGAGAGTTGCGGTTAGTTTACCAACTCTCGTTTTCAAGCATAAATGATTTTACTATGGAGGTAAGGTGCAATGACTGTAAGACCAAGCAAACAAATGCTTAAACGTGCAATTATAGTTATGACTTGTGTTATTTTGTGCCTTACTATAGTTTCAAGTGTAAGTCTTGTAAAAATTATGATAGTTAACGGTGAGGAGTATCAGGCAAAAGCATCACAACAGCAGTTGTATGATAGTTTGATTACGGCACCCAGAGGTAATATTTACGACAGCAGTATGAATCTTCTTGCTACTAGTTCGCCTGCGTGGACGGTTTATTTGACTCCAAATGGTATTAATAAAGAAAACGATAAGCAAAAGGCTGATGAGGTAAGGGATTGTATTGCTAAAGGTCTTTCTCAAATTCTCGAGATGGAATATGAAGATATTTATGCCCTTACCGAAAAAAACACCTATTACGTAATTGTTAAAAAGAAGATTGAACAAGACGTAGTAGATGAAATTAGAAAGTTTATTCTCGAAAATGATGAGCTTGAGATAGCCGATTACATAGGTATCGACGAAACTACCAAGCGATATTATCCAAACGACACATTGGCATCTACTGTGCTTGGTTTTGTGGGTGACGATAATCAGGGTCTTGCAGGACTTGAGAGCTATTATGACAACGAGCTTACAGGTGTTGCGGGTAGAGTTGTATCAGCCAAAAATGCAAAGGGTACCGATATGCGCTTTACCTATGAAAATGTAGTTGAAGCAAAACAGGGTAATTCCTTGGTGCTAACCCTTGATTCCTATGTCCAATATGTTTGTGAAAAATATCTTGATATTGCTGTAGAGCAAGAGCAAATCAAGGAACGCGGCGCCGTTATTGCAATGAATGTAAATACAGGTGCGATACTTGGAATGGCTGTAAGCGGCGATTTTAACCCAAATCAACCATTCGTTTTGTCTGATGAGGACCAAGCGATTGTTGATGCCATAGAAGACAAAGAAGAGCGTTCAAAAAAACGTACCGAATTACTTAATCGCCAATGGCGTAACAAAGCAGTATCTGATACCTATGAGCCTGGCTCGGTATTTAAGATATTTACTGCCTCTGTAGCGCTGGAAGAGGACCTTGTAACTCAAAACAGCACCTTTACCTGTAATCATACCTATATTGTTGCAGGTAACCCATATCATTGTCACGACAACAAGGGTGGTCACGGTACACAAACATTGCAACAGTCTATTTCCAATTCATGCAACCCTGCTTTTATTCAAATCGGTCAGCTAGTGGGAGTAGATATATTTAACAAATATTTTAAAGCCTTTAATCTCACAGGTAAAACAGGAATTGACCTGCCCGGTGAAGCGGCTCCATATTATCACGCTCAGGAAAATATGGGACCTACCGAGCTTGCCTCGTCTTCTTTCGGTCAGACATTTAATATTACCCCAATACAAATGATTAGTCTAGCCGCAACTGCGGTAAACGGCGGTTATTCTGTAAAACCGCACCTTGTGGCTAAAATTATAGATTCTGACAATAATGTTGTAGAAAGTTTCTCAAATGATTCGAGACAGCAGGTTATATCCCAAACCACTTCGGCAACTATGCGAACAATGCTTGAATATGTTGTGCAAAACGGTGCTAAAAACGGTATCGTTTCAGGTTACCGCGTAGGAGGTAAAACTGGTACATCGCAAAAGGTGTCAAAAATAAATGCAACAGGTAATCAGCGTTTGTATATCGGCTCATATGTTGGTATAGCGCCAATAGACGACCCTGAAATCGCGGTATTTGTAATGCTTGACGAACCAGCAGGCGCCAACTATTACGGTGGTGTAATATCTGCTCCCGTAGGCTCGAAGGTTATGACTGATATATTGCCATATTTGGGCTTTGAGCCTCAGTATACTGCCGAAGAACTCGAAAAAATATCGGTTTCCGTGCCAAACGTAGTCGGCGAGGAAATTTCAGCCGCAAAAACAAAAATAAACAGCATTGGTCTTTCGTATAAAGTAATAGGCTCGGGAGAAAAGGTTGTTAAACAGCTTCCCGAGGCGGCAAGCTCGGTTTACAACGGTGGCACAGTAATCCTTTATACAGACGAGTCCGACAGTCAAAATGCAACTGTACCAAATCTTATCGGTCTAACTGCATCAGAGGTAAACCGTGTGGCAGCAGAGGCTGGTATAAATGTCGAGTTTTCGGGTAGTGTAACCTCGTCAACCGTGCTATCTTACAGTCAAGATATAAACGAGGGTGAAACAGTACCTTTAGGTCAAATTGTTACAGTATATTTCCGTGATGAAACTTCTGCTGATATAGCAGTGGATGAATAGTAACTCAATGTGTTTTTAAAAGGAGTAAAAAATGCTACTTAAAAATCTCTTGCCCAATGTTAACAGTGTGTATGAAGATATTGAAATAAAGGGTGTAACCTGTGATTCTCGCAAGGTAGAGCGGGGTTTTGCTTTTGTTTGTATATCAGGTGCTGTTCAAGATGGTCATGATTATGCAAAAAAGGCTGAAGAACAGGGTGCGGCTATTATAATATCCGAACGTAAAACAGGTGTTGCGAGCGAAATTATAGTAGCTGACACACATGAAGTTTACGCAGATATGTGTGCAGCTTGGTTTGGGCATCCATCAAGGAATTTAAAGCTTATCGGTGTAACGGGAACTAATGGAAAAACATCTGTAACATATATGCTAAAAAGCATTTTAGAACAAGCAGGGTATAAGGTAGGACTTATCGGCACAATTCAGAATATGATAGGTGACGATGTTGTAGAAACTAAAAATACAACTCCAGATGCGTATGAGCTAAACCGATTGTTTTTTCTTATGAAGGCACAAGGCTGTACCTATGCTGTTATGGAGGTTTCCTCACATGCTTTGGATCAAAAACGAGTTTGTAATTTGGTTTTTGATGCGGCAATTTTTACAAATCTTACGCAGGACCATCTTGATTACCATATAACAATGGAGAATTATTTATTTGCTAAAAAGAAGCTTTTTAAAATGTGCAAAACGGCAATTATAAATGCTGACGATAAATATTGTTCGGAATTAATAGAAGGTCTTGATTGTCGCATTGTTACTTATTCCTTGACTGATAGCGCAACATACAGCGCAAAGGCTGTAACATATTATCCGACAAGTGTTGAGTATGAGTTGGTAAGCAATTCAATTCTTAGCCATGTTAAATTTAATACAGGCGGAAAATTTTCGGTTTATAATTCAATGTGCGCTATAATAACCGCTGTTGAGCTTGGCATTTCAGTCACAGAAATAACCTCGGCAATCGGTAAAATGACCGGAATAAAGGGTAGAGCCGAGTCTGTTCCTACAAATCGTGATTTTAGCATAATAATCGATTATGCGCACACACCTGACGGACTAAAAAATGTGCTTTCTACATTCCGTGATTGCAAAAAGAACAGGGTAATTGCCCTGTTTGGTTGCGGCGGTGACCGTGATAAAACCAAACGTCCGATTATGGGCAATATTGCGGCGCGTTACGCTGATTATGTTATTGTTACAAGTGATAACCCACGAAGCGAACAGCCAATGGATATTATAAATGATATTTTAAAGGGAACAGAGGGTATAAACACACCTATAAAGGTTATTGAAAATAGAATTGAAGCGATTAAATATGCTGTTTCAATTGCTAAAACGGACGATATAATTGTTCTTGCAGGAAAAGGTCATGAGACTTATCAAATACTTCGTGACGGAACAATCCATTTAGATGAACGCGAGATAGTGTATGATGCGTTAAATGCATTGTAAAATTAAAGAATATTAAGAGGGGATTATTTATGAAAGACTATACAGCGGTTGTGGTAGCTGTTGTGGCATTCGCTGTTACAGCATTACTCGGTTTTATCGTAATTCCGTATTTAAGAAAACTGAAGTTTGGACAGACTATTCTTGAAGATGGTCCGAATTGGCATAAAGAAAAACAGGGAACACCTACAATGGGCGGTGTTATGATTGTAGCAGGAGTATTGCTATCAATTGCTGCAGGATATTCATTTTCATATCTTACAAGCGGCGATTTTGCTGGTGAAATGAAAGAGCCGTACAATCTTACTATTCTTCTTTCTGGCGTAATAATGTCCTTATGTATGTGTGCTATTGGATTTTTTGATGACTATATCAAGGTTGTTAAAAAACGCAATTTAGGTCTTACAGCAAAGCAAAAAACCTTTATGCAGCTGTTGGTTTCTGCGGCATATTTGGTATCATTGGCGCTCGCTGGTATGCGTTCAACATATATTCCTTTTATTGGGGAAGTAAGCATTGTAGAGGGTGCGGGTTTGATTTTCTGGCCGATAGCGCTTATGTTTATTTACGGCTTTACCAACGCTGTCAATCTTACCGATGGTGTTGACGGTTTAGCATCAAGCGTTACACTTGTGGTTGCTTGTGCTACAATGTTGGCTTCTGGTAGAATGGGCATTGGTAGTATGAATTGTTTGTCAGCTGCTTTGGCAGGCACGTGTGCGGGTTTTATTGTTTGGAACTCAAAACCTGCAAAAGTATTTATGGGTGATACAGGCTCAATGTTTTTAGGCGGTATGGTTGTGGCGCTTTCGTTTGGAATTGGCAGACCGATACTTTTGCTGCTTATGGGTTGTGTGTATCTAATTGAGGCACTTTCTGTTGTGCTTCAAGTATTTTGGTTTAAGCGTACAGGCAAAAGAATTTTCAAAATGTCGCCACTTCATCACCATTTTGAAATGAGCGGTTTTTCTGAACAGTCTGTAGTTTTGCTATTTTCGTTTATCGCCTTTATTGGCTGTTTTATTGCATTGATGTCAATTATATTTAATTGGTAATAAATTTTAGAAAGGAATGGTTTTATGGTAAATAGTACTACAAAATCCAAAAAAGGTGGATTTATACAAAACGGTAGACTTGATATAACCTTTCTTTCTTTTGTTTTGATACTTTTAACTGTAGGTCTTGTAATGCTTTTTTCGGCAAGTTATGCCTATTCATACGAAAATTACGGGAACAGCTATAAGTTTATTGTAAGACAGGCGCTTTTTGCCGCCGCAGGTATAGTTGCAATGTTAATTCTTTCAAGAATTGATTATCATATTTGGCGAAAATTCAGTTGGGTAATTTATTTTGTAACGGTAGGACTTCTTGTGTTTTTGCTTATTTCTCCGCCTATGGTAAGCGGAATGAGTGTAAAGCGTTGGTTTGCTATCGGATCGTTTAGTTTTCAGCCCTCTGAAATCGCAAAATTTGCAATAGTAGTTTTATTTTCAACACTTATAGCTGCTAATCAAAAGCTTATGAACAATTGGAAGTTTATATTGTTTTTGTTTGGCGTTTTAGGTATTACTTGTTTGCTTGTTATGTTGGAGCCGCATCTATCTGCCACAGTGCTTATTGCCGCAATCGGTGTTGTCCTTATATATGTCGGCGGTCTTAATCGCAAGGTTGTAATAGGTGGTATTATTATAGCAGTGGTGGGTGTTGCGCTTGTTATTGTAACACAGTCAACAGGTTTTATAAGTTACGGCGCTGACCGTATAAAATATTGGCTTGATCCTTGGGCAGATGCTACGGGCGAGGGATTTCAGACAATTCAATCTCTTTTAGCCATAGGCTCGGGCGGAATATTAGGTCGCGGTATCGGTATGTCAAGGCAAAAATACCTATGGGTACCGGAACCTCATAATGACTTTATCTTTTCAATTGTTTGTGAAGAACTTGGCCTTATAGGCGCGGTTTTAATAATATTAATGTTTGCGTTGCTAGTGTGGCGTGGCTTTACCATTGCTATGCGTTCTACTGATAAATTTGGCTCAATGTTAGCATTGGGGCTTACCTTTCAGGTAGGACTTCAGGCAATGCTTAACATTTGGGTTGTAACCAATACAATACCAAATACTGGAATCAGTTTACCATTCTTCAGTTATGGTGGTACTTCACTGCTTATATTACTTGCTGAGATGGGTATTGTGCTGTCGGTGTCGCGCGGCGCAAATATTGAAAAGGCAAAATAGGGAGGAAAATACTATGCATATACTTTTTGCAGGTGGCGGAACAGCAGGTCATATAAATCCTGCGTTGGCGATTGCAAGTTATATTAGAGAAAAGCATCCGCAAGCTCATATCAGTTATATTGGTACCCCCGATAAATTAGAAGCAAAGTTAGTGCCTGAAAAGGGCTATAATTTCCGCACAATTTCAGTAGCAGGTTTTCAGCGAAAGCTCACTATTGAAAACATAGGTAAAAATATATCTGCTGCGGCAAAAGCAGTAACTTCATCAATAAATGCCAGAAAGATTTTAAAAGAAATATCACCCGATGTAGTAATAGGTACAGGCGGTTATGTTAGCGGCCCTGTGCTTAGAGAGGCTGTAAAGCTTGGCATAAAAACTGCTATTCACGAGCAAAATGCATATCCAGGTATAACTACAAAAATGTTAGCGCCTAATGTTGATGCTGTAATGCTTGCCATGCCTGAAGCTGAAAAGTATTTGAAATTAAATAAAAAACCTTTTGTTACGGGTAATCCAGTAAGACAGGAGCTTTTAAATATTACCCGTGAACAAGCCCGTGCTAAATTAGGCTTGGATGATAATACCCCAATGCTACTATCGTTTGGCGGTTCTCTTGGCGCAATGCGTATAAATGAGGCAGTTTCAGGTCTTATTAAGTGGCATAACGGCAGTAACAAGTTTTATCATATACATGCAACGGGTAAATCGGGTTATAACGATTTTACCCAAAATTTAAAATCCTTAGATTTATCAGATAAGATAGATATTAGAGAATATATTAACGATATGGATGTTTGTATGGCGGCGGCGGATTTAATTATTTGCCGTGCAGGTGCAATAACACTTAGCGAGTTGTTGTCTTGTGGAAAACCTGCTATCCTTATTCCATCACCTTATGTTGCGGAAAATCATCAATTCCATAATGCGATGACATTAAAACGCGTTGGTGCGGCAGAAATAATTGAAGAAAAGGATTTGACACAGGATAAATTAATCCAAGTAGTTTCAAATCTTATCGAAAACAAGCCCAGGCTACACGAGATGTCAAAAGCCGCAAAGAGCAATGCAATAATGGACGCAAACGAGCGAATTTATGAAATTATAATGCAACTTTATACCAATGCTTAGATAAAAATAGCATTTTCAAAAATTTTGCATAGTATGACATTGTAACATCTTTTTTTGGGGGGAGATACAATGTCAAGACTTATTGTAACAGGCGGGAATAAACTTTTTGGTGAAATTAATGTACAAGGTGCAAAAAACAGTGTTTTGCCCATACTTGCGGCGACGGTGCTTTGTAATGGCGTAAGTGTTATACATAATTGTCCCGATTTGTCCGATGTTGGTGCCGCAATAAAAATTTTAAGACATCTTGGTTGCAAATGCGATTTTAAAAATAACACCATTACGGTAGATACAAGCTTTTTAAAATGTAGTCAGATTCCTGATGAATTGATGCGCGAAATGCGGTCTTCTGTTATGTTTTTGGGTGCAATACTAGGCAGATGCGGAAAAGCGTCAATCAGCGCACCTGGTGGCTGTGAGTTAGGTCCGCGACCTATAGATTTGCACATATCTTCACTAAGGCGGCTCGGTGCCAAGGTTTGTGAGAAACACGGCATAATAGATTTTACGGTTAGTAAAAGATTAGCGGGAAATGAAATCAATCTTTCATTTGCAAGTGTAGGCGCTACCGAAAATATCATTTTGGCGGCAGTTACAGCCGATGGTATCACAGTAATTCACAATGCCGCTAAAGAGCCTGAAATATGTGACCTTGCCGAGTTTTTAAACAATTGCGGCGCAAATATTAGTGGCTACGGTACCGACACGATAACAATTTGCGGTGTTAAAAAACTTACAGGTTGCATTCATACGGTTATTTCTGATAGAATTGTAACAGCTACCTATATGGCTGCGACAGCAATAACCGGTGGCAGTGTTCAGTTAAATAATGTTAATGCTAAGCATTTGATAGCAGTGAATTCAGTATTTGAAGAAGCAGGTTGTAGGATAAAATACAATAGTAATTCGTTAAGCATTGATGCACCGCAAAGATTAAATCGAATCTCCACCATAAGAACGGTTGTATACCCAGGCTTTCCTACCGATGCAGGACCGTTGGTACTTGCTATGTTAGCATTAGCTCGTGGCACATCGGTTGTAGTTGAAAACATTTTTGAAAATCGTTTCAGGTATGTAGATGAACTGAAAAGATTTGGCGCAAAGGTAAAGGTAGAGGGTAAGGTTGCTATAATTGAAGGAGTCGATATGCTTACTGCTGCACCCTGCAAATGCACAGATTTGCGTGGTGGCGCTGCGTTGGTTATAGCTTCACTTGCGGCAAGTGGAAGTTCTGTGATTGGTGAAATACAACATATTAAACGTGGATATGAAAATTTGGCTGAGAATTTAAGTGCTTTAGGCGCAAAAATATGCGAGGAGTGAAAAAATGCAGCAAAAAGATGTCGAAAAAAGAAGAAAAGCACGTCAAAGGAAAGCGCGTCGGAGAAGACTCAAAATGTGTTTTGTATTATTTATTATCGCTGCATTGATTACACTTGTAATAATGTGCTTTACTGTGTTTTTTCCAATTAAACGGATAAGTGTTTCGGGAAGCAAAATTTACAGTAAGGCAGAAATAATTAAGGCTTCGGGACTTACTACAAAGGATAATTTGTTTGTAGTATCCGAAGAAAAAATTGAAGAGAATATACGAAAAAAATTACCGTATGTAGATAGTATTGAATTAAAACGTAATATACCTGATGCCGTTGTACTCACAATAACTGAAGCAAAAGAACAATGTTGTTTTTGTGTTGATGATAAATATTTTGTTGTAAGTGAGAGCGGATATGTACTAAAAAGTCAGGCAGAACGTCCAGAAAATGCTTTTGAGATTGTTACAAGTGGAGTAAGTTGTAAAGTTGGTGAGCGAGTAAAATACAAAAATTCAAAAGAGGAGCAATTGGTTTCAACAATTACTAATTTATTTATTGTAAATAAAATTAATGTTGACGAAATTGATGTTACAAGTCTTTTGAGTTTAAGCGCAAATGTAGAAAATAGGTTTTATGTTAATTTTGGTAGTGATGAATATTTAGAGGAAAAAATTGCTCATTTACAAGGTATGATTGAGTCGATTGGAGACCGTAGCGGTGATATAAATCTAAGTATGTGGACTCCTGATAACTCTCAAGGCTCATTTGTTGAAAAAAGTGAGTAAAAAATATTACAATTTTGTAATAAAAACTATTGAAATTTGTTTTAACTTGTGATAATATGTATTTGTATATTAATGCGTATCACTATATTTGTATAAAGACGGAGGAATTTTAAAATGCCATTTGAAGTAGCAGAAGAAATGGAAAACGTAGTTCAGATTAAGGTCGTAGGTGTTGGCGGCGGCGGCGGTAACGCAGTTAACCGTATGGTAGCTGCAGGTGTTCGCGGTGTTGAATTTATTGCAATCAATACCGACAAGGCAGCACTCTTCCTTTCAAAAGCAGACCAAAAAATCCAGATTGGTGAAAAATCAGCAGCTGGTATGGGCGCAGGTGGTAACCCCGACAACGGTCGTACCGCAGCAGAAGAGTCACGCGATGAAATCGCAGCGGCTATTCGTAGCGCTGATATGATATTTATTACCGCTGGAATGGGCGGCGGTACAGGTACAGGTGCGGCACCTGTTGTTGCAGCAATTGCTAAGGAGCTTGGTATACTTACCGTTGGTATAGTTACAAAGCCTTTCGCATTTGAAGGCAAAAAGCGTATGGCTCAGGCTGAGGCTGGTATTGCGGCTCTCGGCGAACAGGTTGACAGCCTTATTGTTATTCCAAACGAAAGACTCAAGTTTGTTTCTGAGCAGAAGATTACATTCAAAAATGCATTTAACATTGCTGACGATGTTCTCCGTCAGGGCGTTTCAAGCATTTCTGAACTTATCAACGTTACAGCGCTTGTTAACCTTGACTTTGCCGACGTTAAGGCTATTATGGCTGATGCAGGTTATGCGCATATGGGCGTTGGCGTGGCAACTGGTCGCGACAAGGCAGAGCAGGCTGCTCGTATGGCAATTACCAGTCCTCTTATCGAAACCTCAATGGATAACGCTCGCGGCGTAATCATCAGCATTACAGGTTCTGACGATATTGGTCTTGAAGAGGTTGAACAGGCTTCTACAATTATTGCCGAGATGGCTCATCCAGATGCAACAATTATTTGGGGCGCCCAACTTGATGAAAGCATCGAGGATACCATTCGCGTTACTGTTGTTGCAACCGGTCTTGGTGATGATAAGAAAGCAGATAAGGGTAACGACCTTGCGGCGTTCCTTGGTGACACAGGCGACGGGGAAGATGACACCTTTGGTTCTGTATTAAAATTCTTTGATAACAATAACTAATTTTAAAAAAATATCCACCCGCACATGCGGGTGGATATTTTTTTTGCCGTATGGATTTTGATTAGCAACCGCAACCGTTTGTTGTGCAGCTATTGCAACCGCAACCATTGTCGCCGTTGTTACCGCAGCAGCAGAACAAGAGGATGAGGATGATAATCCAAGTACAACCGCAACCACCAAAGCCATTATTACACATAATCAAGACCTCCTTTTTTGTCTTTCATCACATACTATGCGGTGAAACAAAAGTGTGTTACAAAATATTGACCAAAATAATTATTGACTTTTGCTGACCTTTATAATATAATAAAGTCAAAGAAGGTCAAATTTAAGTTTTTGTAGGGGAATGCTAAATATGAAAATAAGTGACTTAATTACAAGCGAAATATTACGAATGATTAATGAGTCAGATGAAAATATGGCAGAAATACAGCGTAATGATTTTGCTAATCTTATCGGTTGTGCTCCAAGTCAAATTAACTATGTTTTATCGTCTCGCTTTACTCCCGAACACGGCTATATAATTGAAAGTCGTCGCGGAGGTGGCGGTTATATAAGAATTAGCCGCGTGGTTATGCGTAAATCTACAGCTTTTATGCATATAATTAATTCGATAGGTGATAGCATTGATATGATGAGCGCGCGTATAGTTATTGAAAACTGCCTACAGTCCGAGCTTATAAATAAAGAAACAGCAAGGATTATGTATGCAGCACTTTCAAATAATGTTATGCGTAGTGTACCTGTTATTTTACAGGACAGCTTACGTGCAGCAATACTTAAAGAAATGCTACTTGTTCAAATTTGAGAGGGATGATTTTATGCTTTGTGAAAAATGCGGTGCCAATACCGCTACAACACATATACGCTCGGTTATAAACGGCAAGGTGTATGAAAAACATCTTTGCAGTCATTGTGCCGCAAGCGACGGGTATGGTGACGAAAAAAGCAATAATCTTACCCAAATGTTAAGTAATATGTTTGGCGATACCGTTTTGCCGAAGTCTGAAAAAAAGGTTGTACGCTGTAGCTGCTGTGGCAAGGCATTTGCCGATATTGCAGATAGTGGCAAATGCGGATGCGCGGAATGTTATATCACTTTTTATGAACAACTGTTACCGTATTTTAAAAGAATACACGGAAGTATAAAGCATATAGGTAAAGTTCCCGAATGTAATTTTAGTGACAAACAGCCTACTGATACTGTAAAAGGACTCCGCAAACTCTTGGCAGAGCTTATTGAGCAGGAAAATTACGAACAAGCCGCCGTTATTCGCGACAAAATCAAGAGCTTACAGGAGGATGTGTAATGAATTGTTGGTTTCAGCCAAGCGGACCGATAGATACAATTGCTGTAAGTACCCGCATAAGATTGGCGCGAAATATAAAAGGTATTCCTTTTCCGTCAAAAATGACACCCGAACAGTTTAGTACGGTAAATGAGTTGGTGCGCAAAGCGATTAGCAAAAGCGATTTACCGATTGCCTCTAAATTGAAATATATTTCTATGGAGGATATACCCGAAATAGAGCGTTTCGCAATGGTAGAGCGACATATTATAAGTGAAAGATTTGCTTTAAATTATAAAAATAGGGCAATAATCATATCAGCGGATGAAAGCATTTGTGTAATGCTCGGTGAGGAGGATCATATTCGTATTCAGGTGCTGCTTGACGGACTTCAGTTTGATGCCGCTTATAAGTTTGCCGACACAATAGACACTATAATATGCGGCGGTCTTGACATTGCGTTCGATAATCGCATTGGCTTTTTAACCGAATGTCCTACAAATTTGGGCACGGGACTTAGGGCTTCGGTTATGCTACATTTACCGATTATTGAAAGCAAGGGCGAAATAAAGGGTGTTGCCGAGTCTATCAGCAAAATAGGTCTTACTGTACGCGGTATGTACGGCGAGGGGACAAAGGCTCTTGCATCGCTTTACCAAATATCAAATCAGATAACTCTTGGTATAAGTGAAGAAAATGCAATTGATAATCTAAGGGTGATTGCAAACCAACTTATTGCGAAAGAAAGGGAATACCGAAAGAAATTAAACACATTAAAAATTGAAGACCGCTGTATGCGCTCTTATGGCATACTCAAAAATGCGCGGATTTTGACAAGCGGCGAGTTACTTTCACGTGCAAGTGATATTCTGCTCGGAATATCATTAGGTATTATTAAATGTGATACATGGCCTATGAAAATTATCGTTGAGGGTCAGCCGTATATGATTATGAGAAAAATGGGTGAAATGTCACCCGATTCTCGTGATGTAGAACGCGCAAATATGGTTAGAAATTTACTGTAAAGGAGATATTTAAAATTGAAATATAACTTTAGCGGTTTTACCGAAAAAGCGAATGACAGCTTAAATCAGGCAATAAATTGTGCAAGTCAGATGGGGCATACCTATGTTGGTAGCGAACATTTGCTTTTGGGACTTTTGCGTATTGGTAGTGGAGTTGCCGCAAGTACTCTTGCTAAATATGATATTACAGCAGATAAAGTAGAGCATTTGATACGCAAAAACATCGGCACAGGAACACCAACTAAACTATCGCCTGATTATTTTACACCTCGTGCTAAGCGCGTACTTGAGGTTGCGATGCAAATGGCTGGCGGTATGGGTAAAAAGTATGTAGGCACTGAGCATATACTTATAGGTATTTTAAGTGAGCAAGACAATTTCGCTATCCGATTTTTAAAGGAACTTGGTGCCGACGTATCAAGCATTACGTCAAATGCATTTGAAGCTACAGGCGCACAGCAGGATATGGCAAATATGAATACAAAATCAACAACTGAAAATCAAGGAAAGGGTAAGATACAAACGCTCCAAAAATACGGTAGAGATTTAACTGCAGAAGCATCTAAAGGCAAAATTGACCCCGTAATCGGCAGGGAAACCGAGGTCGAGCGCATTATTCAAATTCTTTGCCGCCGTACAAAAAACAACCCTTGCCTTATCGGTGAGCCGGGTGTAGGTAAAACCGCAATTATAGAGGGATTGGCACAGCGCATTGTTCAGGCGAATGTGCCTGATATATTGCTTGATAAAAGAGTATTTACACTTGACCTTACGGGTATGGTTGCAGGAACAAAATACCGAGGTGACTTTGAAGAGCGTATCAAAGCTGTAGTTGATGAAGTAAAAAATTCCGACGATATTATATTATTTATTGATGAAATTCATACCATTATAGGTGCAGGCTCTGCCGAGGGCTCCACCGATGCGGCAAATATATTAAAACCTTCGTTGGCGCGCGGTGATTTTCAACTTATCGGCGCTACCACTATTAGCGAATACCGAAAAAATATTGAAAAGGATTCAGCTTTGGAACGCCGTTTTCAAACCGTTACCGTGGCTGAACCCAGCGAAGATGATGCCATACTAATACTAAGAGGTTTAAGAGATAAGTATGAAGCGCATCATAAGGTGGTTATTACCGATGCTGCTATCGAAGCGGCTGTTAGACTTTCTTCAAGATATATAAATGACCGTTTCTTGCCCGATAAAGCAATTGATCTTATTGATGAAGCGGCATCTCGTGTTCGCCTTTCATCTACGGCACCTTCAGACGAATTAAAACAAACAGAGCAAAAATTATCTGCAATAAAGGCTGAAAAGGATGATGCGATTGCTTCGCAAGAGTTTGAACGTGCTGCCAACTTGCGCGATAAAGAAAAGCAACTTGAAGAGGAAATAGAAAAAATAAAACAACAAAAAAGTGCGAAAAATGCCCATGCATCTGGTGAAGTTGGTGAGCAAAATATTGCCGAAATTGTATCTCTTTGGACGGGTGTACCAGTGGTACAGCTTACCGAGGAGGAAAGCGAACGCTTGCTAAGGCTCGAAGAGGTTTTACACCACCGTTTGGTAGGGCAATCTGAAGCGGTAACCGCTGTTTCAAAGGCAATTCGCCGTGGCAGAGTAGGACTTAAAGACCCAAAGCGTCCTATTGGCTCGTTTATCTTTTTAGGACCTACTGGTGTGGGTAAAACCGAGCTGTGCAAAGCCTTGGCAGAAGCAATGTTCGGTAGCGAAAATATGATGATACGACTTGATATGTCGGAGTATATGGAAAAGCATACGGTGTCGCGACTTGTTGGCTCACCACCTGGGTATGTCGGTTTTGAAGAGGGTGGACAGCTTACCGAAAAGGTACGTCGCAATCCCTATTCAGTAATTCTTTTTGATGAAATAGAAAAGGCACATCCTGATGTATTTAATATTTTACTACAAATACTTGAAGACGGTATTCTTACAGACTCACAGGGTAGGAAAGTTGACTTTAAGAACACGGTAATAATAATGACCTCAAATATCGGCGCTCGACTTATTACCGACAAAAAGGTATCTTTTGGCTTTGGTACGAGTGACGACCAAAACGAAAAAGATATAAGATCACGTGTTTTGGAAGAACTTAAATCTGCTTTCAGACCCGAATTTTTAAATCGTGTTGATGATATAATTGTTTTCAGTAAATTAACACAGGATGAAATTAAGCAAATTGCAGAAAAGATGCTTGAAAATTTAAGGGACAGACTTAAAAATCTTAATATTACAATTCAATTTACCGATTCTGTTATTACAGCACTTGCTGATAAGGGCTTTGATGCCGTTTACGGCGCAAGACCTTTGCGACGTGAGATACAAAATCGCATAGAGGATGCTTTAAGTGAAAAAATACTTGATGCATCGATTAAAAACGGTGACAGCGTACTCTGTGATTTTTCTGATAGCAATTTCGAATTCATTGTAAAATAAGGGGGGTATGTGCTATGGCAGTAAAATTAAATCCTAATAAAGAAGTGGTAAACACTATAAAACAGGGTCTTAAAGAAAAGGGCGGATACTGCCCTTGTCGAGTACAAAAATTGCCTGAATATAAATGTATATGCGATGAATTTAAAGCACAAATAGCAGACCCCGATTTTGAAGGTTACTGCCATTGTATGCTTTACTATAAATCAAAGGATTGAGGGGGAAAAGATGTTAAAAAATTTAGATGCAAATAATTTCGCTAATGAGATAGGTAAAAATTCAACCTTGGTTGACTTTTATGCCGATTGGTGTGGTCCGTGTAAGATGATAGCGCCCTTTATTGAGGAAATTGCAAACGAACGCGACGATATAACGGTCGGTAAGGTAAATGTTGATGACAATGCAGATATTGCTATGAAGTATAATATTTCAAGCATACCGACACTTATTGTGTTTAAAGATGGAAAAGAGATTGCAAGAGCGGTAGGCTATCGGCAAAAAGATGATATACTCGCAATGCTATAAAAAATACGCTGTCTAAAAATTAGACAGCGTATTTTTTATTTGCTATATTTTTCTTTAAGCCCATCTAATATTGTTTGGGCTTGACTGTAGTAGGTGTCAATATTTTTATCTCGCGCAATGGTTGTACCTTCAATTGTACGGCAAGAGATTTGCAATCCCTCGGGTGTTGTAAACAAGTTATCAGCAGCTTCGCAGAATTCATAAAAATCTTCTTCAAATTTTATCGGCTCACCCTCGAACAAGTCGATCTCGTCCGAAAGACCAGATAAATACTCGTATGCCTCATCATCGGTTATAAACAACAGGGCGCTTGGCTCACCTGCAATAATTGTTGAAGCCTTTGTTCGCGCGGTATAGCTATGCTCGGTATTGCCTTGTGATTGTTCTATCGAGCAATTTATGACATTCAGGTTTATTTCACCGTTGCCGTCAATATCCTTGCAGTAAGGCATTAAATATTCGCCCATTTTATCACAGTTGACATCACCGGTAATAGAATAGGTAAAAACAACTATTGTGGCATCATATTTCTTTTTTGTAGCGCATTGGGCCACTAAAAAAGAAATACATACGGTAATTGCCAAAATAACTACTATAGCCCATTTATCGTGATACCAAATGTTTTTAATTTTTTCACTAAAAGAAGCCGGTGCGGCGTAAATCTCACTGGGCTTTGGATCTGCATCCAATTCGCCCTGTTGCATTTTTTTTAGCTTTAAAAATTCTTGCTGCGCAAATTTTCGTTGACGTAGGGTGTCGCTTTCCTTTTTATTTGCCATAAAAATCAACCTTTCAAGGTTTTGTAAATTATTTCGTACCAAAAATACGGTCGCCCGCATCGCCAAGACCCGGTAAAATGTATGCGTGGTCGTTGAGGCAGTCGTCAAGACCCGCACAATAAACAGGTACATCGGGGTGAGCTTTGGTAAATGCTTCTATACCCTCGGGTGCTGCAATGATGCACATAAATTTAATTCTTTTTGGATTAAATTCCTTAATTCGTGATACGGCGTCAATAGCACTACCGCCTGTTGCAAGCATTGGGTCAAGTACGAATACGTCACGCTCGGGAATGTCGGCGGGTAATTTGCAGTAGTAGTCAACTGGCTGATGCGTTTCGGGGTCGCGGTACATACCTATGTGACCAACCTTAGCTGACGGAATGAGGCTAAGCACACCGTCAACCATACCAAGACCTGCGCGAAGAATTGGCACAAATGCCATTTTTCTACCTGCAAGTACCTTTGTTTTTGCACTCATCATAGGGGTTTTGGTTGTAACCTCACGTAGAGGAAGGTCGCGTGTTGATTCATAACACATTAGCATTGCAATTTCGCTGACTAATTCACGGAACTGCTTTGTTCCTGTGCGCTCGTCACGTAAAATTGTTAGCTTGTGCTGAATGAGGGGATGGTCCATTACAAATACGTTTTCTTTCATTTTAAAAACCTCCGCTATTCTATTTGTTTTCAATTGCCATAATTTTGTCAACTCTGGTTTGGTGTCTGCCACCTTCGAATTCTGTATCAACAAAAAGGTCAACCAATTCAATCGCAGTACCAACACCGATTACTCTGCCGCCAAGGCAAAGAATGTTTGAGTTGTTGTGAAGTCTTGTATATTTTGCCGAAAAATGCTCACTGCAGCAAGCAGCTCTGATGCCCTTGACCTTATTAGCCGCAAGTGACATACCGATACCTGTACCGCAAACCAAAATACCGCGCTCACATTTACCGCTTGTAATTTGCTCACAAACCTTTAACGCAATATCAGGGTAGTCAACCGATTTGTTTTCATAAATTCCACAGTCCACCACCTCAAAACCGCGCCCAATCAAGTGTTCTGCAATGGCGTTTTTGTGTTCAAAACCGCCGTGGTCACATCCAATTACAATTTTCATTTTTTTGCCTCCGTTTTTGCTTTTAATTCGCGCTCTGCTTGTGGCAGGCGAAGATATATCGGTAATAAATTTTCGGGTGATACGGTAGAAATCTTATCAATGTTTTTGTATGCAAACATACCAATACCCACAGCCGTTTGAAATTTTAAGTTTTCGGGTGCGAGTGTTATATTTTGCATATCACATACGTTTTTATAAAATAAATCAGCGCCGTCGCCACATACAATAATTTGGCTTTGGGATGACATATTGGAAATTTCTTGCTTGAGTTCGTCACCAAGCAGCGCTCTGTCATCGCAAAGGCGGGTTACAGTGCCGCCGTTTATTTCGAACAATGCATTATAAAACTGGTTGCAGCGCGCATCCATAACAGCGCATACTATACAATTGTTGTGGCAAAACTGCTGGACCATACCGTCAAGGGTTGACACAGGTATACAAGGTATGCCATTCGGTGCCGCAAGACCTTTTACAGCGCTTATGCCTATGCGAAGCCCCGTAAACGAGCCGGGACCAACAGCAACGGCAATTTTATCAATATCACAAAGCTTTGTTGCCGAGTTATCAAGGGTATTTATAATCATTTGCATCAGCGTTTGCGAATGCGTAAGCTTTGCATTTACAAAGGAGCTTGCCAGTAGTTTGCCATCGTCAACTATAGCGCAAGAGGCAGGTCCTGCCGAGCATTCTATACTTAAAATTTTCAAGGCATTTCACCTCTGTTTATTGTTATCTCACGGCTTGTTTCGTCAAGTCGTTTTATAGTAACTTTAATTGTATCATCGGGTAGAGCGGTTTCGATGTTTTCACTCCATTCGACAGCCAAAACACCACCAGATTCTATATATTCAAAATATCCTGTAGAATAAAGGTCGTCCCAACCGCTGACTCTGTACATATCAAAATGATAAAGATTAAGCCGACCGCCAAGGTATTCGTTTATAATGGCAAAAGTGGGGGAGGAAACCTCACCTGTAAAGCCGAGTCCATCTGCTAAACCAGTTACGAAACAGGTTTTACCCATTCCCAAATCACCGTAGAATGCGATAACCTCGCCGCCCTGTAATACTGCGGCTAAATCCGTAGCAATTTTTTTGGTTTCTGTTGGAGAATTCGACACAAAAACACTATTCATTTTTAAAATTCTCCTTATCGTTATTATTCTACTGAATTTTATCATATAATAAATCTTGTGTCAATTAAATATCTTTAAAATAGTGTTTATTATTTTAGAAAAATGTGGTATTATATTATAAGTAGAGGTGATTATATGGTTTGGATTGCTGTAATTTTGGCGGTGCTTATAATTTTAATAGGCATAGCTTTGTATTGGGCATTTAAAACTGCATTTATGCGCAGTGACATACGTCTTATCAGTTTTGAAACAGGACCACTTGCTGAATATAGAAGTGTTTTTGACAAAAGCCTTAAATATATCGACCGCTTGGAAAGCGAAAGGCTGTATATTAAGAGCTTTGACGGAATTACCCTTGCGGGAAGCTTTTATAATAACAATTCAGATACCACTATTTTGCTTTTTCATGGCTACCGCTCTGACGGAAGATTTGATTTTGCGTGCGCGGTTAAATTTTACATTGAATTAGGTCTTAATGTTTTAGTGGTCGATCAGCGTTCAAACGGCGAGAGCGAGGGTAGGCTTATTACCTTTGGTATCAAAGAGCGTCGCGATGCTGTAAGCTGGACCAATTTTATAAACAAAAAATATTCACCGAAAAATATTTTTTTAAGCGGCGTTTCGATGGGCGCTACCACCGTTATGATGGCGGCAAATCTCGAATTGCCAGACAACGTCAAGGGAATTATAGCTGATTGCGGATTTACGTCGGCACCCGATATTATAAAAAAGGTGGCGCGTCAAGCTTTTAAAATAAATGCTGAACCAATCTTGCCTGTTTTGGATTTTATGTGTAAAATATTCGGTAAATTCAGCCTTTATGAAACTGATACAGTAAGGGCGCTTTCGCAATCGGATATTCCAATCTTTTTCATCCACGGAAAAAATGACGGCTTTGTACCGTGTGAAATGACCGAAATTTCGCATAAAGCCGCACGGGCGGAAAAATACATTTGCTTGGTGGAGGGCGCTGACCATGGAATTAGTTTTTTGGTTGACACAGATAATATACAAAGACAAATATCACAGTTTGTAAAAGATCATTGTTCATAGTTTGTTAAAAAACAGTTGTATTTTTACATTATTTGTGATAAAATATACTGGTATGAAAGGTGGGTAATATTATGAGGGCAGATGGAAAACGCATTAAAAATGCTGACCCAATGTATACAGTTGCGGCATATATTATGGATAAGCGCGTTGACTCTATGAATATGATTACCATTGATATTCCAGTAGAGCCTATTAAGGAATATTTGAACGAAAAGCGTAAACAGGGTGTAAGTATGAGCCATATGGCAGTTGTACTTGCGGCGTATCTTCGCACTATGAAGGAGTTTCCCGAGCTTAACCGCTTTGTTGTTAACAAAAAGATTTATCAGCGCAATGAAATTGCGGTTGGTATGGTTGTTTTAAAACCGGGTGAAATGGGACACGGCACAATGTCAAAAATGTATTTTGACGAAAATAATACCATTTTTCAGGTTAACGATATAATTGAAAAATACGTTACCGAAAACCGCGAGGCGCCCGAAAATAACGGTACCGAAAAGATAATTAAAATACTTTTGAGCGTACCGGGTGTTTTACCCGTGGGTGTGGGAATTTTCAAATGGCTCGACAAGCATAATTTACTTCCCAAAGCAATTATTGATATGTCACCGTTCCATATGAGTCTTGGTATTACAAATTTGGCTTCAATTAGAACAAATCATATATATCACCATTGCTACGAGTTCGGTACAACAAGTGTGTTTATGGCAATGGGTAACACCCGCGAGGTACCAAAGCGCAAGGGTAATGAAATTGTGTTTGAAAAGTGTATGCCAATTGGCGTTACAATGGATGAACGTATCGCTTCGGGCAGTTATTTCGCGCTTGCTTTCCGCAAAATGCGTACATATTTGCGCAACCCAGAGCTGCTTGAAACACCACCCGAGGAAGCAAAAGGTGAATAAGTTGTAAATTGTTGCAATTTGTACTTGATTTTACCTGTAGTTTAGTATAAAATAGTTTGGTAAAAAATTAACAAACGGAGGATATTAAAATGTTAGTATCAGCAAAAGAAATGCTTACAAAAGCAAAGGCAGGCAAATATGCCGTAGGTCAATTTAATATTAACAATCTTGAATGGACCAAGGCAATTCTTCTTACCGCGCAAGAGCAGAATTCACCTGTAATTTTGGGTGTATCTGAGGGTGCAGGTAAATATATGTGCGGTTTCAAAACTGTTGCAGATATGGTTAAGGCTATGATTGACGAACTTGGTATTACAGTACCTGTAGCCCTTCACCTTGACCACGGTAGCTACAACGGAGCTAAAAAGTGCATCGAAGCAGGTTTTTCATCTGTAATGTTTGACGGTTCACACTACCCAATTGAAGAAAATATCGAAAAGACAAAGGAACTTGTTGCAATTTGCGATGAACTTGGTCTTTCTTTGGAAGCAGAGGTTGGCTCTATCGGCGGTGAGGAAGACGGCGTTGTGGGCGCAGGCGAATGTGCAGACCCCAATGAATGCAAAATGATTGCTGACCTTGGTATTACAATGCTCGCAGCAGGTATTGGTAATATTCACGGTAAGTACCCTGAAAATTGGGCAGGTCTTAGCTTCGACACACTCGACGCTATTCAGCAGCTTACAGGCGATATGCCACTCGTTCTTCACGGCGGTACAGGTATTCCTGCTGAAATGATTCAAAAGGCAATTTCACTCGGTGTTTCAAAGATTAACGTTAACACCGAATGTCAATTAGCATTTGCTGATGCTACACGTAAATATATTGAAGATGGCAAAGACCTTCAGGGCAAGGGCTTTGACCCACGTAAGCTTTTGGCACCGGGCTTTGAGGCAATTAAGGCTACAGTTAAAGAAAAGATGGAACTTTTCGGTTCAGTTGGTAAGGCTTAATCAATGCACAATGCATAATTCATAATGCACAATTAAACTAAAGTTCACGCACTCATCATGGTGATATGATGGGTGCTTTTTGTTTTTTACAAGATAAAAAAGACCGTAGACTTTTTGAGTCTACGGTCGAATTTTTTAGTAAACTTTGATTACTTAGCAACAGGTGTTTGCTGTTTTAGAGCTGCGCGTGTTTTGCGAATTTCGCCAAGGTTAGCGGTAAGACCTTCGTCAGCTCGACGCATAATATCGTCAACAAAGTCTTGTGCTGCGCGGCGCATTTCCTTTGACTTGCCCTGCGCGTTAGAAATAATTTCAGCAGCCTTTTCCTGAGCCATCTTAACTATTTCTTCTTGTGCTACCATAGCCTTAGCCTTTTCTTCAGCAGAGCGGATGATACCGTCAGCCTCGCGCTTTGCAGTGGTGATAATGTCGGCACGGTCAGCAACGATGCCGCGAGCCTGTTTGATTTCGCTTGGAATGTTGAGACGGATGTCGTCAACAACTGCGCGAAGCTTTTCAACGTCTACCACAGTCTTTTTGCCTGGAATTTTGATACCGCTGTCAAGTACCTCATCAAACTGTTCCAATAATTCGTCAAGTGTCATTTTAATTCATCCTCCGTGATTTATTACTAATTTAATTTTTAGACGATATTCTTTTTAAAACATCATCGTGGATAACCTCGGGAAGAAAATCACTGACATCTCCGCCCATACCGGCTATCTGCTTTACCATGCTTGAGCTCAAATACATATTTTGAGCGCTTGTGGTAAGAAACAAGGTTTCTACATTGGGGTTAAGTTTTTTATTGGTAAGCGCCATCTGGAATTCATATTCAAAATCAGACATAGCGCGTAAACCCTTGATAATTGCACAGGCGTTTTGCTGTGCGGCGTAGTCGGCAAGTAAGCCGTTGTACAGGTCAACCCGTACGTTAGGTATGTCGCTAACACTCTTTTCAATCATTTCGGTGCGTTCAGCATCGGAAAAGGTGTAGTGCTTTTTGTCATTGTTCATAACCACTACAATTAGCTCGTCAAACATTGTGGCGGCGCGGGTGATTATGTCAAGATGTCCCATAGTAATCGGGTCAAAGCTACCCGGACACACGGCAATTCGTTTACTCATTGTTTGCCACATCCTTTGCATAAACGGTGACAAGCGTTTTACCGTAGCGGTAAACCTTTGTGACCGCAAAACTGTCAATACTTTTAGGCAATTTCAATTCGCTTGGATGCTCGCAAAAAATCTTGCCGTAATCACTCATAAGAGGGATTATCTTTGAAACGGCATCCTCCAAAATACCAGCCTTGTAGGGTGGGTCAAGGAGTGCGATGTCAAACTTTTGTGTGCATCTGAGAGCAAATGTGGCATAGTCGCTTTTGAAAACTGTTGCGCTGTCAACAAGACCAGTACTCGCAAGGTTTTGCTTTACAGCCTTTAGCGAAGCATCGTTTATATCAACGAACACAGCGCTTTCGGCGCCGCGGCTTAGCGCCTCAATGCCAAGCTGACCGCTACCTGCAAACAAATCAAGCACGCGTCTGCCCTCAATATCAAACTGAATTGAACTGAAAAGCGCTTCTTTAACCTTTTCACCCGTCGGTCGAACAATATCGTTGCCCTGTACGGTAACGAGTCGTTTGCCACGGGCAGAACCTGTAATTACACGCATTAAAGAAACCTCACAGTCAAGCACATATAATATATGTACATAAAATACCAAGCATATTATCGCACTAAATGGGGTGTTTTGTCAACAGTTAATTTTACAAATGATATGTTTTTTATTTAGATAATCGTAAACAAAATAAAAATTTATAAAAAGTACTTGATTTTTGAAATGACTTGTGGTAATATATTTGAGCATTTGATTTCACCTTGCCTTAAAAGGTGGGTTTAATGCCGAAAAATCGACATTGAAGCGGATGGTCCTCTGGCGAAAATCGTTTATGAACGTCTGAAAAAATTTAAGGAGGAAAATTTGATGGACGCAGTTAAAGAATTAGTTGCTTCTCAGCTCAAGGCCGATGCTCCCGAAATTTTAATCGGTAGCACAGTTAAGGTTCACGTAAGAATCAAAGAAGGCGAAAAGGAAAGAATTCAGGTTTTTGAAGGTACTGTTATTGCGAAGAACAACAGCGGTATTGCTGAAACCTTTACAGTTCGCCGTGTATCTTACGGTGTTGGTGTTGAACGTGTATTCCCAGTTCATTCTCCAATCGTTGCTAAGGTTGAGCTCGTACGCAAAGGTCGTGTTCGTCGTGCAAAACTTTACTATTTGCGTGATCGCGTTGGTAAGGCGGCAAAGGTTAAGGAACTTATCGGTTAATTAGACTTAATGAGTGGGGGACGGGGCGTAGCTCTGTCCCTTTAACTTTATTTGAATGGTGGTGTTAGGTATGGACAACAATGAAATTTTATCGCAGGAAATTGATGATGCGACAGATAACGAAAATAACAACTCCAATATACAAATTAAAAAAGATATTTTTGATTGGATTGAGATTTTTGTTCATGCTATTCTTGCGGTAGTGCTTTGTTTTAGCTTTTTGTTCCGCATAGCTACCATTGACGGCGATTCAATGCTGGATACTCTTGTCGACGGTGAAAGGGTAATAATCACAAATTTGTTTTATGAGCCAAAGGTTGGCGATATTGTTGTTATTTCACGAAATAAGGAAAACAGTGTTTTTGCTATGAATAATACTAACACTCCTATTATAAAGCGTGTTATTGCGCTTGAAGGTCAATCGGTGGATATTGACTTTGAAGAAGGTATAGTTTACGTTGACGGCATTGCCTTGGATGAGCCGTATACTCGAACGCCTACCAACCATAGAGCTGATATCCAATTTCCTGTAACGGTTGATGAGGGCTGTGTTTTTGTGTTGGGTGATAACAGAAATGAATCACTCGACAGTCGTGATTCACGTATAGGAGAGTACGGTATGATTGATACCCGTTATATTTTAGGCCATGCGGTTTACAGGGTATTTCCGTTTAATAAGATAGGTAAGATTTATGAACAATAACGTACAGACAATTCAGTGGTTTCCAGGGCATATGGCAAAAACGCGTCGCAAAATTGCCGAGCAATTAAAATTGATTGATGCTGTTGCTGAAATCGTTGACGCGCGTATTCCCGTAAGTAGCCGAAATCCAGAACTTAAAGAAATTATTGGTAATAAGCCACATTTAATATTGCTAAACAAATGTGATATGGCTGACGAATCAGCCACACGGCAGTGGATTGAATACTATAAAAAACACGGCATTTACGCAATACCTATTGATTGTAAAAATGGTAAGGGTATAAACGCTTTTATAGATACTGTAAAAACCGTTTTAGCCGATAAATTAGAATCATATCGTGCAAAAGGTATGGTTGGCAAGCCGCTTCGCGTTATGGTTGTAGGTATACCAAATGTTGGTAAATCGTCATTTATTAACCGTATAGCAGGCGGAGGTCGCGCCAAGGTTGAAAATCGACCCGGTGTAACACGCGGCAACCAATGGTTTACTATTGAAAAACAACTTGAACTACTTGATACCCCAGGTGTTTTGTGGCCTAAATTTGAGGATAATACGGTTGGTGAGCATTTGGCATTTACGGGGGCTGTAACCGATAGAATTATTGATACCGAGCTTCTTGCAATGCGTTTGCTTGAACTGCTTATACCGTTATATCCCGATTTGCTCGAAGCAAGGTACAAAATAACAGAATTCCCCGAGGACAGCTATGATGCACTTTGTCTTTTGGGTAAGAAACGCGGTATGATGATACGCGGCGGTGAAACCGATACCGAACGAGCCGCTAATATGCTGCTTGAGGAATATCGAAATTGCAAGATAGGTAAAATAACTTTGGAAAGAGTTGAGTAAAAAGTGCCTGATTTTAGCTATGAAATGCAAGCCAAAAACAATGGTTTCAAGTTTGTTTGTGGCGTTGATGAGGCTGGCCGTGGACCGCTTGCAGGTCCTGTTTGTGCGGCGGCAGTTATTTTGCCCGAGGATTGTGTCATAGACGGTCTTAATGACTCAAAAAAAATAAGCGAAAAAAAGCGTGAAATGCTTTTTGACATAATAACTGAAAAAGCACTTGCTTACAGTATTGCTTACGGTACTTTGGAAGAAATTGAGCAGTATAATATTTTAGAGGCTACATATATTGCTATGAACCGCGCGATTGAGGGACTTGAATTAAAGTCGGATTTTGCGCTTATTGACGGTAATCGCGTACCAAAGGGTATAAAAATCCCTTGCGAAACGGTCGTTAAGGGTGATTCGAAATCCTATTCAATAGCGGCGGCTTCAATTTTGGCAAAGGTAACCCGTGACCGTTTGATGCTGCAATACGACAAAAAATATCCACAGTATCTTTTTGCACAGCATAAGGGTTATGGAACCAAGGCGCACTACGAGGCAATTAAACAGCACGGCGTTTGCGAAATTCACCGTCTGTCATTCCTTAAAAATGTACTCAGGTAACGAGCGTTCCGCTTTAGTCGGTAAAG
Source organism: Acutalibacteraceae bacterium (assembly GCA_045604215.1). GTDB lineage: Bacteria > Bacillota > Clostridia > Oscillospirales > Acutalibacteraceae > UBA737. The sequence continues at coordinate 73,961 of JAZUNP010000003.1, forward strand.
CGGGTGAGGATTTTGTTGCCCAGTTTTTAAAATCAAAGGGCTATATAATTATAAAGCGAAATTGGCGAGACAGCCGTTTTGGCGAATTGGACATTGTTGCGGAAAACCGCGAGTGTATTGCTTTTGTTGAGGTAAAAACACGGAAAAAGAATGCTCTTGTAAGCGGTGTGGAGGCGGTGAATACTGCTAAACAGCAACGAACAAAAAATGCCGCTGCTACATTTATGCGACGACTTCGTACCCATTTGCCTCAAAGAATAGATGTGGCTGAGGTTACGGTAGTAGGCGAAAATAACGGACAGTTTCAATTTGAACTTAACTATATTGAAAATGCTTTTTAAGGTGATAGTATGCGTTTTTTCGATTTGCATTGTGATACGGCATATAAATGCTATAAAGACAGTTTACAGTTTTGTGATGGGTCGCTTGCTGTTACTCCTCAAAAATCAAAAATGCTTGATGAATGGCATCAATGCTTTGCAATATTTATAAATGATGGAACACAAAACCCGTTTGAGTATTACAAGAATGTGCTTGAAAATTTTAAATCTCAACTGATAAATAAGCCAGATAATCTCACACATATTTTTACGGTTGAGGGTGGGCTTTTAATTGAGGATGATTTAAGTCGCATTGAAAAAATGCATAACGACGGTATTCGCGCTTTGACACTCACATGGAACGGTCAAAATCAAATAGCAGGTGGCGCTGATACCGACATAGGACTTAAAGATTTTGGAAAAGAGGTTATAAAAGAGCTTAACCGCTTTGACATTATGACCGATTTGGCGCATCTTAATAAGAGCAGTTTTTATGCTGCATTGGATCTTGCAAAAAAACCGATAATCACACATTCATGCTTAGAATATGTTAATAATCATCGTAGAAATATAGATGATAATCAATTAAAATTGCTTGTAGAAAAAAGGGGACTTTTCGGACTTTGCTTTTATCCTGTATTTCTGGGGCAAGGCGACGTTTTTGAGAACATATACAGAAACATTTTTCACATACTTGATATGGGTTATGAGGATTATTTAAGCATCGGCTCTGACTTTGACGGTGCTGATATGGATAAGGAATTATGCGACATATCACAAGTGTATTTGTTGTATAATTATTTAAAGTTAAAAAATATAAACGAAGAAATTTTAGATAAAATTTTCTTTTATAACGCATATACTTTTTTTCATAAAGGGGAATTATAATGAATTACATCAGCACAAGAAACAATGCAGTTAAGGTTTCATCCGCATTTGCTATTGCGCATGGTATATCGGCAGAGGGCGGACTTTACGTACCCGAAAGTATACCACAGCTTTGTAAACAGGATTTTTTAAAGCTTTCAGATCTTGATTATAAAGGCAAGGCAGAATATATACTTAAAAAGTATCTTACCGATTTTACCGATGAAGAAATTACCGCTTGTGTTAAGGGTGCGTACACAGGTAGCTTTGATGACGAAAAGCCTGCCGCAATCGCACAGCTTGGCGATAGTATAAACATTCTTGAATTATGGCACGGGCCTACCTGTGCATTCAAGGATTTGGCGCTTCAGCTTTTGCCTTATTTACTTACTACCTCAACCAAAAAAGTAGCCGACGGTAAAAAGACAGTAATTCTTGTTGCAACCTCCGGTGATACGGGTAAAGCGGCGCTTGAAGGCTTTAAGGATGTAGAAAACACCGAGATAATCGTATTTTATCCAAGCGAGGGTGTAAGTCCTATGCAAAAGCTTCAAATGGCTTCGCAAAAGGGTAATAACGTTCACGTTTGTGCTATAGAGGGTAATTTTGACGATGCTCAGTCGGGTGTTAAAAAAATATTTACCGATTTGGGAATTAAGGAAACCTTGGCACAAAACGGTATGGAGTTTTCCTCGGCAAACTCTATTAACTGGGGTAGACTTGTTCCGCAAATAATTTATTATATTTCGGCGTACTGCGATATGCTCTCTAAAGGTGACGATTTATCAAATGGTTTTAATATTGTAGTTCCAACAGGTAATTTCGGTAATATTTTGGCGGCATATTATGCAAAGGAAATGGGTGTTCCCGTAAATAAGCTTATTTGCGCGTCAAACGCTAACCGTGTTCTTACCGACTTTATAAACACAGGTGTTTACGACCGCAACCGTGAATTTTATACAACAATGTCTCCCTCAATGGATATACTTATTTCAAGTAACCTTGAACGTATGCTTTATATACTTGCAGACGGTGACGATAAGTACATTGCCGATATACAGTCTCAACTTGCAAATGACGGTAAATTTACTGTAAATGATACAGTACTTGCAAAATTGCAAAAGCTGTTCTATGGCGCTAGCTGTGATGATAGCGGAACACTTAAAACCATCAAAGAAACTTTTGATAATTACGGTTATTTGTGTGATACACATACAGCTGTTGCTGTAAATGCTTATGAGCAGTATTTAAGCAATACGGGCGACAACCGTCCTGTGCTTATTGCTTCGACTGCTTCACCATATAAGTTTGCAAAGAGCGTTTTATCTGCACTTACAACCAAAATCCCTGAAAGCGAATTTGATACTGTAGAGGCATTGTCAGATCTTACTTGTACTACAGTTCCGATACCGCTTGCCGAGCTTAAAAATGCCACGGCTCGTTTTAAGGATATTTACAATAAAAACGATATGTATACTGCTGTGTGCAAATATCTAAAAATTGATTAAAAATGAATATCCGACTCATAGCGAGTCGGATATTGTTGCAAGATTACTGTCTTGCCTTAAAAGTGTCACAACAGGTTTCGCTACAGGTTTCTGCTGTGCGGTTACCAACCTGAATACTGCCTGCAGAGCAGGAATCGTTTTCAGTGTGATGAACACAGTTTTTAACCGAGCATTTAATGCAATTTTCGGTTCTACAAGCTGATTTCATATCCATTTTAAAAACTTCCTTTCTTGGCTGTTAGCCAAATATATTATTTGCACTTAAAAAATTTTTATACAAAGGTAGGTGAAACACCAATATGAATTTATTTACAATTGCCGATTTACATTTGCCGCTTGGTGCTGATAAACCGATGGATATTTTCGGCGGTTGGGACAATTATGTCGAAAGACTCGAAAAAAATTGGAAAAAATTAGTAAATAACGAGGATACCGTTGTTATTGGCGGCGATATTTCCTGGGGAATTTCTCTTTCAGAGTCAAAGCCTGATTTCGAGTTTATAAACAACCTACCCGGTCAAAAAATAATTTTAAAGGGTAACCATGATTATTGGTGGGGAACCGCTAATAAAATAAATGAATTTTTGGCTGATAATAAATTTGATACAATAAAAATTTTACACAACAATTGCTTCACTGACGGAAAATTGGCAATTTGCGGTACACGTGGTTGGATATATGATGGAACAGGCGAACACGATCAAAAGGTTATTTTGCGAGAAGCATTACGGCTTGAAACCTCGATTAAGGAGGCTGTAGAAATAGGTGCTGCACCAATAGTTTTTCTGCATTATCCGCCCGCATACGCAGAATATGTTTGTGACGAAATATTGGCTGTTTTAAAAAAATATAATATTGACTGCGTATATTACGGTCATATTCACGGTAGGGGAATTTACAATACCGTTAGCGAATATGACGGCATAAAATTAAAGCTTGTTGCAGCAGACGGAGTTGATTTTACTCCACAATTCGTAGCGAAATGCACAAAGTTTGAAAAACTTTAATTTTTTGCGGTTTTAGGGCAAATATGTCAGTAAAAAACCTTGATTTTTTCTCAAATTATGGTATAATTATCACAATTTAATATGGAGTTTTATGGACTCTATGCGGAGGTATATTAAAAATGACTTTAAAAGAAACCAAAAAAATTGAAACAAATCGTCATCAGCTTGAAATTGTTATCGACGGCGAACAGTTCCGTGAGGCAATTAAGCAGGCATATCGTAAAGAGGGCAAGAAGATTACAATTCCAGGTTACAGACCGGGTAAAGCTCCTCTTGCTATGATTGAAGCTCGCTATGGCAGTGAGGTTTTCTTTGAAGATGCTTTAAATCTTCTTTATGCTGATGCAGTTGAAGCAGCCATCAACGAATCAGGTCTTAAAGTAATTGACGACAAGATGGATTTTGAACTTGTTTCAATCTCTAAAGAAGACGGGGTAGATTTCAAGGTAAGTGTAACTACATATCCTGAAATTGAGCTTGAGGCTTATAAGGGTCTTAAAGCAGAGCGTCCACTCGTTAAGGTTGAGGCAGCAGAGGTTAACGCTGAAATCAAATCTTTGCAGGAGCGCAACGCTCGTATGGTATCTGTTGAAGGCAGAGCAGCAAAGAAGGGCGATACAGTTGTAATTGACTTTGAAGGTTTTAAGGACGGCGTTGCATTCGACGGCGGTAAGGCAGAGGGTCACTCACTTGAACTGGGTTCAGGTCAGTTTATCCCAGGTTTTGAAGACCAGATTATCGGCAAAAACATTGACGACGAATTTGACGTAAACGTTACATTCCCCGAGGAATACGGCGCTGAGGAGTTGGCAGGTCAACCCGCAGTATTCAAGGTAAAGCTTCACGAAATCAAACTTCGCGAGCTTCCAACTGCTGATGATGAATTCGCAAAAGACGTAAGCGAATTTGACACCCTTAAAGAGCTCAAGGCCGACCTTAAGAAAAAGGCGCTTGAACGCAAGAAAAAGGCTGCTGAAGAAGCAGTTGAAAATATTCTTGTTCAGCAGATTGTTGACGGCATTAAGGGTGAAATCCCCGAGGCAATGTTCACAAACCGCTTAAACCAGTCGGTTGAAGAATTCGGCTACCGTTTGCAGTCACAGGGTATGAGCCTTGATATGTATTTACAGTATACAGGCAGCACAATTGAACAGTTCCGTGATACCTTCCGTCCACAAACTGAAATGCAGGTTAAATACCGCCTTGCTCTTGAAAAGATTGTTGAGCTTGAGGGCATTAAAGCTGACCAAGAGGCTGTTGAAGCTGAATTCGCTAAAATTGCTGAGGGTTACGGCGTAGAGGTTGACAAGGTTAAGGCTGTTATTCCTGCAACTGAGGTTGAAAAGGACGTTGCTGTTGGTAAGGCAATTGACTTTGTAAAGGCTAACGCTGTTATTACCGACGCTGTAGACGAAAAGAAAGAGGCTAAAAAAGCCGCTGCTAAAAAAACAGAGGAATAATCTGTTTATAATTTGATTTTTAAGTTCATAATATTAAGCATTGGAGGTATTTGCTATGGATATGACTTTAATTCCTTATGTTGTTGAACAAACAAGTCGCGGAGAGCGTTCTTACGATATATTCTCGCGCCTACTTAACGACAGAATTATTATGCTTAACGGTCAGGTTGACGACGCAAGTGCAAGTGTAATTATTGCACAGCTTTTGTTTCTTGAAGGACAGGACCCCGATAAGGACATAAGCTTTTATATCAACAGCCCAGGTGGCTCTGTGTCGGCCGGTCTTGCTATCTACGATACAATGCAGTACATCAAGTGTGATGTTAGCACTATCTGTATGGGGTTAGCTGCATCTATGGGCGCGTTCTTGTTGTCATCGGGTGCAAAGGGTAAGCGTTACGCACTACCTAACAGCGAGATTATGATTCATCAGCCATTAGGCGGCGCACAGGGTCAGGCAAGTGATATTATTATTCATGCTAATCACATTAAGCGCACACGTAGCAACCTCAATAAAATCTTATCAGAAAACACAGGTAAGCCAATTGAGGTTATCGAGCAGGATACCGAGCGCGATAACTTTATGACCGCTGCCGAGGCCGAAGAGTACGGTCTTATTGATAAGGTTATTACTAAGAGATAAGAGGTATATTTAATGTCTAAAGACATAGATATGGAAATACGCTGTTCCTTTTGCGGTAAAACTCAGGATGAGGTTATGCGCCTTGTTGAAGGTCCCGGTGTATATATCTGCGATAGTTGTATAAACTTTTGTTCTTCTTTGCTTTTTGATGATGAAAATGCATATAACGAGAAAAAGAAAAACAAAAAACAACCCGAAAAGGTTTTACCAAAACCGCAAGAAATTAAAGCGCTTCTTGACGAATATGTAATTGGTCAGGACGATGCTAAAAAAACACTTGCGGTAGCGGTTTACAACCACTATAAACGTGTTTATAAAAACGAAAATTTAGATGTTGAGCTTGCAAAAAGTAATGTTCTTATGCTTGGTCCTACCGGTGTTGGTAAAACCTTGCTTGCACAAACACTTGCTAAAATTCTCGATGTACCGATTGCCATAACCGATGCTACCACCTTAACCGAGGCAGGTTACGTTGGTGAAGATGTTGAGAATATACTTTTGCGTCTTATTCAAGCTGCCGATTACGACATTGAAAAGGCTGAACACGGCATTATTTACGTTGATGAGATTGATAAAATTTCACGCAAGAGTGAAAATGCGTCAATCACAAGAGATGTAAGCGGCGAAGGTGTTCAACAAGCACTTTTAAAAATTCTTGAGGGTACTGTTTCTAATGTTCCACCACAAGGTGGAAGAAAACATCCACAACAAGAATTTATACAGATTGATACCACCAACATACTGTTTATATGCGCTGGCGCATTTGACGGTATCGACAAGGTGATTGAACGCCGTATGGGCGGTAGCAGTCTTGGCTTTGGTGCTGATGTTAAATCACCAAAGAGTCTTGAAGCACAGCAGCTTTCAAAACTGGCTACTCATCAGGATTTGGTTAAATTCGGTCTTATTCCTGAACTTGTAGGTCGTTTACCCATTATTACTAGCCTTGACGCTATGGATGAAGACACACTTATTCGCATTATGACCGAGCCTAAAAACTCGATTGTAAAGCAGTATCAAGCGCTTTTTGGACTTGATGATATTAAACTTGAGTTTGAGCCGAAGGCACTCAAAAAAATTGCCGGGCTTACTATAAAGAACAAAACAGGTGCTCGCGGCTTGCGTTCGATTATCGAAAGCACTTTGCAAGACCTTATGTTCGAAATGCCGTCAAAGGACGATGTTGCTAAGATAATCATCACAGCAGACACTGTAGACGGCGGAAAAGCTAAAATTATAAATAAATAATAGTTTAAAACTTGTCGACGTTAAATAACTTCGACAAGTTTTTCGTTTCGCAACATAAATGTTGCTCTTTCCTTGTTTAATTTTCATTAAAAACTAAAAAGAAGCTACGTCAAAAGACGCAACTTCTTTTTGGAGCAGGTGATGGGAATCGAACCCACATAGCCAGCTTGGAAGGCTGGAATTCTAGCCATTGAACTACACCTGCATTGCTAACGGGGTATATAATAACACAAAACATTTAAACAGTCAAGTGTTTTATTTAAAAATTTTTATATATTATTATCTATATAATATATATTATTTGGCATTTATTATTTGACATTTACTTGAATTTTTGATATAATACAATGAATAAAATACGATTACTATGCGTGGTGGGAAATATGGTTACAAGTATGACAGGCTTTGGTCGCGGAAAGGTTTCTGAGCAGGATTTTAACATTACTGTTGAAATTAAATCAGTTAATCACAGATATTTTGAATACAGCTCTCGTATGCCGCGTTCATTTCAGTTTTTGGATGACACCCTAAAAACACTTTGCGGGCAAAAAATTTCGCGCGGTAAGGTTGAACTTAACGTTCAGTTTGAAGATACCTCGTCAAAATCAATTGAACTTGCTGTAAATACCGCTTATGCTGATGCATATATTACTGCATTACATAGATTTGCAAAGGATTATAAACTTAAAGACGATATTAAGGCTTCATCAATCGTTGGCAATACTGAAATTTTTACAGTTAAAAAACGTGATCTTGACGAAGAACTTATTAAATCGGCTGTAACCACAGCTACAAGCGAGGCAATTGACAACTTTGTTGCCGCACGTGCGGTTGAGGGCGAAAGGCTTGTAAATGATGTTAGGTCAAGAGCCGATTATATACTAACTCAGGTTGAATTTATCGAGCAGCGTTCACCGCAAACCGTTCGTGAATACCGCGAAAAAATTGAAGCTCGAATGAAAGAGCTTATCGGTGACGTACAAATTGACGAGCAACGTCTTATTACCGAGACTGCAATCTTTGCCGATAAAATCGCTGTCAGTGAAGAAACTGTACGACTTCGCAGTCATATCGCATCACTCGGTAATTTGCTTGACGAGGGCGGCGTGATTGGCAGAAAGCTTGACTTTATCGTTCAGGAAATGAATCGCGAGACCAACACAATTGGCTCAAAATGTCAGGATATGGAAATTACAAAGGTTGTAGTTGAAATTAAGTCCGAGATTGAAAAAATCCGCGAACAAATTCAAAACATAGAATAAGGAGTATCTTATGCGACTTATAAATATTGGTTTTGGTAACCTTGTTTCTGCTAACCGTATGATAGCTATTGTAAGTCCCGAATCGGCGCCGATTAAACGCATTATTCAAGACGCTAAAGAGCGCGGCACACTTATTGATGCGACGCACGGTCGAAGAACTCGCGCGGTAATTATTACTGACAGCGACCATATAATTCTTACATACCTACAGCCTGAAACTGTGTCACACCGACTCAGTGATGAAAATGCAGTTGACGACGAGGAGGATTCCAATGACTAAAGGAAGAGTATATATCATTTCAGGCCCATCAGGTTCGGGTAAGGATACCGTTATGAAAAAGGTATTTGAGCGAGAGACAAACCTTGCTTTTTCTATTTCGTCAATCACACGCGCAATGAGACAGGGTGAGGTTGAGGGTGAAAAATACAACTTTGTAACCCGTGAGCGTTTTGAAGAAATGATAGCAAACGACGAGCTGCTTGAATATAACGTATTTGTGGGAAATTATTACGGAACACCCAAAGCGCCTGTTATAAAATGCGTTGAAAACGGACAGGATATGCTGGTTGAGGTTGACGTTAACGGCGCGGCGCAAATACGTGAAAAGTGTCCAAGTGCTGTAAGTGTTTTTATAATGCCACCCTCACTCGAAGTACTTAAACACCGTTTGCGTGGCAGAGGTACAGATAGCGAAGAGGTCATTGGAAAGAGACTGCAAGAGGCTCTTAGCGAAATTGAACGTGCGCCCGAATACGATTATATTGTTGTAAATGACGAATTAGAGAACGCGGTGAATGATTTTATCAAGATTATTTCGGTTGATAAATTTAGGACTGATCGAAATTTAGAATTAATTAATAAAGTTTTAGGCAAATAAGAAAGGATTGTGTTTTATGCTTAACAAAAATATTGGAAAACTTATTGAAAATTATGAAAACCGCTATGCGCTTGTAATGGATATTGCTTCCTGCGCTCGTGAAATTTCAAGAGAGGCACAGGAGCAAGAACAAATTTTGCTTGAAAAACCAGTTAGCATTGCTATTGATAAGTTAGCAGCAAATAAAGGTCTTTAATCTTTCATTAGTTTATTAAAAAGGGGGAGTCGACATGAGTCATTTACTTGCAGAAGTTGTAATAGATGGCGCTGTCGGCTCTTTTGATAACAAATACACCTATCAAATACCCGATTTTTTGCAAACTGAAGCTAAAGCTGGTTGTAGGGTTACAGTACCATTTGGTATGGGTAATTCAAAAAAACAGGGAATTATTTTAAAGGTGTATGAAGGAGAAGTTACTTCAAAACTCAAGCAAATTTTATCACTTACCGATAAAACACCTGTTTTAAATGACGAGATGATTAAAATGTGTGTGTGGCTAAAAAATCACACATTTTGCAGTTATTTTGATGCTGTTCATACAATTCTTCCTACGGGACTTAATTACAACCTTACCGATTATTACTCGGTAAATGATGAGTTTTGTTCGCCATCGCTTTTAAGCGAGGCAGAAAAGCAGATATTTGAATTTTTAAGTACAAACGGACAGAAACCGCTTAAAAAGCTTGAACAGCTTTTTGACGATATAACAACTTTGTTAAATTCACTGTGTGAAAAACAAGCGGTAATTAAAAGCCAGATACCTGTGCGACGTATTAATGATTTAACTCGCAGATGGGTGCGTGTAAATGAGGAAAAGGCGGCTGTAAAGCTTACCGCCCGCCAGCAAGAAATAGTAGAAATTGTCGAAGCCGCGGGTAGCGTTTCGGTAAAGGAATTGCAGTATTTTACAGGTGTTTCTGCTTCTGTTATAAATACGCTCGAAAAAAAGGGAATTTTAATTTTCTTTGAAAAGCAAGAATTTCGTATGCCTTATACCAGCAACCAATCGGTACGGCGCGAAAAAATTATTTTAACTGCTGAACAGCAAAAGGCTTTTCATGGTTTGACTGAGCTGCAAAACGGAGAAAAAAGCGAAACGGCGTTGCTTTACGGTGTTACGGGTAGCGGAAAAACAAAGGTTTTTTTACGTTTGGTTGACGGGGTTATTGAAAAAGGCGAGGGCGTAATTATTATGGTGCCCGAAATTGCGCTTACCCCTCAAATGATAAAAATATTCAGTCAGCGCTACGGCAGTAAGATTGCCGTTTTTCACTCAGCTATGTCAATAGGTCAGCGTATGGACGAGTGGACACGCATCAAGCAAGGAAAGGCAATGATTGCCATTGGTACACGCAGTGCGGTGTTTGCACCATTTAAAAAGCTTGGTCTAGTAATAATTGATGAAGAACAGGAACACACTTACAAATCGGAAAAATCACCGCGTTTTCACGCGCGAGATTTAGCGAGATTTAGAGCAGCATATCATAACTGTCTTTTGTGTTTGGCGTCAGCTACACCGTCGGTAGAAAGTTACAGTAATGCGCTAATGGGTAAATATAAGCTCTTTACTTTAAAAGAACGTTACGGTAATGCAGTTTTACCGCAGGTAAACCTTGTTGATATGCGCAAAGAACTTGCCGAGGGTAATTCCTCGGATATAAGCCGCCAGTTAGCACTTCAAATTGAGAATGCACTTACAAATAAAAAACAGGCAATAATTTTGCTTAATCGCAGAGGGCATAATACATATATTACCTGTAATTCTTGCGGTTGGGTTGCGAGCTGTGAAAATTGCAGTATTTCGCTTACTTATCACTCGGTAAACAAGCGCCTTATGTGTCATTACTGCAATGCTTCACACGAATTACCGACAAAATGTCCCGAATGCGAGAGTGAATTTTTACATTTTTCTGGCTCGGGTACCCAAAAATTAGAGGAAGAACTAAAACTTTTGTTTCCAAATGCACGTATTTTGCGGCTTGATGCTGACAGCACTATAGCTCGTGATTCATATTCAAGCTATCTTACCGATTTTGCAAACGGTGAATACGATATAATGCTTGGCACACAAATGGTGGCTAAAGGACTTGATTTTCCGCGTGTTACATTGGTTGGTGTAATCGGTGCCGATCGCGCGCTTTACAGCGATGATTACCGAGGCTTTGAGCGAACATTTTCGTTGCTTACTCAGGTGATAGGTCGCGCAGGTAGGGCTGAAAGTGTAGGGATTGCAGTAATACAAACCAATGATACTGAAAATAATATTATAAATCTCGCACAGTCACAGGATTATGATTCGTTTTATAACGAAGAAATTCTAAATCGCAAACTTATGATTTTTCCGCCGTTTTGTGATATTTGTATGGTTTATGTTCAGTCATTCGATGCTGACATTGCTTTAGATACGATAAACAAAATTTTTACAAATATACAAACCGCATTGAAAAAGGAATATAGCGATATTAAGCTGATAATTTTAGGCCCTGCACCTGCTGCGGTGCCCAAAGTGAACAACAAATATCGCTACCGAATGATAATTAAGGTAAAAAATAGTGCGCGTTTTCGCGAGTTGATACGCACTGCCACAGACATAAAATTAAAAAAGGATATTTATATCGGGGTGGATATTAATCCCGAAAGCATAATTTAAAAAAGAGGATTACTATGGCAAAAAGAAATATTGTAAAAATAGGTGATGACGTGTTGCGTAAAATTTGTCGCACACAGCTTACCTTTGACGAAAAATTACACCAAACACTTGACGATATGGCGGAAACTATGTATGCGGCTGAGGGTGTTGGTCTTGCGGCGCCACAGGTTGGATTGTTGCGTAGGTATTGTGTGATTGATGTTGGTGATGGGCTTATTGAACTTATAAACCCCGTTATTACCGAAAAAAGCGTTGTAACTCAAACAGGCAACGAAGGTTGCCTTTCAATTCCCGATAGATGTGAAATAGTAACCCGTCCAATGAAGGTAAGTGTTCGCGCACAAAACCGTTTTGGCGAAAATATTACGGTAACGGGCGAGGGTTTAAAGGCTCGTGCGCTTTGCCACGAGATTGACCATCTTGACGGTGTGTTATATACCGACCACGCAAAAAGGAGTAAATAGTTTAATGCGTATTATTTTTATGGGTACGCCCGATTATGCGGCTGTAACTTTACAAAAGCTAATTGATGAAAATTATGACATAGCGGCGGGTTTTGCTCAACCCGACAAACCTGTCGGCAGAAAGCAAATTTTAACCCCTCCCCCTACAAAGATTTTAGCCGAAAAAAACGGGATTGCCGTATATCAGCCAAAGACTTTGCGCGATGGAGAAGCCTACAATATTTTAAAAGAAATTAACCCCGACGTAATTGTTGTTGTGGCTTACGGTAAGATACTCCCAAAGGAAATTTTAAATTTGCCAAAATATGGCTGTATTAACGGTCACGCATCTCTTTTACCGCGGCTTCGTGGTGCTTCACCGATACAATGGGCAATAGTTACAGGGGAAACCAAAACAGGCGTTTCAACTATGCTTATGGATGAGGGTATGGATACGGGTGATATTTTGGAAACGGTTGTCACCGATATTGGTGAGGAAGAAACCGCCGAGGAATTGTTTGATCGACTATCTGTAATGTCGGCAGACTTGATGGTATCTACACTCGAAAAGGCTAAGCTGGGAACACTTATTCGCACAAAACAGGATGAAGAAAATGCTACCTATGCGCCAATAATCAAAAAAGAGATGGCACACATTGATTTTAACAAAACTGCTAATGAAATTTGTAACGCAATTCGTGGATTTTACTCTTGGCCGTGCGCATTTTGCTTTATAAACGGTAAAAGAATAAAGGTTATAAAGGCTAAAAAATCTAATTTAACTGCACAAAATTGCGGTGTAGTTATTGATAGTGACAATAGGCTTATTATCTCCTGCAAGGACACAAGTGTAGAGCTTGTCACAGTTCAGCCCGAGGGCGCAAAGGTGATGAGTGCGCAGGTAATGCTTAACGGTCATAAAATTGCAAAAGGTACGGTTGTGGAATAATGGCTAATGCTCGAAAGGTTGCGTTAAATGCCTTATTAGAGGTGCGAAAAAGCGCATACTCAAATATTACGCTTAATAGATTTTTAAGTGAAACAGAGCTGACAAGCGCTGACAAATCACTTGCAACAGCGCTTTTTTACGGTGTGCTTGACCGCACAATAACGCTTGATTATGTGCTGTCACAGCATATAAAAACTCGGCTTAAAAAAGTGGATTTGTTTGTACTTGAATGCTTAAGAGTAGCACTGTATCAAATAATGTATATGGACAAAATTCCCGATAGTGCCGCTGTAAATGAGGCTGTTAAAATAATTAAAAACTCCAAACAAAAGTATCTTTCAGGCTTTACAAACGGTGTTTTGCGTAATATTTTAAGGGTTGGCGTTAATTTGCCGCAAGGTGATGATATTAAGTCGTTAAGTGTCAGATATTCCTGCCCACAATGGATTATTGAAGGCTTTTTTGCCGATTACGGAATTGAAAATACGGTTAATTTATTGGATGCTTCCCTACAGACACCTCCCGTTGTTTTGCGTGTTAACACGCTAAAAACAACTATTGAGGATTTAATTAAAATATTATCAGTCGAGGGAATAGACACTAAGGCTTCATGCCTTGAAAATTCATTGGAGGTAATTGGCGGCATTGATGTCACAAAGAGTACGGCCTACCGTGACGGACTTTTTCACGTGCAGGATATAGCCTCGCAAACGGTGGTGAATATTTTGTCACCTAACAAATTCGAAAGAGTGCTTGACGTGTGTGCAGCACCCGGCGGAAAAAGCTTTACAATGGCGCAATATATGGAAAATAGCGGAGAGATTATTGCCTGTGATTTATACGAAAAACGCGTTGAGCTTATTAAAAAGGGTGCCGCTCGTTTGGGAATTAAAAATATTACCGCAATTCAAAATGATGCTACTAAAGCTAATGATAATTTAGGTAGCTTTGATGTGATACTGTGCGATGTGCTTTGCTCGGGACTCGGCGTTATCAGACGCAAACCCGAAATAAAATATAAGGATATAAGCGAATATAACGATATAACGCTTATCCAAAGCGAAATTCTTGAAAAAGCGTCGGCATACCTTAAAAATGGGGGACGTATTTTGTATTCAACCTGTACGCTTCGTAAATGCGAAAACGAGGCGGTTGTAAAGCGTTTTCTTGACAAATACCCCCAATATGAGTTAAAATACCAACATACGTTTATGCCGCATACTGACCAAAGTGATGGTTTTTACTGTGCGCTTTTGCAAAAAAGCAGGTGATTTTATTTTAAATAAGCTTGATATTCGTTCTTTAGATTTAGATGAGGTTACCAAATTGGTGGCTGATTTATCTCAACCTAAATTCCGAGCCTTACAGCTTTTTAAATGGTTGCAGTCAGGTGTAGATCATTTTGATGAAATGACCAATATACCGTCTGCCTTACGCGAACAGTTGAGTGATATATCTTATTTAGCAACTGTTAAACCGTTGAAAAAATATATCTCGCAAATTGACGGCACAGTCAAGTATGTTTATGAGCTTTTTGACGGTGAGCTTATTGAATCTGTGCTTATGAAATATGAACACGGTTATACGGTATGTATTTCAACACAGGTTGGTTGCCGTATGGGATGCAAATTTTGCGCATCGGGACTTTACGGTCTGACGCGAAATTTGACAGCATCAGAAATGTTATCACAAATTACTTATGCACAGCGTGATAATGGCATACGTATTTCAAATGTTGTTATGATGGGTATGGGTGAGCCGCTTGATAATTTTGACAACAGTATAAAATTCTTGAAGCTTGTAAGTGACGATAACGGACTTAATATAGGACTTCGTCACATTTCGCTTTCAACCTCTGGGGTTGTAAGCGGTATAAAAAAATTGGCTGAATACAACCTGCCAATAACCCTTTCAATATCACTTCATGCGCCGAACGACGAAATAAGAAGCCGCACAATGCCTGTTAATAAAAAATGGAATATTGAGGCTTTACTTAACGCGTGTCGGGAATACCAAAAGGTTACTACAAGGCGTATATCGTTTGAGTATGCTTTGATTGAGGGTGTAAATGACAGTGATGCAAATGCGCATGAACTTGCGCTCAGGCTTAAGGGTATAATGTGTCATGTTAATTTAATTCCCGCAAACCCTGTTAAAGAAAACACCTTTAGAAAACCCGACCGAAAGGCAATTATAGCCTTTCAAAAAAAGTTGGAAGATTATGGTATAACAGCAACAATAAGGCGAACGTTAGGTAGCGATATTGATGCTTCTTGCGGACAGTTAAAAAAGAAAACGAAGGAGGAGATAGACGGTGCGGATTTTTGCTAAAACCGATGTTGGTAAAGTGCGTAGTATAAATCAAGATGCATTTTACATTAACACATTACCCGATGGCGCAGCTTTGGCTGTTGTGTGCGACGGTATGGGTGGCGCAAGTGCTGGAGATATTGCTAGTAAAACGGCTGTAGATATAATATCGCAATATGTTGTCAATTCCTATTCGCCGTCTATGGATTCGGAAGATATTATAAAGCTTATTAGCAACGCTATTCTTTCGGCAAATATTGAAATATATGATTTGTCACTTAAAAATGAAACTTTAAAAGGTATGGGTACTACAGCTGTAGTGGCAATCGTGCGTGATGGTGTTGCAATAATCTGTAATATTGGTGACAGCCGTGCATATTTAATAAATGAGCAATTATCGCAAATAACACGTGACCATTCGGTTGTGCAAACACTTGTAGAAAGTGGTAAGCTTTCGCCCGAACAGGCGCGTGTGCATCCCGAGAAAAATGTAATTACAAGGGCATTGGGCGTCGAAGAGAACACTTTTTGTGATAATTATGTAATAGTGTTTAACAAGGATAACAAGCTTTTACTTTGTACCGATGGTATGAGTAACTATGTTTCCGAACAAAAAATCTTTAACATCGTAAAAAGCAATGATATTGATAAAATAGCTGATTTACTTATTAACGAGGCAAACATAGGCGGCGGTAAGGATAATATTACTGTTGCAATAATAGCTTGTTGATAGAAAGGATTGTGTTATATATGGATAGATATGTAGGTAAGCGTTTAGACGGACGTTACGAAATTCAGGAAATTATCGGCGTTGGCGGAATGGCTGTTGTGTATAAGGCACACGACAATGTCGAAAATCGCACAGTTGCTATTAAAATTCTAAAGGAAGAATTTGTTTCAAACGAGGAATTTATACGCCGTTTTAAAAATGAATCAAAGGCAATTGCGGTGCTTTCACACCCAAATATTGTTAAGGTTTATGATGTAAGTTTTGGCGACCTTATTCAGTACATAGTTATGGAATATATTGACGGTATTACCTTAAAAGAATTTATTGAGCGTCAAGGTAGCCTTAGATGGAAGGACGCTGTATATTTTACAATTCAAATATTAAAGGGTTTACAGCACGCGCACGATAAGGGTATTGTTCACCGTGATGTTAAGCCGCAAAATATTATGGTACTTTCTGACGGCACTATAAAGGTTGCTGACTTTGGTATCGCGCGATTTGCCCGTAACGAGCAGCGCACCATTACCGACAAGGCTATTGGCTCGGTGCATTACATCAGTCCCGAACAGGCGCGCGGTGAAAAAACCGACGAAAAGGCTGATATTTACTCTGTAGGTGTTATGCTTTATGAAATGCTTACAGGTCAGTTGCCCTTTGAGGCCGAGAGCGCTGTTTCGGTTGCTATTATGCAGCTCCAGCGTGACCCAAAACAGCCAACCGAAATTAATCCGTCAATTCCTTTAGGTCTTGAACAGATAACAATGCACGCTATGCAAAAAACACCCGAGCGCCGCTATCAGTCGGCTTCGGAATTGCTTTGCGATTTGGAACAGTTCAAAAAGGATCCTGAATCTACCTTTGATTATTCATATTATGTTGACACTGCGCCGACAAAATTTGTAGATACCTTAATGTCTTCAACCCCCGCATCAGCCGTTGTGGATGAAGAAGACGAGGAAATTGAAGAGATTAAAGAGAAGAATAATATGATACCAATTCTTGCGGGTATTGCATCGGCACTGGTTATTGCTATCATTATTTTAGCTATTATCTTTGTTCCGAAACTCTTCAAAAGTACAGGTAAAGAAATTGAATGTCCTAACTTTATCGGTATGACAATTGAAGAAGTAAAACAAAATGAGCATTACCAGTCCTTTGAAATTGAGTGGGAAAACGAGGCAAGCGATGAGTACGAGGTAGGTAAAATCTGCAATCAGTCATTCGCGGCTGGTAAACCGCTTAAAAAGGGTGCAAAAATAACCCTTTATATAAGTACTGGTCAAACCAATATTAAGGTGCCCGAAGTACGCGGTAAAACCGAGTCTTACGCTGTGTCTGAGCTAAATTCAAAAGGCTTTAAGACGGTTGTTAAACAGGTAGCCGATGATGAGGTTGAAGAAGGACTTGTTATAAAAACCGATCCTGTTCCTACCACAGTAGTTGCCGAGGGATCTGAAATTACAATTTATGTAAGTACAGGTAAATCTGTCAAGATGGTTAAGGTGCCTAACCTTATCGGTCTTAATAAGGATATTGCAGTTAAGGATATTGAGGAATTAGGTCTTATTGCCGAGGTTGAGGAGCGCGACCTTACAGCAGGTGAAGATGTTAAAAAGGGTAATGTTATTGCCCAAGAGCCTGATGCAAACTCAAGCGACAAAGTGCCAGAGGGAACAACCATTAAAATTTATGTAAGCACAGGTGTTACTAACTATACCTACAAACCAAGTGTTTCTATTAGAGATGATTTTGTTAATTATGAAAAAACTGGTTATGTTTCTATTTGGTCTGACGGTAAAATGATCAGCGAAAGTGAAAAGCTTAATTTTGAAGAGAAAAGCTCTTATGCATTTAAGGAAATGTCAGGTACAACAAAAGAGCTTAAATATACTGTTAAGGTTCGCTTTGGTACTGATGAAGAATATTACGCTTATGCAGAAATTAAGGTGGACGCTTCAAAGGATAAGACCGAAGAAATCAGCAAAAAGAACGATTATAAAAAATATGTTACAGAAACATCGAGTGAGCCTGTAAATACGGATAATAACAGCAGTAAAGTTGATGACAGCTCAAGTGTTGAGAGCAACACAAGCGAACCCGAAGACACAGATAATACTTCAAGTAAGAATGATTAATTATGACAGGTATACTTATTAAAGCAATTTCCGGTTTTTACTATGTAAACAGTGACGGTAATGTATACGAATGTAAAGCCAGGGGAAACTTTCGCAAAGCGGGAGTTTCCCCTGTTGTGGGTGATACAGTTAAGTTTACTTTAACCGATCAAACACACGGTGTAGTACAAGAAATTGAGCCAAGAAAAAATTTGTTTATACGACCGCTCGTTGCAAACATTGACAAGCTATTTATTGTTTCGGCGTATTCAACACCTGCGCCCGATACATTTATGATTGACAGGCTTACGGCTTTGGCTGTATATAATAAAATTGAACCAATAATTGTTTTTAATAAATCAGATATGGGCAGTTTTGATGAGCTTTACAGCATCTATACCAAAGCGGGCTTCAAAACCTATGTTGTTTCAGCCAAGGAAAATTTGGGAATAGAGCAACTAAAAGCGGAAATTAGCGGTTATGTTTGCGCTTTTTCAGGTAATTCGGGTGTTGGTAAATCAAGTATTTTAAACGCTCTTTTCCCCGAATTAGAATTAAAAACAGGCGAGGTAAGCGAAAAATTAGGTCGCGGTCGCCACACCACCCGACATACCGAAATTTTTGCGGCACAGGGCGGATTTGTGGTTGATACACCAGGGTTTTCATCAATAGATACAACCGAGGACCTATATGATTTTAAGCTGTCACTACCAAACTGTTTCCCCGATTTTAGTGACTATATAAATGATTGCAAATTTACATCTTGCGCACACATAAATGAAAAGGGCTGCGCCTTGATTGAGGCGGTAAACAGTGGTGCGATTCAAAAATCACGTCATCAAAGTTATGTCGCCTTAATGGAGGAATTAAAGAACGTATCCCAATGGAATAACAAGACTAAAAAGCAATTATAATGGATATTTTAAAACGACCTATGCTTTTGGCGGCTGTAGTTTGTAGCGTAGTGGCTGCAATTTCACTTTTTGAGTTGACGGTTGCCTTTGTGATTTTAGCACTATCAATAATAGTTATGTTGTTTGCCATAATCGGCAAACATTATAAATACATAGTAGTTTTTTTTACAGTTATTTTGTTTACAGTAAGTCTGATTTTTCAGTTTGTAAGAATCGACATGGTTGATATTCACCACGGTGAAATGATAAGAGGTAGATTTTTGGTAACAGAAGAGCCATCAGATTACGGGGAGTATAATACTGTAACTTTAAAAACTGACGAATGCGATGCTGTTTCAAAGGGTGTAAAAATTTTAGCTTTTGATTATAAAAAAACAAAATTTAAAATGGGCGATATTATAAATGCCAATTTGAAGCTAAGCTCTATAGAAAAAAACAACAAGTACAGAATATCTGATTATGGCAACGGAATATATGCTACCGCAAACTCACAAAAGCTTGAAGCTACAGGAGAGTACAATTTCCTTTATAAAGCGGCGGGAGAAATCCGCAATTATGTAAAGAAAACTGTTTCTACTCGTTTTAGCGGTGACACAGCAGGGCTTTTGTTGGCGCTTACAACGGGCGAGAAGTCCCTGCTTAGTGACAAATTTTTAGATAATGTAAAAACCACCGGTATAAGTCATGTGATTGTCGTATCGGGTATGCACCTTTCAATTATAATGGCAGCAGTTTTTTGGTGTTTGGATAGATTGTTTTACAACAAATATATCCGTGCTTTGTTGTCGGTATTTATGGTTGTTTTAATTTCTGCCGTATGCGGATTTACAATGTCGATTATAAGGGCGGGTGCAATGTTTGTAATTGCGGGTTTAGCGCCAGTTTTTAACCGTGAAAACGATTCGCTTAATTCTCTTTTAACAGCGGTAACTGCGGTGCTTATTGGTGCGCCATTTGCTGTGGTTAATGTATCGTTTCAATTGTCGGTTTTATCAACTTTAGCGCTTTTGTGGATAGTACCATTTTATTACAAAATTATAATCGAGAAGTTTAATATATCCTCAAAAATTATCAAAAGTATTTTAGCGGCGGTTTTGTGTTCGGTGTTTGCGATAATATTCACATTACCCGTTACAATAAGGGTTTTTGGATACGTATCCGTTGTGGCGCCAATTACAAATATTATAATTTCGTACGCAATTATGATAGCGCTTATTTTTAATGTTACAGCACTACTTATTTTTGCAGTACCGATTATAAAAGTCATAAGCTATCCGCTTTTTGGGGTAGCAGGCTTGTGTTCGAAATTTATTATTATAGTTGTTAATAAAATAGCAAAACTGCCTATTACGGTGGCGGTGCTACCAAAAAGCGCATTTTGGTTGTCGATAGTGCTAATTGCGGCGGTTATCGGCTATTTGTATTATTATAAATATAAAAAGAAAAGAAGTGATTTTAATGCCAATCGTATATGAAGAAGATTTAAGACGTGATATTCAAAACAAGCGTTTTGAGCCCGTTTACTTAATATTTGGTGATGATTCCTACTTAAAAAATCATTATAAAGATACCTTGGCAAAAAAATCCTACGATGGCGATCCATTTTTTAACCTTCAAAAATTTGAGGGTGAATGTGATTTGCAAAAGGTATTTGACGCAGTAAATCAGTTTCCGATGATGGCAGAGCGCAAGGCAGTTGTGTTTAGTGATTTTGATTTTGAACACGCATCAAAAACTGATTTTGAACGCTTTGTCGAACTATTTTCAAACGCAAACGATACTTGTGTGCTTATTGTTTGCTTCGATAATATTGCTTTTGATGCAAAACGCGGTACAAAGGAGAAAAAAATTATATCAGCTGTAGAAAAGGTGGGCGGTAAATGCATCGAGATTAACCACCGTAGTATTACAGCTCTTGTAAAAATGTTATCTGACGGCGCAAAAAAACGCGGATGTACTTTTGGCGAAATTGCCACACGTCGTTTAATTGAAATTTCGGGAAATGATTTAAGCACATTGCAAAACGAGCTTAACAAGCTATGCGCCTATGTTGGCAGCGGAGATATTTCAAAGGATATTGTCGAGCAAATTGCAGTAAAATCGATTGACGCCTCTGTTTACGAATACGTAAAGCAAATTTTTGCAGGGGATATATCAACTGCGCTTAAAATGCTTGATGATATGTTTTTTATGCGTGTTGAGCCAATAGTTATTTTAAGCGTTGCGTCTTCAAGCTATGTTGACATTTACCGCGCGCATACCGCAAATCTTGCTGGCGCATCAAAGGCGGACATTGCCGCTGATTTTAAATATCCTAAAAATAAGCTGTTTTTAATTGACAGAGCTGTAGTAAGCCTTAAAAAGTTTAACGGAGCAAAGCTGCGTTTAAGCCTCGAAGCACTTGCCGAGGCAGACAAGTCACTCAAAAGCTTTGGCGCCGACCCACGCACCGTGCTTGAACAGCTTACTGTAAAGCTCGTTTATATTCTTACAAAGGGTGAAGCAGTTGGTTAGGTTAAATCAAGCGGTAATTGTTGAGGGCAAATATGATAAAATCACCCTTGAGAACATTATTGATGCCACAATTATCGCGACAAACGGTTTTAGTATTTTTAAAGACCGTGAAAAACGCGCGCTTATCCGCTTGCTTGCAGGGAAGCGTGGTTTGGTTGTAATAACCGATTCCGACAGCGCGGGTGTGATTATTCGTTCACATCTAAAGCAAATTTGCCCAGAGGGAACTATAACCAACGTTTACGTGCCACAGCTTGCTGGTAAAGAAAAACGCAAGGACAAGCGCTCAAAAGAGGGACTTTTAGGTGTTGAGGGAATGACTCAGGATGTTATATTAAAAGCCCTTGAACGAAGCGGTGTAGTCGGACAGCAAATTTTCAAAAGAACGGACAAAAAAATCACCAAAACCTTACTTTTTGAACTTGGGCTTTCGGGTGGTAAAAACAGCTCACTCTTGCGCGACCAGTTAGCCGAGTATCTTGATTTACCAAAGGGTATGTCGGCTAATGCATTTTTGGACTGCTTGAATGCAGTTTTTGAATTTAATGAATTTTTAAAGGCGGTGGAATTATGGCAGAAAAACAGGCTCGACGCGGACAAAAGGTAAAAATTTTATACATAATCAAAATTTTAACCGAGCTTACCGATGAGGACCATCCTTTATCGGCTACGGAGATTTGCGAAAAACTTTCACAGTATGATATAACAGCCGAGCGAAAGGCAATTTATGACGACATTAACTGTCTTATCGATTTCGGGTTTGATATCATTTCCACCCGTGTGCCTAAAAATGGCTATTTTTTGGCTAGTCGTGAATTTGAGTTGCCCGAGATATTCCTACTATGCGATGCCGTTCGTACCGCCGATTTTATCAGTGAGAAAAAGACTCGTGAGCTTGTCGCAAAGCTTGATAAAATATTAAGTCGTTACCAGTCGAAACGCAGTATCAGCGGCATTTATATTGACAGCAGTAACAAAACTCATAATGAAGAGATTTTTTACAATATTGACCGCATTAATACTGCCATTAGTGAGGGTAAAAAAATCACCTTTAAATATGGCAAACGAGTGCTTGGCGACAACCGACAAATTACTACCGAATACAAAACCCGTACCGTAAGTCCCTATGCTATGACTTGGCAGGACGACCATTATTATCTCATCGGTAACTACGATAAATACGACAACCTTATGAACCTTCGTGTTGACCGTATAAAGTCAGTAGAGATAATCGAAGAGCCTGTTCGTCATTTTAGCGAGGCTAGTGACTATCGCGATACATTTGATGTTGCCGATTACACCAAAAAACTCTTTGGTATGTTCGGTGGCGAGACCGAGGATATTAAACTTCGTTGCTCAAGCTCAATGCTTGAACAGGTACACGACCGCTTTGGTGAAAATATATTTATAACCAACGTTACCGACAGTCATTTTGACTTTACCGCAAAAGCGGCTGTAAGCGAAGGACTTGTTACCTGGATTATGAATTACGGCGATAAAATTGAGGTTTTAAAACCCGTAAATCTCTGCGACAAAATCACCGATAGGGCAGAGAGGATAATTAAAATCTATAAAAAGTAGCAAAAAACACTTGCAATTTGCAAAGTGTTGTGCTATAATTTATCGGCTACTGTAAAGGTGGCAAAATATATTACACACATTCCGTATTATGCAGGTAGAGGTGTGACCGCTGATACAAGGTCAGTACCGCAAAGCTTTACGGGATGGAGGAAAAACCTCAGGAGGAAAAATTATGGCAGTTGTATCAATGAAACAACTTCTTGAAGCAGGTGTACACTTTGGTCACCAGACAAGACGTTGGAACCCCAAAATGGCAGAGTACATTTTCACAGAGCGTAACGGCATCTACATTATTGACCTTCAGAAGACCGTTAAAAAGCTTAACGAAGCTTACTTGTTCGCTCGCGACATCGCAGCAAACGGCGGCGATATCCTTTTCGTAGGTACCAAAAAGCAGGCTCAGGATTCTGTTAAAGAAGAAGCAGAGCATTGCGGTATGCCTTACGTAAACGCTCGTTGGCTCGGTGGTATGCTCACAAACTTCAGCACCATCCGTACCCGTATTGCTCGTCTTGAGCAGCTCCGCGCTATGCGTGATGACGGTACATTCGACCTTCTTCCTAAGAAGGAAGTTGCAACACTTACTCTTGAAATTGAAAAGCTTGAAAAGTTTATCGGTGGTATCCAGAACATGAACAAGATCCCAGGTGCTCTTTTCATCGTTGACCCACGCAAAGAGAGAATTGCTGTTGCTGAAGCTAAGAAGCTCGGTATTCCGATTATCGCTATCGTAGACACCAACTGTGACCCAGACGAAATCGATGCAGTTATCCCTGGTAATGACGATGCTATCCGCGCTGTAAAGCTCATCGCTGAAACAATCGCTGCTGCTGTTATCGAAGGCAGACAGGGTGAAGAGATGGGCACCGCTGCAGTTGAAGAGGCTGCAGAAGAAGTAGCTGAAGAAGCTGCTGAATAATTTAAACTACTACTCTAAAGGAGATTTAATACTATGGCTTTTACTGCTAAAGACGTTCAGGCTTTAAGAGAAAAAACCGGTTGCGGTATGATGGACTGCAAAAAGGCACTTGTTGAATGCGATGGCAACATGGATGCTGCTGCTGACTACCTTCGTGAGAAGGGTCTTGCATCTCAAGCTAAAAAGGCAAGCCGCATCGCAGCTGAAGGTACTGTATGCGCAATTTGCGAAAACGGTGTAGGTGTTGCTGTTGAGCTTAATGCTGAAACCGACTTCGTTGCAGGCGGCGACGAGTTTAAGGAATTGGCACTCAAGGTGGCTAAGGTTATCGCTGCTCAGGCACCTGCTGATATTGACGCTCTTAACGCTTGTGTAGAAAACGGTCAGACCGTTGAAGAAATGGTTCAGGAGCTCTTCCTTAAGGTTCGTGAAAACATCAAAATCCGTCGTTTTGTTCGCTTTGAAGGCAACGTAGTTAACTACGTTCACGCTGGCGGCAAAATCGGTGTTCTTGTTAAATTTGACGGTGATGTTGGCGCTACAAGCGCCGAGTTCATCACTATGGGTAAAAACGTAGCAATGCAGATTGCTGCTATGAACCCTGGATATCTTGACGAGGCTTCTGTTCCTGCAGAGGTTGTCGAGAAGGAAAAGGAAATCCTTATCGCTCAGATGAAGGAAGATCCCAAAATGGCTAACAAGCCAGACGCAGTGCTTGGCAAAATTGTTGAAGGTAAAATCGGCAAATTCTATAAGGAAAACTGCCTTGTTGAGCAGGCTTTCGTTATGGACGGCGATATCAACGTTGGTAAGTACATTGCAAACTGCGCTAAAGAGTTGGGCGCTGACATTAAGCTCGTTGACTTTGTTCGTATGGAAAAGGGCGAAGGCATTGAAAAGCGTGTTGACGATTTCGCAGCTGAAGTTGCAAGCATGGTAAAATAATTAGATAAAGACCATATTAAAACAGCGTTCCAAACGGAACGCTGTTTTTCTAATACTAAAAAGCCGATAACTATTGCTTTAAAATTGTAAGATTTTAAGCAAAGTATGAACAGTCAATAGTTAATTGTGAAAAAGTAAAATCCCGAATGCTAAAACATTCGGGATTTTGGTGCCGCTGACCGGACTTGAACCGGTACGGTATCGCTACCGAGGGATTTTAAGTCCCTTGTGTCTGCCTATTCCACCACAGCGGCGTCTAAAATATAATATATCAAACTAATTGTTTTGTCAAGGATTTTTAATTAAAAAAATGAAATTAGCGGGGTAAAACCCCGCTAAAATTATATTATCTCACCAATACAGTAATCATTTTGCACAGATTTAATTAAAACGTCTTTAATTTCGCCTGTAAGCATTTCTTCGCTATTGATAACAACCCTTGTATAGTTGGGTGTGTAACCTACAGCAAGTCCTTTTTGTTGTGTTTCAAATAAAACGGGATTTGTTGTGCCAATTTGTGATTTTAAAAATTCGGTTTCGGTCAGTTTTGTAGCTCCTGTCATTATATGTGCACGTTTTAGTTTTTCAGCATTGCTCACTTGCGCTTTTAGTCCCGCGGCGACAGTACCGCTACGGCGTGAATAGGCAAAAATATGCGCTCTTGCAAAACCAATTTTTTTGGCAAATGCAAGACTTTGATTGAATTCTTCCTGCGTTTCGCCCGCAAAGCCTACCATAATATCGGTGGTTATTGCCGCATTTTCAAAAGTGGCGCGAATTCTATTTACCAAATCCTCGTAAAAAGCGCTGTCATAGTGGCGGTTCATACGCTTTAGTGTTTCGTCACAACCTGATTGAAGTGATAGGTGAAATTGTGGACAGAATTTTTGTTGAGACTTAAAGCGTGATAACATTTGGTCGTTTATATGGTCAGGCTCAAGTGAGCCTAAGCGCACTCTTTTGATGCCGTCAACCTCGCAAACGGCATCAACGGCATCGCAAAGGTTAAAAGTTTGACCTTTACCGTAGGAGGTGAGATTGATACCCACCAAAACAATTTCGCAAAATCCGTTTTTTGCAAGTCGTTCGGCTTCGGCTTTTATTTCTGATACAGCGCGTGAGCGAACACGACCGCGTGCAAAAGGGATAATACAGTATGTGCAAAAACGATCGCAGCCGTCCTGTATTTTCATAAAAGCGCGTGTGCGATCATTGAAACTACTTAAACCGATAGTATTATATAAATCACTGTTTTGATGTTGCTCAACATTAATAATTCGGTCATTATTATAGCTGTTTATTGCTTCAACGATTTTTGTTATATCACGGTTGCCGATTAAAATATCGGCTTCGGTTAGATTTTTGGCATTTTCCGGAAAAGCCTGTACCATACAACCCGTGAGTGTGATTATAGCATTTGGGTATTCGCGGCGCATACGACGGACTAACTGTCGGGTTTTGCGGTCACTTTCTGCAGTTACAGTGCATGAATTTATTACTACCGCATCTATAGGTAGGGTTTTATCACTTGTATGAGCTAAATTTGTAAGTGCTTCACGCATAACCTCAGTCTCATATTGATTAACCTTACAACCTAATGTTTGAAAAAGAATATTCATTATTTACCTCATAAAAATAGTCTTTAAATATTGTAATAAAAATAAATTTAGTTGTCAACAGTTATTGAAATTAATGGCTTGTTATGATATAATAAATTAAATTATAAGGGGTGTATATCTTGGATTCTGTAAAGGTTTATACCTACGACTTGGTCTTGTTTATGTAGTTTATCAAACACAGCAGCGTATACCCAAGGATTATATTATTGGTATAGAAATTAGATAAAAGAACACACAAAATAATTTTGATTTTATTTAGGGGACATTTAAATGGCTACAGAAAAAAGAGAAAATATAAGAAATGTCGCAATAATTGCGCACGTTGACCACGGTAAGACGACACTTGTTGACCAGTTGTTGCGTCAGAGTGGTACTTTTCGTGAAAATGAATCGGTCGATGAGCGTGTTATGGACTCAAATGACCTTGAACGTGAACGCGGAATAACCATTCTGTCTAAAAATACTAGTGTTATGTATAACGGGGTTAAAATTAATATCATTGACACTCCGGGACATGCCGACTTTGGCGGTGAGGTAGAGCGTATTTTGCAAATGGTTGACGGTGTTTTACTGCTTGTTGATGCGTTTGAGGGGTGCATGCCGCAAACCCGTTTTGTGCTTAAAAAAGCATTGGCACTTGGTAAAAAGGCAGTAGTTGTTATTAACAAGATTGATAGACCTATGGCGCGGCCTATTGAGGTTGTAGATGAGGTTTTAGATTTGTTTATTGAACTGGGCGCCGATGAAGACCAAATAGAGTTTCCTGTTGTTTTTGCATCGGGCAGAGATGGTTATGCAACCTACGCTCCCGATATTGCAGGCATCGATATGAAGCCATTGTTTGAAGAAATTGTAAAAGAGATTGAGCCACCTGTGGGTGACAGTGATGGTCCGTTGCAAATTCTTTTTACTAACATTGAATATGATGATTACATCGGTAGAATAGGTGTTGGCCGTGTGCTTCGTGGTACTGTAAAAGTGGGACAAACCGTAGCGCTTTGCCACAAGGATGGTACAAATTCTCGAGTTAAGATTGCAAAGCTGTTTATGTATCAAGGACTTAAGCGCACTGAGGTTGAAACAGCTACTATCGGTGACATAATTCAAGTTGCAGGTATCAGCGAGCTTGAAATAGGTGAGAGTGCCTGTGATACCGAGCATATTGAACCGCTGCCTTTTGTTAAAATTGATGAGCCTACCTTGGCAATGAACTTTATGGTAAATAATTCCCCGTTTGCGGGTAAGGACGGCAAATATGTTACTTCACGCAATTTGCGTGAACGCCTTTTTAGAGAGGTGCTTACTAATGTTAGTCTTCGAGTTGAAGAAGCCGAAAGTGCTGATACTTTCAAGGTGTCGGGTAGAGGTGAGCTGCATCTTTCTATCCTTATTGAAACAATGCGCCGTCAAGGTTATGAATTTCAAGTGTCTCCACCTAATGTCATTTATAAGCATGATGAAAACGGCAAACTGTTAGAGCCTATTGAACTACTTATGATAGAAGTACCGGAGCAGTATGTTGGCGCAGTTATGGAACGCCTTGGCACGCGACATGCAGAGCTTCAAAACATGGGTACGCGTGAGGGTGGTATGTCGCACCTTGAATTTTTAATTCCTGCGCGCGGTCTGCTTGGCTACCGTTCACAGTTTATGACCGATACCAATGGTAATGGCATTATGAATCACATATTTAATGGATATGAGGAATACAAGGGAGATATTGAACAACGTAATACTGGTTCAATTATAGTTCACGAAACGGGAGAGAGTACGGCGTACGGACTTTTTAACACACAAAGTCGAGGTCGCTTGTTTATAGGCGCTGGTGTACCTGTATATGAGGGTATGATTGTAGGTGAAAGTCCAAAGAGCGAGGATATTGTCTGCAATGTTTGTAAGGCAAAACACCTTACAAATACACGTGCATCTGGATCTGACGATGCGTTAAAGCTTGTTCCACCATCTATTATGAGCCTTGAACAGTCACTTGATTTTATAAAAAATGATGAATTGGTTGAAATTACACCAAACAATATTCGTATTCGCAAAAGAATACTCAACAAGGAATTACGTATGAAGCACGAGGCGAAAAACCGCTGATGAACTATGTAATACTTGATATGGAATGGGACAGTGCTTATCATAAATTGCACAAAAGATTTATAAATCAAATTTTGCAGATTGGCGCTGTTAAATTGGATGAGAATTTTAATATAGTAGATATTTTTGATGTTACTGTTAAATCAAGTTTTACCCGTAGGGTGTCTCGTCGCTTTACCGAGCTTACAGGCATTACCAAGGAAATGATGCTCGACGGCATCACGCTTGAAAGTGCTGTTGACAGGTATAACAAGTGGTTAGGCGATGATACGGTTACAATTACTTGGAGTAATTCAGATCTTTACACAATTATCGAAAATGAAAAATATTTGCTTGACGGGAGAAAATTCAAAATACAAAAGTATCTTGATTTGCAGGTGTTTATACAAAGTGAGTTGCGCATTTTAGGTCACGAAATCAAGTCGCAAATTTCTTTAGGTTCTGCCGCTGAACTTTTAGGTATTACCATCGAAAACTATGATTTGCATACTGCAAAGGACGATAGTTTGCTTTGTGCCACACTTCTTAAAAAGCATTATAACAAAGCGGCATTCGGTAAGCTGATTAAAGATACTACCGACCCTGAATTTTACAAACAACTTTATTTTAAACCTTACTACATAAGTCGCATAAATGATGAACGCATTCAAAAAGAAACACACGTTTTTTATTGCGAAAAGTGTGAAAGCAAACTAAGACGAGGAACAAAATGGAAATATCATAATAATTGGTTTAATGCAAACTTTGTTTGCGATGATTGCGGTAAAAAATATGTGTGCAGAGTAAGTTATAAACAAACTTACGACAGGCTTGTTGTAAAGCGCAGAATTTTAGAGTCAAAGGTAAAAACTCCAAAGGAGAATGAGAATGCTGTGCAAACTGTGCCCTCGACAGTGTAATGCTTTGCGTGATGAAACGCAGAATATCGGTGGTTTTTGCGCAATGCCGACAGTACCTATTGTCGCACGTGCGGATCTTCACTTTTGGGAAGAGCCGTCTATAAGCGGAACAAACGGCTCGGGAACGGTGTTTTTTAGCGGTTGCTCATTACACTGCGTATTTTGTCAAAACAGTGAGATAAGTACAAAAAACCTTGGAAAAACAATAACCGAAAATCAACTTGCTGATATTTTTAAAGTTTTGGAAAATGAAGGCGCACACAATATAAATCTTGTAACACCGACTCATTTTATTGACTCCATTATGAATGCACTTGATATTTATAGACCCCAAATACCTATAGTTTATAATTCCAGTGGATTTGAATGTGTCAAAACATTAAAAAAACTTGAGGGTTATGTAGACATATATCTAATGGACTTTAAACATATTGATAGTCGAAAAGCTCAAAATTATTCTTTGGCTTTTGATTATCCTATTATATGTCAAAACGCTTTAATGGAATGTTATCGTCAACAACCTACTTGTATTTTTAAAGATGGTATAATGCAAAAAGGTATTATTGTAAGGCATTTACTAATGCCACAGGCAACCAGTGATGCTATTGCAATATTTGATTGGGTAAGCAGGAATATGCCAAACGCTTATTTCAGCATTATGAGTCAGTATGTACCGCTTTATAAAGCCAAGGATATGTCGGTTATAAATCGTAAAATTACCAAGCGAGAATACGAAAAGGTTGTTGATTATATAGCGAACAGCGGATTTGAAAACTGTTATATACAAGAGCTTAGCAGTGCAACAGAAAATTACATACCAAAATTTGATTTTACCGGCATTTGAAGGTTAACCTCACATTTAAGACAGGTTAACCTTTTTAAATTTATCTTAAATTTTGTGTTGACGAGAATATATCCTATATGATAAAATAAAATGAATAATTAGGGGGATTTTGCCTTAATACTATTTTTTTATTCACACAGGAGGAGTTATGGAAAAACTAAAAAATTTCTTTAACAAAATTGGTGGCTTTTTTAAAAAAACATGGGAGTTTATAAAGGTAAAAAAAGTGTTGTTTATAATTATTGCCTCTGTTTTGGTTGTAGCTATTGCTGCCACAACAGTGCTGTTGGTTTTGGGCAAAGCTGGTGGTGGTAATGACGAGTTTGACAGACCGCAGGGTAATACGCTTTATACTGTTAATTTAAAAACAGCAGGCGGTATGGCTATGTCTGGTATTGATATATACATATATACCGACGACAGTCTAGGTGACATGATTGACTACACAAAAACCAACGATAAGGGTACCGCTACCTTTAATCTTGATGAAAGTGCAGATTACGCTATTGTTTTGACCTCTGTACCAAAGGGATACGCCGTGGAAAAAAGCTATAAGTTTGACGGTGTTACAAAGGATATTACACTGACATCTTCACTTGTTACCGAAGAGGATATCTCTACTGCTACACTTGGTCTTGGGGATGTTATGTATGACTTTACCGTTATGAAGCCTGACGGTACCGAGATTAAGCTTTCGGAGGTTTTAAAAAGTAAAAAGTTGGTTGTACTTAATTTTTGGTACACAACTTGTAGTTGGTGTTTGGAAGAATTTCCGTTAATGGATGAAATTTATAAGGATTATAAAGACGATGTAGAAATTATTGCTCTTAATCCTATGGAGGACAACAACGCTGTTGACTCCTTCCAAAAGCAGTACGGATATTCGTTTAATATGGCTTCATGTCCGTCTTCTTGGGCAAACACATTTGGCGTAACAGGTTATCCGACCTCTGTGTTTGTTGACCAATACGGTGTAATTTGCGTGGTTGAGGCAGGCGCTGTTACAAGTAAGCGTCCTTGGGTATGCGCTTTTGACCACTTTACTGCTGATCCATATAGCCAAAAGCTTTGTGAAAACGGTATAGGTGATTTGGTAACGCAAATTAAACCTACATACGAAATGCCTTCGAGCGATGAAATTGCTTCTACAATAAATCAGGGTAGTATTAGTGTTCAGTACCGCCCTGAAACAGAAGATGAAAATGCAGAATTTTTCTGGCCGTTTATTATTGGTGAAAAATCAGGTCGTTCGTGTGTTTATGCATCTAATATAGGCATTGACTCTTCATATGCAATAATGTATGCTGACGTAGAATTAAAGGCAGGTCAGGCTGTAGGATTTGACTATCTTGTTTCGTCGGAGCTTGGCTGTGATGTAATGTACGTAATTGTTGATGATGAGGATATTTTCCAAATTTCAGGCGTTTCTACCCCTGAGGAATGGAAGTCCTGTTATCCTTGCGTGGCTGAAAAAGACGGTACATACGAAATAGCGCTTTGCTTCCTCAAGGATGAAGACGGCACTGATGGTGATGATACTGTATATATCGATAATCTGCGCGTTGTTGACAAATCGCAGATTGATACTGATACATACTTACCTCGTTATGCTGCAAATGCTGATGATGACGGAAATTTCAGTTATGTAGACATTGTGTTTAACGAAAATGACGGATATTATCACGTAGGTAACCAAAACGGTCCGTTACTTCTTGCTGACCTTATGGGCTTTACACCATTTAATGAAGAGCAGTCTGTTCAGGAAATTGTTACAAACGGTGATGCCGACAAGGGCGGCGTTAGTCTTTATGACAAGGTAGAGGAAGACGGTTTGGGTATGGTGAAATACTTCTCATACGCTTCTAATTCGAGAATTAACGGTGTATGTACTGTTAACGAAGAACTTTCCGAAATGCTCAAGCAGGTAGCCGAGGTTGCTGGTTTTGATGATGATCAAAACGAATGGCTTAAGATGTGTAAATATTATCAGGCATATGGCACAGGTGCATCACAGCTCGAAGACCCGATTAAAGGACTTGCTACATTCAGCGCACTTACTGCTACTGTTGGTAAAAACGTGTCAGGTAACAATTTTTATTACGACCGCGCTATAATTCCAAGAGGTATGTTTGCTGAATTTATTCCATCACAGTCTGGTGTATACCGCTTTACTTCTAAGAGTGATTATGAAGAGGGTATAGATGCTTGGATATTTGACGAGGACGGTCAAATTATATACACCTACGAGCATGATGAAAAATTGTATACCGATGCAAATAACTGCTCTATGGTTTACTATATGGAAGCAGGAACACCGTACTATATCAATATGGCATTCTGGGATGTTTATGCTACAGGCACTATAAATTATGACGTTGAATACATTGGTGCATCACATAAGCTATTCCGCTTATGCGCACCGGGTTACTTTACATACGATACCGATGCAACAGGTAGCGCTATGTATGATATTATTACAGGCGGTATTAAGCCAAAGCTAAAGGATGGCAAGTATTACGATTCTGATGACGGAAGTCTTATTTATGCCGATTTCACAGGTCTTACTACTGTGTTTAGTCAGTCAATTGTTGAGATGATTGAAATGGGCGGCTTTGATTTCAGCAAGTCAGAAACTGACGGTGAAATTTTGGCATATCTAAAGCAAAATGATAATGACGTTGAAAAAACCAAGGAATACCTCGAAAAGCTTTGGGGTGAAGATTACGATGCAAATGCCGAAATTTATGAGCTCGATGATATTTTTGCAGGTCGCTATCACGGAGACGGTGAAGACCGTACAGAAGAGATTAAAAAATATTTGAGCAAAATTGATAAGTCAGGCACTGAATTAGATGGTTGCGTTGTTGTTGACGAGGAGCTTGCCGAAATTTTGCAGGAGCTTATGGATAAATACACCTTTGAAGAAGTGGAAAATTCTTGGCTGAAGATTTGCTACTACTACGATTATCTTGGCGATAATGATTAAATTTTAGAGAGAATGATTATGATGAAAAATATTAAAATATTAATTTCGCTTCTTTTAATTACAGCGCTTACATTATCACTTTTCACCCTTACTGCCTGCGGAAAGGGTGAAAAGGACTACACAGTAAACGTTAAGGACGCTTTAGGCAATCCATATACAAGCGGCATTGTTGTTAAGTTTATGCAGAGCGGTAAGCAGGTAGCAATGCAGTCCTGTAACGAGCAGGGTAGTGCTACAAAATCGCTTGTAAACGGCAAATATGATGTTGTTTTACAGTTTGCTGATGAAAAAGTTGAATATCATTACGACAGTAATATAAAGCTTACTTCACGTAAAAATGAGGTTGATGTTGTTTTGGCTTACAAGGTTACCGGTGAACCCGAAAAATTGTATGTCGGCTCTAATGAATTGGATGCATATAATGTAAAAATGGGTTGTACCTATGTCGATTTAAAATCCGGTAGCCGTAATTATTTTCTATTCACCCCAACACAAGCGGGTAATTATGAATTTTCAATTCCTGAGGGCAAAAATGCAACAATCGGTTACTACGGTGCGCCGCACTTTGTTCAGGAAAACAGTGCTACTGAGGTAAAGGACAATAAATTTACAATCAATGTAAAAACAGGTATGATAGGTACAAACGGTACAGGCACTTCTACGTTTGTTATTGGTATTGATGCTGATAAAAAGGTTGAAAGCTGTGTTTTGGGTATAAATAGATTAGGTGATGCAATTAAAACTGTGGAGGATGAACCTTGGATTATTTACCAAAAAACCGTAGAATTACAGGACTATGTTCTCCCCGAAAGCCTTGAAATTAAAGAATTTGACCTTACAGCAAGTACCGATACTTACAAAATGGTTTTAAACGAGGATGACGGTTATTATCATCTAAACGATAAAAACGGTCCGATTGTTCTTGCCCGTCTTGCCAAGGATTGTAAATACATAGCTTGCTTTAAAACAATGCTTGACCGTTCGGGTGTTAGTAAGTATTTCTTTGACGAAGATGAAAACTTTATAAAAAAAGAAAGCTATTCAGAATGCTTGCTTGAATATATTGAATATGTAGACGAAGATAACGGTGTGTATCCATTAACCGAAGATTTAAAGTATATCATTCAGCAACGAGGTGAGTATGTCGGTTGGTGGGATATAGAAAACAGCGGTTATATGTTCAAAGATGATTCGGGTAATAATCTTGCTGACATCAATTCTGAAATTGCATGGTTGTTTATGTGCTGTTATGCAGAGTGATGTACTATGAACAATGCTATTAAAAAAATTTTTGCAGTAATTTTATGCTTTAGCATGTTTTGTATTATGGGTTGCGGTGGTGACAACTCTTCGCAGCTTGTAAGCAATGCTGATTTGTCGTCAAGCAGCTATGCATTAGGGGATTATATGGGTGACTACACCGTTACAGATATTAACGGAAATACTCATTCATTTTCCGAATTGTTGAAGAGCAAAAAGGCTATTGTATTAAATTTTTGGTTTGTTAACTGCGGACCTTGTCAAATGGAATTTCCGTATCTACAGTCAGCCGCTGACGAATATACTGAAGATATAGCAGTAATTGCAATAAATCCTACAACAGATAAAGAAAATGATATTAAAAAATACGCAACCCAAAATCAATTAACCATACCTTTAGTAAAAGGTGAGGAGGCTTGGATAAATGCCTTTGACATACAGGGATTTCCTACAACTGTGGTTATTGACAGTTATGGAAAAATTGCCTTTTCACACATGGGCGCTGTAACTGAAAAGGGTGTGTTTGAAAAGATATTTGAATTCTTTTCTGCCGCAGATTATAAGCAATCAATAATTAGAAACATTAGTGATATTAAATAGAGTAAAGGTGATATTTATGAAAAAAATTTTGGCACTTATTTTGGCGCTCGGTATGATTTTGTGCCTTTGCGCTTGCGGTGGCGACACGAACGGTCCTACAGGCAACCATCCGCTTGAAAACACAAACACTAACCAAACCTCATCAAACGAGGAAGAAACTCCTAAGTTCAGGGTTACAGTGGTTGATCAAAACGGTGACGCTGTTCCAAATGCCATGGTACAATTATGTAGTGATTCCTGTTTGCCTAAGGCAGCTGATGAAAACGGTATTGCTATATTTGATGCTGAAATTACCGATGGATATAAATTGTCGCTTATGTCTTGTCCTAATGGTTATGAAACCGAATATGTAGCTGATAATTATATTTATCTTGAGGATGGCATAACGGAATATACATTTGAAATTACTAAAAAGTAGGAAATACAATGAAGATTAAAAAGTTTTTAATTTTTTTACTGTCGGCTCTTTTGGTTTTATGTATGTGTGCTTGTGGTGCTAAAAGCGCTACTGATGATAATCAATCAAAAACCCAGCAAGTCACAAATACGGCACCGAAATTTGTAGTTAATGTTACCGATGCAGATGGTAATGCTGTTGAAGGAGTAATTCTTCAAATGTATAAGGATATGCGTCTTACAGCACGCTCTGATATAAAGGGTAACGCAAGTTTTAACATATATGTTACCGATGGATATAAACTTTCTGTATTCTCTTGTCCTGATGGATACGAATACACTGGCAACTCAAATATTCTAATTAAAGAAGGGTCTACAAATTATACCCTTGTGATTGATAAAAAGTAGGTGAATAAAATGAAATTCAGCAAAATTATTAATATAACGCTTTGTTTTGTGTTTATAATTACAACACTTGTTGGGTGTCGCAAGATTAACGGCGGAGTGTCTTCGGGTGATTTATCATACCTTTCGAGCGATAACTATGCTATTGTTGATATTGTAGAAAATGACAGTAGTGACATCGAGTCAGTCGATAGTGATACTAATTCAAATGGTACACAATCAAACGCTTCTGGCAACGGTACGACTACAAGCTCGAATAATTCAGATACCTCCTCAAGCTCAGTAAGTAGCGACATTTTTACTCAAAATGTTGTAATTGTTGGTGGTAATGATAATGAGGTAGATCCTGACGCGCCGCAAACCTTTATTGAACCAGATGATAATGGAAATATTAACACCGAAATTACTGTGTATAATGGTCAAACTTTAGCAACCTCACCAGACCCTGACACAGGTGATGTTGTTACTCCTCTAATTGCTGCAAAAGGATCGGTTTATTACAAAATTAAAGGCGCGAGTAACAAAAATTTAACCATTAAAGACGCAGATGCATACGTTATTTATGACGGAACGAGATATGATGCCCAAAATGGGGTAGTATCCTTTACGATAGCATCTAATGAGTTGGCGAGTGCTCAGATTCTATTAGAGGTTGGCAATAAAGGCAATAGTGACAAAAGCTTTACAATTAATTTCAGCAGTCCAAAGGGTACTATTAGTAATCCCGAAGCAATTGATTCTATTGATGGTGGTACGTTCACTGTAACCATCGAGGAAGGAAATCAGCAGGGATATTTTTATTCTTATGTTGCTTCTAAAAATGGTAAAATAAGATTTTATATTCTTAGTGATGCCCAAATCGGGAAATTAGCTGTTTCTAAAATAGTTGATAACAGTGATCCTAATAATCCTATTACTGCAAATGGTGACACAACATGCATAGAAGAAACTAAGTATTTAAAAACAGTATCTAATAGTTCTGGTACATACATTGAATTTGACGTAAAAAAAGGTGATGAATTTAAAATAAACGCTAGTCCAAATTCTAATCCTGGTGAGTACCCTAGTGTTAACATTAAATGGGAAATTAAATATAATTAATCTAATTACAACACGCTAAAGGATAATTTTGCACCTTTAGCGTGTTCTTTTAAAATTTATTATGTAATTTTTCAAGCGCGGCGGTTTCTATGCGTGATACATAACTGCGGGAAATACCTAATTTTTTTGCGATTTCGCGTTGAGTAAGTTCTTTTTGTCCGCCAAGTCCGTAGCGCATATTGATTATTTGTATTTCACGGTCGTTAAGTGTTTGGTGGTATATTGAGTGCAACTTTTCTAATTTTAATTTTGTATCGATTTCATCCTCAATGTTGCTTTCGTCGGCTATAATATCTATAAGGGTAAGTGTATTTCCGTTTTTATCAGTGTCGATGGGGTCACTGATATATACGTCCTGCGCAGTTTTTCTTTGGTTTCTGAAATGCATTAAAATTTCATTTTCGATGCATCGTGCGGCGTATGTGGCAAGTCTGATTTTTTTATCACACTTAAATGTGTTTACAGCTTTGATCAAACCGATTGTTCCTATAGAAATTAAGTCATCCTGTTCACAGTTTGCTGTATAATATTTTTTAACAACATGAGCAACAAGTCTTAAATTGTGTTCAATTAGTTTGTTTTTGGCATTTATATCGCCTTGGTCTTTTAATTTTAATAGTTCCGCTTCACGTTTTGTGCTTAACGGTGGTGGAAATGCACCAGCGCCTGTGACATGAAGTGCCAAATAAAATAAATTCGATACGATTTGCGTTATTAACTCTAAAAACATATAAATCCCCCTTGTGAAAAATATATGAATTATGACCATGTAAAAATTAAAATTTATACAAATTTTTTCTGGTTTTTTGATTGACAATGTATTGCGATTGTGGTAGAATACATTAGATAAAAATGAGTGATTTTATGCTTTTAAATTTTAATTATTGAAAGGATGGTTTTATAATGTTTGCTTGTTATGGGAACAATATTTATAAACCTGAATTTCTAAACGGCTTTGTCCCCACCGTTGACAAGGCGGTTTTGTCACCATTTTTTGCTGATACACAAAATAATTATTTCATTTTTCCCGGTTTTTGCGATGTGCATGTGCATTTTCGTGAGCCGGGTTTTTCTTATAAAGAGACCATAAAAACAGGTTCTATGGCGGCGGCTCGTGGTGGTTATACAGCCGTTTGCACAATGCCTAACTTAAACCCTGTACCCGATAGTATTGAGCATCTTGACGGGCAGCTTACAATTATTGAAAATGATGCTGTGATAAACGTCTATCCGTATGCAGCAATTACCGTGGGTCAAAACGGTGTTGAGCTTTCGGATATAGAAGGTATGGCAAAAAAGTGTATCGCTTTTTCGGATGACGGACGCGGTATTCAGTCGCGTGAGCTTATGCGCGAGGCGATGCTTAAAGCCAAATCTTTGGGCAAAATGATTGTTGCACACTGTGAGGATAATTCACTACTTAACGGCGGATATATACACGACGGACAATATGCAAAAAAACACGGACATAGGGGTATTTGCTCTGAAAGCGAATGGGGACCGATTAAGCGGGATTTGGAGCTTGTAAGGGAAACGGGTTGTAAATACCATGTTTGTCATATTTCTTGTAAGGAAAGTGTTGAGCTTATAAGACAGGCAAAGGCACAGG
Organism: Acutalibacteraceae bacterium; assembly: GCA_045604215.1. Lineage (GTDB taxonomy): Bacteria > Bacillota > Clostridia > Oscillospirales > Acutalibacteraceae > UBA737. The sequence continues at coordinate 113,043 of JAZUNP010000003.1, forward strand.
GACTTGATGTTACCTGTGAAACAGGTCCTCACTACCTCATACTTGATGACAGCGATTTGCAAGAGTATGGAAGATTTAAAATGAATCCACCACTTCGTTCACGCGAAGATAAATTTGCGCTGATTGAAGGTATAATGGACGGAACAATCGATATTATTGCTACCGACCACGCGCCGCACAGTGCTGAGGAAAAAAGTAAAGGACTTGAAAAAAGTGCGTTTGGTATAGTGGGTATTGAAACAGCCTTTCAGCTTATGTATACCTATTTTGTAAAAACAAATATTATCACACTCAAAAAACTAATGGATTTATTAGTTTTTAATGCCCGTGAACGTTTTAATATTCCGCTTAATGCGGATGATTACACTGTGTGGCGACTTGATGAGGAAGTTACGGTCAATCCTGACGACTTTATTTCAAAAGGTAGGGCAACACCATTTGAAAATTATAAACTTTTCGGTAAGTGTTATTTAACGGTTTGCGGTGGCAAAACAGTATATAAAGAAGATTTAACATATATTCAGGAGGAAAACAAAAATGGCTAAGAGAACAGACATTAAAAAGGTTTTGATTATAGGCTCAGGTCCTATAGTTATAGGCCAAGCGGCTGAGTTTGACTATGCAGGTACACAGGCGTGTCTTGCACTTAAAGAAGAGGGATATGAGGTAATTCTTTGCAACTCAAACCCTGCAACCATTATGACCGATACTTCCATTGCAGATAAGGTTTATATGGAACCGCTTACCCTTGAATATATGGCAAAGATTTTGCGTTTCGAGCGCCCTGATGCAATTGTTCCCGGTATCGGCGGACAAACAGGTCTTAACCTTGCTATGCAGCTTGAGGAAAAGGGTATTCTTAAGGAGTGTGGCGTAGAGCTTTTAGGCACTTCAAGTGAGAGTATTGAACGTGCCGAAGACCGTGAGCTTTTTAAGGAAATGTGTGAGTCTATAGGCGAGCCTGTTATTCCGTCCGAAATTACCTATAACATTGAAGAAGCAAAGGATGCCGCTAAAAGAATAGGTTATCCGGTAGTGCTTCGCCCTGCATTTACACTTGGCGGTACAGGCGGTGGCTTTGCTTACAGCGAAGAAGAGCTTGTTGAGGTTGGTCTTAACGCATTTAAGCTTTCACCCGTTCATCAGGTGCTTATTGAAAAGAGCGTTAAGGGCTACAAGGAAATTGAGTTTGAAGTAATGCGCGATTCAAACGATACCGCAATTACAATTTGCGGTATGGAAAATATTGATCCTGTTGGTGTTCATACAGGTGACTCATTGGTTGTAGCGCCTATTATGACTCTTAATGACCACGACCTTAAGATGTTAAATGACAGCGCTATAAAAATTATTCGTGAGCTTAAGATTGAGGGCGGTTGTAACGTTCAGTTTGCGCTGGACCCAAATTCAAGTAATTATTATTTAATTGAGGTTAACCCACGTGTTTCTCGCTCGTCGGCACTTGCTTCAAAGGCAAGCGGTTATCCTATTGCGCGTGTTACTGCGAAAATTGCTGTCGGTATGGCATTAGAGGATATAAAAATTGCTAACACAAATGCGGCTTTTGAACCAAAGCTTGATTACGTTATTACAAAGCTTCCTCGTTTCCCGTTTGATAAATTTACAACAGCTTACAATGTGCTTGGTACACAGATGAAGGCAACGGGCGAGGTTATGGGCATTGGCTCAACTTTGGAAGAAAGTCTTTTAAAGGGTACCCGTTCTCTTGAAATCGGCGTTAATCATCTTTATCACAGTAAGTTTGATAATATGAGTGATGACGAGCTTCGCGCTTATATAGGCGAATTCAGAGACGATAATCTCTTTGCAATTGCCGAGCTTTTATATCGCGGTGCTACTGTGGAAGAAATTCACAATATTACTAAAATTACAGCGTTTTTCCTTGAAGCAATCAAGCGCATTATAGACATGGAAAGAAACCTTAAGGAAAACCCGAAAAATCTTGAAATACTGCGCAAAGCTAAAAAGATGGGCTTTTCTGACAAATACGTCGCAAGAATGTGGGAATGTAGTGAAATTGACGTTTATAATTTTCGGAAGCAGAACAAACTTACTCCTGTATTCCGTATGGTTGATACCTGTCATACAAACGCTTATATCCCGTATTTTTATTCATCATACAACGGCGAAAACGCTTCGGTTTTAACCGATAAAAAGAAAATTGTCGTATTGGGCGCAGGTCCTATCCGTATAGGACAGGGTGTTGAATTTGACTATTCAACCGTACATGCAGTAACCACCATTAAAAACTCGGGATATGAGGCAATTATTATTAACAACAACCCTGAAACCGTTTCTACCGACTACACAACCGCGGATAAGCTTTATTTTGAGCCGCTTACACCCGAGGATGTTATGAACATTATTGATTTTGAGCAGCCCGAGGGTGTTATCGCTTCCCTCGGAGGCCAAACCGCTATTAACCTTGCTCAACCTCTTATGGAGCGTGGTGTTAAGATAATCGGTACCGATTGTGCAGCCATTGAACGCGCTGAAAACCGCGACAGTTTTGAAAAGATTCTTGGGGAACTTAATATTCCCCAGCCAAAGGGTAGAGCCGTTACAAAGATTGAAGACGGTGTAGCCGCCGCGGCTGAAATCGGCTATCCAGTGCTTGTTCGTCCAAGCTTTGTTTTGGGTGGACGCGCTATGCAGATAGTAGCCGATGAAACGCAGCTTCGTCATTACCTTAAAACCGCGGTTGAAATTGATGCCGACAAGCCTGTTTTGGTTGATAAATATATTCAGGGTAAAGAGGTAGAGGTTGACGCTATTTGCGACGGACAGGATGTATTTGTTCCAGGTATTATGGAGCTTGTTGAGCGCACAGGTATTCACTCTGGTGACTCTATAAGCGTTTATCCAACCTTTAGTATCTCTGATAAAGTGCGCGGTACTATTTTGCAGTATGCTAAAAAACTTGGTCTTGGAATTGGAATTATTGGTCTATATAACATTCAGTTTATTGTTGACGATAACGATGATGTTTATATCATAGAGGTTAACCCACGTTCATCAAGAACAGTTCCGTTCCTTTCAAAATCAACGGGTTATTCCTTGGCGGATATTGCAACCGAGGTTATTCTTGGAAAATCACTTAAAGAACAGGGAATATTCAGTCTATACCCGCAAGAAAAGAACCGCTACTATGTAAAGGTTCCTGTATTCTCTTTTAATAAAATTAAGGGACTTGATGCTTATCTTTCACCAGAAATGAAGTCTACAGGTGAAGCAATTGGTTATGATGATAAGCTCAACCGCGCTTTGTATAAAGCGCTTCAGGCATCGGGTACACATCTGCAAAATTACGGTACTGTGTTTGTAACAGTCGCCGATAGAGATAAGAGCGAGGCATTGCCACTTATTCGCAGATTTTATAATCTTGGATTTAATATTCAGGCGACAGCCGGTACAGCGGCATTCTTAAAAGAAAATGGAATAAGAACTCACGTGCTTAAAAAGATAAGTGAAGACCCCGACGAAATACCCGATGCAATAAGACAAGGACATATCGCTTATGTTATTAACACAAAGGATATTGCTGCTACCTCTCAGGAAAGCGACGGTCAGCAAATTCGACGTCTTGCTACTGAAAACAACGTGACAATTTTCACCTCACTTGATACTGTAAGGGTTTTACTTGACGTACTTGAGGAAACAACACTTACAATTTCAACTATTGATGCATAAAGGAATTTTATAATGAAGCAAGGTATTTTTAAAATATCACTTAATGAAAAATTAGTAGAAAATGTTTACAAGATGGTACTCCAAGGTGACACCTCCGACATCACTGCTTGCGGACAGTTTATCAATATTCAGCTCGGCGGCTTATATTTGCGTCGTCCTATATCGGTATGTGACTGTGATAATTATTCAGTTACAATTATCTACAAGGTTGTGGGCAAGGGTACCGAGCAAATGTCAAAAATGACTGTTGGAGAAACACTTGACGTACTTACAGGCCTTGGAAACGGTTACGATTTATCGTTGTCTGGCGACAGTCCTGTATTGCTTGGTGGTGGAGTTGGTGTACCACCCCTTTATATGCTTGCTAAAAAGTTAAAAGCTGAGGGAAAAAATGTTTCGGTAATACTTGGCTTTAATACTGCCAGTGAAGTTTTTTACGAGCAAGAGTTTAAAAATCTTGGTTGTGACGTTACCGTTACAACAGTTGACGGCAGTTTCGGTGTAAAAGGCTTTGTGACGGATGCATATCCCGAAAACTACAGTTATTTTTACACTTGCGGTCCTGAGCCTATGCTAAAAGCAATTTATAAAACTTCTAAAACCAGCGGTCAAATGAGTTTTGAGGAGCGTATGGGTTGTGGCTTTGGCGCCTGTATGGGCTGTAGTTGCAAAACAATTGCTGGCTACAAGCGTATATGTAAGGATGGACCTGTTATGCAAAAGGAGGAGATTTTATGGGAAGATTGAATGTTAATCTTTGCGGAATAGAAATTGATAACCCCATAATTCCTGCCTCAGGTACATTTGGATTTGGCTATGAATTTGCGCAAGCTTATGATATAAACTGTCTTGGTACATTTTCCTTTAAAGGCACTACCAAGGATGCACGTTTTGGTAATCCCACACCGCGTATTGCTGAATGTACTGCAGGTATGATAAATGCCGTAGGTCTTCAAAACCCAGGTGTCCAAAAGGTAATTAGCGAAGAATTGCCCAAGCTTGCTAAGTGCTTCAATAAGCCTGTTATGGCAAATATTAGCGGCTTTGCGGTTGAGGATTATGCGTATACTTGCGAACTACTTGATAAAGAAAATCAGGTTGGTTGGCTCGAGGTAAATGTAAGCTGTCCTAACGTTCACGGTGGCGGTATGAGCTTTGGTACAAGTCCCGAGGCTGCTGCCGAGGTAGTACGAGCAGTGAAGAAAGTTACAACTAAACCAATAATAGTAAAACTTTCACCAAATGTTACTGATATTGTTGCAATTGCAAAGGCGTGTGAGCAGGCGGGTGCGAATGGTATTAGCCTTATAAATACAATGCTTGGTATGCGAATTGACCTTAAAACTCGCAAACCCGTTATTGCAAATAAAATGGGTGGTTTTTCGGGTCCTGCAATTTTCCCAGTAGCAGTTAGAATGGTATATCAGGTTTCTCACGCTGTTAGTATTCCCGTAATTGGTATGGGTGGCGTATCAACCGCTGAGGATGTAATTGAAATGATGCTTGCGGGCGCTACTGCTGTAGAGGTAGGTGCAGCAAACCTTATAAATCCATATGCTTGTCGTGATATTATAAACGATTTGCCAAGGGTTATGGATAAATATGGAATAGAAAATTTAAATGATATTATAGGAGGAGTTAAATAATGGGTAAGGACGTAATTATTGCTTGCGATTTTGCAAGCGCTGAAAAAACATTCCAGTTTCTTGATAAATTTACAGGCCGTAAGCCGTTTGTAAAGATTGGTATGGAGCTTTTTTATGCCGAGGGTCCGTCAATAGTAAAGGAAATAAAAAAGCGTGGACATAAAATCTTTTTAGATTTAAAGCTCCACGATATTCCAAATACCGTTAAAAAGGCTATGAATGTGCTTTCAAACCTTGACGTAGATATTACCAATCTCCACGCAGGCGGTACAGTTGCTATGATGGAAGCTGCAATTGAAGGGCTTACCCGTCCAGACGGTACTCGTCCTTTACTTATTGCTGTAACACAGCTTACCTCTACCAATCAGGAAAGTATGGAAAATGACCTTCTTATCAAGGAGCCTATTGACGAGGTTGTTATGCATTATGCGGCAAATGCTAAGAGCGCAGGTCTTGACGGTGTAGTTTGCTCACCGCTTGAAGCGGGTAAAGTACACGACCGTTGTGGCGCAGACTTTTTGACAATAACACCGGGTGTTCGTTTTGCCGACGGTGACATTGGTGACCAAAAACGTGTTATGACACCGGCCGAGGCTAATAAAATCGGCTCTGACTACATTGTTGTAGGTCGTCCGATTACTGCCGCCGTTGATCCGGTTGCAGCATACGAGCGTTGTGTAGCTGAGTTTGTAGATTAAGGGAGTGGATACATTGGCTCTTATTAATTGTGTTGAATGTTCAAAAGAAATTTCCGATCAAGCAAAGTTTTGTCCACATTGTGGTGCGCCTTTAAAGAAAAAGGGTAAGGGATTTGCAGTGGCTAGTTTAGTTTTGGGTATAATCGGTTGCGTATATACGCTTCCTATTATCACTGCAATAACAACGCCTGAAATACCGATAGGACATAGTATTGGTATGTCAATTTATATAATGATTTTTGGTGTTTTATCTCTTGTTTTTGGTGTTGCTTCGCATTTAAAAGGCTGCAAACTTAAAAAGAAAACAGCGGGAATTACACTTAGTATTATTTCGATAGTTGCGTTGTTAATTTGTATTATTATATCTGCTTTATAAAGGAGAAGTGTTATGGAAAGTTATAAAAGAGAGTTTATACAGTTCTTAGAGGGAGCTGGTGTTTTAAAATTTGGTGATTTTACTGCTAAAAGCGGTAGAAAAATTCCTTACTTTATAAATGCCGGTGACATTAAAACAGGCGACCAAATTTCAAAACTTGGTGAGTTTTATGCAAAAGCATATTTTGAAAAGGTAGGAAATCGCCGTACCGTCCTTTACGGACCTGCATACAAGGGTATTCCGATTGCAGTATCGGTTGCTTGCGCGCTTTCAAAAGAGGGTATTGATGTTCCTTTCTTCTTTAACCGTAAGGAAGAAAAAGACCACGGTGAAGGCGGTGTGTTTGTTGGCTACAAGCCGCAAGAGAACGAAGAAATAGTAATAGTTGAGGATGTTATTACCGCAGGTACCGCTATTCGAGAGAGTATGGAAATTTTATCAAGTCTTAGTGGCACAAAGGTTGCCGCAACATTTGTTATGGTTGACCGCAAAGAAAAAGGAAAGACCGATAAATCTGCAATGGCAGAAGTAGGGGAAGAATTTGGATTTCCTGTATATTCGGTTGTAGATGTGTACGACATTATCGAATATTTGGAAGAGGACGAGGCAAACCGTGAAAATGTTGAAAGAATTAAAAACTATCTTGCGGTAAACGGTGCTAAAGAATAAATAACTCTTTAAGGAGAAAAGTATGAGAAGCGTCATTGATATTTTGGATTTAAGCGTAGAAGAGCTTGACGAGCTTATTGTAACTGCTCTTGATATAATTGATAATCCTAAAAAATATGCGCATATTTGTGACGGAAAAAAGTTAGCAACACTATTTTTCGAACCATCAACAAGAACACGCCTTAGCTTTGAGGCTGCAATGTACGAGCTTGGCGGTAATGTACTTGGTTTTTCCGAGGCAAACAGTTCATCTGCCGCTAAAGGTGAAAGTATTGCCGATACTGCAAAGACGGTAAGCTGCTATGCCGATATTATTGCAATGCGCCATCCAAAAGAGGGTGCGGCTTTGGTTGCGGCTAATAACGCAAGTATACCTGTAATAAATGCGGGCGACGGCGGTCACTGTCATCCAACACAAACTCTCGCCGACTTGCTTACAATTCGTCGTGAAAAGGGGAGATTTGACTGTCTTACTGTAGGTCTTTGTGGTGACTTAAAGTTTGGCAGAACTGTTCACTCACTTATAAATGCGCTTAGTCGTTATAGTAATATTAAGTTTGTGCTAATTTCTCCCGAAGAACTTAAATTACCAAGCTACGTTAAAAAGGACATTTTGCAAAAAAACAATATTCCGTATGTTCAAACTACCGATTTAGAAGTCGCTATGCCAAAACTTGACATACTTTATATGACCCGCGTACAACGTGAACGTTTCTTTAATGAAGAGGATTATTTGCGTCTTAAGGATAGTTATATTCTTACACCGGATAAACTTAAAAATGCAAAATCCGATTTATCCATTCTTCATCCGCTTCCACGTGTAAATGAAATAAGTGTCGCAATCGATGACGATCCACGCGCTTGTTATTTTAAACAAGTCCTAAATGGCAAATATATACGTATGGCACTTATACTTAAACTTCTAAAGGAGGCAGGAACTATATGAATATAGATTCCATTCAAAATGGCGTTGTAATCGACCATATTACAGCAGGACTCGGTATGAAACTTTATGAACTTTTAGATCTTGCTTCACTTGACGCGTCAATTGCGCTTATTAAAAATGTAGGCAGCAAAAAAATGGGTAAGAAGGATATTATTAAAATTGATGCTGATATTGATCTTAATCTTGATGTAATCGGTTTTGTCGATCCTGATGCTACAATTAATATAATAAAAAACGGCGTTTTAGTTGAAAAATGCAGTATTGGTATGCCTTATACACTTATAAATGTTATTAAGTGTAAAAATCCAAGGTGTATAACCTCTTGTGAACAGGAACTTGATCATATTTTCAAATTAACCGATAAAGAAAATAAAGTTTATCGTTGTATTTATTGTGAAACAAAGGCATAAAATTTTACGAATTTTTGGTCAATTTAATATGACAAATTTCGTGTTTGCCCATTGACAGTTTTTTTATAAAATGATATAATAAAAAAGTACTTTTCAAGTATCGTTCTTTGTGACTGACGGAAATGTTTTGTGGAGTACCACTAGGGAACAAAGAAAGAATATTTAGCCGACCGTCTGGGCACACTTGAACACTCGCAGTTTAAGTGCGCCTTTTTATGTTTTTTGGAGGTAATTTATGAAAAAAGTTGGCATTATAATGGGTAGCGACAGTGATTTACCAATTATAAAAAAAGCTACGGATATGTTGAAATCTTTGGAAATACCTTTTGAGGTTCATATATATTCGGCACATCGCACTCCTGTTGAAGCTCGTGATTTTGCACTTAATGCTCGTGAAAACGGCTTTGGTGTTTTGATTGCGGCGGCAGGTATGGCTGCACACTTGGCGGGAGCAATTGCGGCAAATACTACTTTGCCCGTAATTGGCATTCCTTGCAAATCAACCAACCTTGATGGTATGGACGCATTACTTTCTACTGTACAGATGCCCACAGGTATCCCCGTTGCAACCGTTGCAATTAACGGGGGCGCAAACGCAGCGCTTCTTGCAGCGCAAATCATTGCAGTAGAAGACAAAGAATTAGCTCAAAAGCTTGATGCTAAACGAGCAAGCGACGCGGCGGCAGTCCTAAAAAAAGACAGCACCGTAATGGAAAATTTGTAATTTATTTAAAGGAGTAAATAAAAATGGAAAACAAACTTTTGTACACAGGTAAAACTAAAAATGTTTATGCGCTTGAAAACGGCAACTGCCTTTTAAAATTTAAGGACGATTGCACGGGTAAAGACGGTGTGTTTGATCCGGGCGAAAATTCAGTTGGTCTTACAATTGAGGGTGTTGGCGACGTTAATCTTCGTATGTCAATTTACTTCTTTGAAAAAATTAATGCAGCAGGTATTTTTACTCACTTCGTAAGCGCTAACCTTGAAGACACCACAATGGAAGTTCTTCCTGCAAAGGTATTCGGTCACGGACTTGAAGTAATCTGCCGTTATAAAGCAGTTGGTAGTTTTATCCGTCGTTACGGTGATTATATTGAAGAAGGCGCCGATCTTCCGGCATACGTTGAAATGACATTCAAAAATGATGAAAAGGGAGATCCGCTTGTAATTAAGGATGCTTTGGTAGCGCTTGGTGTTATGACTGACAAGCAGTATGAGGACATTAAGGATATGACTCAAAAGATTACCAAAATTGTTGCTGATGACTTAAAAGAAAAAGGTCTTGACCTTTATGATATTAAGTTTGAGTTTGGTTATGCTCCAAACGGTGATGTAATGCTTATTGATGAAATCGCTTCAGGTAATATGCGTGTTTATAAGGATGGCGAGTATATCGATCCTATGACACTTTCAAAACTTTTCTTTGCATAATTTTTTTATACAGAAAGTAGGTCATTATGGGCGGTTTTTTTGGAATCACCTCAAAAAGTGACTGTATGATGGATGTGTTCTTTGGTGTGGATTATCATTCACACCTTGGCACCCGTCGTGGCGGTCTTGCTGCATACGACAGAGAAATTGGTTTGCAGCGTAAAATACATAATATTGAAAATTCGCCCTTCAGAACAAAGTTTGAAAAAATATTGGAGGAAATGAAGGGCACTTCGGCTATTGGTTGCATTAGCGATACTGATCCTCAACCGATGCTTATTCGTTCAAAGTTTGGTACCTATGCTATTTGTACTGTTGGCTTAATCAACAATGTTGATGAGCTTATTGATAAATGTCTTTCTCAAACAGGTGTTTATTTTGATGCTATGACAGGTGGTAGAGTAAATACTACCGAGCTTGTTGCAGCCCTTGTTAATCAGAAAGAAACCTTTGTTGACGGTATTAAATATGCGCAAGAGCAAATTGACGGCACAATGTCGATTTTAATTTTGACAAGTAAAGGTGCTATTATTGCCGCGCGTGACAAACTTGGAAGAATTCCCGTCCTTATTGGTAAGGGTGAAGACGGATATGCCGTTACATTTGAGTCTTTTGCCTATCAAAAATTGGGCTTCGTTGACGAAAAGGAATTGGGACCGGGTGAAATAGTAAAGATTACGCCAGATGGCATAAAACAGTTGGCTGAACCCCAAAAGAAAAAACGTATTTGCTCATTCCTTTGGAGTTATTACGGTTATCCAACATCTACCTATGAGGGTGTTAACGTTGAAGCTATGCGTTGCCGAAATGGTGAAATTATGGCTGAATATGACCGTAATTGTGGCACAGCACAGGATGTTGATTATGTTGGCGGTGTGCCGGATTCAGGAATACCGCATGCTATCGGTTATTCAAACGAAAGCGGCAAAAAATATGCACGTGCTTTTATCAAATACACTCCCACTTGGTCTCGTAGTTTTACTCCTTCTAAGCAGACCGAACGTAACAAGGTAGCGCGTATGAAGCAAATACCTGTTCACGATTTTATTGTTGATAAAAGTCTGCTCTTTGTTGATGATTCTATTGTTCGCGGCACACAGCTTAAAGAAACGGTTGATTTTCTTTATGAAAATGGTGCTAAGGCTGTTCATATGCGTTCGGCTTGTCCACCCATTATGTATGGATGTAAATACCTTAATTTTTCGCGCTCTACCAACGATATGGAGCTTATTGCCCGTCGTGTTATTATGGAGCTTGAGGGTGAAGAGGGCTTTAAATATATTGATGAATATTCAAATGGTCAAACCGAACGCGGCAAAAAACTTCGTAAATCTATTTGCGATAAATTTGGTTTTGCTTCGTTAGAGTTTCAATCACTGGAGGGTATTATTAAGGCTATAGGGCTTCCCGAATGTGACCTTTGCACTTACTGTTGGAACGGAAAGGAATAATTATTATGCATAACAATTCTAAATCTGAGGCTTACGCAGCTGCGGGCGTTGATATTACCGCAGGTTATAAATCAGTTGAACTTATGAAACAGCATATTGCAAGAACCAAAAACTCAGGTTGCCTTGATGACGTAGGTGGCTTTGGCGGTTGTTTTGGCCTACCTACAGGTTATGAAGAGCCTGTTTTGGTAAGCGGTACTGATGGTTGCGGTACTAAGGTTAAACTTGCAATACTTATGGATAAGCACGATACAATCGGTATTGACGCAGTTGCTATGTGCGTTAATGATATTATTTGTTGTGGTGCAAAACCGCTTTTCTTCCTTGACTATATTGCTTGCGGTAAAAATATTCCTGAAAAGATAGCATCAATTGTCAGCGGCGTTTGTGAGGGTTGCGTTCAGTCGGGCGCGGCTTTAATTGGCGGTGAGACTGCAGAACATCCAGGTATGATGCCCGTTGAAGATTACGACCTTGCAGGTTTTGCTGTTGGTGTTGTTGATAAAAAGAAAATTCTTGATAATAAAACCGTAAAGAGCGGTGACGTTGTAATTGCCCTTGCATCAAGTGGTGTTCATTCAAATGGTTTTTCTCTTGTTCGTAAGGTTTTTGACATTGAAAACTGCGACCTTACAGCATATAAGGAAGAGCTTGGCGGTAAGACCTTGGGTGATACATTACTTACACCTACAAAGATTTATGTTAAATCTGTACTCGCACTCTTGGAACAAGTAAATGTTCATGCAATTTCTCATATAACAGGTGGCGGCTTCTACGAAAATATTCCAAGAAGCTTACCAAAGGGTTATTCGGTAAAGGTACAAAAATCTTCACTTAAAATACTTCCAATATTTAACCTTATTCAAAATGTCGGTGGCATTTCAGAACGCGATATGTTTAATACATATAATATGGGTGTTGGTATGAGCATTGTTGTGGCACGTGAAGATGCTGACAATGCGCTCGAAATATTAAGTGCTAACGGCGAAGATGCTTACATTATTGGTTCTGTTATAGAAAGTGACGAGGGTGTTATCATTGAATAATACTAAAAATATTGTTGTTTTGGTATCGGGTGGTGGTACAAATCTACAAGCGCTTATCGATGCCCAGTCTCGCGGTGAACTTGGATGCGGTAAAATTACCTGCGTAATTTCATCAAAAGCCGATGCTTATGCGCTTGTACGCGCCGAAAATAATGGTATTAAAACACGTATACTTATAAGAAAAGATTATGCTGATATTGCTTCTTATAGCAAGGCGATGCGCGATGCATTATTAGAGGAAAAGGCCGACGTTATTGTATATGCAGGCTTTATGACAATACTTGATGAGAATGTTTGTGATGCATTCGAAAATCGAATGGTAAATGTTCATCCTGCTTTAATACCATCTTTTTGCGGTAAGGGTTATTATGGACTTCACGTTCATGAAGAAGCGCTTAAAAAGGGTGTTAAGGTATCGGGAGCTACCGTTCATTTTGTTACTGCCGAGTGTGATGCAGGTCCAATTATCTTGCAAAAGGCGGTTGAGATTCTGGATGACGATACACCTGAAACTTTGCAAAAACGCATCATGGAACAGGCGGAGTGGAAGATATTACCGATTGCGGTAAAGCTTCTTTGCGAAGACAAAATTGTTATAAAAGACGGCAAAACTTACATAAAAAATTAGGGAGAATTTTGGTATGGAAATTAAAACTCTTGTGAATGAACTTAATTCTTTAGCCTATCATGGCAGAGGTATTATTATAGGTAAAAGCGCTGACGGTAAAAAGGCTGTTACTGCTTACTTTATTATGGGACGCAGTGAAAACAGCCGTAACCGTGTGTTCGTTGAAGACGGTGAGGGTATCAGAACTCAGGCTTTTGATGAGTCAAAAATGACCGACCCGCACCTTATTATTTATGCACCTGTTCGTGTGCTTGGCAACAAAACAATAGTTACCAATGGTGACCAAACCGATACTATTTACGAGCTTATGGACAGACAAATGACCTTTGAACAAGCGCTTCGTACACGCGAGTTTGAGGACGATGCTCCAAACTATACACCTCGTATTTCGGGTATTATTCGGCTCGAAAACGGTGATATGAATTATGCTATGTCAATTTTAAAATCTGCTGACGGTGACGGTAGCTCTTGCCAAAGATATACCTATGCCTATTCAAATCCTCTTGCTGGTAAGGCAAAATTTATCCATACCTATAAGTGCGACGGTAACCCTCTTCCAAGCTTCGAGGGTGAGCCTAAGACACTCCAACTTCCCGATGTTGATATTGACACACTTACCGATATTATCTGGAAAAATTTAAATGCTGATAATAAGGTATCACTCTTTGTTAGATATATTGATTTGGCTACAGGTAAATACGAGTCAAGAATTGTTAACAAGAACGTATAAGGAGAATAAAAATGAAAGAATTCGAACTTAAATACGGCTGTAATCCCAATCAAAAGCCGTCAAAAATTTATATGATGGATGGAAGTGAGCTTCCAATCGAAATTTTGTGTGGCAAACCGGGTTACATCAATTTTCTTGATGCCTTTAACTCTTGGCAGCTTGTAAAAGAACTAAAGGCGGCTCTTGGTCTTCCTGCTGTAACCTCCTTTAAGCATGTAAGCCCAACTTCTGCGGCTGTAGGTGTGCCTTTATGCGATAAGCTAAAAAAAGCTTGCTTTGTAGATGATATAGAGGGTCTTGATAATTCTCCACTTGCTTGTGCTTATGCTCGTGCGCGCGGTACTGACCGTATGTGTTCATTTGGTGACTGGGTAGCGCTTTCAGACGTTTGTGACGTTACTACCGCTAAAATGATTAAGCGTGAGGTATCTGACGGTGTTATAGCACCAGGATTTGAGCCTGAGGCACTTGAAATATTAAAATCAAAAAGAAACGGTAACTACAATATCGTTAAAATAGACCCCGACTATATACCGGCTGTTCAAGAAACCAAACAGGTGTTTGGTATCACATTTGAACAGGGTAGAAACAATTTTGAAATTAACCGTGAGTTGCTTTCTAATATTGTTACCGACAATAAGATTTTGCCGGAAAGCGCGATACGTGACCTTATAATCGCGCTTATTACTCTTAAATATACACAATCAAACTCTGTTTGTTATGCTGTTGACGGACAAGCTATCGGCGTTGGTGCCGGTCAGCAGTCACGTATTCACTGCACTCGCCTTGCAGGTACAAAGGCTGATACCTGGTTTTTGCGTCAGCATGACAAGGTTTTAAATCTTCCATTCAAGGATTCCCTCGGCCGTCCTGACCGCGATAATGTTATTGATGGTTATATCAACCAAAATGAAGAGGACGTTTGCGCGAATGGCAATTGGCAGAAATATTTTACTGTTCAGCCTGAGCGTTTTACACTCGAAGAGCAAAAGGCATATCTTGCAACAATTGATGGTGTAGCTTTGGGTTCGGATGCATTCTTCCCATTTGATGATAACATTGAACGCGCAAAACGCAGCGGCGTTAAATATATTGCAGAACCGGGAGGCTCAATCCGTGACGATGTTGTTATTGATTGTTGCAACAAATACGGTATTGCTATGGCATTTACAGGAATGCGCTTATTCCATCACTAATAACAATTTTTAAGGTGTAAATATGAAAATTTTAGTTGTAGGTGGCGGCGGCAGAGAGCATGCTATCATAAAAAAAATAAAAGAAAATAAAACTGTAGAACAAATTTTTGCTTTACCTGGTAACGGCGGTATTGCGGCGGATGCTACTTGTGTTGATATTGCTGCTACTGATATAGAGACTATAGTTGATTTTGCAGTTAACAATAGAATTGATTATGCGGTCGTAGCGCCCGATGATCCGTTGGTACTTGGTTGTGTGGATGCTCTTAATGAAAAAGGTATCCCGTGCTTTGGGCCTAATAAAGCAGCAGCTATTATCGAGGGCAGTAAGGTTTTTTCAAAAAATCTTATGAAAAAATATGGTATTCCAACCGCCCAGTATGAGGTTTTTGACGATGCCGCCAGGGCGCTTGAATATCTTGAAACGGCACCGATTCCTACCGTTATTAAGGCTGACGGCTTAGCACTCGGCAAAGGTGTTATAATTGCCATGACTCGTGATGAAGCGCGTGATGCGGTTGTATCAATTATGCAGGACAAACAGTTCGGCAAGAGCGGAGACAATATTGTTATCGAGGAGTTTTTAACAGGTCCTGAGGTGTCAGTACTTTCATTTACCGACGGTAATGTGGTTGTTCCAATGATTTCGTCAATGGACCACAAGCGTGCAGGAGATAATGATACAGGTCTTAACACGGGCGGTATGGGTACTGTTGCACCAAATCCGTATTATACCGATGAATTGGCAGAAGAATGTATGCAAAAAATCTTTTTGCCAACAATTCGCGCAATGAAGGCTGAGGGTAGAACCTTTAAGGGTTGTTTGTATTTTGGACTTATGCTGACCCCTAATGGTCCTAAGGTAATCGAATACAACTGCCGTTTTGGTGACCCTGAAACACAGGTTGTTTTGCCACTACTTGAAAGTGATTTACTTACCATTATGCAGGCTGTTACAAGCGAAACGCTCGATGAAACAGAAGTTAAATTCAGCAATAACCACGCTTGCTGTGTAATTATGGCTTCCCTGGGTTATCCGTCAAGCTATGAAAAGGGATATGAAATTACAATACCTACGGAATTGCTTGATAGCACATACGTTGCGGGTGCTGTTTTAAAGGACGGCAAGTTGCTTACAAACGGCGGTCGTGTTCTTGGTGTTACATCAATCTCCGACACATTAAAGGATGCAATCACAGAATCATATAAAAAGGTGGAAAATATTAAATTTGACAACCGTTATTATCGTAACGATATAGGTACCAAAGCTTTAAAAGCAGGGGAGGAAAACTAATGGTCTATAGAGTATATGTAGAAAAGAAAAAAGAACTTGCTAATGAAGCAAAAGGTTTGCTAATTGAAGCTAAAAATTTACTTGGTATAACCAATCTTACCGATGTTAGAATTTTTAACCGCTATGATGCTGAAAATATAACCAAAGAATTATTCGACTATTCAATCAGCACTGTTTTTTCAGAGCCACAGCTTGATATCGCAACCGATAGTATCGATACTGGGAATGCTACTGTTTTTGCGGTAGAATTTTTACCTGGTCAGTTTGACCAACGCGCTGATTCAGCAGCTCAATGTATTCAAATAATTTCTCAGGGCGACCGTCCTATTATTCGCTCAGCAAAGGTTTATGCGCTTTATGGCGACCTTACCAATGCTGATATTACTGAAATTAAAAAATATGTTATAAATCCTGTTGAGGCACGTGAAGCAGAGCTTACCAAACCTGAAACATTAGTTACAAAGTTTGAAATTCCTACAAGTGTAAAAACACTTGATGGATTTTTGGCTCTTAACCGCTCAGGTCTTGAGCAATTTGTTCGTGATATGGGTCTTGCAATGGATGCTGATGATATTGAATTTTGTCAAAATTACTTTAAGACCGAAGGCCGAGAGCCTACTATCACAGAAATTCGTATGATAGACACATATTGGTCCGACCACTGCCGTCATACTACTTTCTTAACGGTTATTGACGATGTTAAGTTTGAAGACGAGCTTTTGCAGAGTGCTTATGACGAATATATAGCTGTACGCAAAGAGCTTGGTCGTACGAAACCGATTTGTCTTATGGATATTGCAACAGTTGCTGTAAAATATCTTAAGGAAAACGGTAAACTCGAAAAACTCGACGAGTCAGAGGAAATTAACGCTTGCACCGTTAAAATCAATGTGGATGTTGATGGTGTAAGTGAGCCATGGCTTTTGCTTTTTAAAAACGAGACACACAACCACCCAACCGAAATTGAACCTTTCGGTGGAGCAGCTACCTGTATTGGTGGTGCAATACGTGATCCGCTTTCCGGTCGTGCTTATGTTTACGGCGCTATGCGTGTTACGGGTGCTGCTGATCCGACTGTTCCCGTTAGTGAAACAATCCCCGGTAAATTGCCACAGCGTAAAATTGTTACAACTGCGGCAGCAGGTTATTCTTCTTATGGTAACCAAATCGGTTTGGCAACGGGTATTGTTGATGAAATTTATCACCCTGGTTACGCTGCGAAGCGTATGGAAATCGGCGCTGTTATTGCGGCAGCACCCGCTCAAAACGTTCGCCGCGAAGTACCAGCACCTGGTGATATTGTTATTCTCCTTGGTGGTAGCACCGGCCGTGATGGTATCGGTGGCGCAACCGGTTCATCAAAGGCACATACAGCGCAGTCGGTTGAAACATGCGGTGCTGAGGTTCAAAAGGGTAATGCTCCTGAAGAACGCAAATTACAACGTTTGTTCCGTAACAAGACGGCAACACAAATGATTAAACGTTGCAACGACTTTGGCGCGGGCGGTGTATCGGTTGCTATTGGCGAGCTTGCTGACGGTCTTGAAATTAACCTTAATGCAGTTCCAAAAAAATACGAGGGTCTTGACGGTACTGAAATTGCAATCAGCGAATCACAAGAGCGTATGGCAGTAGTGGTTGAGCCACATAATGTTGATGCGTTCTTGGCTCTTGCAGCCCAGGAAAATTTACAGGCTTGTCCTGTGGCTGTAGTAAAGGCTGATCCACGTCTT
Organism: Acutalibacteraceae bacterium; assembly: GCA_045604215.1. Taxonomy (GTDB): domain Bacteria; phylum Bacillota; class Clostridia; order Oscillospirales; family Acutalibacteraceae; genus UBA737. Next base: position 131,011 of record JAZUNP010000003.1, read on the forward strand.
GTTATGAACTGGAACGGTCAAAAAATTGTTGACATCAGCCGTGAGTTCTTAAATTCAAACGGTGCTGATAAGCATATTACAATCACTCCCGAAGCACCAAAGGCTTTTGGTGGTCCGGTTGATGGCGGCTTTGCCGAAAACTATAAAAAAATTGCCGATGACCTTAATATGTGTTCAAAGCGCGGTCTTTCTGAGCGTTTTGACTCAACTATCGGTGCAGGTACTGTTCTTATGCCTTTTGGCGGTAAGCACCAGCTTACACCAATTCAGGCAATGGTACAAAAGATTTCTGTTGAAAAGAAGCATACTGATGATTGTTCGCTTATGTCTTGGGGATATAACCCATTCATTACCGAGCTTAGCCCATACCACGGCGCTTATTTAGCAGTTGTTGAATCGGTTTCAAAGCTTATTGCAACAGGCGCTAAATTTGAGGACGTATATCTTACTTTCCAAGAATACTTTGAAAAACCCGGTACCGACGGTAAGCGTTGGGGTAAGCCTCTTGCGGCTTTACTTGGTGCATTTAAAGCACAAAAGGAACTCGGAATAGGTTCTATCGGCGGTAAAGACTCAATGAGTGGCTCGTTCGAGGATTTAGACGTTCCTCCAACACTTGTTTCATTTGCAGTTACCACTGAAAAAATTAAAGATATTGTATCTCCTGAATTTAAGGCAGCAGGTAACAAACTTATGTTGTTTGCTCCTATTTATGATGAAGATACGAATCTTCCAAATACGAAATCTCTTATTTCAACATTTAATAAGGTTACCGAGCTTATGCGTTCGGGTAAGGTTGTATCTGCCTACACACCTGGCATTGGCGGTATTGCTGAAGCAGTTATGAAAATGAGCTTTGGTAATGGTCTTGGCTTTAAGTATGAGGATTATTTAAGCGTAGCTAAAATATTTGATTATTCCTACGGTGCATTCTTGCTCGAAGTAATAGAAGATATTGATGACGGTATTCTTATCGGTACTGTTACAAATGACGGTAAAATTACTTTGGGTGATGAAGCAGTTTGCATCAATGAATTACTCGGTATCTACGAGGATAAATTAGAGTCGGTTTACAGCTGTAATATTCCTGACCTTAAAACCCCAATGCAAAACTTTGAGTTTAAGGCAAGTGAGTATGCGACACCCTCAATTAAGGTTGCTAAACCAAAGGTTCTTATACCTGCATTCCCAGGTACTAACTGTGAATTTGACAGTGCAAAGGCTATGCGTGATGCAGGCGCTGACCCAGAAATAATTGTTATTAAAAACTTGACAGCTGCAGGAATTCAGTCAAGTATTGAAGAATTTGCTACCAAGCTTAAGGATTCCCAAATGGTATTTATTCCCGGTGGCTTTTCGGGTGGTGACGAACCTGACGGTAGCGGTAAATTTATTACTGCATTCTTCCGTAATGCTGCTATTAAAGATGGTGTTACCGACTTGCTCGAGAATCGCGACGGTTTAATGTGCGGTATTTGTAACGGCTTCCAAGCTCTTATCAAGCTCGGTCTTGTGCCTTACGGTAAGATAATTGATACTGATGAAAACTGCCCAACCCTTACATTTAACACAATCGCACGTCATCAGTCTCGTATTGTTCGCACACGTGTTGCTTCTAACAAGTCACCTTGGTTGTCACTTACAAATGTTGGTGATATTTACAACGTGCCGATTTCGCATGGTGAAGGTAGATTTTTGGCTTCGGAGGAACTTATTAACAAATTAGCTTTAAACGGTCAAATTGCAACACAGTATGTTGACTTAGATGGTAGCGCTACAAGTGACGTTCACTTTAACCCCAACAATTCAATGTACGCTATCGAGGGTATTACATCACCTGATGGTCGTGTGTTTGGTAAGATGGGACACAGCGAGCGTATCGGCGAAGGACTTTACAAAAATGTTCTTGGCGAATATGATATTCGTATGTTTGAGGCAGCAGTTAAGTACTTTAAATAATTTTATCGGAGGTAAATAAAATGGCTTATTTATCTGATATTGAAATTGCACAGCAGTGCGAAATGAAACCAATAACCGAAATTGCAAAGAAAGCAAAAGTAGATGAAAAATACATTGAGCAGTATGGCAAGTACAAGGCAAAGATTGATTTGTCTTTACTTAATGACACCGACCGTAAGGACGGTAAGTTAATTCTTGTAACTGCTATTACTCCTACAGCAGCAGGTGAGGGCAAGACCACCACAACCATCGGTCTTGCCGATGGTCTTGCTCGCATTGGTAAGGATGTTACAGTAGCTCTTCGCGAGCCATCTTTAGGACCTGTTTTTGGTGTTAAAGGCGGCGCAGCAGGTGGCGGTTATGCTCAAGTTGTTCCTATGGAAGATATTAATCTTCACTTTACAGGTGACTTCCACGCAATAGGGGCTGCTAACAATCTTCTTGCTGCTATGCTTGATAACCACATTCAGCAGGGTAATGCTTTAGGTATTGATGTTCGTAAAATTACTTGGAAGCGTTGCGTTGATATGAATGACCGTCAGTTACGTTTCGTTGTTGATGGTATGGGTGGAAAAGCAAATGGCGTTCCGCGTGAGGATGGATTTGACATTACCGTTGCGAGTGAGATTATGGCAGTGTTCTGCTTGGCATCTTCTATAACCGACCTCAAAGAGCGTTTATCTAGAATAATAGTTGGTTACACCTATGATGATAAACCTGTTACAGCGGGTGATTTAAAGGCTGTTGGCGCTATGACAGCACTTCTTAAAGACGCTATCAAGCCAAACCTTGTGCAAACACTAGAGGGTACACCAGCGTTTGTTCATGGCGGACCATTTGCAAACATAGCGCATGGTTGTAATTCTGTAATGGCTACAAAACTTGCTCTTAAAATGGGTGACTATGCTATTACTGAGGCGGGTTTTGGTGCTGATTTGGGCGCTGAAAAATTCCTTGATATTAAGTGTCGTATGGCGGGTCTTACACCTGATGCCGTTGTTGTTGTAGCAACGGTTCGTGCACTTAAAATGCATGGTGGGCTTGACAAAAAGCAACTTGACACCGAGAATTTAGTAGCACTCGAAAATGGTATTCCAAACCTTTTACGTCACGTTTCTAACATAAAAAATGTTTATAAACTTCCTTGTGTCGTTGCAGTTAACCGTTTTCCAACCGATACTGACGCTGAAATTGACTTTATTATAGCTAAATGTAAGGAGCTTGGCGTAAACACCGTGCTTTCTACAGTTTGGGCTGAAGGTGGTAAAGGTGGCGAGGCACTCGCGCGTGAGGTTGTTCGTCTTTGTGAAGAAGAAAAGGGTGACTTCACCTTCTCTTATGAACTTGATGGTACAATTGAGGACAAGATTGAAGCAATTGTTAAAAAGGTTTACGGCGGTAATGGTATTTCTATAATGCCAAATGCTAAAAAACAAATTGCACAACTAAGCGCACTCGGTTTTGATAAATTACCGATTTGTGTCGCAAAAACGCAGTACAGTTTTTCCGATGACCCGACTAAGCTTGGCGCACCTAAAAATTTCACAGTAACTATTAAAAATGTTAAAGTTTCGGCAGGCGCTGGATTTATTGTTGTAATGACAGGCGATATTTTAACCATGCCTGGACTTCCAAAAGCACCCGCAGCTGAGCGAATTGACGTTGATGAAAATGGTAAAATCACTGGTTTGTTTTAATTTTTATTTTATCTGCATATAAGATTGCGGGCACTTGAAACTAGGATGGAAAAGGTCTTAATGTGTGGGATGTTATTGTCACGAACGCGGTAAAATAATGCAAGGTCATACAGGTGATGCGCGTAAAGAGATGTTTAAATGTCACGGCATTGCAAATGGTATTATGTGGAATTTTTCTTGGTGAGTGACCCTGTTGTTTTTGGCAAATATTCACAAGATGGACTCCGTATGTATAAAGATTATCTACCCGATGACGACGTGGATATTGTGGGTTATTTCAAGTGATCATTTATGGACAACTTTGAGTGGGCAAGGGGATATACCTAATGATTTGGTCTAGTATATGTTGATTATAAAACCCAACAGCGAATACCAAAAGATTCTGCTTTATGGTATTAAAACTGGATAAAAGAACACAGCGTCCGATAAAAATAAATAGCCTTATGTGTTAACTAAAAAATCTCCCAATTGCTTGGGAGATTTTTTGTTATAGTGATATTTCAACCTCATTTATTCCGGTTATATCAGACGGAATAAAATTATCGGTTTCAATACCGTTTAATTTGAACGAAGTAATAGTGTTTCCGTTACCAATTATTGAAATATTAAGTATTGCATTTCTGTATTTTATGTTCTTCAATGAAATGTTCTTTACCAATGAAGAACCAACAGGGGAGAATATGATACCTTTTTCGCAAAATTGTATACCAACAAGATTTGTATATATATTGCGTAAATAAGCGGTAGCGCTCCACGTTTGATAGGGAACAGCTTCCCACTCCGTAATGCCTCTTTGTGTTTCCTTTAGGGCGCTTCCGTATTCCTGAACACCGCCGTAGATTTCACCGCTGTCTGGATGATAAATTTCGGCAAACTGCATATATCGCAGCGCATTATTGGTTTGATTAAAAAATTCCTTATCAAAAATTTCGGTCAAACCGTTAATTGCCGCCGCAGATGCCCAAAATCCCTGTATATGGGGCCAAACGGTTCCACTGTGACGTCCGTAGCTACTCTCGCCCAAAGCGGAATAACGGCTAAATGTAGGCCACACACAAGGTATGCCGTGCGGAGTTATGTGCTGATTTTTAAAGATTTTTTCTTTTTTATCATCATCGGCAATGTCAAATAATATAGCAAAACATACGCCCATACCTTCCTGATGGTCGCAACCGCCGAATCGGTCAGCAATATATACATAGTTTTGCTTTTCTTCCGACCAAAAATATTTATTGATAGCATCTTTCATTTTATCGGCTTTTTGCGAAAATTTTTGTTCCTTATTTAAAATCAAAGCCATTTTATCGGCAAGAATATATGCGTAAAAATACAGACAATTTGTCGATAATGTAAACATTGGAATACCGACGCCCTTATCACAGCACAGGTCTTTATGTACCTGTGCAAAGGTTGCAATTCCGCTACCAACGTCCTTTGCATAAACATCTGTGTATGCCGAAATTCCGTCACCGTAGCACGCGGGACCACGGAACAAATTATACTCATTATCAAATTCGGTGTCTTCAAAATATTCTAGCGAGTTAACGGTTGTGTTATAGGCTAAATCTAAAAATTCTAAATCGCCGGTGCAAAGATACTGCTGCCAAGCGCCGATAACCCAAATAATAGCATCCCAATATTCGCCGCCTATTCGGTAACTGTTTTTATAGGGTGTTAAAACTGATTTTAGAGTGTTAAGGCTGACTTGCGGACAAATTAGGGCACCTGCATTCCATGTATTTATCGCAGCGTCGCGTGTCCAAGGGGTTTTGTAACCTAATCCCGCTATAATAACAGGTTTTTCTTCCTCTAAAATACCATCCTTAAACAGAAGAATGTTGGCTGCAAGATTAGCAACGGCAAGTCTGTATGCTGTGTTAATGTCTTTGTTGTCGGTAATTAAATATGGGAAATTCATAATCGTATCTAAATATTTATTTTAATTCAATTTCACCTAAAACGGTATTGGTTATATAATCACCCTTAAAGCCACGTAGTGTGTCCATGTGTGGCTGCTCGATATGTACTTGTTGATGCTGTTTACTTTCCCATTGTTCAATGAGTAAAAGCTCATTAGCATCTTTTTCAGACAGGTAATAGTCATAACGAATACAACCGTTTTCATTGCGAATTGCATCTAAAACACCCGTTTCTTTTACCTTTGCAATAAAAGCATCGCGCTTTTGTGGTAAGCAGTCAAATTTTACGTAAATAGTATACATAGCAAATTCTCCTATAAAATAATTTCATTATAGTCACTGATATAAATATCAGCAATTTCTTTTAATTCTTGAGGGTTTTTCTCGCTGTTGTCAAATATACCTACAACATTATAACCGCTTTGCTTGGCGGTTTTGGCGGCGTACAGTGCATCCTCAAAAATCCAAGTAGAGCTTTTATCTACACCGAGTTGCGCGAGTACAACGTCATAGACACTTGGCTGACTTTTTGGAGCACCAACAGTATACGTACTGTAAATGGCTGAAAAATATTGTAGCATATTAAATTTTTGTAGTAGGGGAATTAAAGCCGCTTCACCAGTAGCGGTGGCAATACCCATTTTAACACCTATGTTTTTTAACTTTTCTAAAAATGGTATTATATTATTTTTTGGTAATGCTTTTTCGAGATATTTTTCACTTAACAGTTCAAAAAACATTTCAAATAGCTCTTGCTTACTTTCTTTAAACTCAAAACGTTGCTTTGCAAGGGGAATAGCATCCATCAAAAACAGTCCACTGAAATCTTTTCTATCCTTGTCAGTTAGTGTAATGCCCAAGCTCTCAAAAAACTCAAATTTCAAGCCTTTCCATAGAGGCATTGAGTCAAACAAAGTACCATCGAAATCGAAAATCGCACCCGTGATGTTCATTTGTAACTCCTAAAATTTTATAAACATATTATAACACAAAGCGCATACAATTTAAAGACAAATATTTAAAAATACGCCCGATTTTTTCGGGCGTATATATTGTTTACTCAACTTGAATATTTGTTTGTTCTGCTTGAGCAGAAATTGATTTTAATGTGTTATACGCATTTGCAAAAGTCGCTTGCATGTAAGGTGTTACCCAAATGCCAGCTATTCCAAAAGTAATAGCACAAAGGAATTCCCAACCAATAAAAGATAAACCTAGTACAAATAAATCCATTTTGTGACCTTTAGTCATTTTCTTTGATTCATTTATACACTCTAAAGCAGATTTCCCTTTGTTTTCTGCCAATATATATAGAGACATAGAATATGAATAACTTTTAATTATACCAGGAATTACAAATAACAAAGACCAAAGATATGTAAATAACCCAACAAGAAATGTCACTTTAAATGCTGACCAAAAATCATCAAAACCACAAAAAGCATCTCGAACTTCGGGACAGTTCCCTTTAATAACATTTAGGTAAACACGAACTATACTAAGTAAAAATGCAGGAATAATGATAAGTGATACTACTAAACTACCACCAGATATAAGTAAAAGTATTAAGACTGAAATATATGAAATTAAACTAATAATCAAAGTAATAACAAAAAGGATACCTATTTTACCGCTAATTTGATTTTTGGCTTCCGCCTTTAATTCTGCTCTGTTCAAAAAATCTCCTCCAATTTTAAAGTTATAAAAAATCAATATTTCTACAATATTATTTTATAATATTTTGCTTTAAAAAGCAACAGTTTTTAAGAGAAATTCCCCCTCTTTCACGATAAAAAGTTTTGCCTTTTTTGAGTGAATTGGGGATAAAAGGGTTTAACGGGAGACAAATAAATCTGATTACTTAGATTCTTTGATAGCAGCCTGAGCGGCGGTATGCAAAAGTGGGAATTTATATTAGTGTAAATTTTGTCGGTGCGACCTTAGGCATTTCTTCACAATATGGATTTATGTATATAGTGGCAACCTTAATGATTTTTTTCTTAAAGATGCTTTTTTCCTCAACAAAAATATCGTATCCGTCAATTATTTCATCTTTGGAATTACTGAAAGAACCTATTCTCTCATAAACAATAGGTAGTCCATTATAGCGAAGTTTGTTTAAATAGTAATATGACGCATCAATCGATGTAGTGTTAATAGGATTTTCTTCGGTATAGCCATATGTTTTGTCAAAAGTTATTTCTCGCTTTTCTATTTTAAAAATTGATGGAAATTGTTGTTTTTCATATTCGAGTTCGTTTTTTATATGTTCAAAGGAATCAAACAAAACAATACCATTACACATCATATCCCTTTCTTCGTCATAGAATTGTACGCACTCTCCTGTATAGATACAAAAAGCTAAGGCAATTTTTTCGTCCAAACTTAATTTACCTTTTGTTTCATCGAGTTCTTCCATTAATCTTACTTGTACGCGAATTCTATCATTTTTGGGGACATAGGCAATAATATCTGGGCGGTCATTTTTAACAACGTCGCTCAACAAATCGTATACAACAAATATCTCTTCGTCGGTTAATTTGTTATGGACGAATTGAGAGATAATCTCAAAAACATTTGAATAAATGATAATGTCATTAATAGATAAATCTATGTTGTTTTCTTTAAATAAGATTTTTAACTTTTCAAATCTTTGTGTGTTTAGAATTTCCAAGCATATCACTCCTTTGATTTTATTATATCATACCATACTATCTGTCCAAATAAAAGGACTTTGCATAAAAAAATCCGCCCGAAGAATTTCGGGCGGATAATTTTGCTTTATAAATCTAATTACTTAGATTCTTTGATAGCAGTCTGTGCTGCTATGCACAAAAGAGGGAAAATTATCATGCGTTGTTCTGTTGCTCTAGTATGGTTATTGTTTGCAACATATCTACTCTAATAAGGAAATCAAAAACTTCGTTTTTAGCGTCACAACAGGGAGGTAAATGCAGACTTACATCATAATGTAACAGATATGGTGCATCATAATCAACAACACCTAATGACAACCGTATCTCTTTTGAGTTGGGGTCAATATCTTTAATGACATCACCAATCTTTTCATATGTTTGAATTTCGGTGGCCGTCTGTTCTTGCTCGGTCATTTTCAGGTCACAAAGACCCTGGTATTTTTTGTAGATATTATAGATTGTTAAAAACTCACCCCAAGTTATCGCGTGGTCGCAAACGACTTTTGTTAAACTGACCCCATACATACCCTTTGAATATACTTTGGAGTAAATATTGATATATAACCAATCAATTTCCTCGTGGCTTTTTGCCTTGCCCCAGCAAACAAACCCTTCGTCTTCAAGAAACTTGTGAATTGGCGTTTTACTCCAATTTCCCTTAATGCTTTCATCTTTTATAAGAAAGCACGAGGCACCTGTGCCAATTTCTCTTTCTCCCATTTTATTCACCTCTAAACACAATTACTCTTGTATGGGTAAATTATTCGGGAATTCACGGGTGATTTTGAACTGTCCATTTTCATACGAGATATATGCAATATAAGAAAACTCTTTTTCGTTGTGAGCATCTGCTTTGTATCTTGTAACTTCAATTACTATCTTATCGTCTTTAATTGTAAAGGAGTTCACATTATCTTGGCAGTGCCAATGCATAGCAATCCAGCAACCTTTATCTGATAGCACAGATGAACTTCCAGCATTTCCTGTTTCAACATCTATATAGTTTAATGGGTTTTCAGAACGACCAGTATAACTCCATTTATTTATAAAGAAAATTCTGCCGTGGAAAACACATTTTTCGCCTCTTAACCAACCAAGTTTGACTACTTGTTTGGGGTTCTGCTTATCTTGGCGCATTATGTATTGATTTAGTCTTTTATCTAAATACAACCTATATTTTTCGGTTTCTCCAAATACATAAAAATCATCCAGACTTTTTCTGTATTTCTCCATCACTTTATAGTCGCTTAATTCCTTGCGAAATAAACCCATTTCAAGTTCCTCCTAAAATAATCTTATGCCTTTATATTATTATAACACAATTACTTTTCAATTTCAAAGAGTTCTAAAACACGGTCAAAATTATAGGGGTATGCATTGTCTCCGTAAATCTTTACGGGTTTATGGTTGTTGGAAAAATAAAATTCCAAATGCCATTGAGTTCCGTCATAAACCATATAACCAAAACGGCGGGTATTATAGTTCTTTCTCCATCCACCAATATGCAATCTTTGTAACATCTCAAACAGGTAATCCTTATCCATTTCCTCAATTTCAAAGTCGCCGATGTTTGACGGTTCAAGAATTAAAGAATGCTCAATATGGATGTGGACCTTATCGCCATCAATGGTGTATGTTTTTGTTTCGTACCCACCAATGTAACCGCCGATACAGAATTCTACTTTGTTTATGTATTGGATGTTTTTGTTGAAATCTATTTCTTTTTTTCGGCAGCAGAGGGCACATAAGTTCCACCGACTTCCGCAAGTGTCTGCTTTGCTCTTTCAAGGTAATCTTGGGAGCAGGAAATCCTCGTTCTTTCGGATGGTTTAATTGTGCATTCGTATTCTGGATGTTCCACAATATTTTTCAGTCTGCCGATTTCCTGCTTCAAACCTCTGATTGTGGTCATAATCTGTTCTGTGGTTTTGCCTTTTAAGTTCATCTCATAAAAGGTCTCTAGGGAAATCATCATACCAATCACTCCTTAAAATAATGTAAAGTCCTCTTTATTGTAAGACCATTATAACACGGTCAATGTCCAATAAAAAGGACTTTGCAAAGAAAAATCGGCCCGAATTTCTTCGGGCGGACAATTTTGCTTTATAATGTTACAGGACAAACCTTTTTATCGTCAAAGGGACAAATTTTTTTATCCTCATTCTCTCTCACTTTCTCACATTTTGACCCGCCCTTTTTCCATCTCTTTTTCTCCAATTTTCTCTCCGTTTTCCTCATAATCGGGTCAAGCTTTATGAGAATTTGCGGAGTGCAATTTGGAAATTAAGAGGCTCCTTTTTTCTACCGTTTTTTCACCCTTCGTCCGAGACAAAGGGAATTAAAAGGAAAGAATGGGTTAACAAAGATAAAGATAGAAAGAAATGGAATGACGCTGAAATTAGCGTAGCTTTCTCAGTGCTGAAATGCCCATTTTATGCGGTTTTATTGAGGTTTGCCAGTGCATTAGCAAAGGTGAATACACCGTAGGAAAAGAAGGATAAAGAAGGAAAGAAAAGGATTTCTTATGGATTTCCAGTGCATTTAAAGTTGCCAGTGCACCCATAGATAGTGCAGTTTTGTCGGTCAGTGTTGTGACGTGCTGCTAGTGCAATGAGTCCTGTCAGTGCATAAAAAAAGACCCTGCATACCCGAAGGTATACAAGGTCGTTTTTCTCATTATTCTCTTGTTTTTTCTTTTTTCTCTCACGCTAAAAAAGTTTGTCCTTTTTTGGCGGGTTGAGATTAAAAAGGGGTGTACAAGAACATATAAATCTAATTACTTAGATTCTTTGATAGCAGCCTGTGCAGCAGCAAGACGGGCAATCGGCACACGGAATGGTGAGCATGATACATAGTCAAGACCAATCTTGTGGCAGAACTCAACAGATACAGGGTCGCCGCCGTGCTCACCGCAGATACCGCAGTGCATGGTTGGACGTACCTTTTTACCAAGAGTAACAGCCATATCCATAAGTTTGCCTACACCGTTTTGGTCAAGCTTAGCAAATGGATCATTTTCATAAATCTTGCTGTCATAGTAAGCTGTAAGGAACTTACCAGCGTCATCACGGCTGAAACCGAATGTCATCTGTGTAAGGTCGTTTGTACCAAAGCAGAAGAATTCAGCTTCGTTAGCAATTTCGTCAGCAGTAAGGCAAGCACGTGGAATTTCCATCATGGTACCTACTTCGTACTTAAGGTCAGCGCCTGCAGCTGCGATTTCAGCATCAGCAGTAGAAACTACGATGTCCTTAACGAACTTCATTTCCTTAACTTCACCGGTAAGAGGAATCATAATTTCAGGAACAAGGTTCCAATCAGCGTGAGCCTTCTTAACATTGATAGCAGCTCTTATCACAGCCTTTGTCTGCATTGCAGCAATTTCAGGATAGGTTACTGCCAAACGGCAACCACGGTGACCCATCATTGGGTTGAATTCGTGGAGACCGGTAATGATATTTTTGATATCAGCAACAGTTTTGCCCTGAGCCTTTGCTAGTGCTTCAATGTCAGCTTCCTCAGTAGGAACGAACTCGTGAAGAGGTGGGTCGAGGAAACGGATGGTTACAGGACAGCCTTCAAGCGCTTCATAAAGCTTTTCAAAGTCGCCTTGCTGATAAGGGAGAATCTTGTCAAGAGCAGCTTCGCGCTCCTCTACAGTATCAGCACAAATCATTTCACGGAAAGCTGCGATTCTGTCAGCCTCGAAGAACATATGCTCTGTACGGCAAAGACCGATACCTTCAGCGCCCAATTCACGAGCCTTCTTAGCGTCAGCAGGTGTGTCAGCGTGTGTACGAACCTTAAGTGTACGGAACTCGTCAGCCCAAGCCATAATGCGACCGAACTCGCCAGCGATTTCAGCGTCAACAGTTGGGATAATACCGTCGTAAATGTTACCTGTAGAACCGTCAATAGAGATGAAGTCACCTTCGTTGTAGGTCTTACCTGCAAGTGTAAACTTCTTGTTTTCTTCGTCCATAATAATGTCGCCGCAACCCGATACACAGCAAGTACCCATACCACGAGCAACAACTGCAGCGTGAGATGTCATACCGCCACGAACTGTAAGAATACCCTGAGAAGCCTTCATACCTGTAATGTCTTCAGGTGAGGTTTCAAGACGAACAAGTATTACCTTTTCGCCGCGATTATTCCATTCTTCAGCGTCTTCAGCAGTAAATACAACCTTACCGCAAGCAGCACCAGGAGATGCGCCAAGACCCTTACCGGCAGGTGTTGCAGCCTTAAGAGCCTTTGCATCAAATTGTGGATGGAGAAGTGTGTCAAGGTTACGAGGGTCAATCATAGCAACAGCCTGTTTCTTGTCAATCATACCTTCGTCAACGAGGTCACAAGCAATCTTAAGAGCAGCCTTAGCGGTTCTTTTACCGTTACGTGTCTGGAGCATATAGAGCTTACCGTCTTCTACTGTAAATTCCATATCCTGCATATCGCGGTAGTGATCTTCAAGGATTGCGCAAACCTTGTTAAATTCTTCAAATGCAGCAGGGAATTTTTGTGCCATCTCTGCAATTGGCATTGGTGTACGAACACCAGCAACAACGTCTTCACCTTGAGCGTTGGTGAGAAATTCACCCATAAGACCAGGTTCACCTGTAGCAGGGTCACGAGTAAATGCAACACCTGTACCACAGTTATCACCCATGTTACCAAATGCCATCATCTGTACGTTAACAGCGGTACCCCAAGAATAAGGAATATCGTTGTCACGACGGTAAACATTTGCACGGGGGTTGTCCCATGAACGGAAAACTGCTTCTATAGCGCCCATAAGCTGTTCCTTAGGATCGGTAGGGAAGTCCTTACCAATCTTTGACTTATATTCAGCTTTGAACTGCTCAGCGAGTGTTTTGAGATCGTCAGCTGTAAGCTCAACGTCCTGAGTAACACCCTTTTCTTCCTTCATTTTGTCGATAAGCTCTTCAAAGTACTTCTTACCAACTTCCATAACTACGTCAGAATACATTTGTATAAATCTTCTGTAGCAGTCATATGCCCAACGAGCATTACCGCTCTTTGCAGCCATTGTTTCAACAACGTCTTCATTAAGACCAAGGTTAAGGATGGTATCCATCATACCAGGCATAGAAGCGCGTGCACCTGAACGAACAGAAACGAGCAATGGATTTTCCTTGTCACCGAATTTCTTACCGGTAACACCTTCCATTTTAACAATGTATTCCATAATTTGCGCTTGGATTTCATCGTTAATCTTTCTGCCATCTTCGTAGTACTGTGTGCAAGCTTCGGTAGAAACTGTGAAACCCTGAGGAACAGGAAGACCAATTTTGGTCATTTCTGCAAGGTTAGCGCCTTTACCACCGAGGAGCTCACGCATTGATGCGTCGCCTTCGCTAAAAAGGTAAACAAACTTGTGACTCATTGCGAATCAACCTCCTAATAATTTATGGATTTAAAACCCAATTTTAACTAAATTATACCCATATCTATGGTATCTAATGAATTATAACAAAAAAACTTAAAAAAATAAAGAGTTTTTTTGAAAAAAATGTAATTTTAAGCATTTTTTGAATAAATTTACCAATTGAAAACTAAAAAGTGGTCATTTTGCACTAAAAAATGCCGCTTATTAAAAGAATAAGCGGTAAGTTAATTATTTATTTTTATTAAAATTTAAAACTCTCACTATAACAGGTGACAAAACTGCATTTGAAACTATCTCTAAAGCAAAGTTGCCCATAGCAAGTGCCCAAAATACTGCCATACCCGAAACTGCAAGTCCAAGTGTGGATGCGATTTCGTTTGCGCTGTCCATAAAAAATAGGTAGCAACCAAGTAAAAATACACTCGTATTTACCAAAGGACATATAATTGCCGCCGCAAGTACTGCTACATACTTATTGAATTTTGACAGTACATTGTATACAAGTCCTGCAGCAATACCGCACAAAGTACCTTTAAATAATACAGTTATAATTGTACCGGGCACATCAAATGCAAAGAATAACGCTGCGCCGCCCGAAAGAATTACAACCATACTGAATACAAAGCCAAGCCATGCGCCAACTGCTGTACCGCACATGGCTGCACCCAATACAATAGGTATTAAAGCCACTGCAGTCGAAAAGGGACCGAAAAAGGTAGTAAAACTACCGAGTAGCTGCAATATTATAACAAGACCTGTCATAATTGCGCCAAGAACGAGTTTTTGTGTTTGCTGTTGCCTTTTGTTTGTCATAAAATTACCTCCGATACTGCCCAAAATGGTGCAGTTCATAAAATTTTGACATGTTATATTTACTGAAAAATCAGTTATGTCCGTTCAAATAAAAAAGTTTTCTTTTGCGAAACATATTTAAAGTTTTTTAATTTAAAATCCACATATAAAATATTTTTTAACGTTAGTGGCACCTCTATCGGTTCTTTTCATATATTTCGCGCAAACCATCAAGTAATAGATTTGCGTTATAGATAATTTCGTTCTTACAATGGGCGATAATATCCTTTGAAAGACCGCCTGTTGCTACAACGGTAGGAATTTCACCAAGCTCGTCGGTAATTCTATCTAGCAAACCGTCGATCATTGATGCTGTTCCGTAAATAAGACCTGATTTCATACAATCAATTGTGTTAGAGCATATAACCGATTTAGGTGCCGAAATATCAATTGCGGGTAATTGCGCAGTGTTTTCGGTAAGCGCTTTAAGCGTAAGGCGTACACCAGCCGAAATAACACCGCCAAGGTATGAGCCGTTTTTATCAATAACGCTGATTGTAGAGGCAGTACCCATATCAATTACAACACAGGGAAGTGTGTACTCACTGATAGCACCAACAGCTCCTGCTACCAAGTCAGCACCAAGTTGGGCTGGATTGTCAATCTTAATATTAAGACCTGTTTTTACACCGGGACCTAATTCGAGCGGTACTATATTACAAAGTAGTGAAACAGCATTGCAAACTGCACTACCAACCGACGGTACAACTGAAGAAACTATACAATCCTCAATTCGTGAGTGATTTAGTGCATGAAGTTCAAGAATATTTTTAATCTCAACAGCATATTGGTCAGCTGTTGTGCCATGCGCTGTTGCAAGTCGTGCTGTAAAGCACAAAACGTCATTGTCGTATACGCCAAGGGTGATATTTGTATTGCCTATATCAATTGCAAGTAGCATAAATCAAATTCTCCTTTTGCTTTTTCACGTTAATTATATATTATCTTTGTGAAAAAATCAATTATGAAATAAGAAAAAAGTTGACAAACTGTAAAATTATGTTATAATGTTAGTCGCTAGTTGAGTTTTTGCTCAAATTTAGCTCCTTGCCCCGTGTAAATTGCACGGAGCCATTAGACCAGAAGGAGGTGCAACGAAATGACCAATAAGTATGAGGTAGCTCTTGTTCTTTCTGTAGCAAACGGTGATGAAGCTGTTAACACACTCAAAGAAAAGTTTAATGACCTTATAGCTAAAAACGGTACGGTCGAAAATGTTGACGAATGGGGTAAGCGAAGACTTGCATATCCTATCAACGACGAGACTGAAGGTTACTACATCTTCACAACTATGACCAGTGAACCGTCTCTCCCTGCAGAACTTGAGCGTATTGCAGGTATTACCGAAGGCGTTCTTCGCATTATGGTAATTAGAAAGTAATGGAGGAATTTTAAATGTTTAACCTTGTAGTTTTAACAGGCCGTCTCACAGCAGATCCAGAACTAAAAACCACAACCAACGGTATACCCGTTACAACGTTTTCCATTGCTGTAAACCGTAACTATCGCGCAGGTGAAGAACAGCAAACTGACTTTATCAACATTGTTGCTTGGCGTCAGCGCGCTGAATTCATCACCAAATATTTCAAAAAGGGCAGTCTTATTGGTATAGAGGGTTCAATTCAAACCCGTAGGTATCAGGATAAAAATGGTAACAACCGTACAGCTTTTGAGGTTGTTGTAAATAATGCACAATTTGTTGAGTCAAAGCGTGACGGCGCTGCCGCAACAATTGACAGCGAGCCTGCTTCTTACAGTAATGCAGACGCAAGCGACTTTGCCGAAATTGGCGGCATGGACGACGATTTGCCCTTCTAATTTTAACTAAAGGAGGAACTTTTCGATGGAAAAGACAGATAGACCACTTCACAGAAAGCCACGCAAAAAGGTTTGCCACTTTTGCGCTGACCGTGTAGAAGAAATTGATTATAAGGATGTAGCACGACTTCGTAAGTATGTTTCTGAACGTGCAAAGATTTTGCCACGCAGAGCAACAGGTACTTGCGCACGTCACCAACGCGCTCTTACAACTGCTATTAAGCGCGCTCGTCAGGTAGCTTTACTTCCTTACAGCAACGACTAATTTAAAAGAACCGACGGTATACCGTCGGTTCTTTTAAATTAAGGACCACCTCAATACCATAGGTAATGGGGTGGTCAAATTTTTTAATTATTTTATTGTTCCAAGAGAAGTTTCTTTTTGAATAACATCGTGAGCACCGCCCTCGACAATACTTGTAGCCGATACAAGTGTAAGCTTTGCTTTGTTACGGAATTCAGGAATTGTAAGTGCGCCGCAGTTGCACATTGTAGATTTAACCTTGCTAAGTGACAATGCAACATTGTCCTTTAAAGCGCCTGCATAAGGAACATAAGAGTCAACACCCTCTTCGAATGATAACTTCTTATCACCACCAAGGTCATAGCGCTGCCAGTTACGAGCGCGTGCAGAGCCTTCACCCCAGTATTCTTTATAGTAGCTACCGTTAAGGCGCACCTTGTTTGATGGGCTTTCATCAAAACGAGCAAAGTAGCGACCAAGCATTACAAAGTCTGCGCCCATAGCAAGAGAAAGGGTGATGTGATGGTCGTGAACAATACCGCCGTCAGAACAAACAGGAACATAAATACCGGTTTCCTCGAAGTATTCATCACGAGCTTTACAAACTTCAATAAGAGCGGTTGCCTGTCCTCGACCGATACCCTTTGTTTCGCGGGTAATACAGATTGAGCCTCCACCGATACCTACTTTAATAAAGTCAGCTCCGCAATCAGCGAGGAAACGGAAGCCTTCAGCATCAACAACGTTACCCGCACCAACCTTTACGCTGTCGCCGTAGTGTTCACGAATCCAAGCAATTGTAAGTTTTTGCCATTCACTAAAACCTTCGGAGGAGTCAATGCAAAGCACGTCAGCACCCGCTTCAATAAGAGCAGGAACACGTGTTGCATAGTCACGTGTGTTAATACCTGCGCCAACAACATAACGCTTTTTGCTGTCGAGCAGTTCGTTTGGATTTTCCTTGTGCGCTTCGTAGTCTTTTCTAAATACAAAGTACATAAGATTACCGTTCGCATCGACAATTGGCAACGAGTTAAGCTTATTATCCCAAATAATGTCGTTTGCTTGTTTAAGTGTTGTGTTTTCATCACCAACAATGAGTTTTTCAATTGGTGTCATAAAGTCAGCAACAGGTGTTGACCTATCCATACGGCTAACGCGGTAGTCACGACCTGTAACTATACCTAAAAGTTTACCGTTTGCAGTACCGTTAGAGGTAACAGCTACTGTTGAGAAACCGTTTTCTTCTTTAAGATTCAAAATATCTTGTAAAGTGCTGTCAAGTGAAACGTTTGAGCCACTTACAACAAACCCTGCTTTGTATGCTTTTGCACGCGCAACCATTGCTGCTTCGTCTTCAACAGTTTGTGAGCCGTATATAAACGAAACACCACCCTCGCGCGCAAGCGCTACTGCCAATTTTTCACCTGAAACGGACTGCATTATTGCAGATACCATAGGTATGTTCATAGAAATAGCAGGTTCTTCGCCCTTTTTAAATTTAACAAGGGGAGTTTTGAGAGATACATTTGCGGGTACACATTCAGCGGATGAGTAACCCGGTACTAAAAGATACTCATTAAATGTGTGTGAAACTTCGTTGAAAAAATAAGCCATTTTGTACAACACCTTTCTTGAAATTGAGTTACATTTTATATTTTTTCAATTATATCTTTTTTTGTGTTAAATGTCAATGTGTTTATCAACAAAAAAAATAAAGTTTTGTAAGTAAAATTTTATAAAAAATATAGAAATTGGTGCTTGACAAAAGGTGTTCACGTATATATAATATACTTCGTGACTTGAGGTCATTTTGTGGGGTGCAGTATGATTCTTGATTTAAAACGCATCTTTGCTACCGATAATTCGGTTTTGGAAATTAACCACACTCTTGATATGAGTGATGTGGATTTTATGGGGAACTATCCGCTCAAAACCCCCGTAAAAATCACAGGTGCTGTTTCTAATAGGGCGAGTGTTGTGTCTTTGAATTTGAATATTGAATATACTTTTGCAGCTGACTGCGACCGATGCGGCATTTTTGCCCAACACAACCATACCGTCATTGTTGATAAATTGCTTGCCACTGCTATTGAGAGACAGGAAAGTGACACTATTATCGCGGTGCCGGATATGAAATTAGATGTGGACGAGTTTGTGTATTCTGAAGTCATTTTAGATTTGCCCAGCAAACACCTATGTAATGAAGATTGCAAGGGTATTTGTTTTAAATGTGGTAAAAACTTAAACGAGGGCGAGTGTGGTTGTTCTACAAAGGAAGTAGATCCAAGACTTGCTAAGCTTATGGAATTACTTGATAATTAATTTATTCTAATATTAAATTAAGGAGGTGCTGAAAATGGCAGTACCGAAGAGAAAAACCTCTAAAGCAAGAAGAGACAAGAGAAGAAACAACTTATGGAAGCTTACCGCTCCTACATTGGTAAGATGTTCTGATTGCGGCGCATACAAGCGTCCACACAGAATTTGCACTGCTTGCGGCAAATACAATGGTCGTCAGGTTGTAGAAATCGCAGAATAATTGTTTTTAAGAGGAGGAGCAATCCTCCTCTTGTTTTTTGTAAGGTAGTATAGTATAATTATAAGATAGTTAATTAAGGTGGTGAAAAGGTATGTCCGTAATTATTGAAGGTGTTCAAAAGGGTAGCGTTGCTGCAAAAGCGCGTATAAAGCCAGGTGATACACTTTTAACACTTAATGGTAATATAATAGTGGATGTGCTTGATTACCGATTTTATCAAAATAATGAAAAAATTATTGCCGAGATTATCAATTCAAAAGGTAAGATTAAAAAATACAAAATTAAAAAAGGTGAATTTGACGAATTAGGTCTCACATTTGATACCTATTTAATGGACGAAAAACGTTCGTGTAAAAATAAATGTGTATTTTGTTTTATTGACCAGTTGCCTAAAGGATTACGAAAAAGCCTTTATTTTAAGGATGATGATTCGCGACTTTCCTTTCTGTTTGGTAATTATATTACACTTACAAATATAACCGAGCATGAGATTGACCGAATAATTAAAATGCATATCAGTCCTATAAATATTTCGGTACATACTACAAATCCCGAGCTGCGTGTTAAAATGATGGCTAACAAAAACGCGGGTAAAGTATTGGAAATTATGAAGCGTTTTAATGATGCGGGTATAAAAATGAACAGTCAGCTGGTGATATGTCCGGAGTATAACGATGGCGATGAATTACGACGTAGTTTAAATGATTTGTTAAATCTTGAGAATATGGTATGCATTGCCGCAGTACCCGTAGGGCTAACCGAACACCGCGAGGGTTTATCCAAACTTAAACCATTTAATAAACAAACCGCCGCGCAGGTGCTTGATATTATCGATGAATATGCGCAAAAAGCTGTGCAAATGTATGGTGACAGGCGCATTTACGGCTCGGACGAGTTTTATCTTTTGTCGGGTCGCGAAATACCATCAGCCGAGTTTTACGGCGATTTTTTACAGCTTGAAAACGGAGTGGGTCTTTGGGCGCTTTTGAAGTCGGAGGTTGAATCGGCTTTGAAAGAAAAAGGCACTTGTAACACCGAGAGATATATTACTATGGTAACAGGTGTTGCGGCTTATCCGCTTATTAAGCATATTGCAAATTTGTGTATGCAAAAAGCAAAGGGTCTTAAATGTGATGTTTTTGCTATAAAAAATAATTTTTTTGGTGAAAAAATTACTGTTGCAGGCTTGATTACAGCAACTGATATTTATAATCAGTTAAAAGATAAAAAATTGGGTGATACTTTACTTATACCGTCAAGTATGTTGCGGGCTGAGGGTGATATGTTCCTCGATAGTATAACAGTACAAGAATTATCGCAAAAGTTAAATATAAAAATTAAAGTTGTTGATAATGACGGATATGCGTTAATAGACGCAATTTTAGAGAATCAGGAGGTTTAGTTATGGCAAAACCGATTATTGCAGTTGTGGGTAGACCAAACGTTGGTAAATCGACTCTTTTTAATAAACTTATCGGTAAAAGGCTGTCGATTGTTGATGACACTCCAGGCGTTACCCGTGACCGCATTTATGGTGATACCGAGTGGCGTGGTAAAAAGGTAATGCTTGTTGATACGGGCGGTATCGAGCCTAAAACCAATGATATAATACTGTCGGGTATGCGTTCACAGGCACAGCTCGCTATTGATACCGCAAACGTAATTATTTTGGTTTGTGATATGCAAACAGGTGTTACCGCAACCGACAGCGAAATTGCATCTATGCTTCTTAAAAGCGGTAAGCCGATTGTTTTATGTGTAAACAAGTGTGATAAAATCGGCGATGTTCCACCCGAGTTTTACGAGTTTTATAATTTAGGCCTCGGTGACCCGATTGCTGTTTCTTCGGTACATGGTCACGGTACAGGCGATTTGCTTGATGCTGCGTATGGCTTCTTACCCGATACTGAAGAATCCGAGGATGAAGACGTTATTAACGTTGCTGTTATTGGTAAACCAAATGCAGGTAAAAGCTCGCTTGTAAATAAAATTGCAGGTGAGGAGCGCGTTATCGTATCGGATATTGCAGGTACTACACGTGATGCTATTGACTCACTGGTTGTTAACAAGTTTGGTAAATTTAATTTTATTGATACTGCGGGTTTACGTCGTAACAGCAAGGTAGAGGATAAAATTGAAAAATATAGCGTCATCCGCGCCAAAATGGCTATAGAGCGCTCGGACGTTTGCGTTATTATGATTGACGGTAAGGATGGCTTTACCGAGCAGGATTCCAAAGTAGCGGGTCTTGCGCTTGAAGAGGGAAAGGCTTGTATAATAGCCGTTAATAAATGGGATATTGTAGAAAAAGACGGTCAAACAATGGATAACTACCGTAAAAAGTTAATGGTTGATTTCGCCTTTATGCCGTATGCGCCAATTATTTTTATATCGGCAAAGACCGGTCAGCGACTCGATAGACTTTTTGAGCTTATTAATTACGTGCGTACACAAAACACGATGCGTATTTCTACAGGTAAGCTTAACGATATTTTGGCCGATGCGACCGCGCGTGTTCAACCGCCGTCCGACAAGGGTAAACGCCTTAAAATTTACTATATCACACAGGCGTCTACCTGTCCGCCAACCTTTGTTTGCTTTTGCAATAATGCGGAGCTATTCCATTTTTCATACCAACGTTATCTTGAAAATCAAATTCGTTCTACCTTTGGACTTGAGGGGACTCCCGTAAGATTTGTTATTCGTGAGAGAGGAGACAAAAACGCAAAATGATTTATGCAGTTTTAAGTGTAATTTTAGCATATTTACTTGGTAGTATTAGCTTTGCCGTTATTTTGTCAAAGTTGTTTTTGAAAAAAGATGTTCGCGAAATGGGTAGCGGTAACGCAGGAACAACAAATGTTATGCGTACAGGCGGATTTAAACTTGGCGCTCTCACATTCTTAGGTGATGTGTTAAAAGGATTTATTGCCTGTATTGTTGGTAAGCTTGTTTTTAAAGCAGTTTTTGAAAACGGTGACAAATGGGCGGTATACGGTGCGTTTTTATGCGGTGTAGCTTGTATGATAGGTCATGTTTTTCCTATATTTTTTCAGTTTAAGGGTGGCAAAGGAATAGCAACAAGTGTTGGCATTTTTGCTGTTTGCTGCTGGCCCGCAATTTTGATAGGTCTTGCGGTTTTTGCGCTCGGAGTTTTAATAACGCGAATTGTATCAGCAAGTTCAATTGCGGCGGCAGTAACTGTTGTTGGCTGTACTATGATTTTTAGCTATATAAATGAATTTGCGCTCTTTTGGCCGCAGGCAGTTTTGTCAATTGCGATGGGTGTTTTGGTAATTTCAAAGCATAGCGCAAATATAAAAAGACTTTTAAATGGTACTGAAAAAAAGTTGACCATAGGAAAGGGTAGGTAATTATGGCAAAGATTACTGTTTTAGGCTCTGGTGGTTGGGGTACCGCTCTTGCAATTTCGGCATATAATTGCGGTCATGAGGTATCTCTTTGGTCTCCGTTTGAAAATGAGATAAACGAGCTTGTTAAAAACCGTGAAAATGTAAAGTTATTACCGGGTATAAAAATCCCCGATGATATAACATTTACTACGGATATTAATGTTGCTACAGGTTCTTTGATTTCGGTTATTGCATGTCCGTCTGTGGCTGTCCGCTCTGTAGCAAACAAGCTTTGCGCTGTAGAAAATCATGGTATAGTTGTTAATGTTGCAAAAGGTTTTGAAAAGGATACACTTAAAAGACTTTCTGAGGTAATACGCGATGAATTGCCAAACGATAAAATATGTGTTTTATCAGGTCCGTCACATGCTGAAGAGGTAGCAAGAATGATACCTACTTCGCTGGTTGCTTCTTCAAAAAGTTTTACTGCCGCATCAATTGTTCAGGATGTCTTATCAAGCGAATTTTTGCGTATATACACCGCTAATGATTTAATTGGGGTTGAACTTGGAGGCGCACTAAAAAATGTTATTGCTGTTTGTGCTGGTGTTAGTGACGGTTTAGGTCTTGGTGATAACACCAAGGCGGCGCTGATCACTCGCGGTCTTGCCGAGATGGCAAACCTTGGTGTATGTATGGGTGCTGACGAGCGTACATTTGCCGGACTTACAGGCATTGGTGACTTGGTTGTAACCTGTACCTCACAACACAGCCGTAATAACCGCTTTGGTAATAAGGTCGGTCGCGGTGTTTCGGTTAAAAAAGCACTTGCTGAGGTTGGTACAGTTGAGGGTTATTATGCGGCACAATTGGCGTATAAACTCGGTCAAAAATATGGAGTAGAATTGCCAATAATTAATTCCTGCTATAAGGTTTTGTATGAGGACTATCGCCCGGATATAGCTGTAAAAGAGCTTATGACAAGACCAAAAGGAAAAGAAAGATAAAATTATAAAAAATATTCTTGACAATAGCGACTTGTTATAATATAATAATCAAGTCGCTTAAATATGCTGCTATGGCTCAGGTGGTAGAGCACGTCCTTGGTAAGGACGAGGTCACCAGTTCGAATCTGGTTAGCAGCTCCAAAAAAGACAAGTCGAAAGACTTGTCTTTTTTTATCCATTGCGAAAGCAATGGTATATCATCACGACGCAGTCGTGTATATCATTGCCGCACGAGTGCTGCGTATATCATCACGCTTTAGCGTGTATCAAAATACTTTCGCAATGATGATATACAACTTTCTTAGAAGTTGATGATATGCAATTCCTACGGAATTGATGATATACAATGCTCCGCATTGATTTATTCATAAAGATATGCTATAATATACATATAGCAAATAAATAGGGGTGATATATATGGATTTATCTGTTTGTGGAATTAACTGTTCTGCTTGTGGATTCTTTACTGAAAATAAATGTAATGGTTGTAGAGTTGTGGCACCTGAAGGGAAATGTGTGTGGAATGGTAGATGCGACTTGTTTGACTGTTCGACAAAACAAAACATATCGCATTGTGGCAAGTGTAAAAACTTTCCTTGCGATATGTTGAAAGAATGGGCTTCAAGTGAAAATGCTGAAAGAATACAAAATTTGGTTGATTTGAACAATCAAGAAAATACATAATTAAAAAGTTAAATATATTAGGATGTTTATAAAAGGAGCATTGAAATTATGAGAATAAAATATATGTATTATGTATTAAAATCAAACTATGAAACACTTGAAAAATTCAAAATATATAATGAACCATACAAAGTTGGCAGTACTCAATATAATCGCGGTAAAGTGGAAAATTGGGAATCTGTAAGAGATTCATTAGTGAGTATTAGTTCAATTGATAGTCTTAAAGATCTGTGCTCTTTATTTTTAGAAAATCCGTATTTCTCAAAAATAGATAATTCGTTTACAATTCCATATGAGACCTATCAAGATTTGTTGCCCAAATATAATATTCTTATGGAACGAATAAGGGGTGTTATCGATTTTTGTGAGGTAGCAGGTTTTGACATTATTGAAAGTGGATTTGATATAAAAATGCCTGCAACAGAAAATCTTGATGAGTTTTCTAAAAATATTGAAATGTTTAATAAATCGATTAATCAATGCCCTTATTTGAACGTTAATGATGAGAAAATATCGTTAAAGAAAACAGATAGTGGTTCAATATGGTTTGAGTTTTGTGTTGTGGCTGCGGGTGCTTCTGTTGTTTTATTTAATTTGGCAAAAATAGTTGACAAGTGTGTAAAAATTAAATCTCATCTTGTTACCGTGAAACAACAAGAAGAAAGTTGGCGTCATGCTAAATTAAAGAACGATACTCTTGAAACTTTAGTAGCTGCAAATAAACAAGTGACACAAGTCATGTTGGATGAATGTATAGAGGAATTAAGGCGAGAAATACCTGATGTGGAACTTAACAAAGAAGATGAGCAAAGAGTAAAGTATTCTATAGAAACAATCTCCAAGCTTATGGAAAAGGGAATGGAGATATACGCTTCAATTGATGCACCTACTGAGGTTCGCGATCTTTTTCCTGCATCAGAAGAGCTATCATTTTTGCCTCAACCAAAAAAACTTCTTATGGACTCTAATGAAACAGAAGAAGAGTAATAACTGTCAAACAGACAATTTTTGTGTTAATGTTAAAGTATCTATATACAATTAAGGTGAGTACTCGGTTTTCAGCCAATTTTATTCGTGCCATTAAGTTCAAAACTCCCAAAAAATTCTCTTTACGAAAGTAAAGAGAATTTTTTTATCCAAGCCGACAGGCTTGGCATATCATCACGACGCAGTCGTGTATATCATTGCCGCACAAGTGCGGCGTATATCATCACACCTTTAGGTGTGTATTAAAAATCTGTCGTCTTGATGATATACAAAACTAAAGTTTTGATGATATGCAATTCCTGCGGAATTGATGATATACAATGCTTCGCATTGATTTATTGCCGCTTTTATGTTATAATTGAATAAACACCAAATTTGTCACATGCTTTGTGATATGATAATACAAAACTAGAACAAGGAGTCTTTATTATGTGGGAAGATGGTTATATATCGTTCGAAATCGAAGAAGATGAATATAATTTGTTATGGAATTCTTTTGCAAATGAGTTGTGTTCATGGGTTTTAATTGAAGTATTAAAGGTTGCTGGGGAAAGATTAAAACAAATCGGCACCTTTCCCGGAGTGCATTTTGTTTTAGAATCTCCAAGTAAACACCCTGAGTGCAGAGCAGTTAATATTCATATCGATCCTATCTCTGAAAAAGAGGTATTAATAAACTGTATTGAAACAAGAGATAGAGAT
>JAZUNP010000004.1:0-40780 GCA_045604215.1 Acutalibacteraceae bacterium
TGGCCCTCCGCAGCACTCTCAAAGGCGGCGGTGAGCTCGCCCAGCACAGAAATCACCGGCAGCTCCGTCGTCTTGGAGCGCCAGACAGATGTTGCAGACATAGGTTACCTCACATTTGTTTGAAGTGAAAACAACAGGGCCGAAGCTCCATGCAGCTCCGGCCCAAATAAACACGCCAGAAGGGATTCGGACCCCCGACCTTCCGCTTAGGAGGCGGACGCTCTATCCAACTGAGCTACGGGCGCAAATATTTAACTGCTTGTTAATTTTATCGCAACCGCGTAGCAATGTCAATATAATCTTGCTTTTTTGTCAGTAATTTGTTATACTAATTACATATAGTGAAATGGGGGTGACCGCCATACGCGAATTGTTTTTTAAGTTTAAAAGAACCTTTTTAAGCAAAAAATTTATCGAATTTTGCGTTTTGGGGGTTATAAACACCCTTAATGATGCGATTTTTTCATCCGCTTATCACGCGTTAGGGTTGCAGGACAATGTTGCTGCGGTGCTTGGTTACTATACAGCGCTTACAATCGCATTCTTTTTAAGCAGTCGGTTTATTTTCAAAAAAAGGCCGTCACTTGAACGATATATTAAATTTTTTATTTCATATATACCAAACTTTATAATATTCTTCCTTGTAACTTTTATTACCATCAACACAATGAATTTGCCACAGTTCTGGGGGACAATTCTCGCCGCAATGGTAGGTGGTCCTGTGACATTTTTTATAATGAAGATATATACTTTCCGTAGCAAATAATCTGTTTCAGATTTTGTTTTATAATTTTTTTTAAAGGAGTTGCAACACTATGAGCAAATCAAGATACGTAGGCGGCTACCCCGTAATCGGTATTCGTCCTGTCGTAGACGGTCGTCGAGGACCAATGCAGTTACGCGAAAGCCTTGAGCCACAGGTTTGGGCTATGGCAAACGCGGCTAGAAAACTTTTTGAGGAAAATCTTTTCTACTCAAATGGCGAGCCTGTAAAGGTTGTTATGGCTGATACCAGCATCGGTCGTGTGCCCGAGGCTGCGGCTTGCGCCGAAAAATTTAAAAAAGAGGGCGTAGACATTACCCTTTCGGTAACACCTTGCTGGTGCTACGGCTCAGAGACTATGGATATGGACCCTAATACAATCAAGGGTGTTTGGGGTTTTAACGGCACCGAGCGTCCGGGCGCTGTGTACTTGGCAGCCGTTTTGGCAGGTCACGCACAAAAGGGTCTTCCCGCATTTGGCATTTACGGTCACGAGGTACAGGACCGCGACCAAGTGTCTGAAATTCCCGAGGACGTAAAAGAAAAGCTTTTGCGCTTTGGTCGCGCCGCTGTTGCTGTTGCTACAATGCGCGGTAAATCATATTTGCAAATTGGCTCACAGTGTATGGGTATAGCAGGCTCAATTATGGACCAGGATATGATGGAAGCATATTTTGGTATGCGCGTTGAGTCGGTTGACGAGGTAGAAATCCTTCGTCGAATGGAAGAGGGCATCTACAACGAAGAGGAATTCCAAAAGGCTCTTGCTTGGACCAAGGAACACTGTAAAGAGGGTCGGGATGATAACCCTGAATCAGTAGAATTTTTGGGTAAAGACCGCCGCATTAAGTTTACTCCAGAGGAAAAGGAAAAGCAGTGGGAATTTACCGTTAAAATGTACTGCATCATAAAGGACCTTATGGCTGGCAACGAGAATCTTCCCGACGGCTTTGAAGAGGAAAAGGTTGGTCACAACGCTATTGTAGGCGGCTTCCAGGGTCAACGTCAGTGGACTGACCATTGGCCAAACTGTGACTATCCAGAGGCACTTTTGTCATCTACCTTTGACTATGAGGGCGCTCGCGAGCCATTTACCCTTGCTACTGAAAACGATATTTTAAACGGTATGGGTATGCTTATGATGCGTTTGCTTACCCACCGCGCGCAAATTTTTGCCGACGTTCGTACATATTGGTCGGGTGAGGCTACCGAGCGTGTTACAGGCTACAAATTAGAGGGTAAGGCTGCTGAATCTAACGGTATTATCCACCTTCTAAACTCAGGCGCTGCTTGTCTTGATGCTTGCGGTGAGTGCTGTGATGAAAACGGCAACGCTGTTATGAAAAAATGGTGGGAAGTTACCGACGAAGATATCAAGAAGATGACCGACGCTACCGTTTGGTGCGAGGCAGGCTTTGATAACTTCCGCGGCGGCGGCTTCTCAAGCCACTATACCACAAAGGCTGAAATGCCTTGCACAATGATACGTCTTAATCTTGTAAAGGGCTTGGGTCCTGTGCTTCAGATTGCTGAGGGTTGGACAGTTAAGCTTCCCGACGAAGTTTCTGACACACTTATGGAAAGAACTAACCCAACATGGCCTTGCACATGGTTTGCCCCACGTTGCGACGGTAAAGAGGGCAGTCCATTTAAGACCGCTTACGAGGTTATGATGAACTGGGGTGCTAACCACGGCGCTATCAGCTATGGTCATATTGGCGCTGACCTTATTACAATGTGCTCAATGCTTCGTATCCCTGTTTGTATGCACAACGTACCCGAGGATGACATTTACCGTCCTGCTGCTTGGAATGCATTTGGTATGGACAAAGAGGGTCAGGACTACCGCGCTTGTCAGGCATACGGCCCACTTTATAAGAAATATTAATATGATATAAAACAACCCCGACTGTCTTATGACAATCGGGGTTAATTGTGCATTAATTTAGGTTCCGCACATTTTCATAACGAGGGAATGGGGGAGTAGTTTTGCAAGCAAACGGTAGAATTTGTAAAAAACTCGGTTGGTGTAAACTGCGCGACCACGGCTGGACGCTTTAAGTGACTTTACAGCCATAACGCGAGCGTTTACACGCGGTAGGGTATCAAAGGTTTTACTTGCGCCCTTTTGTATATTGGCAACCGCCAAAAATTCGGTATCCATTGGTCCCGGGCAAACGGCTAAAACATTTATTTTACGTGGTTTAAGTTCCTCTCGTAATGCGCGTGAAAGGCTCATAACGTAAGCCTTTGTTGATGAGTAAACCGCCATACGGGTGTTTGGCGCAAAGGATGCGATTGAACAGCTGTTTACAATTTCACTTTTTTCATTCATAAAGGGAAGTGTTGCCGCAGTCATAGATGTGAGCGCCTCACAGTTAAGGCGCACCATACGGGTGTTTTCGTGCAAACTTAACTCATCAAAATTGCCAAGCTTACCAAAACCAGCATTGTTGATAAGCAATTTTACAGTAGCGTTCTTTTCCTTTAAAAGCGAAGCGTAATCTTCTACTGCCAGGGGGTCGGTTATATCAAAAGCTACGGGAATTACGGTAGAGCCAAGCACTGCCTGTAACTCTTTTAAGCGTTCTTCACGTCGAGCAATTACCCAAATTTCGTCAAAGTCGGTGCGGGTACGGTAAACTTCTTTTGCATATTCCCATCCAAGTCCCGAGCTCGCTCCTGTTATTACTGCAATATTCATAGTTTCACCTTAATTCTTGCTAAAGTCTTCTAAAATAAGTCCTTCATTCTTTTCAAGCGCCCAGTTAATGTTCCATTCGCTTGTAAATATAAGAAGATTGTTGCCCTTAAAGTCCTGAACCCATTTTGTGTCGGAGGTAAGGTTAAGTTTTGATACGTCAATGTCCTCGTTGCCAATCCAACGTATAAATTGGTAAGGCATATTGCTTCTGATTACGTCAACATTGTATTCGTTTTTGAGTCGATGCTCAAGCACCTCGAATTGAAGCACACCGACAACGCCTACGATAACGCGCTCCATACCCGTATTTGGCTCATGGAAGATTTGTATAGCACCCTCTTGTGCTATCTGCTCAACGCCTTTTACAAACTGTTTACGCTTAAGACTGTCCTTGTGTTCGATAACTGCAAAGTGCTCGGGTGCAAAGGTTGGGATTCCCTCAAATTCAACCTTATGCTTTATCTCACATACGGTATCGCCGATAGAAAAGATACCGGGGTCGAATACACCGATAATATCACCTGCATACGCCTCGTTTACAATTTGACGGCTGTCAGCCATAAGTTGTTGCGGCTGTGAAAGGCGAAGACTTTTTTTGCCTTGGATATGATAATACTCCTTATCGCGCTCAAACTTACCCGAGCATATACGCATAAAGGTCATACGGTCGCGGTGAGCCTTGTTCATATTAGCCTGAATCTTAAATACAAATGCCGAGAAATTTTCGCTTTCGGGAAAAACCTCACCCTCTTTTGTATTTCGAGCCAAGGGAGCGGTTGTCATTTTGAGGAAGTTTTCAAGAAAAGGCTCTACACCAAAGTTTGTAAGCGCTGAGCCAAAGAAAACAGGTGTGAGCTTACCACAGCGCACTTGGTCAATATCAAAATCATAACTTGCGCCATCGAGTAGTTCAATCTGCTCAACGAGGTCGCGGCGAGAATATTCGCCGATAAGCCCGTCAAGTTTTTCGGTGTCGGTTATATCACACTCTATGGCCTGCAATCTTTCTTGACCACGGTGGAATTCGTTAAAGGTCATAATTTGGCGGCGGTCTCGGTCAAAAACGCCCTTAAAATCAACGCCGCAGCCAATAGGCCAGTTAACAGGGTAGGTGCCGATGCCAAATTCTTTTTCGAGTTGGTCGAGTAATTCAAACGGATCACGCGCTTCACGATCAAGTTTATTGATAAATGTGAAAATCGGTATATTGCGCATAGCTGTAACCTTAAATAGCTTACGGGTTTGAGGCTCAATACCCTTTGCCGCGTCAATTACCATAACAACGCTGTCTGCCGCCATAAGAGTGCGGTAGGTATCCTCCGAGAAATCTTGGTGACCGGGGGTGTCGAGAATGTTTATGCAGTAGCCGTCGTATTCAAACTGCATAACCGACGAGGTTATGGAAATACCACGCTGTTTTTCAAGCTCCATCCAGTCAGATACGGCATGTTTTGCGGTGGCTTTTCCTTTTACGGAACCAGCAGTTTGAATGGCGCCTCCATAAAGCAGTAGTTTTTCGGTAAGTGTTGTTTTACCGGCGTCAGGGTGCGAAATAATTGCAAAGGTACGACGACGGTTTATTTCTTGCTTTAAATCCACAGTATTACTCCTTGTTGCATAATATATCTAATAAAGTTTACCACAAAATTTGATTTGTATCAAGAAAAAATAAAAAATTAAAAAAAGTCTTTACTTTTTAAAATTAATGGTTTATAATAATACACGTATAGTTGTATTTTTAATATTTTCGGAGGTATACAAAATGAAAAAGATAATTGCAGTAGTTCTTAGCGTAGTTATGATTTGCTGTCTTTCTGTAACAGCATTTGCAGCTGAAAGTCCAATAGCTACTGAAAAGGTTACCGTAACAGTTAGAAAGGCTGAAGTTGTAACACCTATTGGTAAGGTAGATGTTGAATACACATTTGATAAAGGCGACACACTTACAGTGAAGGCTGACGAGGCTAAGTACGGCACATTTAAGGATTGGAGCGTTTACAAAGTTGTAGCTTCTGTTGAGGGTGTTTCTGCTCCGGTAAGCAATGGTGTTATTACTTTGAGCGCTGTAAAGAATCTTGCCGCAACCACAAAGATAGAAAAGGCAGTACAAGGCAATGACTACGAAATTGTAAAGGGTAGTCTTACTTCAAAGGAAATGACAATCAAGCTCAACACTACTGTTATTGTTTGTGCTAACTACGGTGATGCTGTGACCGATCCAAACGCTTCAAGCAATGCTGATGACTCTGCTTCAGCACCACAGACGGGTGATATGACAGTTGTTTACGCTACAATTGTTATGCTTGGTTTGGTAGCTTTCGGCTTTGGTGCAAAAAAGGTTTATTCAAAATAATTAAACACTGACTACTTAGGAAGATGCAAAAAGCATCTTCCTTTTTTGTTTACACAAAAAACGGGGGAGTATGATATAACGCGAAGTAATATCACTTGTAAAAGGCGAATATAATTGAGGCACACTCCGTAAGGAAGTGTGCCTCAATTGCTGCTAAGTTTTTATTCTGCTTGTGCTTTTATACTGCGTATAAGTTTTTTGTATGCTGCCGAAGTAATTTTACCCATTGGAGTATCATCAACACTGTATTGATACTGTGTTTCGTTAACCTTATAAAACTTTATGGTAGTTTCAGAGCCGTCAGCAAAATTATATTTAATTGAGCTTACAGCCTCGCCGGATACGTCCTCAATGTTAAAGTCACTACATTGTATATTTACAAATTCAGCATAGAAGCTCTGAAAATCAGAGGCTACTATTTCCTTGCCGTTAGCTACAATATGGAACACTCGATTTTGTTCTTCATCCTCGGTGTAAGAAATATCAAATTTAAAACTTTCTTTACCGTCGACCAAGGTCATTGTTGATACATCACTTATAGCGTACATAAATGGCTGATTGCTATAGAAGTCTTCGGCTTTGAGTGATAAAAACTCAAATGAGCTTGAGTCAACCTTGCGAATCATTGTAGCGCCGTCGTAGATTACTGCACAGAACTCATCATCAATTACTGAAATCTTAAATGATTTGCTCTCACCATTAATAGTTAGTGTTACAATGGCATCGGGATTGTGAAGACCGAATTCCTTTAAAGTGTTGCTGGTTATATCAAAGGCGTAATTTCCTGCAACATTGATATTTTTTGAAAAGAGTGTTATCAAAGGTGAAATTTTTGTTGAATCGGCATATCTTTTTGTAGGAGTAGTAATAATATACGGTATGATTTCGGCCGAAGAATTTTTATCGGTGTTGTTCTCGATAGTAATAGTATTTTTAAAAAGAGTGCCTGAAAGTGTGATCGAATCAAAGGTTGCATAAGAGCCGTCCTCTGCTTTGTTTGCAGATGTATCGGTAGTAAATACAGGTGCAGAAATGGCTGTTTTATCTGCAAGATCTACCAATTCAAATTGAAAATCGGAAAGTTCGTTTGTCGGTACTACATAAATTTTATCAGAACCGTCAAGCATAAAATAATAGCCTAAGCCGTCGGGTGACTTCGCACCCACAGAAAACGCAAAATTACCTTTTGAAGAATCTTCAACACTAATTCTCATAAATGGATCGACAAGGCCACATTCTTCTGCGGTTTTTGTATCGATTTCGCGTAATGCGGTAATGTTTGCTACCGAGGACATTATAGAATTCATAGTATCAGTACTCATTTTTGAAAAGTCGATATCTTGAACTCCCCAATAGGTAGTTGTAGTTTCTTGTCCCTCGTCCGAGGTTGTGGTTACCTGTTTTGAGATGAATTTAAATTCACCGTTTGTATTAGTTATGCTAACCGAGGTAAAGGTGGAGGAATCACGGTCAAGAATTGTAATGTCCTCAAAAACGCTGCTCGCGAGTTCTTCTTCTTTAAGCTCGGGGATAAGCTTTATAACCGCTATTGTACCACCAACAAGAATTGCAACAGAAAGTGCCGTCGCAATAATAGAAATAAATCTTTTCTTGCTTGTGTTTTTAGGTGATTTAACCTTATGCTCTATAGGTGCCGAGAAAACAGTGCTTTCCTCATCTGTTGTTTCTTGGAGTTGTGCCTCGCCAACAGTATCGTCGGCGAGGGGATGTTTATTTATTTCTTGATTATTTTCGAAAAAATCACTCATCGTGCGTTTCTTCTCCTTACGAATATTACGATACCTAAAGTGGAAATAAGTACAGGTACGATAAACATAAATACGGTACTTACAAGCTTACCACCACTTTCGTTTACAGCAGTTGTAAAGTTTTCGTTTTCGATAACCTTTGAGGTGAAGGTTATTGCGGTGTCACCTACGTGGGTAGCACGATCACTAACTGCCATAACAATATCCTGATTGCAAAGGTTGCTGTTAGAGGCATAGGTACTTTGAACGAATTCAACACTTGAAAATGCCATTACATAGCTTGTTATCTGGTTGTTTTCACTGTCACGACCTGTTTCAACCGATTGAATAACGCAGTCAAAGGTTTTCATGTCATCTTCGATGTAATCAGCCCAGTCACTCTCAAAGTCGATAGGTGCAGCAACGGTGGTTTCAAGTGTTTTCATTAAAGCGGTAGCCACTCTTGTTGTGGTAGCTGTTTGACAAACATTCATTGGAACGTTATAGTTCGCAATTGCATAGGTCATATTGGTGGTTATATCGTCGTCTTCAAGTTTTGTGGTGTAGATACCCATTGCTGTAGGAGTGTCAGGAATATGGTTGCCGCTGTAGGTTTCATATATAATGCCTTCTCCAACCGAAATACCCCATTGCTCTAAGAAGTCGTAAAGATTGGGAAGGTATGGACTTGCCGCATCAGCAAAGAAAATCAAACCTTTACCGAGCTTGCCGTCATTGTCTAAGAATTCAGAAATAACATCAAGTTCACTGCCTATGAAATCAATGTTTGGCGCTGAAATTATAATTGCATCGTAGTCACTTGAAATTTCGGTAATAATGCTGTTCGAAATTTCTGTAATGTCGTAGTTGTTTGATGTGAGTAAATCCTTGTAGGCACTGGTATAGGGGTTTGTACTGTGACCTGAAAGCACAGCAACCTTTTTTGTATCGGTGCTGGTTACATAGGAGATAGCGCCTGTAAGCGCTCTTTCGGTTTTGTTTGCAGCAAGTGTGTATGAGGAACTTCCGTAATATGCAGAAGAGGAATTCTCAGAAAGAGCGTAAAGATCGTAGAAATTAAGAATTTTTGTGCGTTCGTTGCCACCAAATTCGCTTTCAACAATCATATCGCCAAATACAAATTTATAAGAGGGATATTCAGAGGTTATAGCTGCATATTCCGTTGATTGTTGGTCGATGTATTTGATATTGATTTTATCATTATATTCGGTGTACTTTGAAACAAGTGTTTTTGTTTGCTCAAAATACTCGAGCTCAGAATTTGAAGTTATTGAAACTCCGTAAAGATTTTGCGCATAATAAGCAACATACTTTGCATAGTTTTCCTCTGTGCCTATTATGGTAATATTGACTTCGTTTTCAATTCCTTTGATGTATTCAAGATTTTGTTCACTTATAGAATTTTTCTTATTTGTTGTCATATCGAATTCAAGATGGAAACGGTCACCCAAAACGCTGACCAACCAGTTAAAAACTATAAGACCTGCAAGTACAACAGCGGTAATGGCGAGTGAATATCCACCGCGTTTAAATAATGCTTCGTTTTTAAGATTATCGCTTTTGAAAAAACGTGTAATCTTTTTGAAAAAACTGCCGATATCGCATAGAATATCTTTGAAGGATTTTTTATTTTCTGTTTCAACATTTGCCTCGCCAGAGGTTTCAATTATTTTATTATTTATATTATCTTTTCTCATAATTTTGACCTCCTTATGACCATCTACGTTTTTCAAGTGAGCGTTCAGTTAGGAATATGAACGCCACCGTAATGCTTATAAAGTAAACAACGTCCTTGACCGAGAAAGCCTGATTGCCAAAGCTTTCAAGAACTCTCAAAAAGTCCATTCCACCGATAAACTTTGCAAATACACCTACTATCCACGCCCACACTTTAGTGTACCAAGTGGTAGCAGCGGGTGCAGTTATGCTGCTTGCGAAAGAGCCGGAGAACATAATGCCAAGGTTTATAACCAATGCGAATATAATTGAAATTATCGGACTTTCGGTAAGGGATGAAATAAACATACCTACTGCAATAAGTGCTGCGCCGAAGAGCAAAATACCTACGAGAGCGTATATGTAATAGAAAATATTAACCGATACATAGGCTAAAACGATTATTTGGTAAATAATTGTAGGCGCAAAACCAATACCATAAAGCGCAAGAGCAGCAAAAAATTTGCCTAAAACTATGCTTATAAGCTTAACCGGAGCGGTAAAAAGCACCTGGTCGGTTTTTGTGCGACGTTCGTCACTGAACAGACGCATTGTTATAACGGGAACTATGAATAACAAAATCCGAGAAACATTGAGTACGACATATTCAACATAGGGCATAC
The DNA here is from genome assembly GCA_045604215.1 of Acutalibacteraceae bacterium. Taxonomy (GTDB): domain Bacteria; phylum Bacillota; class Clostridia; order Oscillospirales; family Acutalibacteraceae; genus UBA737. The sequence goes on from JAZUNP010000004.1 coordinate 9,929, forward strand.
CGTTGCTATAAAAACCTGAGAACACATAACCTAAAAAGAAATAGATTACTGCAAGAATTATAAATCCAAGAGGATTTGTAAAATATGATTTGAATTCACGTTTAAATACAGCTAACATTATTTTTCATCCTCCTCAATACAAATTTCTTCAGGCATTTCAATAATAATGCTTTCGTTTTCTTCTGTATGTTGTGTAGCAGTTGAAACTTCATCAATGCCAAGCATCTTACGTGCCTCGTTGTTGTTTGGTGCTTGTGTAAGTTTCAAGAATATTTGTTCAAGTGTGAGACGGCTGCTTGTAAGAGAAAGCAACAGTTTTTTACGTTCGGCAATTCTACTAGAAATTCCTGCGCGTACATCGGCACCGTCTTCAGGTATAATTTCAAAATCGTAAGCACCTGTCTCCTTTTTACCAAGGCAGGTAACGTTCTTAACACCCTTAACTGTTTTAAGAGCCGCCAACATATCACGTTCATCACAAATAACGCGTGCCACTAGAGAATGCTCGGTAGAAAGCTTTTCCGAAAGGTTGTCCTGTAGGTCGTCAGCAATTATTTCACCGTAGTTTATGATTATAATACGGTCGCAAACAGCTTGTATTTCGGAGAGTATGTGCGAGGATAAAATAATGGTATGGTTTTTACCGAGACGGGTTATAAGATTACGAATTTCGATGATTTGCTGTGGGTCAAGACCAACGGTAGGTTCGTCAAGAATAAGCACATCGGGATTGCCTATAAGTGCCTGTGCAAAGCCAACACGCTGGCGATAACCTTTTGAAAGGTTTTTAATAAGGCGGTTTTGCACATGGTCGATGCGTACAAGACGCATAATTTCATCAATATGAGGGCCTTTTGGAAACTTAACTTTTTTAAGGTCATAAACAAAGTTAAGATACTCGCGCACTTTCATATCAACATAAAGCGGTGGTAATTCAGGCAGGTAGCCTATGCGACGTTTCGCCTCTTCAGGATTTTCAGCAATGTCAAAACCGTCGATGGTAACTTTGCCCTGTGTCAGTGAAAGATAACCTGTAAGGATGTTCATAATTGTAGACTTACCCGCACCGTTAGGACCGAGGAAACCTACAACTTCACCCTTTTGGATTGAAAAGTTGACATTTTCAACCGCAAGGTATGTACCGTACCTTTTACTGAGGCCTATAACTTCAATCATTTTTACTACTCCTTTGCAATAAGCTTTCCAACTAATTTTATCAAATAAATGCATACAAGTTGTAAATAAAATGTTAAAATGCTTATGTAAATATATATACAATGTTATGTAACTAATATAGTATACAACATATAACACCAATATTCAAGAAAAAGTTTGTTATCGTTTATGTATTATAAAATTAAATTTCACCAATACTATTTTGGGTGATTTTTTGAAAAGCATAATAAAAAAAGTGTTTATAATATTTTTGTGTATAAGTTTGTTTTTAGGACTGTCTTATGCATATCTATATTTTAATTTTAACATTTCTACCAAAGCCGTCGATCAAAAAGAGGACACAGTTCCGTACAGAAATTTACCTGATAATGCGGGTATTGCTTTTATTTTGCCCGACAGCAGTGCAGTGCTTATGTATCTTGATTTTGAAAACAACTGCATTAATGCGGTAAATATTGAAAAATATGACAAAACAAATACTATGTATTACGGATATACCGCAGATTTTACGGTTGAACTTGATTACACACTTATCAGTGAAATCGTTGATAGGGTTGGTGGTGTAGATATTGAGCTAAACGGCGAAATTATGCGGTATACAGGTGTGCATATAATTGATTTGATTTCAACTGATTCGGGAGATGAACTTAAACTTCAAATTATAGACGATGTTTTTAGCCGTATTTCAAAAAACAACTTTTCAAAAGACGACTTTTTGTATATAATAGAAAACAGCAACAGTAATTTAACCGTTGTGGATTGTGTTTATTGGTTGGATTATATGGATGAAATGTTTAGTAATATAAATTTTGTTAACTAATAGCGTTTTTAAAGAGCGGACTATAATTCTACGGCGCTTTGGTTGACATTTGTCTCATAATCTTATATAATAAAGCGGAGTATAAAATCTTGAGACCATTGGGGGAACGATTTTGAACAGAGTGGATGAATTTTTTGGAATAAATATTTTCGGTGACGGTGTTATGAAAGAACGTCTTCCCGAAAACGCATACAATGAGCTTAAAACCGCAATATCTCTGGGCAAAAGCATTGACCGCAAAATTGCCGATATTGTGGCAAATGCTATGAAAGAGTGGGCTATTGAAAAGGGCGCCACTCACTATACCCATTGGTTTCAGCCGATGACGGGCATTACCGCTGAAAAACACGACAGTTTTATTGCACCCGCGGGTGATGGCAAAATAATAATGGAATTTTCGGGCAAGGAGCTTATTAAGGGCGAGTCAGATGCATCATCTTTTCCATCGGGCGGACTCCGCGCAACATTCGAAGCGCGAGGTTATACTGCGTGGGACCCAAGCTCTTACGCCTTTGTGAAAGATAATACACTTTGTATTCCTACGGCTTTTTGCTCATATAACGGCGAGGCCCTCGACCAAAAAACTCCTTTACTGCGTTCTATGGAGGCAGTATCAAAACAAGCCTTGCGAATTGCAAAATTGTTCGGTCTAGCGGACGTTAAGAGCATCAATACAACGGTAGGTCCCGAACAGGAATATTTTTTAATTGACAGCGAAATGGCAAAGCACCGTCCCGACCTTATGTTCTGCGGCAGAACACTTTTGGGCGCAACACCTCCTAAGGGACAGGAGATGTACGACCATTATTTCGGTGTTATAAAGCCTCGCGTAAAAGCATTTATGCGCGACCTTGACGACGAGCTTTGGAAGTTGGGTGTTTTTGCAAAAACAGAGCATAACGAGGCGGCTCCCGCTCAGCACGAATTGGCTCCTGTTTTCACCACAACCAACATTGCGGCTGACCATAATCAGCTTACAATGGAAATGATGAAAAAAATTGCCGAAAGGCACGGTCTTTTGTGTTTGCTTCACGAAAAGCCTTTTAAGGACGTAAGCGGTAGCGGTAAGCACAATAACTGGTCGCTTTCGACCGATACGGGTATCAATTTCTTGAAAGCGGGTAAAAACCCGAGTGACAATCTTCTCTTTTTGCTAACACTCGCAGCGGTTATTCGTGCGGTGGACGAGCATCAGGATTTATTGCGCATATCGGTTGCAACGGCTGGTAATGACCACCGTCTTGGCGGCGCTGAGGCACCACCCGCTATTGTTTCTATGTATTTAGGTGATGATCTTAATGAAATTTTGGCATCAATCGAACGTGGCGAGCATCATATTGACGCTGATAAGGTTAAAATGACGGTTGGTACTGATGTTATACCATACATAAGAAAAGACAATACCGACCGTAACCGCACATCACCCTTTGCTTTTACAGGCAACAAGTTTGAATTCCGTATGCTTGGGAGCGCTTCTTCAATATCTGAAACTAATGTTGTGCTAAATACAATTGTGGCTGATGTCTTCTGTGATTTTGCGGACAAGCTCGAGAATTCAAGTGATTTCAATAAGGATGTTTTAGAACTTATCCGTACTACAGTAAAAGAGCATAAGCGTATTATATTTAACGGTGACGGCTATTCAAAGGCTTGGGAAGAGGAGGCAGCAAAGCGTGGACTTCTTAATCTTCGTTCCACCGTTGACGCACTTCCATACTGGCGCAGAAAAGAAAACATTGAATTGTTTGAGCGTCACGGTGTTTACACCTGCGCCGAGATTAACTGCCGCGCTGATATAAGTCTTGAAAATTATTGCAAAACAATACATATTGAGGCGCTTACTTTACTCGAAATGGTAAAACGTGATGTTATTCCCGCTATAAGCGCTTATGAAGGCGAGCTTTGCAACACAGTTGCGAAAAAACAAATTGTCAGCAATAAGATAAACTGCGATGCCGAAGTTGAGGTTGTAGAAAAATTAGCAACCTTTAACGAGCATCTTAACCGACTTATTAAAGAACTTGAAGTGGCTGTTGACAAAGCGCAGGCAACCGCAGATTTACTCGCTCGCGCTCAAACCTATTGCAATAAGGTTTTGTTTATAATGGACAATATTCGTCATATTGCTGACGAAGCCGAAAAGATAGTTTCTCGTGATTATTGGCCTTACGCTACTTACGGCGATATTTTATTTAAAATCTAATAGCATAAAAAATCGCTCAAAAAATTTTTTGGGCGATTTTTTGCAACCTTTCGGTCACTTTAAAAGTATTAAGGTTAAGGAGGGAAGAAAATGGAATACAAAATAACGGCAAATGAAGCCTTTAAAAAGCACTCCGATATGGTGTACCGTCTTGCCATTGCAAGAGTAAAAAATAAATATGATGCGGACGACATATTACAGGAGGTTTTTTTGCGCTTTATAAAGCACAAGGACAAGGTAGAAAATGATGAGCATCTAAAGGCGCTGCTTATTCGCATTACGATTAACTGCAGTAAGAGTATGCTTACAAGCAGCTGGTTTAAGCGTACCGAGCCCTTGGGTGAGACTTTAAGTGTATCGGATGAGTATTCTGATACGCTTGATGCAGTGCTGCGTCTACCGCAAAAGCACCGTACAGTAATACATTTGCATTACTATATGGGTTACAGTGTAGATGAAATCGCCACCGTTTTGAAATCCAAACCCTCCACGGTGAAATCACAGCTTCACCGAGCAAGAAAATTACTTAAAATTGACCTTGAAGGAGTTGAAGCAAATGTTTGATAATAATTATAAAAATGCTATGGACAGCATAACTGTTGATGGGAATACCCGTGACAAAATTTTGGATAAAATCATACTTAAAGAAGAACTAAAGAGCCATAAAAATCCCGCAATTCCGTGGCGTATTGCATTTGCCTGTGTGGCGTGTGTTGCAATTGTTTTAGGTGTTATTTTTGTGCCGCGTGATAATTTAAAAATGGATATCGATACAAATAAAAACGCACCTACTATGCTAAAGGTTTCAAAGTCCTATGACGAAATTTATAAGCTTTTAAAACCTAGAAAAGACAGCTATATACTCTACGGTCTCGGCATAGATGATGCCGAGGTGGAATATATAGAAGATCAAGAATACATTGCTTCCGAAGGCGAAACTTTTACTGACGGTAACACTAACGGTACTGCAACTAACGATACTGCAATGCCGGGCAGTACCGAAAATACCGCCACCAAGGACGACGGCGTAAAGAACGAAGCAGAGGATGATTTCTCAACCACCACCGAACAGGTAGAGGGTGTAAGTGAAGCCGACATTGTAAAAACCGACGGCAAATATATTTACTATATCAAGGGTACAACCTTTAGTATATTTAAAGCCGACGGTGAAAATTCGGCGCTTGTAAGCCAAACGGAGTTGTCGCGTGAATATACAACCGATTACGGCGATATGTTTTTAAAGGATGACCGCGTTATAATATTACAACCAGACCAAGTTGGTAAAAGTGTTGTATCACTTTTAATTTATGACGTAAGCGACCCCATAAATCCCAAAAAGGTTAACGAGGTTTGTCAGGATGGCTGGTACAATACCTCGCGTATGGTGGGTGATTATATATATATTGTTTCTAACTGCCATATCAATTTAGAAAATATAGATAAGGACGACCCTACAACCTTTGTTCCCACAACCGAAGCAAACGGCGTGTGCGAGCCTGTTCCTGCTGATAGTATTTACCGCTACGAAGAAGATGAATACACAAATCAATATACAGTTATCGGCGCTTTTAATTACAAGGACGGCGTTTTAAATGATACCGCAAGTCTTTTGGGCGGTACTGATAATGTTTATTGCAGTCAGGGTAATATAATTCTTGCCAATCGGCGCTACAAAAATGATAGTGATATTGAGGGCAGTTATTCTGTGAACTACAATGTTGTATCACGCCTTGAAATAAGCAAGGGCAAAATCGAATACAAGGTATCGGGCGAGGTAGACGGCGAGATTGAAAATCAGTTCTTTATTGATGAGCATAACGGCTATTTCCGCTTTGTGACCACAGCCACAATAGCTACTCAAACAAAGCAAAGGTTTGATAATACAAACAGCGAAATAGTATCATACAGCAGCGAAACCTCGGCGCGTCTTACCGTGCTTGACAGTACACTTAAAAAGGTGGGCGAGATAAACGATTTGGCAAAGGGAGAGCGTGTTTACTCGGTGCGCTTTATGGGAGATATAGCCTATTTTGTAACCTTCCGTCAAACTGACCCGCTTTTTAGCGCAGACCTTTCTGACCCTGCGAGTCCCAAGATTTTAGGAGAGCTTAAAATACCAGGTTTTTCGGAATATATGTACCCCTATGGTGACGATTTGCTTTTAGGCTTTGGTATGGATGCCGATAAAGTAACGGGAAGAACAACCTGTCTAAAGCTTTCGATGTTTGATATAACCGACCCTACAAATGTAACCGAACAGAATAAAACATTACTCGACAAATATTCATATTCACCTGCGCTTTATAATCACAAGGCAATGCTGGTACAGCCCGAAAAAAATCTTATAGGCTTTGCCGCGACCGATGATTTTAACAACAGTAAATATATGATTTACAAGTATACAGGTAGCAGTTTTGAAAGAACGGCAGTTCTTACTGTAGAAACCGATTATAAATATGCTATGGATGATGTGCGTGGACTGTTTGTAGGAAATGCTTTTTATGTAATATCAAAAGATGTTTTACAAATATTTGATATGAACACATTTTTGCAAATAGGTATTGTGGAATTCTAAATTATAATTTTAAATTTAAGAGCGTTTGCTATAAAAATATAGCAAACGCTCAAATTTATATTGATTTTTAAGCTATGAGGTGATATAATAATCTTAAGAATAGTTCACATTGTGAACAAAAGAGGTTGGATTAATGGAATATAAGGAAAAATTACAAAATGAACTTATACTTGCGTGGGTAAAGCTTTCGAGAATTGTAAAAAACAACCGAATAACAACCAAACTAAAATACAATGAGGCAATTATAATGCTTACCGTTTACAGCCGCTACTTAAAAGACGGTGTAGGTTTGACCTCGGTTCAGGACATAATAAAAGAAACGGGAATGTTAAAATCCCTCGTCAACCGCACATTAGGAGAGCTTGAAAAGAAAGAACTTATAATGTTTGAGCAAGGAACTGCCGACCGAAGAACAAAGTTTGTAAAACTTGTAAAAGAAAAAATAGACATTTTTTTATCGGTGCATAATTCGTCTCTTGATGTATCGCAAAATATAATAGACATAATCGGCAAACAGGATACCGCTACATTTATAAGCATAGTTCAAAAATTAGAAGATGCCGATTATAAAGTAAAGCCTCAAAAATAAAGGAGATTCTTATGATTAAAATACTTGTTGATTCGTCGGCAGATTGCAATTTGCAAGACTGTATAGTAGATTTGATAGTGCCAATATCGGTGAATATCGACGGTGTTGAATACAAATCGGGTGTTGACATTACAAGTGATAAATTTTACGAGCTTTTGCAAAACGCAAAGGAATTCCCCCGCACCTCACAGCCGTCACCACAATGCTTTGTAGAGATATTTGAACAGGTTAAAAATGACGGTGACCAACTGATTTATCTTTGTCTTTCTTCAAACTTTAGCGGCACCTATCAGGGAGCTTTAATTGCTAAAGAGATGGTAGACTGCGATAATATTTATATAATTGACACCCAGGGTGTAACCCATATAATAGGCATTTTGTCGCACTATGCACGCCGCCTTATAAACAACGGCTTTAGCGCGGGTGAGATTGTTGATAAATGCGAGGAATTAAAGGGTAAAATTAGGGTTTATGCGGGTGTTGACACGCTTGAATATCTTTACAAGGGAGGTCGTCTTAGCCGTGCGAGTGCTACAGTGGGCGAGCTTACAGGCATAAAACCGATTGTTACCATAGCCGACGGTAGAGTAGAGGTCGCGGCTAAATCATTGGGTAAGGTACGAGCTATGAACACTCTACTTGAAAAGGTAAAGGCGCATAAAATAAACAACGATTTTCCTATGTATTCGCTGTATACCTGCGGCATTGAAAACTGCGAATTACTTGAACATAAGCTAAAGGACAACGGATATAGCATTGCCGACCGATTGCAAATCGGCTCTACCATAGGCGCGCATGTGGGACCCGGAGTTTACGCGGTAATGTTTGTGGAGCAATAAAGTTAAAATCCCAGAGTTCAACTCTGGGATTTTTTTAAATCTTCACTTGGTGAAATACCTACCACCTTTTTGTACGCTCTAAAAAATGAGGAATAGTCGTTAAATCCGCTTCTTTGGTAAGCGTCGGTTATGCTGCTTCCTAAAAAAGCCGTTGCCTTGCGGAATAAATTTGGCGGAGGCACCCTCGCAAAACGACATGCTTAATAGCTTGCTTAAAATGATAATTAAGCTAAAAGGCGCCGACAGGGTTTGTCTTATAACTGATGCACTGCGTCCGGGTGGTATTGGTGAAGAGGGTAAAGAATATACCGATTATCCCGTACCGTTTGTCATTGAAGACGGTGTTGCAAAACTACTTGACCGTAGCGCATTTGCAGGTAGTATTGCTACGAGTGACATACTACTCAAAGTTGCAGTAAAGGCAGGTTGCAGTATAGCTGACGCTGTGAAAATGATGACCGAAACACCAGCAAAGGTTATGCGCCTTGACACCAAGGGGAAAATTAAGGCGGGATACGATGCACAATTTACTGTGTTCGATGAAAATCTAACCATAGTTAATATTGCGATATAAAGCAAATAGCGCCGACATTAAACAGGTCTGTGTTATTTTTTATACTTTTTATTAAAAAAAGTATAAAAACCTATTTAAAAATAAATACAGTTATGATATAATATATATAAATATAAAAATATGGGTGTGAGTTTATGAAAACCGATTGCACTATCCAGCTTTCGCGAATAGTTAAAGAATTTTCCTTAGAGGTTTTAAATATGCCCGAAGGTGACGTTTTGGTAAGTTCTACCGAAACTAACCGACCAGGTCTTCATCTTGCTGGGTATTATGAGTATTTTGATTCAAAACGCATACAAATACTCGGTATGAACGAAATAGGATTTTTGCAAGGCTTCAGTGATATAGAAAAGAATAAACGTGTTGATGAATTTTTTGCTAAAAAGCCTGTAGCCGTTATAATTGCGCGTAATCTGGCGGATGATAATATATATGCTCAAACGGCTCGAAAACATAATGTACCGCTTCTTGTAAGCCGCGATTCAACATCTGATTTTGAGGCGGCGCTAATTGCATTTTTAAATCTTCACTTAGCGCCCCGTATTACACGCCATGGCGTTTTGGTTGAAGTTTACGGCGAGGGTATTTTACTGCTCGGTGAAAGTGGCGTCGGTAAGAGTGAAACGGCGATTGAACTTGTAAAACGAGGTCACCGACTTATTGCCGATGACGCGGTGGAAATACGCCGGGTATCAAGCAAGTCACTTGTAGGTACAGCCCCCGATAACATACGTCATTTTATCGAACTTCGTGGCATAGGAATTATTAATGCCAGCCGTATTTTTGGTGTAGGTGCTGTAAAACTTACCGAAAAGATTGATCTTGTTATTAATATGGAACCTTGGGATGTTAACAAAAATTACGATCGTATGGGTCTCGAAACACAAAAGACCGAAATTTTGGGACTTCAAATTCCGTCGCTTACAATACCTGTAAAACCGGGTAGAAATTTGGCGGTAATTATTGAGGTTGCAGCTATGAACAGTCGCCAGAAAAAGCTTGGTTACAATGCGGCTGAGGATTTGCTTAACCGTCTTGGTATGAATGGTGATTTTGAAAAACCAGAAGAAACAAGTATTAAACCATTTTAATTAATCTTGAATGTGTAAAGGAAAGAAAATTATGTATAAATTAGGTGTGGATTTAGGCGGAACAAATATAGTGGCAGGTGTTGTTGACGACAAATATAGAATTGTGTCTACAGCAAAGCGCAAAACAAATTTGCCACGTCCGGCACAAGAAATTATTGATGATATTATAACTGTTACATTTGAGGCTATTGAGGCGGCAGGAATTACTGCCGATGATATTGATGGCTATGGTATAGGCTGCCCCGGTTCAATTGACCATGAAACAGGTGCTGTACCATATTCGAACAATCTTGAGTTTTATGATTTGCCGCTAGGTGAACTCCTATTAGAAAAAACAGGCAAAAAGTTTTACATTGAAAATGATGCTAACGCAGCAGCTTATGGTGAATATATCGCAGGTGCAGGTAAGGGGACTAAAAACTTTATTGCGATAACACTTGGCACCGGTGTCGGTGGCGGTATTATTATTGACGGTAAAATCTATTCAGGCACTAACGGTGCAGGCGGCGAACTTGGTCACAGTGTTATCCAAATGGGAGGTCAGGCATGTACCTGCGGCCGTTTCGGATGTTGGGAGGCTTATGCTTCGGCAACTGCTCTTGTACGCCAGACCAAACAGGCTATGATGCGTTATAAGGACAGCAAAATGTGGGATATTTGCGACGGTGATATTGAAAATGCAAACGGTGTTACCGCATTTAAGGCAAAGCGTCTTGGTGACCGAGGGGGTACTATGGTTGTTGACGAATATATCCGTTACGTTGCAGTCGGTATTGCGAATGTGCTTAACATTTTCCAACCCGATATGATATGTATCGGCGGTGGTATTTCAAAAGAGGGTGAGTATCTCACAGACCCACTTAACGAATATGTTGAGGGTGAAAATTACGCTAGACATTCTAAAATTAAAACTGTTATAAAGACCGCGGATCTTGGAAATGACGCCGGTATTATCGGCGCTGCTTACCTTTGCAATCTTCACAAATAGATTTACGAGCATTTTGACAAAACACAAAGGTGATTTTATGAAGCTTGATAACCTGACGAACAGATTATCAGAACTTAAAATTGAATATATAAAGGATGAGCCAATGAGTCGGCATACCACCTTTAAGATAGGCGGTAATGCCGATATATTCGCTAGCGTCAAATCAAACGATCAGTTAAAACAGATTTTATCTTTAACCCAAGAATTTTGTATTCCATACTTTGTTTTGGGTAATGGCTCAAATCTTTTGGTATCGGATAAGGGTATCGAGGGTGTAGTAATTAGTCTTGACGGGCTTAACGGCATAGAAATAATTGGTGATGCTGTAGTTTGCGGCGCAGGGGCGAGTCTTCGTTCAGTGTGTTTAGCGGTGCAAAAACAGTCACTTTCAGGACTTGAGTTTGCTTATGGAATACCCGGTACTGTCGGTGGTGCACTTTATATGAATGCCGGTGCTTATGGCGGCGAAATGTCACAGGTTGTAAAATCGGCTAAAGCAATAGATAAAAATGGTAATATGATTGAGCTTTCTTTAGATGATATGCAACTCGGCTATAGAACAAGCGTGTTTAAAAACAGAGGACTTGTTATAACAGGTGTTACATTCCAGTTAAAGAAAGGTAACAAGCAACAAATTAAAGCTGCTATGGACGATTTCTTTGGCCGTAGACGTAGTAAACAACCGCTTGAATTCCCAAGCGCGGGAAGCACTTTTAAGCGTCCACAGGGCTATTTCGCGGGTGCGCTTATCGAGCAAAACAACCTAAAGGGTGTATCGGTGGGCGGCGCACAGGTGAGCGAAAAACACGCAGGCTTTGTTATAAACACTGGTAATGCTACCTGCGACGAAGTTTTATCACTAATTAAAAAAATTCAAAACACTGTAAAAAACACTAATGGTGTTGATTTGGAACCAGAGGTTATTTTTGTAGGAAGAAAATAATTATGAAAATAGAATGTAGGTCCTTTGGATTTAAAAATGGGGCAGACGCGCAGACAGATTTTGTTTTTGATGTGCGCTGTCTGCCCAATCCTTTTTACATACAAGAATTAAAATATAAAACGGGATTGGACAAGCCTGTTCGCGACTATGTTTTAAATGATGAAACAAGCCGAAAATATTTGCGTAAGGTAATTGATTTACTCGTTACAGTGATACCTGTTAAAGAAAATCACGGTACAGAAAAAATCACAGTATCTTTCGGCTGTACGGGTGGTCATCACCGCTCGGTTACATTTGCAGTAACGATTTGCGAACTGTTAAAGCAAAAAGGTTATGATGCGTACTGTGTTCACCGTGATATTGAAAAAGAGGATTAAATATGTCTTTTTGTTCAGATATAAAAACCGAGCTTAGTGAAATAAGGGTGCAGCGTTGCTGTATTCAGTCTCTCACTTATGGCTTGTTGCTTTTTAGCCGTTCTTTTACGCCTAAAAAAATATCAATGCAAAGCGAAAACAAGTGTGTTGTAAAGCTGTATGCGTCGATGATACAAAAAACCTATGGAGTCGAGGTCGATATAACTGAGGGTAACAGCAAAAACACCACCTATCGCGCAGAAGTAAGTGATGAAATTGACCGCCTTAAAATTTTGGCATCGGTAGATTTTGGTATTGTAGAGGGTAAAATCAGCCACGAATTTTTTAACCGCGCTTGTTGCGAGGCGGCATTTGTTCGCGGTGCTTTTTTAAGTTGCGGACAAATGAGTGATCCTCAAAAAAGTTACAGAGTCGATTTTCCCGTAAAGAGTGAAAGTCTGGCGGTTGAACTGCGCGACATTTTAGCGCGTCACGAGGTTGCGGCTAATATTTCTACCAGAGGTAGCGGTTTTGTAGTATATATAAAACGTAGTGAAATGATAATAAATTTATTGGCACTTATGGGCGCGTCAGCCCGAAGCCTTGAGCTTATAGAAACCACCATAATCAAAGAGGTAAACAATAAAACAAACCGAATGTTTAATTGCGACGGCGCAAATATTAAAAAAACTATAGAGGCGTCAATAAAACAGCGAAGGGCTATTGAATATCTCCAAAAAAGAGAGATACTTTCCTCATTGCCCGAAAAACTAATTTCGGCGGCAAAGCTACGCATTCAGTACCCTGAAAGCTCACTTAAAGATTTATGCAAAAATTCATCCGAACCGATAACAGTTTCGGGACTTAATCATAGACTGAAAAAAATAATAGAGATATATGAGGATATAATATCAAGATAAGGAGTTGATACGGCGTGGGCTTTGCGCATCTGCATTTGCATACCGAATACAGTTTGCTTGACGGCTGTTGCCGTATAAACAGACTTATTGACTCGGTAGCTGACAAAGGACAAACGGCTGTGGCAATTACCGACCACGGTGTTATGTATGGCGCAATTGATTTCTATAAAGCGGCAAAGAAAAAGGGTATAAAGCCCATTGTTGGTTGTGAGGTTTATGTTGCGCCGAGCAGCCGCTTTGATAAACAAAAGCAAGAGGGTGGGAATTACAGCCACCTTGTGTTGCTGTGTAAAAACAACGAGGGTTATCAAAATCTTATAAAGCTGGTGTCACTCGGCTTTACCGACGGCTTTTATACAAAACCGCGTGTAGACCGTGAACTACTTCAAAAATATCACGGTGGACTTATTGCGCTTTCCGCCTGTCTTGCAGGTGAAATTCCACGCGCAGTAATGAATGGAGATTATAATAAGGCTCTCGACACAGCACTGTGGTATAAAAATGTTTTTGGTGAGGATAATTATTTTCTTGAAGTCCAAAATCACGGCATCGCAGAACAGCAAACAATTAATTCCTATATTCAAAAACTGTCGCGCGAAACAGGCATACCGATGGTCGCTACAAACGATGTGCATTATATTGAAAAAGACGACAGCTTTATGCACAAGGTTTTGCTTTGTGTTCAAACGGGCAGTAAAATCGGCGACCAAAATGCTCTTGAATTTAAAACAAACGAATTTTATCTTAAAACCGAGGACGAAATGCGCGCGGCTTTTCCCAATATGGAGGAGGCTATTTCGAACACGCAAAAAATTGCTGATCGATGTAATGTAGAATTCGAATTCGGAAAAATCAAATTACCGTTTTTTGACACTGGCGGAGTTGACCATTTTGAGTATTTTCGTGACAGGTGCTACAAAGGGCTTTACAAAAATTACGGTAGCAATCCCGAAAAAGAAATTGTAGACCGATTGGAATATGAACTCTCAGTTATAAACAAAATGGGATATGTTGACTATTATCTGATAGTTTGGGACTTTATAAACTATGCTAAGACACACAACATACCCGTAGGACCCGGACGAGGCTCGGGCGCAGGTAGTATTGCAGCGTACTGTATTGGTATTACAGGTGTAGATCCTATAAAATACAATCTTCTTTTTGAGCGTTTTTTAAATCCAGAGCGTGTATCTATGCCTGACTTTGATGTCGATTTTTGCTATGTCAATCGTCAAAAGGTTATAGATTATGTCATAGAAAAATACGGCGAGGACCATGTAGCACAAATAGTAACCTTTGGTACAATGGCGGCTCGTGCGGCGGTGCGCGATGTTGGTCGCGCTATGGACATACCATACGCTACCTGTGACAAGACAGCAAAACTGATTCCGCAGTCACCGGGTATGACACTTGAGAGGGCGCTTTCTACTTCAAAAGAGCTAAAAAATCTGTATGACGGCGACAGCCTTATCAAAGATTTACTTGATATGGCAATCAAACTTGAGGGAATGCCGCGCCATGCTTCAACCCACGCGGCAGGTGTTGTTATATCCGACCGCCCTGTAAGTGATTACGTGCCACTTGCTACTAATGATGACTCGGTTGTTACACAGTACACCATGACCGCGCTTGATGAGCTTGGCCTTTTGAAGATGGACTTTTTAGGGCTTCGAAATTTAACTGTAATTGAGGATACCCAAAATGATATAAAGAAGCTAAATCCTCAATTTGATATTGAGAACATACCGCTTGACGATAAAGATACCTTTAAAATGATGAGCGAAGGCTTTACCGACGGTGTGTTTCAGTTTGAGTCGGACGGAATGAAAAGCGTTATGCGTAAATTCCATCCTGAAACACTTGAAGATTTAATCGCTATTATTTCACTTTACCGACCGGGACCTATGGATTCTATACCGCGGTATATCCATAACCGTCACAACCCGAAGGATGTGAAATACGATACGCCGCTTCTTGAGCCCATACTTAACGTAACCTACGGTTGTATCGTATATCAAGAGCAGGTAATGCAAATATTCAGAAACCTTGCAGGGTATTCGTTGGGACGAGCTGATATCGTGCGCCGTGCAATGTCAAAGAAAAAACACGATGTATTGGCACGTGAGCGAAATGCTTTTATTTACGGTGAAAAGGACGAAAACGGCAATGTGATTTGTGATGGGGCTGTAAACAGAGGTGTTAGCGAGGCTGTGGCTGAAAAATTATTTGATCAAATTTCTGCTTTCAGTTCTTATGCTTTTAACAAATCTCATGCGGCGGCTTATGCTGTAGTAGCGTACCGAACAGCCTTTTTAAAATGTCATTATCCTACCGAGTATTTTGCAGCGCTGCTTACAAGTGTGCTTGATAGCCCTGGCAAAATATCGCAATATACAGCTGAATGTAAACGTATGGGAATAAAAATTTTGCCGCCGAGTGTAAATGAAAGCTTTGAAAACTTTACGGCTGACGGTAAAAATATTCGTTTTGGACTTCTTGCTGTAAGAAATCTTGGTTCTAATCTTATAAATCAGTTAATTACAGAACGTGAAAACGGCAAATATATTTCAATGTATGATTTTTGTTCTCGTAATTACAGCCGTAATTTTAATCGACGTGCGCTTGAGGGACTTATAAAAAGCGGCGCAATGGATTCTTTAGAGGATAACCGCCGAAAAATGCTTTATAATATTGATAAGGTTATGTCGGTTATCGAGGAAACACAGCGCTTTTCAAATGAAAATCAATTGAATTTATTTGGCGACAGTAACGATAGCGTGAGTTTTGAACTTACTCATATCGACGAGATGCCAAAACAGGAATTGCTTGCTATGGAAAAAGCGGCTACAGGGATGTATCTGTCAGGGCATCCTATGAACAGTTATAAAAGTTTTGCCCGTAGCGCCCGTTTTATTCCGATTGATAACATAAATTTAAAAAAAATACCCGACGGCAGACGTATAAGCATTGTGGGTGTGCTTGGTGATATAAAGCTAAAACAGCTTAAAAATAAAACAACAATCGCTTACACAACAATTGAAGACACGACAGGTGTTGTTGACGTAATAATATTTTCGGCTGCACTTACCTCCTACCGTCCCATTATGGTTGCAGGAAATGTCGTAATAGTTAACGGTAGGGTTAGTGAAAGGGAGGATCGCGATCCCGAGCTTGTTTGTGAATCGGTAGAGTCAGTACCTGAAAACGCTCAAAAAAACGAGGAGTTTTCTACACTTTATCTAAAAATTCCCAGTATGACTTCCGTGGAATTTAACAGGGTGTGTGAAGTGCTGTCAAGGCATAAGGGCGACAGTGATGTTATAATTGTTTGTGACGATACAAACAAGCGTATTAAGGCGCCTGACAGGTTAAAGATCACACCGAATGAGAAATTAATATCTGATTTATCAGGTATTTTGGGTAAAAATAATGTAAAAATCGTTATAAAATAAAAAAACTGTTGCAGTTTTTGGAAATTTATTGTATAATTCCATCGTATATATTTTGGAGATGATAGTATAATGAAGACAATCGGTGTTTTAACAAGCGGAGGCGATGCGCCGGGAATGAACGCGGCGGTACGCGCCGTAGTAAGAACTGCTATTTCGCTTGGTATGACAGTTAAAGGAATAAGACGCGGTTATGCGGGTCTTATTGAAGAAGATATTTTTGATATGGATGCGCGTTCGGTGTCCGATGTTATAAATCGTGGCGGTACGCTTTTGTATACAGCGCGTTGTCCTAAATTCAGAACCGAAGAGGGAGTTTTGGAAGCTGTAGCCAACTGCAAAAAGCACGGCATTGAAGGAGTTGTAGTTATCGGAGGTGATGGCTCTTTCCGCGGTGCTTTGGAGCTTTCGTGTCACGGTGTGCCTTGTATCGGTGTACCGGGCACTATCGATAACGATATTGCTTGTACCGAATATACGATCGGTTTTGATACTGCAATGAACACCGCTATGGAAATGGTAGATAAAATCCGTGATACAGCCCAGTCACACGACCGTTGCAGTGTTATCGAGGTTATGGGTCGACATGCGGGTTATATTGCAGTACAAACAGGTATAGCTGTTGGCGCCACTGCTATTATGGTACCTGAAGTACCTGTAAATATTGAAAGCGTTATTCGTAAAATCAATACCACCAAAAGCAATGGCAAAAAGCACTTTATTGTAATTGTTGCCGAGGGTGTTGGCGGTGTTGAGGAAATTGCTAAGCAGATTATGGTAGGTACTGGTGTTGATTCGCGCGCCACTATTTTAGGACATGTTCAACGTGGCGGTAATCCAACCCTTCGTGACAGACTTCGTGCTACACAGATGGGTTACGAGGCAGTGCATTTGCTTTATCAGGGTAAGGCTAATCGTGTTGTTGCATATCAAGGCAGCAGTGTTGTCAATTATGACATTGAAGAAGCTCTTCAAATGAAAAAAGAGTTCAATCAAGAAATGCTTAAAATTGCTCTTGAGACAGCGATATAATTAAAAGTTCCGACATTGTGGCACACTCCGTAAGGAAGTGTGCCACAGCCATATTCAATTGACGGCGAGTTATGTTGTTTCGCAGTTATATGATGCTACGCATCGTGATATTGTCTTTTGGACAGTTAAAAGGCAAATGTAATATCACGAAGACCGAAAGGTTTTCATATCACTTTGCCGTAAGGCGAAATATCACTGTGAGACCTGTCTCACAACATCACTCATTATTCTTGTTTTTGAGATGGGTGATTTTCAAAGCATGTAACCCACTATGACACTTTCAAGCCGAAAGTGTCTTTTTTATAAAAAGAAAAAGGGAGAGCACTTCTTCACGAAGTGCTCTCCGATTGTTGGAACTTTTAATTATTATTTTTCATTTTCTTTATTCATTGGCATATATTTAATTTTGCGTTTCTTAGTTTTTTTACTGTTCATTTTAAAAATTGCGATTATAAATGCGATTATTGCGATAACAACTATGATATAAACAATTTTCATATAGGATGAAGTGAAGAAAATTTTAACAGCACGAAGAACGGTTAGTATACCGCTTTTTTGAATATCCTCATTTGATATAAGATTTACCGTTCCTATTACATTTTCGGCATAAATTATATCGGCGGTACCCAAGACCTGTCCTTTTTTTATTGGCGCATCAACCGTATCGCTTGTAGGTTTGGCTATAATACTAATGGTTGAATCATCGGCATTTTTTGGCAAAACAGATGTAAAGCCATTTTCTACATAAAGGGATACATAATCGGTATCAAGAGATAATTCAACTTGAATTTCGGCAATAGGGTTTGAAGTGTCGGCAACCTTTTTAAATTCAAAGTTGTTAAAAGCCCAACGGTAAAGCTCGGCACTTTCGGTAAAATGTCTTTTTTCATTGGCGGGACAACCGAAAAGTAAGCAAATATAGCTATAACCGTTATAGCTCGCTGTGCTAACAAGACAGCGACCTGCTTCGTCGGTGTAGCCGGTTTTAACACCTTTCGCATACTGATAATAGTAATTTGTGGTGTTATCCTGCAAAAAATTGGTGGTTGAAAGTACACGCTTGGTTGATTTGCTCGTTTGGACGGTATGTCTTGTACTTTCACAAACCTCTTTAAATGTTTCATTTTGTAAGGCGTATTTTGTAAGGATATACGTATCTCGTGCGGTAGTATAGTTTTGCTCGTGATGAAGACCTATGGGGTTTTCGTAGTGAGTGCCTGTAAGATCTAATTCTGCGGCGCGGGAATTCATCATATTAACGAAATTTTCTACACTTCCGCCGTAGTAGATTGCGGCAAGTAGTGAGCAGTCTCCGTATGATGACATAAGCACCATGTACACAAGGTCAAGTTGGGTTATTTCCTCCCCCACTTCAAGTAGTGAAACGCTACTACCTGTGCCGCTTATAAGTTCAAGAGCTTCCGCGGTCATGGCAATTTTGGCATCCGGGTTATATTTGTCACTCTCTAACATAAGCAGAGTAGTCATTATTTTTGTGATTGATGCAGGATATACCTTTTGGTCGGCATTTTTTTCAAAAAGCACCTCATCTGTATCAAGGGAAACGAGCAATGCAGACTTTGCCGTAATCTCAATGCCAGACGGCTCATAAGCACTGGCGGTTAAAACGGGGGTAAATATTAAACAAATTATTAAAAATACGCAAAAAATTCTTTTAAGCATAGAAATCTCCTTAAAGATATGTTATAATATATTATACAATATAAATGTTAAAAAATAAAGTACCAATATCAAAAAAGGCGGTGAAAAAATGGTTTATATAACCGGTGATATGCACGGCGATTTGGAACGTCTTTATGACAAAGAATTTAGAAAATTAAAACGCGGTGATGTTCTTATTGTATGCGGTGATTTTGGATATATATTTGACGGCTCAAAACTTGAAAAACAGGTGATTAACTATTTTGCTAAACGCAAATTTATAACAGCTTTTATTGAGGGTACGCATGACAATCTTAACAAAATTAACCGTTGTCGCGAAACTGTTTGGAAAGGCGGAAGAGTTCACCGAATAAAAGGTAATCTGTTGCATCTTATGCGTGGTCAAATTTTTGATATAGAGGGTAACCGTTATTTCACTTTTGGAGGAGGAGAAAGCACCGACAAGGATATGCGTGTGCCTCAGGGCTTTTGGTGGCGTGAAGAAGAGGCTACTCCTACCGAAATGGCTGATGGCGCACGAGTGCTTGATGAAGTAGGTTGTAAAATAGATTATATAATAACACACGAACCACCATCTAAAGTAAAGAGCGCGATGCTATTGCGTCGCGGCAGAAACGATAGCGTTAACAAACTTAACGGTTATTTAGAGGAAATAGGTAAATCCTGTTTATACCGTCATTGGTACTTCGGCTCACTTCATGAGGACAGGGTAATTACTGAGCATCACACCTGTGTTTTTAAAAAATTAATACCAATAGATGAGAAAGTTTAAAACTTGTAATTTCGAATTTTTTATGTTATACTTTAAAAGTTATATAAATATTTTATGGAGGTAGTTATATTGAATACCGACAGATTATGCCCAGGTTGTATGAACGACAACGGGGGCGAAAGGATATGTAGTATTTGCGGATATGATATGTCAAGCAGTAACGGCAAAAATTGCCTACCTGTTAACTTTTTTCTTTCCGAGCGATATGTTATAGGCAAAGCACTTAGTGAAAACAGTGAGGCTATCACTTATATCGCGTGGGATACTGCCGCTAATGAAGCAGTACATATAAAAGAGTATTATCCCCCAAATATATCTGTGCGAAATCCAGATAAAACCGTATCGGTGCTTTCGGGCAATGAGTTTGTTTTTAACGAAGGTCTTATGGACTATTTGGAAATCAACAAAAAGCTTATTGCTATCGAATTGCCGTCGGTGATTGCGGTAAACACCGTTTTTGAAGAGAATGGTACAGTTTATGCCGTAACACCTGTTATATCTGGTATAACTTTAAAAAGTTTTTTGGATCGTAATGGCGGAAGTCTTCGTTGGGAACAGGCAAGGCCGCTGTTTTTACCGCTTATAGATACCGTGAAGGGTATGCATGAAATTGGTATTATTCACGGAGGTATATCGCCTGAAACAATTATGGTTGGACGCGACGGCAAATTAAGGTTAACTGGTATTTGTATACCGCGTATTCGCCGCGCTTCAGTAGACAGCTTTGCCGAACTTTATAGTGGATATGCTGCTGCTGAACAGTATGGAAAACTTGATGCAGTAGTTGGCGCATACAGTGATGTTTATGCTATAAGCGCTACATTGTTCCGCGTGATTATCGGTGTTACACCCCCATCCGCTGAAAGTCGACTGACAAGCGACAGCCTTTCAATTCCTGCGCGTTTTGCTGATGAATTGCCGCGGCAGGTTTTGGTAGCCATTGCAAATGGTATGCAGCTTGAGCCTAAGAACCGAACTGACAGTATTGATACTTTTAGAAATGAATTGGTTTATGGCGAAACACAGGAAAACATTCGCCGCGCCGCGAACAACAAAGCGGCTGAACAAAAGGCAAAAGAAGCAGTTAAACAGCCACAAAAGAAAAAGGGTAGCAGTGTTAAATATGCTGCTATTTCGTGCGGTATAACGGCGGCACTTTTCTTGGTCGTAGGCATGATTTTGTGCTTTACCGTGTTTAAGGATGATATTTTCGGCGACAACGAGATTTTGTATAATACCTCTGATAACGTGTCTGTGCCTCAGGTTGAGTCTATCGGTGATGTTGACCCTAACGCAGTCGAATCTGTGATTTTGTATGAAGTTCCTGAACTTTTGGGTAAATATTACTATCAGCTTGAAGACCTCGAAGATTACGAGCGCTTTAAGTTTAGTATAAAGGGTAAGGAATATTCCGACAAATATGCCCGTGGTATGATTTGCGCCCAATCGGTTGAGGCTGGGCAAGAGGTACAAAAGGAAACCGAAATACAGGTGACCATAAGCCTTGGACCGAAGGAAGTAGCTGTCGCTAATGTAATAGGTCTTGATGAAATGAGCGCAAAGATGGAGCTTTTGAAGCAGGGCTTTTTGTATGAAAATATAGAGGTTGTCGAGCGTGAAGATCCGACCAAAGAGCCTGGTATAGTTATAGTACAGACTCCTGAATATAACGAAAAGGTCACAGCCGAAGCGGTTATAAGAATAGAGGTTAATTCTTACGAGCCAGAGGTTGTTGAGGACGATTTTTCGGGGAATTCATCTGACGAGGATGATTTGTACGATTATAAGTATGACTGATATTAATAACCATTATAACTGGGGGAGTGACATTGGTTACAGTTTTATTGGCTGTTTATAACGGCGAAAAATATTTAAAGCAACAGTTAGATTCAGTGCTAAATCAAACTGTAACTGATATAAAAATACTTGTACGTGACGATGGCTCAAGTGATACTTCACCCCAAATTATTGACGAATACTGCGAAAAATATGCTGAAAAGGTATTTAAAATGGGGGGTATTCCCACTAAAAGCGCAAAACAAAACTTTGCTGAGCTTTTAAAGTGTGCTAATAGCGATTATGTAATGTTTTGCGACCAGGATGATATTTGGTTGCCTCAAAAAATTGAAAAAACACTTGCTGTTATGAAATCTATTGAAGATGGCATAACTCCCGTTTTGGTGCACACCGATTTAAAGGTGGTTGACGGCAATTTGAATGTAATTTCAAATTCGTTTTTTGGCTTCCAAAAACTAATTCAAAATGATGTTACATTACCTAAATTATTGGTGCAAAACTATGTTACAGGCTGTACAGTTATGATAAATCGTGCCCTTGTAGAAGTTTGCAAAGAAATACCACCACAGTGTATTATGCATGATTGGTGGTTGGCGTTGGTGGCAATCCTTTTTGGTAAGCTTGTTTGCTTGGATGAGGCTACAATGCTTTACCGTCAGCACTCTGATAATCAAGTGGGCGCTAAGGCTTCATATGGTATGGCTTATATAAAACGAAAATTGTCAACACTTGGTGAGGTTCGCAAAAATTATAATGCGACATACATTCAGGCAAAAGCGTTGCTTGAATGTTACTGTGAGCAGTTAAATCAAGGTCAAAAAGAAATATTGCAAGTATATTGTGAAATGCAAAATATGAAAAAGTTTAAAAAAATACGCAATATGCAAAAATATGGCTTTAAAAAATGCACACGACTTCGGGTATTGGGTCAATATTTTTTAATGTAGGAAGGGAATTCTATGAATATTTTTAAAAGAGTGATTGCAGTAATTTTGGTATTATGTCTTGCGTTTTGTGCAGCGGGATGTGCCGAAAAATATGAGGAATATGACAACTTTAAACCCGCGGGTGTGCTTGTTGTAGACTGTATCAGCGGCAAACAGTATGAGACCCATATTGAAGATGAAAAATACGCAAATATAATGCTCAATGCTTTTAAGGAGCTTACTATTGATACAAATACCGAGGGCGAGCTCGGTGCGTCTTACCTTTACCTCCGCTTTTATGATGAGGACCAGTCTACAATGCTTATATTCACCATCTATGATAATGGTTCTTGCTGTTTGGGTGAGGATTACGAAGAGTTTTATACCGTAGAAAATGGCAGACAAAAGTACATAGATTTATGTGAACTTTATGAAGAATATATTCCGGAATAATCGAATAGTATAAAAACATAAAAAGATGGCGAACCCAGCGTTCGCCATCTTTTTATGCTATTTTTGAAAGTACATTATTGTCCTAATCTACTCATTTTTTATATCTCTTAATTAAAGTTTTGAACAACCGTGGCAGTTAACAAGCGCATCGATCTTTTCGCCTGCTTTACAAAGCGGGCATTCGTGTGGCTTGTAGTTTTGATAATCAGGAAGGTCATTAGGATTGAATACTGAGTTTACAGGGATACCTGCACGCTCTTTACGCGTAGCAAATATGGAGCAAATACCTGCAACATTACCGCCATAGTATTTAACAGCGTCAACAGCCGCTTCAACAGTACGACCTGTTGATACAGATACTGCCAAAATAAGAACATGCTTACCCTGAATCATAGGAACAATATTATCGCGGAACAAAAGCTGACTTGAACCTGTAACCTCGGGTGTTACAACATAAATTGTTTGGTGAGCATTCATATTTGCATAGTTTGCTTCGGTAAGTCGAGATGCAAGACATGCGCCTACAACCTCCATACCATCAAGGCATAAAATAGTATCAACTATTGTATTAGTGCGATAGTAACCGCAAAGCTCTTCGGCAACGGCGCGCGCTTCTGAAAGACGAGACTTTTGAGCAACAACATCAATGTAGTAGTTGCTGTGGCTATTGCTTGTTGCAAAGTGACCTTTGCACACACGCAAGAATAAATCCTTGCGTGTGGTTTCGATTTTCATAGTGTTAGAAGTTGGCATAGTTAAAGTCCTCCTAATTATATATATAAATTATTTTACAATAAATAAGTGATAAATACAAGTGGATTGTTGATTTTTTTATAAATATATTATATTATATGTAATAAGGTAAAAAATTCAACAGCGAGGATGTAAAATGAAAAAAAGAACAAAAAGACAAAAAGCAATTATTCGTCGCAGAATATTTATAGCAATTTTATCGGTGTTGTTAGCGGTAGTAGTAGCATTACTTTCAGTTGTGGTAACTGCCGTTTTAAAATATACAAAGTCAACCCATAAAGATGATAACACCTCTAATATTTCACAGCAAAGCGAAAACTCTGGGCTACAAATTGACCCTGAGTCTGTAGTGTCAACAGCTACGATTGTCAATACCGGAGACATAATATTGCACAGCACAGTTCTTGACGGAGCAAAGACATCTGACGAAAATTATGATTTTTCGGCATTCTTTAGCCAAGCACAAAAGTATTTTAAATCAGCCGATCTTGCTACCGCTAATTTAGAGGTAACCTTAGGCGGAACTGAATCGGGTGCTTTTTCAGGTTACCCTGCATTTAATGCGCCTGACAGTTTGCTCGACGATATAAAGAATAGCGGTATAGGTATGCTTACAACTGCGAATAATCACTGCTATGATACAGGACTTTTCGGCCTTAAACGCACAGTACAGCAACTCAAAGCCAATGGCATTGAGTTTATAGGTACAAAGGAAGCGGATACCGATTCTACATACATTGTTAAAGAAATAAACGGAATAAAAATCGGTATGGTTACCTACACTTATGAAAATACTTCGGGCGAGGGGCAAAAATCAATTAACGGCAATATTGTAAAACCTGAGGCAAACAGTCTTATAAACTCATTTAACTATGACAAGATTGATGAATTTTATCTTGAGGTGCAATCGGTAGTTGATGGTATGGAGCAGTCGGGCGCCGAGGCAATAGTTTTTTATATGCACTGGGGTGAGGAATACCAGTTGACCGCAAATACATGGCAAAAGTCTATTGCTCAAAAATTATGTAATATGGGCGTCGATGTAATTGTCGGCAGTCATCCGCATGTTGTACAGCCTGTAGAACTAATCTATTCAGAGGACAGCCAAAACACAACCGTTTGTGTTTATTCTATGGGTAACGCTATTTCTAATCAGCGTCAGGAACTTATGGATTCTTGTCCGTCAGGTCATACTGAGGACGGAATGCTGTTTTATTACACATTTGAAAAATACGGTGACGGCACGGTAGCGCTTAGCGGTGTTGATATAATACCAATCTGGGTAAACAAGTACCGTGGCGGTAGCGGTTACCAGTATACAATGTATCCGTTAGAAAATATTGATATGGCAAATAATTACGGATTTGACAGCATCACACTTTCTAAAGCACAAAAATCATTTGAACGCACAAGGGCTATAGTCGGCGATGGACTTTATGAATGTCAGCAGCATTTAGGCTGTGAAGTGCGCTTTGCAGAGCAGGTGAGCAAATGAGCGGTGTGTTTGATATTTTACTATCTGATTTAAAAATACATATTGAACACCAATATGATTATATGCCGCATTTTTGCAAGGATTATATATCACAGCTTGAAGGGTTTGATATATATGTGTCGGCAGATGACAAATCGATTTTGAAAGAAAAGAAACTTGTACCCTCGGCACCTATCGAAAACTGCGAATGTCTTTGTATTTACCGTGAAATAGCCGAGCAATTACCAAGCTTTAACCGTTTTGTGTTTCACGGTGCGGCGATTGAGTATGGAGGAAATGCATACCTTTTTACAGCTCCAAGCGGCACGGGAAAGACCACTCATATAAACCTGTGGCGAAAATATCTTGGCGACAGGGTAGATATTATAAATGGTGACAAGCCGATTATTTGCGTGGGTGATGTGGTGACGGTTTACGGCACACCGTGGGCAGGTAAAGAGGGTTATCAACGCAATACCAAAGCGCCTATTCGCGCAATTTGCATTTTAAAACAGGGCAAGACAAACAGTATTGTGCGTATAAGTAATAGCCTTGCGGTAAATCATCTTATGCGACAGGTTTATCTACCCCAAAACGCTGTGGCACTATCAAAGACTTTAGAGCTTTTGGGCAGTATGATTGAGAAAATTCCGGTGTATGAGCTTTCTTGTGATATATCGGAAGAGGCTTTTAAAACTTCATTTAATGAAATTTCGAGGTAATATATGGCAATAAAAGTAGTTTTGTTTGACCTTGACGGCACCTTGCTTCCAATGGACCAAGACGTGTTTGTGCACGATTATTTTAAAAGAATATCTACAAAGTTAGCGCCGCACGGTTATAACCCAAAGCAGCTTATAGACACCATTTGGAGGGGCACCGCCGCTATGATTAAAAACAGTGGCGAAAAATGTAATGAAGCGGTGTTTTGGGACGTGGCAGTATCGGTTTACGGCGAGAAAATTTTAGCCGATAAACGACTTTTTGACGAGTTTTATGAAACTGAATTTGACAGGGTCAAAGCAGTTTGCGGCTATAATCCGAAGGCAAAAGACACAGTAGGGAAACTCAAAGAAATGGGCTATAAAATAGCGCTTGCCACAAACCCGATTTTCCCCGAGCGTGCTACACGCTGGCGCATCAACTGGGCAGGACTAAAGCCCTCTGATTTCGAGTTTTATACCACCTACGAAAACATTAACTGTTGCAAACCAAACCCCGCGTACTACATAGAGGTTGCAAAAAGAATAGGCATAAACCCTCAAGAATGCCTTATGGTAGGTAATGATGTTGGCGACGATATGGTTGCCGAAAGCGTTGGTATGAAGGTGTTTCTGCTCACCGACTGTCTTATCAATACAAAGGGCGAGGATATATCAAAATATCCCAAAGGCAGCTTTGATGAATTGATGGATTATATAATGAAAAATTCCCTGTTTTAAACAGGGAATTTTTATATCTAAAGTTTTACTCTTTTAACACGGCTTGATATACCGCAAACAAGCTCGTAATTTATGGTACCAATCATATCGGCGAGATTTTCGACGGGCAATTCCTTGCCCCAAAGTAAAACCTCATCATCGCGTTTTACGCCCATAATATTGGTAACGTCAACACAAAATTGGTCCATACAAACGCGACCTATAATATTAGCTTTTTGACCGTTTATCAGCACCTGAGCCTTATTTGAAAGCAATCGCGGATAACCGTCGGCATAGCCACAACTGATTGTTGCTATCTTCATATTATTTTTCGCTGTAAATGTTCTGCCGTAGCTTACGGTATCTCCCTTGCAGATGTTTTTAACCTGTGATACAACTGACTTAAAATTCATAACTGGTATAAAATCCTGGCGCAGCTTTAAATCACTTGAGGGTGTAAGTCCATAAAGGATAATTCCCGCGCGGCACATATCAAAGTGCTTATTATCATCGAGACAAAGCGCCGCCGAGTTACAGCAGTGACAAATTCTTGGAGAAAGACCGTTTGATTTTAATATTTCTACTGCGCGGCTAAAACGACCGTATTGCTTGTCGGTAAAGCCGTCCTCTTGCGACTCGTTTCTATCGGCTACAGCAAAGTGGGTAAACACACCCTCTAACACAAAACCGTCGAGTTTTGCGGCGGTTATTGCGTCGGTAATTCCGACCAGGTTATCATCGCGACAGTCAAAGCCTATTCGTGACATACCTGTATCAAGTTTAATTTGAATTTTTATTTTTTTGTTATTTTTCACAGCTTTATTAGACAACTCAAGTGCATAATCAAGCGAATGCACACACTGCGAAATATCGTGTTTTTTAAGCTCGCATACAAACTCTGTGGGAGTGTATCCTAAAATCAAAATGGGTTTTGTGATACCAAGTTCTCGTAATTCTATGGCTTCCTCAATGTTAGATACGGCAAAGCTGTCTGCACCAGACTCTTGTAAAATAGGCGCTACAATATCTACACCGTGACCGTAAGCGTCAGCCTTTACAACGGCACAAACTGGTGTTGTTGCAGTTTGTTTAATGATATTAAAATTATGTATCAGGGCATCGGTGTCAATCTCTGCCCAAGCTCTACGTAAAAACTTTGTCACGGTATTACCTCATTTTGTTTTTTATTTTGTCCGATATGGGAATGAATAAAAGGCTTAATATTAACCAAAAAAATGAATACAAAGCGCAAATTTGACCGCATAAATTTAGCGGCATTCGGCTATAATCCCACACCTTACGCTTTAAAATTACATTGAATAATATGCCGAATATGAATTCAATGGTGGTAATAAATATACACCCTACAAGTGACTTTACAAAAAGGCAACTGCTTTTAAGCCGTTCAGATATTTTTGAAAGTCCTAAAAATGATATTCCGCCTGCAAGCGCCATAGACCAATGTGTGCGCCCACGCCACAAAATTTCAATAAGCCCATAGCCAATGGCACCAAACCCGAAAAGAGTTAAATTGCATTTGTGCTTTTTCAAAACAATCACCCAAAAATATTTTGGGTGATATTTTAACTCTTATACATTAAATCTAAAGAGAACAATATCTCCGTCATTCATAACGTATTCCTTGCCCTCGCTTCTCACTAGTCCCTTTTCTTTTGCGGTTACCATATTTCCGCCGCAAGTCATAAAGTCGTCGTATGCTATTACCTCGGCGCGAATAAAGCCGCGCTCAAAGTCGGTGTGGATTTTACCAGCCGCCTGTGGCGCCTTGGTGCCGCGCTGAATTGTCCACGCACGAACCTCGGGTTTACCGGCGGTAAGATAGGAAATAAGACCTAAAAGATGATAACATTTTTGAATCATACGGTCAAGACCCGAGCGCTCGAGTCCCAAATCCTCAAGGAACATTGACTTCTCTTCATCGTCAAGACCTGCAAGCTCGGACTCAAGTGCTGCGCAAATAGGCAAAATTTCAGCATTTTCTTTTGCTGCTGCCTCTTTTACAGCAAGGTAGCCGACATTCGAGTCGATACCGTTTCTAAAATCGTCTTCACTCATATTGCAAGCATAAATTACAGGCTTTGCTGAAAGCAAGGAGGTGGTGGCCAAGACCTCAGCCCCGGTATCACTTGCAACCTCAACCGAGCGAGCGGGCGAGCCCTCTTCTAAGTGAGCTATAAGACGCTTTAGAAAATCAACCTCAGCCTGCATAGATTTGTCACCCTTGAGTGCTTTGGTAGCCTTATCAAGACGGCGTTGTACGATTTCAATATCTGAAAGTATAAGCTCAAGGTTTATGGTTTCAATATCGCGTATTGGGTCAACTGAGCCCTCGACATGAATAATGTCGTTGCTTTCGAAACAGCGAACAACGTGAACAACTGCGTCAACCTCACGGATATTGCTTAAAAACTTGTTGCCGAGACCCTCGCCCTTTGATGCGCCCTTTACAAGACCTGCAATATCAACGAATTCAATAACCGCGGGAGTGAATTTGTCTGGATTGTAAATTTCGGCTAATTTTTCAAGGCGTTCATCGGGTACGCTTACCATACCAACATTTGGCTCAATAGTGCAAAACGGGTAGTTAGCCGATTGTGCGCCTGCGTTTGTTATTGCGTTAAAAAGAGTTGATTTACCAACGTTTGGAAGTCCCACCATACCGAGCTTCATAATATTTTAAATCTCCTTAAATTTTCTCAAATTCTAATTTTATATTATACCTTATTGTATTTGCTTTTTCAATAGAAAAAACCGATTTGTATGTCTATTATACAAATCGGTTTGTGAAAATTACTGCTTTTTAATTAAAAACCAAAGAATAGTAAGCACCTGCACTACGGCGGCGACTATGAATATAAGTGAAATCTTTGGTATTGGAACGGTGAGCAAAACACAAAGAGCAATTGACCAAATAAGTGTGGATATGGAGGCAAAAATATGTATTTTTTTCCACCAAATACAAGAAAATACAATTCCCACAATGGCGCTTATCGGTATTGCATAGATGTAGAAAAGCCACCAAATTTTAATTTCGGGGAATATGATTTCACAAAGGAAGAACAGTACAGTTGCCACAAGCCAAGCAATGCCCATAGAAAGCAAGGTAATAATGATTTTGTTGCGGGTGGTCATAAGCTTGCGTCGGGGTTTAACGGCAAGTAGGTCATTTACCGTAAGACCGAAAATTTCAGCAAGCCCAGCCGTAACTGTAAGGTCGGGTAGACCGTCGCCACGCTCCCATTTTGATATTGATTTATCTGAATAGTTAAGTTTTTCGGCAAGCTCGGTTTGTGTAAGTCCTAATGACTTGCGGTAATGTGTCAAATTTCTTGCAAAATTTTCTCGGAGCTTGTCTTCGCTTATAGCCATAATTTCACTTCCTTGTACCACAGTTTGCAAGATTATTATATAAGATTTTTAGAGTTTAATCAAGTAAGAAAATGTAAATTTTTATTCTATATAAAAGAAAAAAACACCGCTCCGTTCCGTTATGGTTCGGGGCGGTGTTTTGGTGTTTGCATCTGCATAATATAAAGTAGCAATAGCAGTAGCAATAGAACAAAATTTTATTAAATTTAGTTGAATAATTACTAAAATTTATAATTTTGTAGTAAAAAACAAAAAACCGCTGAATGCCTTTAAATAAAGGAAATAAGCGGTTTTTCTTGGTCCGAGTAACAGGACTTGACCGTCTGCTTCGCATACTATCCGCTTGTCGACCAAACATTAAATGTTTGGTGCCCGACTACGCGCTCTGACTAAAAAACAGTACACTGTACTGTTTTTATTAACGTCAGACCTTCACAGGTTCAAGTCCTTAATTCAAAAGAAAAAGCAATCCCAACCAAAAGGTTGAAATTGCTTTTTGGTCCGAGTAACAGGACTTGAACCTGCGGCCTCTTGACCCCCAGTCAAGCGCGCTACCAGCTGCGCCATACCCGGAAATTTTAAATTAAATTTGCCTGACCGTGATATTATACAACGGTCAGGCAAATTT
>JAZUNP010000005.1:0-36347 GCA_045604215.1 Acutalibacteraceae bacterium
TGAACCCCAAAGTTTAGACAAAATTAAATATTAAATTGCAAGTGAATGAGTTCGGTATTGTACTGGGCTCATTCCTTTTAGTTTTAAGGAAATTCTTTCGTTGTTGTAGTAATCTATGTATTTCTTTAATTCATCAATGAAAGCGTTAACGCTTTCGAATTTTTCGCCGTAGAACATTTCCACTTTAAGTCTACCAAAGAAGTTTTCCATAGCACCATTATCCATACAGTTGCCTTTGCGAGACATACTCTGAGTAATGTTATGCTCGGCTAATAGCCTTTGGTATTCGGCATGTTGGTACTGCCAACCTTGGTCAGAATGGAATATTGGTGTTGCATCAGCAGGCAGTTTTGCAAATAAACCATCTAACATTTCTCGTATTTGCCATAAATTAGGACTTGTCGAAATGGAATAAGATACAATCTCATTGTTGAATAAATCTAAAACTGGCGAAAGATATACTTTTTCGTCACAAACATTAAATTGTGTAACATCTGTTGTTATCTTTTCAAAAGGTTTTTCTGCAGAGAAATCCCTTTTGAGTAAATTATCTGCAACTTTACCGACAGTTCCTTTGTAAGAATGGTATTTGTCATTTTTACGTTGTTTACCTTTCAAACCAAGGTTATTCATTAGCTTTTGTACAGTTTTATGGTTAATTACATAACCTTTGTTACGCATAGCTATTGTGATTCTACGGTATCCATATCTGCCCTTATTCGCATTGTAGATATCTACAATTTCTTGCTTTTCGCATTCGTATTTATCTGTGTTTAAATATTTTAGATAATAGTAGAATGTGCTACGAGCCAAACCCGACAGTTGCAGCAAGTCTTTCAATGGGTAACTCTGCCTTAATTCATTGACTATTGCTGCTTTTTCTTTTCCTCTTGCAACCTTTTCTGAACTAAGGCATCGAGTTTTTTTAAGTATTCTATCTCCATTCGAAGTCGTTGATTTTCGGCAATTAAATCTTGCTCAACCTTTTTATCTAGTTTAGGTGGTCTGCCTTTCCTTGTGCCACTAGTGGAACAAGCTCTGCCTCGTCTTTCTTTCATCAGACCTTCGGCTCCTTCTTCCAAATATATGCGTTCCCACCGTTGTACAGCATTTTTGTAATTTGCTTCTTGTCCTTTACTTACATCCCAATACTTTCGTACAGTTTCTCGATATCCCATATGGTGTTCCCGCATATCCATTATAACACCTATTTTGAATTCTGCACTATACTTTTGTTGTATTGTTCCTTTTTTTGCCATAAAAATATGCACCTCCAAAAGTGTCTAACTTTTGGGGTGCATATCAGAGATATGATGGGTGTTTTTTACGAAACTTTAACACTTCAGCGAAACAGAGTGATAATGCATAAATTTTATCCAATTATTTGTGCAAGTATACAAAATAAGATTAAATATCAAAAAAGACTTTACAACTTTAGTTTGATAAAGTATAATACTATCATTAAATAAACCCAAAAGGGAAAAGGAGATTTTACTTATGAAAAAAATTATTGCTTTACTTATGGTAGTGGCTATGCTGTTCTGCTTTGCAGGATGTGGCAATAATGACACAGAATCAGGTGCAGTTGATGCGGCAAAAACAATAGTTGTCGGTTACACAGAATATGCACCGATGAACTACTTTGATGATGACAACAATCTTGTTGGTTTTGATACCGACTTAGCAAAAGCAGTTTTTGAAAACCTTGGTTATAAGGTTGTGTTTCAAAAAATTGAGTGGGACAATAAATACACCGATTTGAATTCGGGCGCAATCGACTGCATATGGAACGGTTTTACCTGCAACACAGCTGATGATGACGGTGTAGCACGCGCTGACAAGGTTGATTTTTCATACAACTATATGGAAAACCGTCAGGTAATAGTTGTTAAGAAGGATAGCGGAATTACAAAAGCCGAGGATTTAAACGGCAAGACTGCAGCTGTTGAAAATGCTTCGGTAGGCGCTGATTATGCAGCTACATTTGAAGGTGTAACCGTTAAGGGCTGCACCAAGCAGACCGACTGTCTTATGGAAGTTAATGCTTTGACTGCTGATTTTGCAGTACTGGACGCTCAGCTTGCTAAAACCTATTGCGGACAGGGTAACTACGAGAACCTTATGATTGTTGAAGACCTTTCGAGTGATGTTGAATACTATGCTATAGGCTTTAAAAAGGATAGTGAGCTTACAGCAAAGGTAAACGCTGAGCTTGTTAAGCTTGCAGAAGACGGCACCATTAAGAAAATTGCTGAGCAGTACGACGTTCTGAATACCACAATTCTTGATTATTCTGACCAAGTAAAATAATTTTAAAAATCGGAGATACATAATGACCTTTTTACAAGTTACCTTATTTCTTTGGGAAGGCTTTAAAATATCTTTGCTTATCTTTGCGGTGACGCTGCTTTGCGGCGCACCGCTTGGTTTGCCTATAGCCTTTTGTTCGATGAGTAAATTTAAGCCGTTAAAATATATAACCAAAGTATTTGTCTGGATAGTTCGCGGTATACCGCTTATGCTTCAAATATTTATTTTTTACTATGCGCCCGGCTTGGTGTTTAATATACCTATTTCAAGAAATATAAATTTGTTTTTTTTGCAAAAATTCGGGGTAGAAAATATGGGAATGATATTGCCTGTTTTGGTGGCATTTACCATAAATTATGCTTGTTATTTTTCGGAAATATACCGTGGCGGAATAGAGAGTATTTCACGCGGACAATATGAGGCGGGTTATGTGCTTGGGCTTACCAAGTCACAGGTGTTTAAAAAAATAATACTTAAGCAGGTTATAAAACGTATTGTTCCGCCAATGTCAAATGAAATTATAACTCTTATAAAGGATACTGCGCTTGCTAATTGCATAATGCTGCCCGAAATCATTATGAAGGCGGGAGAGCTTGCTTCGAGAGAAATGCTGGTATGGCCTTTGTTCTATACGGGTGTTTTCTATTTGATTTTTGTAGGCTTGCTTACGGTTATTCTTGGTAAAGCGGAGAAGAAGCTTGATTATTTCAAGTCGTAAGAGGTGAATTATGGCAATATTAGAGGTTAAAAACATTGAGAAAAGTTTTGGAAAAACCGAGGTTTTAAAGGGTATAAGCTTTTCGCTTAACGAAGGCGAGGTTATATCTATAATCGGCTCTTCAGGTAGCGGTAAAACTACATTACTTCGTTGTCTTAACTTTTTGGAAACACCTGACGGAGGTACGATTAGCGTTGGTGACAAGGTGTTGTTTGATAGTCAGGATAAAGCAACACTAAATGATGAGCAGATAAGGGAGAACCGTTTGCATTTTGGTTTGGTGTTTCAGTCATTCAACCTGTTTCCGCAATACAGTGTTTTGGATAATGTGACATTGGCGCCGAAATTGCTTAAAAAGGGTAGCGATGAACAAATTGACACAAAGGCACGTGAGCTGATAGAGCGGGTCGGACTTACCGAAAAGGCTGAAAGCTATCCATGTCAGTTATCGGGCGGTCAGCAGCAGCGAGTTGCGATTGCGAGGGCTTTGGCACTAAATCCTGATATTTTGTGTTTTGATGAGCCTACAAGTGCTCTAGACCCTGAGCTTACAGGTGAGGTGTTGCGCGTTATTAAGGGGCTTAAAGAGTCAGGTAGCACTATGATTGTGGTAACGCATGAAATGGAATTTGCCAAAAATGTGTCGGACAAGATAATCTTTATGGCTGACGGTGTAATTGAGGAAATGGGAACGCCCGAAGAAATTTTTGAAAATCCCAAGAGTGAAAAAACTCGTCATTTCTTGCAAAATTCACTTGAATACTTTGGCTAAAGGCGGTACAGTATGTTTGCTGATAACAAAGATATTAAAAATTTATTTGAATTGATTTCTTCTTTAAAAAATGAAGAGGACTGTTGTGATTTGTTTGAGGATTTGTGTACGACGAAAGAACTTGAACAAATGGCGCAAAGAGTAAGAGCGGCAAAATTGCTGATTAGCGGAAAAACATATAATCAGGTTATGGAGGAATGTGAAATTTCATCTGCTACACTCAGCCGTGTTTCGCGATGTGTTCAATACGGAAAAGGGTATAAAAAATTTATTAAATAGTACATTAGGCGGTATTTATCATTATTATCTTGGTAAATGCCGCTTATTTTGTTCTTTTTTGTCAAAATTCATAAAAATACTTGACAATAGTTAACAAACAATGTATATTTAATATAATAATTGTAGTGTAGTATGGAGTTTTAATGCAAGAAAATCTGTCGGATAATAAAATGATTGAACTTATAAATAATGGCGAGTACAAATACTTGCAGTTACTTATAAATCGTTATATGCCCTATATTATTAGTGTTGCATCACGATATAATGTTAGTGGACTTGACACCGAGGACTTTATACAAGAGGGCGTAATGGCAATTTTTTCTGCAGTTAAGACATATTCTGCTTCAAAAGCATCATTTAAAACTTTTGCCTATCTTTGCATAAACAGGGCAATGTCTTCAGCGGTTGCCCGTGTGACAGGTGCGGCAAAGCACATACCGGACAGTTTGATTTCACCAATAGATGAAATTGAACTTGCTGATATGAGTGATCCTGAAAGTATATTGATTGAAAAGGAAAGCTATAACGATTTGGAGTCCACCTTAAAACAGGATTTGTCACAGTTTGAGTATCAGGTTTTAAGCGAGTTTTTAAGCGGTAAGAGTTATTCCCAAATTGCCGATGTGCTTGGCGTTTCAACAAAATCGGTTGATAATGCGCTTAGACGCATTCGTTCAAAAATAAAGCAGTAAAAATGCGGAGTTTTCCGCTTTAAATACGCCCTATGTAGTTTAAATAGACAGAGCGTTGTGTTTCACAAAGATGTCGGTGCAATTCCGTCCAGGGCTAAATAACCATATCAAGAGAGGTAAAAAAGATGTTTGAAGACAAGACCCTAGTTTGCAAGGAATGCGGAGAAGAGTTCGTATTTACTGCAAGAGAGCAGGAATTTTATGCAGAGAAAGGCTTTGAGAACGAGCCGCAGAGATGCAAACCCTGCCGCGACAAGCGTAAAAATGCAGGAAGGGCACCCCGTGAAATGCACGAAGCTGTATGTGCAGCATGCGGCGGCACAGCACGTGTACCGTTTATTCCGCGTGACGATCGCCCGGTTTATTGCAGCGAATGCTTTGCAAAGATGAAGGAAGAAGACTCCGCTGCAACTGACGCTGAGTAATTTTGACTTCAAGCCACACTAATTAAGTGTGGCTTTTTCTTTTGTTTTGTTGTATAATATTTGTGACAAATTATTCACATTTTCGTAATACTATTGACCAATTATTGTTTTATTATATAATAAAATAATCTTTTACTTTCTTTTTAATGGGAGGAGAGTTTCGATGGATAGCAAAAAAATACTTATAGTTGATGATGATGAAAATATATGTGAGTTATTGCGTCTTTATCTTGAAAAGGATGGTTTTGATACTATAGTTGCCAATGACGGCGGACAGGCTATTACAAAAGTACAGGTGAATAACCCAGACCTTATACTGCTTGATATTATGATGCCTATTCTTGACGGTTGGCAGGTTTGTCGAGAAATTAGAAAAAGCTCTAATGTGCCTATAATTATGCTTACAGCAAAGGGCGAAACCTTTGATAAGGTTTTGGGACTTGAGCTTGGCGCAGATGATTATATAACAAAACCGTTTGATACCAAAGAGGTTGTGGCGCGAATAAAGGCTGTACTTCGTAGAATTAATGATGCTGACAAGAGTGATAACGACCGTGAGGTGCGTTATGATGGACTTCGTATTAACATTACTAACTATGAACTTGAGGTTAACGGTGAGCAGATTGATACTCCGCCCAAAGAATTGGAGCTTGTGTATCATTTAGCGAGTAATCCAAACCGTGTTTATACCCGCGATCAGTTGCTTGACGAGGTGTGGGGATTTGATTATTACGGTGATTCGCGTACAGTTGATGTTCACGTTAAAAGACTTCGTGAAAAATTAGAGGGTGTATCGGGAAAATGGTCTCTTAAAACCGTTTGGGGTGTTGGATACAAGTTTGAGGTAAAGTAAGCAATGCGACAAAAACTTTTTAAAAAGCAGTTTGGCGCAATTGCATTGATTGTGCTTTTGAGTCTTTCCTCGGTACTTGTGATTTTGACCTTTATTTTCAATAATTATTTTTCTGAGGAAAAATATAGTTCGCTTCAAAAATCTTGTGAGACTGTTGCTGATTTTGTGGAGCATACATTTCAAAATGATAATCAAAAATATAATGAAATTCCATTTTATTATGTAATGCAAAATCTTTCTAATGTATCGGATTTTGATTTGTTTATTACTGATAAAAACGGATATATTCTAATTTGTAGCTGTAGTGAATGGAACTCGGACGAGAGATGCGAGCACACAGGTATGCAAACCGATAAAAAGGCGCTGACGTGGATAATATCGGATGGCGGTAAATCGGTAAATAAGCTCGGTATTTACAGTAACCCGCATTATGTGGCGGTGGCTGAATTAACGTTTGGCAATAGCGGTAATAACGGTTATGTGATTGCGACTGAATCAATGTCGGAGATAACCAATATAATGAAGCGAGTAGCGCAGATTTATTTGATTTCGGTTATTATTCCGCTAATGCTTACGTTTGGTGCTATGGCGGTGATGACGTATCGTCTTATAAAACCGTTAAAGCTTATGTCGGAAGCTGCAAAATGTATGGCAAGAGGCGACTTTTCGCGTAGAATACCTGTAACACGTGATGATGAAATAGGTCAGCTTGCGGTGTCGTTTAATCAAATGACAAATTCATTAGCAAGACTTGAGGATGTGAGAAAAAGCTTTATTGCAAATGTGTCGCATGAGCTTAAAACACCAATGACTACAATAGGCGGATTTATTGACGGAATGATTGACGGAACGATACCGCCTGAGCGGCAAAGCTACTATTTGCAAATAGTTCACGATGAGGTTATAAGGCTATCGAGAATGGTGGAGTCGATGCTTAGTGTATCAAGATTAGAGTCGAATGAGTTTGTTTTAAAACCTGAGACATA
The DNA here is from genome assembly GCA_045604215.1 of Acutalibacteraceae bacterium. GTDB lineage: Bacteria > Bacillota > Clostridia > Oscillospirales > Acutalibacteraceae > UBA737. The sequence continues at coordinate 7,036 of JAZUNP010000005.1, forward strand.
TAACTTTAGAGAACAGGTATTGGGCATTGTGATTGCACAGGAACAAAGAATTGATAAAAAGCAGTTAAATGTTGAGGGACTTGATTCTTTGCCCGATGTTTCTATAAATGCTGATAAGGATTTGATACACCGAGTGGTATATAATCTTGTTGACAATGCGATAAAGTTTTCGAATGACGGTGGATGCATAAAATTTATCGTAAAATATGCTTCGAAAAACGTAAGTTTTAGAATTGAAAATACAGGTAAGGGTATACCTGAAAGTGAATTACCGTATGTGTTTGAAAGGTTTTACAAGGTTGACAAATCACGTTCGGCTAACAAAGAGAGCACAGGTTTGGGCCTTTATATTGTTAAAACAATTATAAAAAATCACGGTGGTGTTATTTCGGTTTCAAGTGTAGAAAATCAATTTACTGCATTTGAATTTACCCTTCCAATAAGTAGATAGGAGTTTAAATATGGATGAATTAAATCAGAATTTGGGTGTGGAAAATGACCAAGAAAATACTGCGGAACCCCAAAACTCACAATCGCAGACTAATGAAGATACACAGCATTTCACGGATGCTACTGATGTTAACCAAGAGAGCGAAAGTGAGGTAGCGCAGGACTTTTCAAATCAGGATGAACCTGTGTGGAACAAGGTTGAGTACACAGATGTAAATCCAATAAATAATTACAAGCCTATGTCGCGCGGCTTGCGTATATTCTGCGCTATAATGGCGGCTGTTGTATTACTTACGGCAACAACTGCAGCAGGATATTTTATAGGACGAGGCAGTGTGGCAAATAATTATATAGGCGCTTCGGTGGATATTGATTTAGCCGCAAAGCCAAAGGATGAAGCTCCAAACACCTCGGCACAAATTTATGAAATGGTTAATAAATCAATTGTAGGAATTCGTGTTTATAACGAGGCAGGTCAGGTAAGTGACGCTTCGGGTGTGGTTTATACGAGAGACGGTTATATTGTAACCAATGACCATATTTACTCCGAAATAGGCGCACCAAAATTCAAGGTGTTTATGTATGATGGAACGGAATATGATGCTACCTATGTTGCGGGGGATGCTGTAAGCGATCTTGCTGTGCTTAAAATTGACGGCGCGAAGCTGCAGGTTGCCGAATTTGGCAATTCCAATGAGCTTATAAATGGCGAATCGGTTGTTGCTATGGGTAGACCGAACGATGCTACCGATTTTACTTCGATTACAGGCGGTATGATTTCGCTTACTAAGCGCCGTGTGAAAACTACTTCGAGTTATACAGCGCGTCTTATTCAGACCGACAGCGCTATTAATCCTGGCTCTTCGGGTGGCGCACTTGTTAATATGTACGGTCAGGTAGTTGGAATTACTTCTTCTAAACTTGCGGGTGTTGAATATGATGCCATTGGTTTTGCTATTCCTACAACAACTATGAAGCGGGTTGTAGAACAGCTTATTGCAGACGGAAAGGTAACCGACCGCGCAAAGCTGGGTATTACCTATACCGAGATTAATTCGGTTACAGCAGAGGTTGAGGATTATGCCGCTGTAGGTTTGTTGGTTGTATCGGTTAGTGAAGACAGTGATATTTTTGGTAAGGTGGGCGAGGGTGATTTTATTACTCATGTTAACGGAATTGCAATTACGAATGATGATATTATTTTAGATGTAATTGAGGATTGTAAAGCTGGGGATACAATTTCACTTACTGTGCTGCTTAGCAACGGTAGTGAGGTTGATTTTGACGTTAAATTGCGAGCTAATACAAGTGATTCGAGTTATTCTTCGACTATAACCAGTGAACGTGACGAGCAGTCAAGCGGTTCAAATGACGGAACTTTTGATTTTCCTTTTGGTGAATAATTTTTAAATTTTAAAATGGGGACATATACAAAAGATTGTATATGTCTTCTTTTCTTTTTTAAAAAATTTCCTATTTTTAAAAATAATTATTTTGGGGAAATTATATTTAGAGTGGAGGTGTTTAAATGAAAAAAATTGTAAAAACATTATTTGTATTTTTATTTTTGTTTTGCAGTTGTATTTTTGCCTCGGTATACGCTATGAGTATTAGTGTAGATCAAAGTTATAAACTTAACCGAGGGGAAGAATTAAAAATTGATACGGTTATGCCTGTAACGGCGGTTTACAATGGTATAAAAATGTCACAAAGTAATGATAATCATCTGGTTGGTGACAGTTTTGAGGTGGATTTAAAAATTTTTGGTCTTATACCGTTTTCAACTGTAAATGTTGAAATTGTAGACGATATGTACGTATCTGTGTTGGGTAATCCGTTTGGTATGAAAATCTATACAGACGGTGTGCTTGTTATAGACGCAACCGATGTAAATACCGAAAACGGCAAAGTAAATCCCGCATTGTCAGCTGGTATAAAAGTGGGAGATTATATTAAAACGATTAATGGTCAACAAGTGACTTGCAATGAGGAACTTTCCTTACTTATAACAAATAGCGACGGCAAAGTTCTTGAAATTGAGGCGGTGCGAGATGGTAAAAGTTTTAATTGTAGTGTTGATCCGGTAGTGGACAGTGAAAGCGGAATTTATCGAATAGGTATTTGGGTACGCGATAGCTCAGCGGGTATTGGTACGCTGACATTTTATAGCCCGTCAAACAATGTTGTTTGCGGTTTAGGTCATGGGATATGTGATGCCGATACCGAAACGTTGTTATCGATTGAGCAGGGCGAGCTTGTAGAGGCGAATATTGTAGATGTTGAAAAGGGTAGCGCGGGTAACCCCGGAGCATTGAAGGGTAAATTTACCTATGACAGTATTGCCGATATTTCACTTAATTGCGAGCAGGGCGTGTACGGTATTGCAAAACAAGAGATGAATGCTATCAATCTTACCGAAATTGCTATGAAACAAGAGGTAAGAAACGGCCAAGCGCAGATACTTTGTACAGTAAATGGCGATAAGCCTAAGCTTTATAGTTGTGAAATAAAAAAGACGGGTGATAACAATTCTAAAACGCAAAATTTGGTTGTAACTGTTACCGATGACGAACTTATAAATATCACAGGTGGTATAGTGCAGGGTATGTCGGGTAGCCCTATATTGCAAGACGGAAAGTTAGTTGGAGCCTTAACGCACGTGTTAGTATCCGATAGCCTTACAGGATACGGTGTGTTGGCCGAGAATATGCTTGAAACCGCACAAGGCGTTGCAAATGAACAAATTAAAGAAGCATCGTAAAACAAAACAGCAAGTCTATAAGACTTGCTGTTTTGTTATTCTAAACCTAATAACCAATTTACAGATACTTTCAAAATTTTTGCTAATTCTCTTAATTCATAATCAGCAACAAAACGCGTTCCGATTTCTATCCTTGAGACGCTATCCCTTTCAATTATAATTCCGTTAATTTGCAATTGTGCTGCTAAATCACTCTGTGTTAGTCTTAATTTACATCTTGCCTCGTGTACACGCTCACCGCATATATTTTTCTTGCCGTTAAAATCATAAATTTTCATATAGATATTATCCCCCTTAATGTGTTAAAGATAAGAATTTGCTGAATGTGAGCATAAATTTTTTATTGAGTTCATATGCTTGACAGTATTTTTAATTCTTTTGGGGGTTAAGGGTATGAAAAGTTGTTATAAACATAAAATTTTTGAAGTGTTTATATTGATTTTTATCATTGTTTTTGGGTGTTCTTTTCTTTCAGCGTGTAGCAATGATGTAAATAAAGATAATTTAAAAACAGTTTTTGAAGAATCAAGTCGAGTTAATGAATTGCTTAATTTAAAACACGAATTGCGTGTGGATGAGAATGGTGGGTTTACAATACTTGTTATTTCTGATGTTCAGTTTAATACGCCTAATATTGCTGCAAAAACCTTAGATGGTATTGATGCTATTATTAGCAGGGAAACACCTGATTTGGTGATTTTTAACGGAGATAATTCATCGGGTATTAAAGATAGTGAGAGTATGAAATCCTATATTACAAATATGAGTAAGTGTGTTGAAAATAACAAAATTCCTTGGGCACACGTATATGGTAACCACGATGCAGAAGGTGATAATCTGCCTAAAGACATACAACAGGAAATTTATGAGAGTTTTGGATACTGTATATCAAAATCGGGTGATGAGAATTTATTTGGTATTGGTAATTATGTGATTCCTATTCTTGATTATGATTGCGATAAGATTGTTTTTAACGTGTGGTGTTTTGATTCGGGAACGGCAAGGATTCCGTACAGTGCATACCAAGCAGATCATATAAAGGTTGATGATAATGCGTTTTACGCTCACTATGAACCTATGCAGCAAAATCAGGTAGATTGGTTTATTGAAGCGTCGACGCTTTTAGAAAAATATAACGGCGAGTCAATCCCCGGTATGATGGCGTTTCATATTCCTTTGCAAGAGACCTATTATGCTTGGGCGAATAGAGAAAGTCTCGGCTTAGAGTGGAATGGTGAAAGGCGTGAGAATATTAGTGCGCATGCACAGGATGTGCCGTTGTTTGATGCTGCGAGTGAAAATAATATTCTTGCTATTGTGAACAGTCATGATCATATAAATGATTTTATGGTTAAATATGATGGTGTTCGCCTGTGTTATACTGCGAGTATTGGTGTTAAGGAATATTATGCAGAAGATATGTTAGGCGGTCGGGTGATAAAATTTAGCACCCAAAATCCTAACGATGTGCAAACGTATATGTCGTATATTAGTGAGCGTTCTTAAAAATAAATTTCAAGCAGCATACTGACTTCTCAATTCCTGGGGAGTCAGTTTTGAGAATTAAACGAAATTTTTGGCTAAAGCGTTGTCATACGGATTTCCTCATCTTGACATTGACGGTGTAAAAACACAGGGGACAGTTTTGTGTGTTAAAACATACAACACCCACCCTGAAATTCAGGGTGGGTGTTGCTTAAATGTCAAAATTATGTTGGTCCTGTATTGACACACTCGTCAGCAGAAGTCCTATTTTGCAAGATGGCTAACTGTCGAAATCTTCAAGGTATGCTTCTGCTTGGGTTTGAGTTGAAACAGGGATACCGTTATTAAAGTTTTGTATATCCTTTTGTGGCAGAGTGTTTAGAACTATGCTGCTATAAACCTTTATAATTTCTTCACCGTTGTATAATGCAACGGTGTTTTTATATGATTTTAATGTATAGTTTACACTTGTATCGGTTTTTTGATAGTCGGTGATAAAGTGTAATATTATTAAAAATGCAGATGTAAAACACAAAACAGGGAATAAAATTTTCCTGATAAAAACTTGCATAAAAACACCCTTTCGATTTTTGATTTTAGTATTCCCTTAATATATTGTTAATATTAGTTAAAAAATTGTAACTATCAAATTTTGGAAATATGTTGTATAATGTATGCTGTAATGTTATATTTAGCATTTTTATGGAGGTGTTTGCATGGATAACAATGATATTTTTAGTCATAGTGAGCCTGAAAAAAATGAAAACGAATCATTGGATTTAAATAGTTTTTCATCGGGCGTGGTTGATAGTGCAAGACGCGAACGTACAAGAAAAAAACTCGGTAAGCAGCGTTTTTTGAAGATGTTTTTGACGGTTATGCTCATAGGTATAATAACCGTTAGTTTGGTTGCAGGTACTTTTTTGGTTTATGCATTTACCATGGTTGACGGTACTATGGATGTTAACCTCAATGATTTGGAGTTAAACTTTACAACCACTATCTATGTCGAGGACAAGGAGAGTAAGGAGTGGGTTGAATATCAGCGTTTGCACGGTGAGTATAACCGTATTTGGAGACCTTATGATGAAAAGGCCGCTAAAGATGAGAATAATACTACCTACACAGGTATTCCGCAGCAGCTTGTTGATGCGTATGTTGCAATTGAGGACAAGCGATTCCAGACACACTACGGTGTTGACTGGAAAAGAACATTTGGCGCGGTTATAAACGAGTTTATACCTATTTATTCATCACGTCAGGGTGGCTCGACCATTACGCAGCAGTTGGTTAAAAACCTTTCAAATGACCGCGAACAAAGCGCGAGCCGTAAGGTGCGCGAAATTATGAGGGCGAGGTATCTTGAGAGCCATTATACAAAGGATACCATAATTGAATGTTACTTAAATACAATACCGTTAGGACATGGACTTTACGGTGTTGAGGTTGCGGCAAACTACTATTTTGATAAGAGTGTAAATGAATTAACACTTTTAGAATGCGCGAGCTTGGCGGCAATAACAAAGGGACCGTCTATTTATGACCCTGAGGATAATCCCGAAAACAACAAGCAAAGACGTCAGTTGGTACTCGATTTTATGCTTGAGCAGGGTTATATTACAAAAGAAGAACACGATTCGGTGTATGAGGAAGAGTTAAATCTTGTTGCATCACGTGAACAGCTTAATGAATTAGAGGTAAATAATTATTTTATTGACGCGTTAATTGTTGACGTTACCAACGATTTAGCCGAAAAGTACGGTTGGGATACTGCGCACGCATCGGAGAATTTTTATAGCGGCGGATATAAGATTTACGCTACAATAGACCCTGAAATTCAGTCGGCGGTTAATGAGGTTTTTTCTAATTCAGAAAGATACGGTCTTAAAGGTAAGGACGGACAGCAGCTACAGGGTGCGTTTACCATTATGGACTACAACGGCAGAGTGCGTGGCCTTGCAGGCGGTATAGGTGAAAAGACGGTAAACCTTGGTATGACGGGCTTTAACCGCGCTACCGACGCGGCGCGTCAGCCAGGCTCGACAATGAAGCCTATCGCGGCGTATGCACCCGCAATAGAAGAGGGGTTGATTCATTATTCCTCAATAGTGAATGACACGGCTACAAACTACAATGGTTGGACACCAAAGAACTGGTACGGTTCTTATTGGGGTGGAGTAAGTGTTCAGTATGCTCTTGAACGCTCAATAAATACAATCCCTGTTTATTTGGTTAATAAATTGACACCACAGATTAGTTATGACTTCTTAACCCAAAAGTTAGGTATTACAACACTTAATGAATATGACAAGGATTTGTCACCTTTGGGAATGGGTGGAACTAACGGTGGTATTACGACATTAGAGTCAGCCGCGGCTTATCAGATATTTGGTAACGGCGGACTTTATCATGAGCCAACACTTTATTATGCAGTTTATGACCAGCATAATGACATTGTTCTTTCAAATGAGAATATTGAGTCGTCGGTTGCGGTAAGCGAGGATACCGCTACGGTTATGAATAAACTGTTGCAGGGTGTTGTATACGGATCTAACGGTACAGGTAAGGGTGCTGCAGGTTATGTAAGCAATATGAAAATTTTTGCAAAGACCGGTACTTCTAACAATTCTAACGATTTGTGGTTTGTAGGCGGAACTCCTTATTATGTGGCATCTTGTTGGTGCGGATATGATACTCAGCAAACCATTGGTGACAGCGCAATTGCGATGAAAATGTGGGGTGCTGTTATGTCGAAGGTGCATAGCGGGCTTGAAACAAAGTCGTTTGGCGAAAGTAATTATGCGGTAGATAGATATTATTGTACCGAGACAGGATTGCTTGCTACTGACGCTTGTGAATCAAAGGCTGTTGGTTGGTATAAAAAGAGCAATGTGCCTGATATTTGCAATACACACACAGGTACGGCACTTGACTCGCCTGAGATTGAGGCTGAAAAGCAAAAAGAGGCTGAAAATGCTCAGGAAAGTGACGAAGCGGATGATAGTGAGTCGGAAGAAAGCGAAGAATAAATTATTTATTGGTTGACATTATTTTTTAATGTGATAAAATTGAGATGTAAATATTTTCTTATAAAGGTAGGAAGAAAAAATGGAAAATTTAATTAAAAGAATCAGTGATATAGGCGTTGTGCCTGTTATCAAGATTGACAATGCGAAGGATGCAGTGCCACTTGCTGCCGCTTTAAAAAAGGGCGGTATTTGCTGCGCTGAGGTAACTTTTAGAACAGATGCGGCTGAGGAGGCAATCCGCCTTATTGCAGAAGAGTATCCTGACTTTTTAGTAGCAGCAGGTACCGTGCTTACACCAAAGCAGGCTGATGCGGCTATGGCTGCGGGTGCTTCATTTATTGTAAGCCCAGGTCTTAACCCAATAGTTGTTAAGCACTGTAACGAAAAGGGTTATCCAATTATTCCAGGTGTTGCAACTCCAAGCGAGGTTGAACAGGCTATGTCTTTAGGTCTTACCTACCTTAAATTCTTCCCAGCAGAAGCAGCCGGTGGCGTTAAGATGGTTAAGGCAATGGCAGCACCTTATACCAAGATTAGATTTATGCCAACAGGCGGTATCGGACCTAAAAATCTTGCTGAATACCTAAACTGCAAAGCAATTTTTGCTTGCGGCGGTAGTTGGATGGTTCCAGGGGATATGATTACCGATGGCAAATTTGATGAAATTGAAAAACTTACTGCAGAAGCAGTTGAACTTTTAAAGGAGATTAGAGGATAATGGCAAGAATTATTACTTTTGGTGAAATTATGTTGCGTTTGGCTCCTAACGGTTATTACCGTTTCTTTCAAAATGACCAAATGCAAGCAACCTTTGGCGGTGGTGAGGCAAACGTTGCAGTATCACTTGCAAACTATGGTATGGACAGCGCATATGTTACAAAGCTTCCTAAACACGCTATTGGTCAAGCGGCTGTTGATTCACTCCGCTCATTTGGCGTTGACACATCAAACATCACTCGCGGTGGCGAGCGCGTAGGTATTTACTATCTCGAAAAGGGCGCTTCACAGCGTGGCTCGGTATGTATTTACGACCGTAAGTATTCTGCAATTCAGCAGGCTACAAAGGAAGACTTTGATTGGGATAAGATATTTGAGGGCGCTGACTGGTTCCACTTTACCGGTATTACGCCAGCTTTGGGCCCGAATGTTGTAGAAATTTGCCGTGAGGCTTGTATTGCAGCAAAAGCTAAGGGCGTAAAAATTTCTTGCGACCTTAACTATCGTGGTAAGCTTTGGACACGTGATGAAGCACGTGAGGCTATGACCGACCTTTGCCAATATGTTGATGTTTGTATTTCTAATGAAGAGGATGCAAAGGACGTATTTGGTATTGAAGCAGAGGGTACCGATATTTATGGCGGTAAGCTTAACCACGAGGGTTACAAGTCGGTTGCTAAGCAGCTTGCTGATAAATTCAGCTTTGAAAAGGTTGCAATTACACTTCGTTCATCTATTTCTGCCAGTGACAATGACTGGGCTGGTATGCTTTATGACGGTGAGAACTACTGCTTCTCTAAATCATATCACTTGCACATAGTTGACCGTGTAGGCGGCGGTGACTCATTCGGTGGCGGACTTATCTACTCGATTCTTTCGGGTAAGTCAACACAGGAGGCTATTGAGTTTGCTGTTGCGGCATCAGCTCTTAAGCATTCAATTGAGGGTGACTACAACCGTGTTAGCGTTGCTGAGGTTGAAAAACTTGCTGGTGGCGACGGTTCGGGTCGAGTTCAGAGATAATTTATTTTAAAAGATTAAGCACCTACAAATCAATGTAGGTGCTTAAAAATTTTATAGATATTTTTTGATGTCGTTAAGCGCTTGCTTGATGACATCAATTTTTTTGCATATATCGTCTTTATTTACTGTGGGGTACATAAAATCAATTCGTCCGACAAGATACGGCGGGGTAATTTGCCTTGTAAATGCGTTATATAATTGTACTTGTAAAGCCTACGGCTTTGCCGAGGATGCGAATTTGGTTTAGCTGTTCGCCTGTATAAACAAAGGGTTGATATTTTGAATTACAAGCAACGAGGGTGATTGTGTTATCGGAAATATATACGCGCTTTAGTGTTGCTTCTTCATCAATAAGTACGGCGGCGATTTCGCCGTTTTCAACGGTTGGCTGCTGACGGATATATACGATGTCGCCATTGTTGATACGGGCATCAATCATACTGTCGCCTTTGCAACGAAGAGCGAAGTCGGCGTTGATATCCTCTGGGACTGTAACCTCGCCGTCAAGATTTTCGGTAGCAAGTATCGGTGTGCCGCACGCAATTGTGCCAACAAGTGGGATGCGGTTCATTTTTGGGAAAGCGATAATATTATTATATGACATATAATCGTCATCAATAAATGATGAGGGGGGGACATTGAAAATTTCGGAAAGTTTTTTAATAGTTTCGCGTTTTAAGTTTTTGACAGTACCGCATTCCCATTTTTGAACAGCGGCACGCTGTACGCCAAGCATAGCGCCGAGTTCTTCCTGTGAATAGCCGTGTTCGGTACGAAGCTTTTTTATAAGAGCGCCAATATTCATAAAATCAAATCCTTTCTGCAACAATTGTATCTTAAAAATATGTATATGTCAAGAACTTTTTAAAAAAAGATAAAAAAAAGATACAAAATGCTTGACAAAACAGGAAAAAGGTGGTAATATCTATGTATCGAAAAAAGATACAAGGCTGTAATTTTGCGTGAAGAGTGGTGAGTTTATATTTTTTTGCAGTTTGAGTATCTAAAAAAGATACAATTAGGAGGTTTAAGATGAATTATATTGTTTTGGAGGGCTTTTCATTATATATAACGCTAATTTTAATATTGTTATTGGTACTGATAAGTTTTGGGTGTTTGATTTGTGTGATTTTTGCTGATAGGAGAAGCTTTTTAATGCGTTGTTTAATTAAAAAGTTAGCGGTTGAGAATAAATTGCTTAACAAGGCGAATTTGACAATGAAACTTAAATACGGAGAATTGGAAACGGATGAATGATAATATGTTTTTTTGTAATAAATGTAGAAGTTATTTCGATGAAGCAAAAATTTATTGCGAAAAGCACGGACTTGATAATCCGCCTTATGAAAGGGTGGCGGTTTGCCCAAAATGTGAAAGTGATGATTTTTTGAGCTCTGAGTCGCGTATTGAAAAGATTGAAATTGCTGAAAGATTATTACCGGCAGTTAAATGCTTTAATTTACATATTGATTCATTGGAGGATGTTTTTGGAATTGATATAAAAAACTGCGAGTTAACTGACGGTGTTGAAATGCTAATTGAGTTTATTTGCGAAATATTTGATTTTTTGGATGTGGATATACAAAAGAGAATTTTGAATATGACTACAGATAATGATTTACAAAGAGTTTTGAAGTGTATAAAAGGTGAGACATAATGGATATTAACAATTGTATTTGTGGAAAAAAAGCTGTTAAGAGCGGAATTTGTGAGGAATGTCAGTATTTGCTTAGGGCTAAAAGAAGTAAGAATATAGCCATTATTGAAAAGTTTCGTAAAGATTATAACGCAAAGCACGGCGTATATAAATCATATGGACAGTTTGTAGCAATGCTTGATTTGATAGCGAGGAGGAAAAAGGGCTGTGACGATAGAAGAAAAAAAGCAGTTGTTAAAAAAGTACGGTCAAATTGATGACCGTATTGAACAGTTAAGGCGAGACAAGGAGCGCAGTCGAATTTGCGATACATATCAAAGTACGGATTTCGACGAAAAAATTAAGGCAAGTAACAAAAAGGGTACAGTAGTTGAAATTACTGTTGAAAACAGGTCAGTCGATTTTGATTCGCTTATAAAAAATGAGTTAGATGAACTTTATGGTTTAAGAATTAAAATTGAAAATGCAATTTCTTCTCTTTTAGACAACACACAGCAGAGGCTATTGCGACTTTTGTATTTGGGTGAAATTGATGAGTATGGTGACCGAAGTAGGTTTAGTTTTTCTGAGATATCGCAGATATTAAGCTACAGTGAAAGACAAATTTACAGAATATATAAAAAAGCGCTTATGAATTTGCCAGATATAATTTGAGTGTGTCAGTGAATGTCAGTAAATGATGTGTTAGCATATTAATGTGGTAAAAAGTATTTTTAATTATTGATTTGGAGGTGTCTGAATGAAAAAGAAAAAATGTGATGAATTCGCTATATCACCTAAAATGAAAAGGTGCGCTGAAAAGATGATTAGTGCGGAATTCGATGGCAATATCAGCAAACTTTGCGATGAGCTTAATATTGCGCGTTCGACCTTTTACCGATGGTATGATAAAAAGGAATTTAAGCAGTATATAAACTTTTTGATTGACAGATATACGGAAACCGAGCTGTTTGAGATTTGGAAGGCGATAATTGAGACGGCTAAAAAGGGTAGTCCGCAAGCGCTGAAATTGTTTTTTGACCTTAAAAATTTACAAAGCAAAAACACAAATTTGTGTAGTGTAGTATTTATATCCGGTGAGGATAAAATTGAAGAGTGAAGTAGTTTATTTACCAAATATAGTAGGTAAGGGATATGGCGATTTTTGGCGCGATAAAAAGCGTTACCGAGTAGTTAAGGGTGGTAAGGGTAGTAAAAAAAGCGCTACGACGGCACTGAATATGATATATCGTCTTATGAAATACCCAGACAGTAATTTACTTGTGGTAAGGGCGGTATTTAACACACACCGCGATAGTACCTTTGCACAGCTTAAGTGGGCGCAACAAAAGTTGGGCGTTGCACATTTATGGCAAAACACTGTGTCTCCGATGGAAATGATGTATAAGCCGACAGGACAAAGGATACTTTTTAGGGGTTTTGATGACGTATTAAAACTTGCATCCACCACCGTTTCACAAGGTTATTTATGTTGGGTGTGGATTGAGGAGGCCTTTGAGATAGACAGTGAAAATGATTTTGAAAAGTTAGACCTATCGGTGCCGCGTGGAAATGTGCCAGAGCATTTATTTAAGCAAACGACACTTACATTTAATCCGTGGAGTGAGGCACATTGGCTGAAAAGCAGATTTTTTGATAAGGGTTCTAATGATGTGAGTGTTTACTCGACAAATTATCTTTGTAACGAATTTTTAGACGATACCGACCGCTCGGTATTTGAGCGAATGAAAGAAACAAACTATAGGCGCTATGCGGTGGCAGGGCTTGGCGAATGGGGCATTGCTGATGGGTTGGTGTTTGAGAATTTTGAAATGTTTGATTTTTCTTTTGATGATAAAGGTAATTTGTTGCGTAAAGAACAGATCATTGATTTTTGGGAGTTGAGGCATTTTTTTGGTCTTGACTATGGATATACTAACGACCCGACGGCATTTATTGCCTTTGCGGTGGTACCCCACAGTAAAGAGATTTACATATATGACGAGCATTACGAGACGAGGATGCTAAATTCGGATATAGCAGATATGATAAAGCGCAAGGGTTTTGCAAAGGAGCGCATCCGAGCTGACTGCGCCGAGCCGAAATCCAACGATGATTTGCGTAGACTTGGTATATCGAGAATAATGCCATCGGTTAAGGGTAAGGACTCGGTACTAAACGGTATTGCGCAGATACAGGAATATAAGATATTTGTGCATCCAAGGTGCAAAAATACGTTTAGTGAGCTATCGGCATATTGTTGGAAAAAGGACAAGGGCGAGAATGGGCTGAATGAGCCGAGTGACCAAAATAACCACTTGATGGACGCGTTGCGTTATGCGTTTTATGATGTAAAATATTTTAGGCCGCAAGACCCAAACGCACCGCGCAGGAAGCCGACGAGTGAGGAATATTATATGAAAAATCACAGTTTGAATTTAAGGGATATAAAAATTATGAAGGGTTGTAATTATGAATAATTTGGTTATTGTATGCGCATCATTATGCGCTTTGATGGTATTTGCATTATTGATTTTTTCGCTTTTTGCAATTGGTTTTTTGATTGGATACTATTTTGAAGAAAAGAGATTTAGTAAAAGAAAAAACGAAAAAAACTCTTTTGTAGAAAGTGAAGAAGATAAGAAGGCAAAACGGGAATGGAAAAAGTTTATATCGTATGACGGAAGTACAACAAATGAGTAACTATTGCAGTTACGAATTGTTTAATATATTAAAACTGCTCTTCACCATAGAGCAAAAAGGAGAAAAAATATGAACGAAGATTATGTAGTTCAAGACCTGAGCAATCAAGACACCATACTTGATGAGTCACAGGAGTACACACAAGAAGATTATGCCGAGAGTGAATTTGACACACCAGACAAGGATACTGCGGCAGAAAAGGATGCAGATATTGATTTGGCGCATAGTACTGTATCCTCAAAAAAGAATGTATTGGAGCCGTTTGTTTCGGTACAATATAATCACAAAAACAGGGATTTTACCAAAGAGGAAGCGATAAATTTTATTCAAAAGGGTATGCATACCGAAAGTTTGAGAAATAAGCTTGAGTATGTTGCTGCAGCGCAGGGAACGGATGTTAATGCGTTGGTTGAAAAATTGGTATCGGCTCCCGAAAATGAGCATCGAAGATACCTTGAGAGTCTTTACGGTAAGGATAGTATGGATGTTGAGATAGGTATGCAGATATTCAGGGAAAAGCAGTCGGAAAATTATAAGAAAATAATGGCAGAACGAGAAAACAGTATTGAAATAGAAAATAGAAAAAAAGAGGAAAAGAGTGTTATTTCGCGTCTTGCCAATGAGTACATAATGCTTAAGAACGAGGTGCCTGATGCACCAGAGTACAGTGAATTGCCTAGTGAAGTGATTATTGAAGCGGCAGAAGGAAAAAGAGATTTGTATTCTGCATATTTGCGCTATATGTATAAAGAAAAAATGAAGATTGATGCGGCTAAAAAAACACAAGAATCTGCGGCATCAGCCAGTACAGGCGCGATGAAAAGCGGCGGTGATAATTCATCGGCAATGGATAGGAACTTTTTATCGGGGCTGTGGCAAAAATGATAAAAAGGAAGGTAAAAAATTATGGCAAATATTTTTGAACATGCAAATAAGTATGCAAACGAACTTGATAAGATGATAGTTCAGGAATCTAAAACCGGCTTTTTAGCCGATGGTAAATTTAAGGCAAGATTTACAGGCGCGAGGACTGTTAATATGCCTCAGCTTGACTTTGACGGTCTTGGTGATTACGACCGTGAAAGCGGTTATTCAAAGGGCGGTACAAACTTTAATTATACCGCTTATACACTCGAACAGGAACGCAGCAAACAGCTTGTTATTGATGCACAGGATGCGGATGAAAGTGGTATGTCATCACTTACAGGTAAGATTGTAGGTGAATATACAAGAACAAAGGTTAACCCTGAAATTGACGCGTATGTGCTTTCTAAGCTTTACGGTATTGCGAGTGAAAAGGGCAACGTTACCGAATTTGTTGCGGATAAGGCGGCAAGCTGTATGCTTGATGCAATTAACAGTGCGGAGGCAGCAAGTGGCTATACAAATGAGCAGATGGTGGCGTTTGTTGACCCAGTTATGTATGCGGCGCTTATGACATCAAGTGAGCTTCAGCATTCAATTACAGTAGATAATTTTGAACAGGGGAATGCTGACCTTAAGGTGAAGAGCTTAAACGGTTGTGCTATTATTCCCGTTGCGGCAGACAGAATGAGAACAGAATATAATTTTACGGATGTTGGTTTTGAGGCAACAGCGGATGCAGGTTTTATTAAGGCGATTATTATGCCGAAGTCGGCGGCTTCACTTGTTAAGAAGGTTGATAAGGTGGATATTTTTACACCTGATATTGTACAGGATATGGATGCGTATAAGATTAATTTCCGCTTGTATTACGATTGCTTTGTAACACAGAATAAGAAGGGTTTAATTTACGCGATTAGCGGAGAATAAGGTAAAAAAGCGGTTGCATTATGCAGCCGCATTTTTAAATGAAGAATGAATAATTGATGTGTTCGCCGAGGGCGAACAGATATTAATGGCTTTTATAGAGAGGGTGGAGATATGGAGTAATGGGTAAGGAAAAGAAAAAATGGTATCAAACGGGAGAGTTTGAGGATGGATATCAGTTTGGTGATGTTTTTAGAACGGTAAAGAATGCGGTAGGCACGAAAAAGAAAAAGGTTGAAAAACAAGATAGTATAAAAAAATCATTAAATTCATTTTCGCATGCGTATCAATTATCAAATGAGAATGAAGATAAAAATTATGTTAATAGAGGTAGTTATTTTAAAAAAAGTAACAGTGTAGAAAAATATAATAATTTAGAAGAAAAAATGATTATTGAAAGCGCTAAGAAAAAATCAAAATTTGGAAAACCTTTAACAGTTCAAGAGTACGACACTGTTAAAGCAACAAGAACACAGTTACCTGAAAAAATAGTTGAGCCTGAAAATGAGTCACAAGCATTAAATTTAATAAGACAATCAATTCACGAGCAAGAAAACAGAAAATATCAAGGGTTAATATACAATGATGATTATGAATTTTCGGTAGAAAAGGTTAAAAATTCTGATGTTGGAAAATTAAATATTAAAGATAAGGGTTTATATAAAAAAATAAAATCCGGCGATGATATTTATGAATATATGACAGAAGATGAGAGGGGAAGATATTATTATTTAGCATCTAAAGGGGACAATGAAGAAATAAGAAAATATATTTTACACATTGAACCTTATCTTGAAAGCAGAAAGGCACAAGATTTAGCTGAGGATGTAAAGCTTAAAAAGGTTGAAAAATTTAGTGATATATTGGTTAATTTTAAAAAAATCAATAAAGCTACACAATATGCCGTGACAAGTGGTTTTTGGGGAACGTTAACGAATATAGCACGTGGTTCGATTATAAGCTCTTGGGATAACGGAATTATAAATGCTGCTGATCCAATGATGAATATATTAGATACTACATATCAAGAGAAATTGTTTTCATCAGTTAAGGAAAATATAAAAGATGACGGTTTTTTATATAATCTTTGGATTGATGGTGTAAATAGTTTTTCATCACAAATTCCAGATATGATAATGGGATTTGCAGGAGGACAAATTGGCTATTCATCAATGATGTCTTTAGGTGTACTCGGCAGTAATATGTCTCAGGCGGTTAACGATGGATATGATGTTTCTAAGGGAATTGAATTTGGTTCAGTGCAGATAGCTATGGAATTGTTGCCAGATTTGCTTTCCGGAACGGGTATGGCATCATTTTTTGATGATGGTACAACAGATTATACTAAAAAGACGGTTAAATGGTGTAACGAGGTTTTCAAAAATCCTAAGATTGCGAAAGCGGTGTCAAATACAGCTGTTGCTATTTCGAACAATGATGCGGAGGGTAAACAGGAGTTTTACCAAAGAATGCTGGAACCGGTTATACGAAATATAATTTACGGAGAGGCAAACAAGATTGACGAACAAACATTTAAGGATTCTTTGTATGGATATTTGGTATGCTTTATATCAACTGCACCGATGTCTTTGGCTAATGCGAATGCAGAATACAATAATCTCAATGTAGAAAATATTGGTGAGATTTTAAATGATGATAGAACAGTAAATTCAATTTTAGAGTTAGCGCGTAATAATAGCGTATATACAAAAGAGTATAACGAAGTAGTAAGCAAGGTTGAGACAGGAAATGTAGAAGCCATTGATAATAAGGTGTTGGGAACGCTTTGGTTACAGGCGAAAGAGGAATACACAAATCCGAGTGAAAGTAAACTTCAAGAAATTGGTAAAAAGGCAGTTAATAATTTACTTGAAAATGCAAATCAGTTTGATACACAACAAATGCGTAAGAAAGTAAATAAGGTTTGCGAGCTTATTAGTGCCAGAGCAATACAGCTTGGCAGTGGCAAACAAACAGCGAAAAAAATCGCGGATAATATTTCGGGACGAGTAATTGTTGACGAAGAAATTTTGAATAGTGATATAGCGCGACAAATAATTCTTGAGCTTAGAGAAGATGAAAATAGCCGACCAGATTGGGTAGAAAAAGTTAGTAATGAAATTAGCAAAAATGATATTTTTGGTAAATCGTATAATAATAAAAACATAGCTGCAGAGGAGTTTATCAATGGGCTGTGGGAGGATGCGCCGAACGGTTCGAGACAAAATGTCGAAAAAAGTCAGTTTGAAAGTGTTGAAAATTATGATGAAAATGGTATAATAGAAGACAAATATTTATCTAATAGTAAAGAGCCTATTGATAATACTGATTCTGTACCTGGTGTATACTCGAAGAAAATCCAATGGTCAATACATAAAAATATTGATGTACGACCATTCGGCAAGGGCTTTTTTGGAATAAGAATAAAACAAAAAAATTCTCGTGTAGATGCTTATGAAGTGAAGATAAATTCCAACAAAGAAAGCTATTATTTACAACATCCAGATGGTAGATATGTTCAATTTGAAAATATGGTGGATAATGTTTTACAAGACGGCAAATGCGTCTTAAATAAAAGAAGGTCTTTTTATCATGTTTATGATAAGGGGGATTTTGCTAAAAATAAAGTGTTACAACAAGCGAATAGACAAATTGAATCAGCAAACGCAGTTGGATATAAGGTAGAGTGGCTTGTGTCAGATGAAAAAGCTGTGGCACAGTTGAGCCGATTATTTAAAGAAAACAATGTAGATATAACAGTTAAATATTATCCAGAATAGGAGTGCGGATATGAAAGTGATAAGAAATATTAATACTTTTTTAGAAATGATGCAAAAAACTGGTTATGCAAGGTATATAGATATAGATACGACTGAGCCTGACGAGTATTTGGATCTTATTGCTAATATTTGTATTTTTCTTGATGAGAAGCAAGAAGAACTTCAAAAGTTGATAGGTCTTCCATTGGAGAATATCTTATATAGTAGGTACTTATGGGGCGAATGGTTTTATGCAACTTTACAGCAAAAAGGTAGAACTGACTATGGCGATTATGGTCTATGTGATTATATTTCTCACATTATTGATGATATCGAGGAAAGTGGTATTGATACAGATTTTGAGTATATTGAAAAACTGAGCGAGGAAGTTGACGAAATGAGTAATGGAGCGTTAAGAGCTTATTATGGATGAGATATCGAATTAAATAAATTTAAAATCAAATAAAAAATGTTTAGAAAAAGACAGGGTGAATGCCTTGTCTTTTAATTTTGGGTTATATGGGTGACGATGCAAGACATAGAACAGTTGGATAATATTTTTAAAAGGGTGGTTGTAAAGAGCAACCGCCCTAAAATTTTTGGAGGTAGAAAAATAGATGATGAAACTAAAACCAAAACAAATATGGAGTGAATATGAAGCGGGACAGCAATACAAAAACGGTATTGGTGACAAGGGTATTCACGACCAGGCGAGAATAAATGAGAGATTTTTTGTAGGCGACCAGTGGCACGGTGTAAATGCCGGTAACGAAAAGCCGCTGACTCGACGAAACATTATTAAGCGAATCGGTGAATATAAAATGGCTACCATTGGCAGCGCTCCGATTGCGGTAAACTATAGCGCAGAGGGTGTGCCTGATACCGCGGATATTAATGCTGTGAACACAGTAAAAGAGCAAATGATGGGCGGAGAGGTGCCGCAGGGTAATGCTACTGACGTCGAGGTGTCGGTGGTTATGGGCGCGCTTACCGATTACTTTAAGATTACAGCCGAGAGGCTTAAATACGACGATAAAAAGGACCAGCTGCTACGAAACGCATATATTTCGGGTACGGGTATTTTATATACATATTGGGATAGCACAATCCGCACGGGTCTTTATGCTGATGAGGGCAGAACAATGGCAATTATGGGAGATATTAACTGTGAGGTGCTTGACGTTGAAAATGTTGTGTTTGGTGACCCCAATAATGAAGAGGTAGAAAGTCAACCGTATATTATTATAGCGCGTCGTATGGACGTTGAGGCGGTAAGACGTGAAGCAGAGCAGTACGGTCAGTCTACCGAGAATATTGTTCCTGACGGACAAAACGGATATTACCGTAATGCCGGTGACCGAGGAGAAGACGAGCCGAGCGATTCAAAGCGTGTGACCGTAATTACAAAGCTATATAAAAAGTACGATAAAGATGGTGACTCAACCGTTTGGGGTATTACGGTTACGGAAAAGGCGGTAGTGCGCCCTGAGTGGAATTTGCTTATACACCGATACCCAATTGCAAAGTTTATTTGGGAGCGCAGACGAAGCTGCGCATACGGTGACAGCGAGGTAACTTACCAAATACCAAATCAAATTGCGCTTAATCAGGCGCACTCAATTTCGGTTTGGGCTATGCAAAACACAGGTATGCCGAAGACGGTTATAAACGGAGATTTGATACCCGATGGTATTTCTAACGACCCTGCTGAAGTCGTTAAGATTTACGGAAGTGCGGAGGATATGATGAGCGCGATAAGATATGTTGCACCGCCTAACTACGGTGCGGCATTTATAAACTTTACCGATGCGTTTGCGCAAAATGTACTTTCGGACAATGGTGCTAATGATGCGGCACTTGGTAATTTTAGACCAGATAATGCTACGGCTATTGTTCAGGCGCGTGAGGCGGCAATTGCACCGATGCAGATGTATCAAAACCGATTTTATAGCGCTAATGAGGATGTGGCGCGTATATGGGCGGATTTTTGGGTGAGCTTGTACGGTAAGCGCTCTATTAAGATAAATGACGGTGGCAGTGTTAAATATATGGTATTTGATGCCGAGCGATATCGCAACCTTGTAATTACAGCGCGTATTGACGTTGGCGCATCAACGCTTTGGAGTGAGGCGGTGTCTATTAGCAACCTTGGTAATTTGTTGTCCGGTCAGATGATTAGCTTTATTGAATATCTTGAGCGCATACCGAAGGGTCTTATTCCTAATGTGTCGGGTCTTATAAACGCGAGAAAACAGCAAGCACAAATGATGGCAATGCAACAGCAGCAGGCTATGACTGGGCAGTCAGTGGCGCCTGTGTCACCAGATGAGATTGGTGATGATGAGGTGCTTGAATACATAAAGCAGACAAATCCTGAGATTTACGAGAGGCTTATGAGCTTATCGCCCGAAGAACAGCAAAGGGTGCTTATGATGATGAGGCAAGGCGGCCAATCGGCACAAGACGTGGAAGGTGATTTATGATGAAGGCAAGTAAGATATTAAATAATACGCTAAAGATGCTGGGTTATAGTGATAGTGATGGAAATGTTGAGTTGACCGCACGAATACGCAATCGTGCGGTAGTTACAGTAAATTTGGTTTATGGTGATTTATGGCCAACTTGTAATACGGGGGATTTTGAACCAATAAAGTCGCTTGATGATGAAATAAAATTACCCCCAAAAGCGCTAGGTGACGTTTTTATGTACGGACTTGCTATGCATATAGCGCGTAGTGAAAATGACGGCGACCAGCAGCAGTATTATACGATGCTGTACAATGCAAAAAGAGCAGGACTGACCGGGTATACCACAGTGAAGAATGCGATACCGCATCCTGACTGTTAATTGAAAGTTGAAAATGGAAAATTGAAAGTTAAGGTGTGCTTCGCACAAATATAAAGAAAGGATAATTAAATGAAATATCCAATGATAAACAAACAGCCGCGTCGAGAGGTAAATATACCACAACTCTCGGGAGGTTTAAATTTACGTGATAATTTGACGGGAATTAGAGATAATCAAATGACTGATTGCGTTAATATGTGGTATAAGGATGGCACTTTAAGAACGCGACCGCCGCTTGTGACAAATTTGGCAAGACTTAATATGTCTGGAAATTGTAATTTGGGGAAAGTCGCAAACACGCGTTTTCATAATAAAATAAAGATTTTTTATGAGGGATTTGATTGTGTGCTTGCAACGAGTACACGAACTACAACTGATGAAAACAATATAAAAAGCTGTGATATTGAGTTTGAATTTCAAGCGGTTGATAAGATATTTGTTATGCCCAAAATTAGCGGTATAACAGGAGATGATATTACATACTTTTGTGCTGAAATGAGCGGTGTGCTTTATTGCTATGTATCGGATTTTAGTATTTGGAAATTGGAATACAGCAAAGAGGTACAGTTAGGTGAGGATGCGCCTGCGTGGGTTAAGGTTAACGAGAATGAAGTATATGTGCCCAATGTATGTGTACATTGTCAAAGAAGTGATGACCATAGCTTTAATGGTACGATGCTTGAGGGATATAACATATTTTCTCATAAATATAAAATGATTTATTCAGCATATAACGAGAATGATAGTGATGACGCGCATCCGATGCGTTACGCTATGGCCGTTCCTTTGGCAGATGATTTTGTTGGTGATATTGCTGCAGAAATAACAATATACGATAGTGAAGACGATAAATTGATTACGGTATCTCATACCGTACATATTGATGGTAAAAGTGAAGTGTATGATTATTACGAAAATAAAGGAGAAAATAGGCCCAAAGACGGTTTGCTGCTTTATGCCAAAAAGAATTATGTGGGCTTTTTGGAGTGGGATAAGGTTGGGTCAAGCACTTACTTGACTGCAATTTGTGTTGATACAGATGAAAAGAGAAAAATGTACGGTTGTATGGAAGATAATCTTGTGCTGATAT
Organism: Acutalibacteraceae bacterium; assembly: GCA_045604215.1. Taxonomy (GTDB): domain Bacteria; phylum Bacillota; class Clostridia; order Oscillospirales; family Acutalibacteraceae; genus UBA737. The sequence goes on from JAZUNP010000005.1 coordinate 29,328, forward strand.
TACCGTATGAAAGTGATTTAGAAAATAAGAAAAAAGTGTTTAATATGACACAAGGCGCATGGTTTGGGGGAGCTGCTAACGGTATAAACGGCGGCTCACGTCTTTTTCTTTGCGGTAATACCGAAAGTGAAGAAAAATCACTTGTTGTATGGTCGGGACTAAATAACCCACTTTATTTTAGTGAAAACTGTTATGCGTATGTTGGTAGTAAATCGCGGGCGGTAACTGCTTTTGGTAGGCAGGGTGAAAACCTGATTATATTTAAGGAAAATAAGATTTACGCCACTTATTATCAGCAAAATACTGATATTGATGCAGATGATTTAATTAATCAGAATGTGGTGGATTACGAGGCGAACCAAGTATATTTTCCGATATTACAGATTAACGGATATATTGGATGCGATTGCCCAGATACTATACAAATGTGCCGTAACCGTTTGGTATGGGTCACGAGTGAGGGCAAGGTGTATACGCTTTGTACCGTAAATCAATATAACGAGCATACAGTTTATGAACTGTCGGATATGATAAGCCCGAGGTTAAAGGAATATAAGGAAAAATTAAAGACAGCAACCAGCGCGGATTTTGCAGGGCATTATATTTTGTTTTTAGGCGACTGCGCTTGGGTTATGGATTATTGCAGTTACGGATACCAATACGTGTATTCGTATTCTAAAAGTGATGATGCTAATGCGCTTATACCTTGGTATTTTTGGAACTTTTCTTTTTTGAAAAGCAAAGATTCAAATGATGAGTATAAAAATGCGTGTATTTGCGCGCTTGACGGCAATATGATTTTGAGGGCATATTATGACGCATCGACGACTGATAAGGCGGCATTTGTTGGATTTACAATGCGAGAGAAAGAATATGGTGACGATGTTATATATTATAATAATTTTAAAAGTCGCAGTTTGCAAAGTTGTAACATAAGAATTAACAGTTCGCTTTCGACAAAACTGTTTGAATTTGGGCAAGGTTTTTATAACGTAAACGTTGAGAGCGTTTCGGTAAAGCTTGGTGCTAACGATGCTGAGGATGTGACTGTAAAGTTTATAACCGAGCAGTGTGAGGAAACGGTGATAATTAAGGATAAGCGTGAGAATAAGGGTATTACAGCTACTAATTTTATACGTGGTATGGTGTTATATCCAACCGTGCGTAATATAACTAAATTTGGATTAGAATTTGAGTGTAACGGTCAGCTTTGTATTGATGGGCTGTCGTTAAAGTATAGATTGTTAGGGGGAGTTAAGTGATGAGTACGCTAAATGATTTATTAGCGCAGCAAAAGCAAATACAAGAGCAATTGAAGGCGTTGTCACCTGATGAGCTGCAAAAGAGTGAGCGCGAAAAAGTGAAAACCGATATGCAGGCGGATATTGATACTTTTAGCACAGGAATGGATTCACAGATAAGCAATACCCAGAATTATTACGGTAAACTGGAAGATGATACAAAAACAGCATATGAGAGCAAATACGAGCGTAATGCGGTTCAAAAACTTGTAAATGAAAAACAGATTGCCGAAAGAAACGCTAATTTGGGCCTTACCGATAGCGGACTTAACCGCACACAGCAGACGGCGGCGCAGCTTAGTTATGCTAATCAAAAAGCAGATATTGACCTAGCTAGGCAGGGTGCGCTTGATGAATTGAGCCTCAAACTCACCGATGCCGTAACAACATTGCAAAATGAAAAGGCAAGCGGTATCAGGAATATTACAAACCAGTGGAATTCGTATGCTGATACAAGGGCTGAAAACATATATAAAACACAATACGATGGACTTGTAAATCAATATAACGATATAGGTGATCAAATCACCAAGATTGCTGAGTCTGAAAATGATGCGGCAGCTGAGGTGCAAAAGGCATTGATTTCGGCGAGCCGGAATATATCGGAAGAGGAAGACACCAAGTTATTTTATACATGGAGTGGTGAGACGGTTAAGGACCAAAATGGAAATGTTTTGATCAAATTTATAAGCAACGATGGCAAGTCATATGCTAGTCTACCTGGTAGAAATCCGTATACGAATGATGTCAATGCTCAAATTTCTAAGCTTAATAATGGAAAATGTATTATCGATACTGAGTGGCAAAGTGAAAATAAGAATAATAAAAACTTGATTCAAAGAGCATGTGCGACATTTGGTGTATTTTCTAACGGTTATCAGCCTAAAGGAATATATATAACAAATGGAGAAGGGGAAATAATTGGTGACTGGGTCAAAGATACAGGTAAAACAACAACTGTAACAGGAAAAAAACAAATAATATGGGAATCACACGGCAAGGAATGGTATTGGGATGACTATGAAAATAGGTATGTTGCATTTGTGGTGGTCGATTAAGTTAAATAAGGAGTGGAAACAATGGATGTTGTGAAAGTACCTAAGAAATACATTCTAACCAATGACGACGTGAATGAGGTTGAAGTTAAAAGAAGCCAAGTGTCTTACGATCCTACAAAGGTGACTGCTTTTCAAGCGGAAGCCAATAGGTGTTTTGAAACGCTGAAATTGTTTGAGAGCAAATTAGGCAACCAGGAATATTTTTCTAAGGATGACCTTAAGGCATACAAGTCGGCTATGAATGGTTATATTGAAAATAATAACCGTTTGAGAAACTTGAATAAAACCTTCGGTAAAAATTTTACCGAAGAGGAAGAAAAGCTGTGGAATGATGGTGTTGCATCACTGCAAAAAGGTTATACCGATATATCTGATTATTTTTCAGGGTTTAAGGATGCGGAGAGTTATAAGGATGCAATTACTACTTTGAAAAACCAAGAGAAGATGCGCGGCGAAGATACCGGTGCGATTCAGTCTGATATTGACGAAATGAAGCAAGTGTATCATTACTGGAATATTCAAGCTCGTAATCCTGCACTGGAGAATGCAAAAAATGCCTTCGACCTATATTCAACAACGTTTAATCCATACGGCAAAACAAACGCTTTGATTGATAAAATTAAACCTTTTAACAATTATAAATTACCTGGCAATACGAAGGATTTTATTATTCCTTATGGCGCATCAATGTCCAATAATAACGAAAAGACAATTAAAATTAAGGACTTTGGAAACGAGCAGGCAAACAGTAATGAAAGCGGCAAATCCCTAAATGATATTGTTGCACAAAAAGAGCGTGACAAGTACGCAGGTATGACGTTAGGGCAATTGGAAGAGGCGATTGCGGAAAAAGAAAATTATCTAACTCAAGTAAGATATATTCAAAACTATTTTTATCTTAAAGAAAATGAGGTATCGCTTGAGGAATTGGAATCGCATCTTAACGATAAAGACCGAATCGCATATACCGATGTTGATGGCACTAACGTAACGTGGCAGAAGCTCTATGATGATAAGAAATATGAAGATAATTTTAATGACCTTTACAGCAGCCTATCTTCTAGGGACGATTGGGAAGAAAAGTCAAAATTTCAGTTGACCTTTCCCCACGATAAAGATTTTGATAATGAATATAATGTTATAAATGGTATGACAGATGTTTACAAAAATTCAAACTATAGTTCTGTTGAAGAAAAAGCTTATGCGGATGTTACAACAAAAGAAGAAAAAGCCGTCTTTAATTACTTGTACCACGAACAAGGTAAGGACGCAGCTATGGAATGGTTTGAATCTGGTGTTAATATTTATGAAAGAAGGCGTAATAAAAAAACGACAGAATTTCATGAAAAATTCGCAGAGAATGTTCCTGTTATTTCCGATATATTGGCCGTATATACATCGTCGTTTATAACTCCTATGGAGACTCTGGTAAATACGTCAATAGGTGATGGGGGAGAGGTCAATAAATCTGCTAAATTTTCATCGACCGTTAAAAACACTAGAATGGAGCAGATTAATTGGAAAATCAGAGAGTGGGATGCCTTTGATTTTATATATGGAATGACAACATCTATGGCAGAATCAATGCTTGCAGGAACTATGGGGCCTGCAGGTGGTTTTATGCTCGGTTTGTCGGCGGCAGCTCATGGTGTTAACGATGCGCTTGATAGAGGTCTTTCAAGCAATGAGGCTTTTTGGAATGGTGTTACGGCTGGTGTGTTCGAAGGAATATTTGAAACATTTTCAATTGGTAAGTTTAAAACACTAAAGGAATCTTTTGCTTCAGGTGGTAAAGTGATAGCAAAAAATATAGCAAAGAGTATGCTCGTAAATGCTAGTGAAGAAACACTCACCGAGATTGCTAACATATTGTATGACAACATGACTAATGTGGATTTTTCTAACTATGAGACAATGGTTAGAACGTATGTGATGCAGGGTGTGTCGGTTGAGCAAGCACAGGCTCAAGCAAAGAACGATTTAAAAAGCCAAGTTTTGGAGGCAATGGCCAGTGGTGGACTAATGGGCTTTGGTTTTGGTACTATTGGTAGTGTAAAAGCAAATAAAAATGCTAAAGCAATAGAAAGTAAATATAACGCCGATTCGATTAACAATCTTATAAATAAAGGGCTTGCGAATCCGGGTAGTGAGGCATTTGAACTTGCAGAAAATGCAAAAGTTAAACTTAACCAGGGTAAGTCACTTACTGCACAAGAGATTGTTGACCTTGAGAGTGCAAACGCAAAGGCAATTGGTAATGCCGATATATCCAAAATGAGACAAGCTGCTCAAGCTAGACTTATAGAACTTGGTGAAGGCGAGACTTCAGGAATGCTTGCGGATATTATTACAAAACAAGCAGTAGGACAAACGCTTGCTTTGAGTGAAAAGGCATTTCTTAAAGATAGTAAGTACGGACAACGTGTAGCAAATGAAATGTCACCCGGAAATATTGATTCGGGTAATTATTCAAGCAATTGGGCGCGAAACATTGGTACCAACTATATAAATACCGATGCTTACAATAATGATATGCCACAGGTTGAGACACCGTCAACGGCTGCCATGGGTGGCGTGGATGGTGCGCAAGGAACTGATGCAGGGGACGTAAATGTTGGTAGCAACGAGGACGGCTTGCAGAATCAAAGTGGAACGAGCAAGCCCGTTTCCTACGACAATGACAAGGGTGATGTAGCCGGTGTAGTAGATGGTGTTGACGAAAGGCTGTATTTTGATGATGACAGTAGGGACGAATATTTTGGTGATGATATACCATCGGCAATGCCTGCCGTGGGGGATATAGATGCAACTCAAGAAATTCCGAAAAACGATACTAAATATAAGTTGAAAAATATCACTATAAAAGATTATGATAAATTCTTTTTTAAAAAACCGATAAAAATAAGTAAAAAAGATTGGGCAAGGGTTAATTTTGCAAGAAATCAAAAATATTTGCAATATAACGAAGAAAATATACCTGATATTGATTTTTTTAAGATTGCACAATATAATGAAATTAATGTGGAGTATAGGTATTATGTTAGAAATTATGATAAGTATAGTTTTGAAGTTATTTCTAAAATAAAGATTAAAGAGGTGTATGATAATGCGAAAACAGCTTATACAAATACTGATGCGAATGGGTTGCGATACGGAGTTGACAGCAGCGGTAGTAGATTTACTGAATACGGACAGTCAATACAAAGCGATGATGAATTGGTTGAAACAAGCGAGGAGCCCAACGAGAGAAGAATTGTTGATAATGGCAGTAGTGATATCCGACGAGAAATAGATTATAATATGACAAAAGCAACCTTAAATAACGAGGGTGCTTTTTTTGTGCCTGAATATAAAGTGCGACAAAATATTGATGCTAATGCGGTTAAGGTGGAGAAAAAACATTCTGAAGGTAGGAAATTATCGGGCGGCGTCGCTAATAACGTAGTTTCCCAACAAGTTGAAGCACGAAGGGTACCGGAGTTTGTTAACATGATAAACCGTTTATCCAACGGAGAAAATATTAATATTGACGAAATAAACGGTATACCGATTATTGATGAGCTTAACAGAATTTCGGCATCGCGAGAAGAAACGTATAACATTAACACTGCGGAACGCACGGAAATACGTCGGGAGGTTTTAGAAAAACTGTTTGCAAAGGGTAGTGCCGTTATTGACAATGAAGGCAAAGTGCAATATAATGGTGTTATAAAGCAAGAGCGTCGTGCTGATATTGTAATCGGTTTATCGGCCGCAGGAAAATCAAGTGTGTTGGTTGACCCACTGTCAGAATTTTATTCCTCAAGAGTTGTTGACAGTGATATGGCAAAGGAATTGTTGCCCGAGTTTGATAACGGTATGGGTGCTAATGCTGTTCATAGAGAAAGTCAAGATATTATAGAAGATGTTTTAAATAATTCGATTAAAAACGGTGACAATATAGTGCATCCAATTGTTGGTGGCAACTATGATTCGCTTATAGAAAAAATTAACTATCTAAAAGCAAATGGTTATACCGTATATCTGCATCTTAATGAATTGTCTAACGGCAAGGCAATAGGTCGGTCACTTAACCGATATATTGAAACAGGCAGATTTATACCGCCAGAAATTATAGCAAAATATGGAGATAAACCGACAGAAAACTTTAATAGAATAATAAATACGGAGGGATTGGTAGATGGATACTCGCACTACTCAAACGATGTCGCAAGAGGAGAAAATCCAAGACGAATTAAGATATCAGAAAATGTTACAGAATTTGATGGACGAGAGCAACGACAGATTATTTATGAAAGCAATCAAAATGGGATTAAAGATACCAAAGGATTGGAAGCCGAAAACCAATTAAATAACACTGAAAGCAAAGCAACCTCACGGGATGAGGCTGCTTCTTTTATTGCCCAAAATGATGTGTTTGATTTAACCGAGCCTACGCAGAAGGATATTGCTCGTGCGCCGACGGCTCAAGAGGCGATTGATGAAGCAATTACAGGCAAACAAAAAACAAATATACAGCGGCATATCGTAGACCTATGTAAAAAGTTAGAATGTAATATTGCGGTTGAGTTTGTTGACGACATTAAGACGAGCGGTATGTATATACGCAGAGGAAATAAGATACTTATGAAATCGGACCTTACTGCAGTGCAAATGTACGT
>JAZUNP010000006.1:0-4234 GCA_045604215.1 Acutalibacteraceae bacterium
ATCTTCAGATATTTTATAGTTAGGTATGGTAACGAACTCATTGCTTTTTTTCGCTTTAACAATGAACGCACCTTGAAATTTTATTGTTTGATTCAATTTTACTATGTTATAAATTAGTGTAAGACCGATAAGTATAATAGCAATACTAATGCCAACAACTAAATATACCCAGGGTTTTATATTAAAAATCAACCCTAAGGCATTAGATATTGTATTAATTATAATGCCTAATATTACAGAGTATAAAATCACATTTGTTGTATTTGATTTTTGCTTTTTTAATTCATCTATGTATTTCATTTATTTTTCCTCCGCTTGTCCGTTGCTTACCCAAGCATCTATTTCTGATAATTTAAACTTCCACTTTTTACCGACTTTATATGCAGGCATACCTTTATTCGCAATCCATTTTAATGCTGAGTCACGGCTAATTCCGAGATACTTGCATATCTCAGGCATAGAATAATATCTATCTTCAAAATCGGTCATATTGGAACACCTCTTTTTAATTTTTCTTTATTATACCATATAACTGTAGAATAGTAAAGTTAATTGTCGGTTATTGTATGGTTTAATAATCAAGCTGAACGATGCATACAAAGAGAAAGACAGTATCACTATTGAGATACTGTCTTTTTTGAATTAATGATACCTTGTCAGTTTATTTTCGAAAGTATAATTTTTGTTCTTTATTTCTTTATCGAAGAGAATACCAATTTGGGTTCAGGGGGATTAACTCGCTCTATAACTACATCTTTATCGAGTGTTTTTACTATTTTTTCACCATTGTCAGAAAACTCTACTGCACAAAGTTCTCCGTTTTTGTCGACACAAAAATATCCTTTGCGTTCATCAATAAGCGAAAGAACCTCACGTTTATCGCTTGACAAGCTACGTGCAAAATGCGTACGGAAAATGATGCCTGTCGGTGCAGCTTCGTCACTATTGTTATAATGTGTGTAAACTTGTTTAAGGATGTTTTTGGGATCGGCGCCAGGGTAAATCGTAATGTTTACAACAGGATATCCGTTCTTAGCGCCATCGTGATGAGGAATGATAATAGGTTGTGCTTCCATTACACCCGGAATATTCAACAATACATCACGCATATCAAATAGAAAACTTCCATCTTCAAAATCAATAGTTTCGATCATTCCATTTTTGAAAATTGAGCCAGAATAGTATGTTTCGCCATCATCAGTTTTGATAAAGTCAGTAGCACGACCGAGCATGCTGTAAATTGGTTGCTCGTTATGGTATCCCGCAATTTCGGCAATATCGTTATTTGTTCCGTATATAGTGCCGTCATCATCGGTATAATTGAAGAATTCATTGGTTGCTTTATCGTCGTTCAAGTATCCTTTCATTTGCCAAGGTGCATTAGCATATAATATACCGCGTTTGCCGAGTTCAGTTATCTTTCTGTGAGTTTTAGGATCAAGCAAAAATCCTTTGGCATAAGGGAAGAAATATCCGCTTTCATTACAACGAGAATCTTCACCATAAGATGCCATAATACCAGAACCAAACTCGGTACTTCCCGTACCAATAATAATCGAGTTACTTCCAGCATTGCGCAACTTTTCATCGACATCTTTTGTAGGAGTATAAGGAGTGGGTTCACCGCCACAAAGGGGTGTATTAAGTTTCAATTCACCATCTTCAAACTCTTGGCGGGTTATAGCATAATACAGACCAAAGGGCAGCACAACATCGTCAATTTTTTCTTTTATTAACACATCTCTCAAGACTGATGGCTCAAAACAATTTGGGTTATATACAATGGTTGCACCGTGCGTTCTACGCATCAGCAATCCATAAAATTGGCTTGTAATATGAGAAATTGGAATAACTAAAAGTGAACGAGCATCGGGTTTCATATTAAATTCAGGAAATACATCTCTTTCGTGAGATTTAAGTAAAGAAATAATTGCTCTATGGGTGTGGCATGCACATTTGGGCGCACCGGTAGTGCCTCCAGTGTTAGAATAGGTTGCGATTTTATCTAACAAATTATTGTTTTCAAGTTCTACATCCGCATAGTTTTCAAGATTATTGTGAATTTCCCCAGGCATTACTACTTCGATATTTTTAGGAATGTCGAGAGAGTTGATAACTGTCGCAAAATCTTCGCTGTTATATTTGACGGCTTGTTCTTCTGGCATATAATCACCCGCGCTTGTAAAGATAACTCTTTCCAAACGATCTGCCGAATCGTTGGCACCAAGCTGAGAAAAAGTGTTAAACTTTGCAAGTTCCGCCGCAAACTCAACGCTTAGAATTAAGGTTTTGATTTTGCGTTCAGTAGTTTGTCTTTTGAAGTCAGCGTTTATAAAAGACTTGCTAACTGTACTTGCAATTGAACCGTTTTCAAGCAAGGCGGCAAAAACAAATTCATATTCAGGACTATTGACCATGCAAACAGTAACTGGTTCGCTTTTTTGTATACCGATTCCTTTGAAATATTTGCGATATTGTTCTATGTAGTTCCAATATTGCTTTCTTGAAATTATGTTGCCGTAATATTCTATGGCAGCAGATTCTTGATTTCTAGTAGAATCCATCTGGCGTATATAATCAATCGCAGATAGGTTTTCAATTTTAAGTTTCTTTTCTGTTGGCATAATAACTTCCCCCGTAAAAATAAAAAGTGCGGCTACCGAAGCAACCGCACAAAAAACGCAAACTCCGATAGTCGCCAAACCAATCTGCACAAACGAGTCTCCTCACACGAACAGAAACGGAATTTGCATTTTTATCAAATTCAGTCTATTCGTGTAGAGTATGCATAAAAAGGCATAATATCCCTACGGAAATATTTGTTTGTGCATTATTAAGATTGATTTGGCTTTAATATTATACCACCTATATACCGATTTTGCAATGTGTTTCAATTATTTTTACATTTTGTAGTTTCAAAGATATATGAAAAAGCATGTTTTGTAATAAAAGATAATTTTTTATACGAGTTTTCAAAAATAATTCTTACTATCAAAAAGAATATTTAGTGCTAAAAATGATTAAAAAACACCAGAAAAAATTATTGTAAAATCACCCTAAATTTTATAAAAATTTAAGGCCTTGACAAAATTTTTAAAGTCCGGTAAAATAAGCATCCAAACTAAATAAGGCGATACAGTCTTCGCGTTTTACAAAGCCAAAATCGGCTTGAAATCACAAGGCTAATTTTTATCTCTGTCGGTATTGTTCTTTGACAAAAGCATAAATGCGAAACAAATCCCTGCGCGGATACTGTCAAGGAATAACCATACAGTTTTAGCGCAGGGATTTTTATATATTACATAGAAAGGAGTGATTATCAAAATATGACTGCGGTAGAATTCTATCCCGAAGGGATAGGCAAGCATATTGTTTGTATATACAGCAGCCTTAAGGCTGCCGCATCACAAACAGCTTGGCGGGGTGAACCCCGAACCCCAAATAATACGACATCGGGGAATAGACAGCGGTAGTACGGCTGCCGCAGAAAGAGAGGATAACTAAAACCAACAAGACAAAAATGATTGCTATGCGTTTTCGTGAGAGCGATTATACGGCAATCAAGAAAAAAGCAGAAAAAGTGAATATGAACTTCACCGAGTTTGTAACGGCAGCGGCAATGAATAAACCAATAACGGTTATAAACGGTCTTTCGGATGTGCTGAAGGAACAAAAAGCTATTGGCAGAAATATCAATCAGCTAACAACGCTCTGTAATATGGGCAAAATTGTATGTCCTAATTTGCAGGAGTTAAAACAGCAATATGCCGAGGTGCTAACTACACTTAACGATATAGTCGGGAGGTGTGGCTGATGGTAACCTTTACGGCAATTCCAGAAAAGACACAGACCGCCACAGCGATGAAGCGAGTGATTGATTATGTTATGCAAGACAAGAAAACCATTATAGACGGAATTAAACTTGTAAGCGGTCAGCACTGCGTTCCCGAATCGGCGTATCAGGAGTTTATGGCTACCAAGCATCAATACGGCAAAGCAAAGGGTGTATTCTTCAAACAGTATGTGCAATCCTTTAAACCCGATTGCAATGCTACACCTGAACAGATACACCGTATAGGTTTGGAAAGCGCAAAACTGTTTGATGGGTTTGAGGTGGTTGTGGCAACTCACATTGACCGCGACCACTGGCATAATCATTTCGTTGTTAACTCGGTAAACTGTGAAACAAAGTCGGATCGTAGCCATGTCGTTCTGTGAGCCAAGGAGTTGAGTT
>JAZUNP010000007.1:0-3006 GCA_045604215.1 Acutalibacteraceae bacterium
TCCCTGATTGCACGATAACACACAGAACCGTCCCCCGATATCTCTCCCCCGATTTTTATTATCTTGTTTTCCGCTACAGAAAAGCATGAAATAGAAACTATCCACCAAACAATGAAAGAATATTGGCAATATTGCTACGATTTACGCGAATGGTTTGAAAAAACTTTTTACCAAACACAGAATGGAACAGTTAAAATATTTTTCAGAGGATTTACAGGGGGCTTTGGATTGCGTAAAATATTTTAATAATTATAAAAAGCCAAAAAGATAAATCTAAAACAAATAAACAAATTACAATAGAATAATATTGATTAGATTTTGTTAACGCTTATGTTAAATAAAAACAAGTCAAACAAAAAGGGTAACAGCCAATTTTGCTGTTACCCTTTTTTGCATATTATGACAAATTTAGCGTTTATATGTCTTCATTTTAACATTTATATCCGTTGTATTTATTAGAGGAAAAACGGATGTGTTTTCAGGTTTACAATTTGTCCGTTTTTTTCTTTCTTCTTTTTGAAGAAAGGATGATAAAAATGACAAATCGTGAAATAATACCGCTGATTTATGGCTATCAAAACAATACGATGAGAGGTTTTGATGTGCTTTATGCCCAATTTTATAATCTAATTGCTTATTACGGACGAAAAATTGACGGAGAAGATACCGTACAAGAACTCACAATATTTTTTATGGAATTACTTTTTGATATTAAAACCGAACGTTTTTATTTGGACGATTCGAATTTGCTGCAACGCTATATTGCCGTATCTATTCGCAATAAATATATCGCTCTTTCAAAGCAACGCCAGGAAATTAACAATTATTCCGAAGAATTATATGATTGGGTTGCAACAAATGATGGCAATCTTGATGACAAAATTATGCTGCGTGCTGCTATATCTTTGCTTTCAAAACAGCAGCGTAGTGTTATATTGCTTAAATATTTTTATAACTACACCGACGTTGAAATTGCCGCCTATCTACATATTACAAGACAGGCTGTAAACCGTCTTAAAAACCGTGCCTTATTTATAATGAAAAAATACTTTTTAAATTAAGGTTTACAAACAAGGTACAGTTTTCTTTCTAATAAGTGAAAGGTAAAAATCCTTTTTGCCCAAAACATACCGAAGGCTTAAAAAGCTGTATGGAAATTATCGTCATACGGACGTAAAACGGAGGACATACTTATGGCAGAAAAACTTTTCACTCAAACCGAACTCAATAAAATCGTAGCTCAAAGAGTAAAACGCGAGCGCGACCGTTTGACAAAGGAGTTTGAAAAAAAGTTAAAACGCTGTATGGCATCGGTACATCTTACAATCTATCAGGAAATGTGTTCTTTAAAATCAAAAGATTTTACCGAATGGAGCGACACCATATTGTCGGACGACGAAACAAACTAAAACCGAAAATTCTTTTGATTATTACATTTAAACTGATTAAATCTGAACGGAGGTAAGCCCAATGACCGAAAATATTGCGGTTACCTGCCTGCTTGACCGTTATTGGGATACAGCAGAGCGTAAATTTTGCGGTACCGAAAAAAACGGTACACTTATTGCAATTTCTATGCAGAGCGATGAGAATGATCCCAGCTTTGCAATACCTGTTGGAATAGTTCTTTTAGACGATAACACCTTTGAGAGCGTTCCACTTGAATTCATTACAAAACAAACACAAACTAACTAAATTTTAAGGAGAAATAAAAATGAACAGACTTTCTGCAAACAACACAAAACTTTCTTATAAAGGCGGCTCGGCTGCCGACTTTGTTGAACTTGAATATCTTATGGAGGTTCCCGAATTTGGCGGCACACCCGAAAAAATCGACGTAACCGTTTTGTCAGACAAAACCAAGCATTACGTGCCCGGTATCAATGACCTTGGCGACCTTGTATTTAAGTTCCTTTATGACAACTCTTCTGAAACTGCTAACTACCGCGTGCTTAAAGGCCTTGCCGATAACAGCACCAAGGCTACCTTTAAGCTTGAATATCCTGATGGTACAGCACACCAGTTTGATGCTATCCCTGCTGTTAAAATGGACGCAGGCGCTATTAACGGTGCGCTTACATTCAGCGCAACAATGATGCTTCAAAGCGACATCACAGTTTCAAATCCCGCTTAATCATCAGATAAAATAAAAAAGCCGTGGGGAGTTTTCCCCACGGTCAATTTAAAAATCGAAAGGAAATTTAATTATGAATAAGTTCTATACCCTTACAGTCGGCGAAAAAACATATAATATGCGCCTTACCGCAGGCGCCATTATGTCTATTGAAAAAAAGCTTAGCAAGCCGCTTTTTAAAGCGCTTGAGCAAATACAGGAAAATATGGTAGAAACCGTTACAACAATCATTTGGGGCGCTATGCAGCCGTTAAATGCAGGGTTTACGCTTGATATGGCAACAAAATTGTTTGACGACTATATTGATGACGGTCACTCTATTGAAGAACTTATGCAGGAAATTAACGGCCTTTTTGAAGCTTCGGGTTTTTTCAAGAAGGGTCAGGAACAGAATTAACCACCCCTGACCCTAAATACAAATTCAGCGACAGCCTTTTGCGTTCAGCGTTATGGGCGGGCATAAAATATAGCGAAATACCAAGGCTTACACCATATGAAATACAAAAAGCGGTCGGTGTAGAATCCGACCGCCAAAAAGATTTTTATAAAATGCTGGCATATATCATTTATACAGGCGCTTCACTTACCGCCGTAGGCTTTAACAATCCTAAACAATTTCCTAGTATAGAACAGGCTTTTCCAAACCTTTTTGAACGTGAGGAACAGCAGGACTGGCGCATTATGAAGCAGCGAGTTGAAGCATTTGCAAAGGCTAAAAATCAGGAATCACGATAACATAAAAGAGCGATCCCCTTGTGTACTTTTCCTTGTGTTTTGCCATTATTTGATTAATCCTAAATCGGTTATTTTAGTCATAAAATCTATATAATCTTTAGGATATGAATTATTTATTAAATTAAACTTAATAAACA
>JAZUNP010000008.1:0-2007 GCA_045604215.1 Acutalibacteraceae bacterium
AATATATACTCCATAGTACCCATATCAACACGTATTCCGTGTATCTCGACTTCAGGTATAGTTATAGTTACAATTTTCTCTTCTTCATTCACATCTATATCAATTTCGTGAAAATCTATACCTGCAGTAACCGTTCCTTCATAAGCAACATGATATTTGACCTCCTCGGTATTATCTTCTGCATATTTGGTTGTTGTTGCATTGTAAGTATAATCAACCGTCGACAACTCATTTATTTCAATTATTTTTTGTAAAGAAGATTCAGAAATAGTAGTAAGTTTACCAGCTTTATTTTGGGAAGCAACTCCTAAAATAATTCCTATAACTACAACAATCGCTACTATTAAAATAATCCATTTTACCTTTGGCGTTAAGCCTTTAATAAAACTGAATATTTTCGATTTTTTAGTCTTTTGAACTTCTGTTGTTTTTTCTTTCATATTATCACTCCTAGATTATTCTAACGAAAATTCTCTATTTTAGAGCTTGTGATTTTCGCGAAACGATAATTCGACAATTTTTTATATTATACCACATTCTTCCAAACACTACAACCCATATCAAATTTTGATACGCAGTAAACAAAGAATAAGGGATTGAGAAATACAAGTAAAAATGTTATACTATTTAACGAGGTGCAAATACTATGAAAAAACTGAGAGGACTTATTATAATGCTTTTAATTTCACTCTCTTTATTCGGCTTAACCGCTTGTCAGGGCGATAGCGATAACACACCAACCTACGAGCAGATTACGGCTCAAGATGCAAAAGCAATTATGGATACCGAACAAGATTATATTATCATAGATGCCCGTACCCAAGAAGAATTTGCTGAGGGACATATTAAAGATGCAATCTTGATTCCTGAATATGAAATTGCTGAGATAGCAGAAAAAGAACTGCCCGACAAAAATGCTTTAATCCTCGTTTACTGCCGAAGCGGAAGACGAAGCAAAATCGCATCCGAAGAGCTTGTTAAACTCGGTTACACCAATGTAAAAGAATTCGGCGGCATCATCGACTGGCCGTATGAAACAGTGAAATAATGTGAGGTAATTTATTATGCGTAAAGATTTTGGAGTAAAAACCTGGGGCTATCCTATGCCCGTATTTATTGTTGCAGCTTATGATAAAGACGGAAAGCCAAACTGTATGAATGCGGCTTGGGGCGGTATTTACGATACAAATCAAATTATGGTTTGCCTTGCCGATGACCATAAGACAACTAAAAATATTATCGAGAGCGGTGCTTTTACGGTAAGTATTGCCGATGCAAAGCACGTAATTGAGGCTGACTATGTCGGTATTGTTTCGGGCAATAAAGTTCCCTATAAAATGGAAAAGGCAGGACTTACCACCACAAAATCCGCCTTTGTAAATGCACCCATAATCAACGAATTTCCTATGACTATTGAGTGCAAACTCTTGAAGTTTAATGAAGACGGTATCTGCATCGGTGAGATTGTAAACGTTAGCGCGGATGAGTCGGTGCTAGGTAGTGACGGACAAATCGACACCGAAAAGTTAGAGGCGATAACTTACGACCCTGTGCATCACACCTACATTAAACTCAGCGAAAAGGTCGGCAACGCATTCTCTGACGGAAAGAAAATAAAATGAATCGAATATTTTAAGTTAAAAAGGAAGAATTTAAAATGAGCAAGAAACTTAAATATATAATTTATAGTGTGCTTTCAGTCTGCTTGATAATTCTCGTTGTATTATGGTTTTATGACCCGAAATTTGAGCACATTGAAGATACAAATGGTATTAATAATTATTCACTAAACACCATAACCGATAGAAATATTATAAAACTTAATAGCGGTCCTTTGTATGAAACCGATAATGATAACACAACAAACGACTCAAAACTTTCTCTCATTAAATTCAGTGGTGTTATGGAAATTCACGGTAAGGATTATAATAATGAAAGTTTGCAAATTGATTTGAAAAATTTAAAAATTATCGAGGGAAATTTACAGGTTGTTTTATTGGTCAACAA
>JAZUNP010000009.1:0-10455 GCA_045604215.1 Acutalibacteraceae bacterium
ATTGTGGTGATGCATTTAGAACTGTTAGAGGTATTTTGAATAATCTTTTAACACCAGTAGGACGTACTATTTTAACGGGTTTATTATATTATATATTATTTAAGTTTGTATTTGTAATTGGTATAAACGTTACAACTTGGATATATAAGTGGATATTTAAATAAAGGTGATATTATGACATTAAAAGATAAATTGATACAGTATGTATATACAAAAGGTACACAATTAGAAAACGAAAAAAACGATTTAAAATTTCAGCGTAATTATATGGTAATGGATAGTTTAGATATTTTTGAGAATATGAGAGCCGACATACGCATAGAAGCATTTAACGAGTTTATACAAGAATTATTTCGCATACTAATGTATTGCGATACAAAACCGTCTAAAAACGCAAATAAACCTAAATAACACAATAATAACTACCCTCAATTATACAAAATATTCATTTTGTATAATTGAGCATTATAATTAGCAAGGTAAAAAATATTATAGGATAGCTACTTTTATATTATTCCCCTAATAAAATTGTATAATAAAAGCACAAACTTAATAATAAGAATTGTGCTTTTATTTTGCAAGTGGATGAAATTTTGCATATGACTGTACATATTTGCTTTTAATTAGCTGTGCGTAAATTTGTGTTGATGATATATCGGAATGACCAAGCATATCTTTTATATCCTTTAGTTGTGCTCCGTTTTCGAGCAAGTGTGCTGCAAATGAATGGCGTAGCGTGTGCGGAGTAATATCTTTACTTATTCCCGCTTTTTCGGCGTAGCATTTAATTATTTTCCAAAATCCCTGTCTAGTCATAGGTTGTCCGTTAATATTTGTAAATAACCTATCTTCATTAGAATTTTGCACCAATGCAGGTCGAGCTACGGAACAATATTCGGTTAGATGCTTGTTTGCTATCGGATAAATAGGAACTATTCTTTCGTGCTTACTGTTATGAGTGTGAATAATACCTATTTGCAAATTCACGTCGTTAAGCGTAAGCTCGATAAGCTCTGAAACCTTTATGCCGGTAGCATATAGTAATTCAAGCATAGCCTTGTCACGAATGCTTTTGTAATCGTTTCCGTCGGGTTGAGCCAATAAAAGCTTTATTTCCCTTTCGTTTAAAACGTCTGGGATTTTTCTCTTGGTTTTTGGTCCTTTTATTTCTTTTGTTGGGTCATTTTCAATAACACCCTGTGTTAGCAAAAAATTAAAATACGAATGAAGGGATGCAACAGTACGTGTTTTTGTGGCATCTGATTTGCCGATAAACGTTAGATATTCGATGTATTTGGTTATGTAATTTTCATCTATCGCACAAACATCGTTTGCGCCGTTTTGTGAGCAGTATATTAGGAATTTTGATACATCGCGAACATACGCATCCAATGTGTTTTTCGAACAACGCTTGGTTTTTGATAAATATTCTTTAAACTGTTCAAAAAAATCATTACTCATAACTACTCACCTCCAATATTAAAAATCAAAAAATTTTAAGAAAAATGAATTTAAAATCAAATCTGTGATTGAGCTTAAAAGAGATATAGATATAAATATTAAAAACTTGCCACAAAACTTTTTAAAATCAGTATAAATATTTGCAGGTCTGCTTTTTGGAAAAGAAAGTTTTGCTAAAATAATAGAAAAATTAACCGATTCGCGAGCCGCAAAAAAAGAACAAACAGTAAAAATTATAGCAGGCGGAACTAAAATGATTGCATTAAAAGCAATGCCCTTAAGAGTGTAGGTTGAATACAAGTAGGAAGATAAATTTCCAAAGGCAATTCCTTGCCATGCTGTTACAAAAGGAATAATCGCTACACCGAACATTGAGGTACCTGTCAAAAAATATAAAATCAAAATTATTAAGTATTTAAAAAACGAACTGGTTAAAACTGAAAACCATGAATTTGTTTTATGTAGTTTTATGGAATTTTCGAACACACTTTTAGAAATTTCAACAAGTGCATCGTTCTTTTCAAAAATAAACGCGCCGATGAAAATGCCTACTATAAAAATAATACAAAGTAGTATGAAAATTTTATTGAATTTTAAAAAATTTAAAAATTTAATTTTCTTAAAATCAAGTATAATTCCCTTTCTCATATAAACAACTCCTTTTTGTTATTATATGAGATTTAGGGACAAGATATGAGCCACTATATTTTGTTTTTAAATAAAAGGTAACTTCAATATATAGTTTTAATACAAGTGTTATGTAAACAAAAACGCATTTAAAGAAAAAATAAAACGGCATATTTAAACCGCATAACAGTTATACTACATAAAAATTTTTATGTCAACTACAATTTTGTAACCTTTTAAAACATTATGTAAACTAATTATGTAAACTACACAAAATGTATTGTGTAGTCCGTTATGTAAACCACAATTTATTGTAAATTGCCTCTTTAAAAAATATTTTTTTATGTTATAATATACTTAATATTTTTATTGAGGTGTATATATGAAAAAGACAGTTGTTATTACAGGCGCATCAAAAGGTATTGGCGCTGCTATGGCAATATTATTTGCAAGAAAGGGTTATAACGTTGTAATTGGCTATAATGACTCATATCAGCTTGCTAAAATGCTCTCCTCTTCCCTCTCCTCGCAGGGTTATAATGTTTTGCCGATTAAAGTAAATGTAACCAATAAGTTAGAAACCGACATTCTTATCAAGGAAGCGGTTTATAAGTTTGGCTCGGTTGATATACTTATCAATAATGCAGGTGTGGCTCATAGCGGGCTTATTACCGAAACGCAAGAATTTGACGTTGACCGTATTTTTGATGTAAATTTAAAAGGTGTATATAACTGCTGTAAATCAGTTACGCCCACAATGGTTAATCAAAAAAGCGGAAAGATTATAAATATTTCATCCATGTGGGGTCAGGTTGGCGCATCGTGCGAGGTTGCCTACTCCGCTGCAAAGGCAGGTGTAATTGGACTTACAAAGGCGCTTGCAAAAGAGCTAGCGCCAAGCGGTATTACAGTTAATTGCATAGCACCCGGACTTATTGATACGACAATGAACGCAAATATCAGCGTAGAAGACCTAAATGCTTTTGTGGAGGATATTCCCCTCGGTCGCATGGGAACTGCCGAAGACATTGCTGAAACAGCGCTATTCTTAGTAAGCGAAGGCGCTGATTACATAACGGGACAAGTGCTTGGAGTTAACGGTGGTTATGTTATGTAATTATAATAATACGGAATTGTAATCATACACTAGGTAGTAATCAAAAGTAATATTATAGAGGTACGACAAAATATCGTCCTTAAAATGAGATTTTAAGATAAAAAAGACAGGATTTTTATATCCTGTCTTTTAATTTATTCTGCTATTTCTGCAATTGTTACTCCGTTTTCGCCTTCGCCGAAAAGTCCTACGCGGAAGGTTTTAATGTTGCGATGATGACGCAGGTGCGATTGTACGTTCTTTCGTAGCGTTCCTGTGCCTTTTCCGTGAATTATGGTAATTGTACCAATTCCTGCTAAAACCGCCTCGTCGATGTATTTATCAAGTTCTAACAGCGCTTCATCGGTTGCAAGACCGCGTATATCAATTTCGCCCGATACATTTCTTTCGGCACGCGAGGCAATACCTGACACATTTCGCTTTTTAGGTGCCTCGGTAGATGGTGCGTTAGATTTTTTTAGTTTACACTCGTCAAATCCTACCCACATTTTCATATAGCCTGACATAACATAAAGGCGTTTTTTATCTTCCTCTACCTTAACAACAGTTGCATCTCGGTTAAAGGCGGTGAGAATTACAATATCATTTACCTTTGGTGCTTTTTTAAGCCCCTCACCTGATGTATTTTCGACAACAGGGTTGGCGGTATCCTCCATCTCGGTTAATGAACTCTTGTAATTGTGGCGAGCTTTATCAACGTTTTTCGCCGCGTTTTCAGCGTTAAGCTGTTTTTTCATTTCCTCAAGCTCGTTAAGCAACAGACTCGATTTAAATCGAGTGCTTTCAATTATTGCGGCTGCCTTCTCGCGAGCCTGCTCCATAAGCTTGTCTTGTTTTAGTTTAAAGTCGTGTTTGGCTTGTTCGCTACGCTTTTTTGCATCATTCATTTCCGCGCGCATTTTAGATATTTCACGTCGGTCACGCTCGGCATCCTGTCGCGCTTTTTCAAGAGAAGCTACGACATTTTCAAAGCGTAAATCGTCCTCGGTAAGCTGTTCGCTTGCAAGTGAAATTATATTTTCATCTAGTCCTAAACGCTTTGAAATTGCAAATGCATTTGAGCGACCCGGTTGACCGATTATGAGATTGTATGTCGGCTTTAGTGTTGCAACGTTAAATTCACAGCTCGCGTTCTCTACCCTGTCGGCATCAAGAGCGTATGCCTTAAGCTCAGGATAGTGGGTTGTGGTGACGGTTTTAACACCTTTTTGCAAAAGGGTCATAAGAATTGATTTTGCAAGCGCAGCGCCTTCAATGGGGTCGGTACCTGCGCACAGCTCGTCAAACAAAACAAGTGAATTACTGTCGCAATCATTTAAGATTGAAATGATATTTACCATATGCGACGAAAAGGTTGAAAGAGACTGCTCAATGCTTTGCTCGTCGCCAATATCGGCGAAAATTTTACTAAATACTGCAATTTCGCTGTTATCATCACACGGTATCATGAGACCCGACATTGCCATAAGGCACATAAGACCCGATGTTTTAAGAGCAACTGTTTTACCACCTGTGTTTGGACCCGTGATAACAAGCGTATCATATTCCCCACCCAGCGTTACCGTAATTGGCACTATATCCCTTTGATTAATAAGTGGGTGTCTTGCTCGTTTAAGATAAACAAAGCCATTGTCGTTAATTTTAGGCATAATTGCGCCCATTTTAAAGGCAAGTTTAGCTTTGGCGAAGATTAAATCAAGATCAATAAGTGCGTTATATGATTGTTTTATGCTGTCGGCAAACTCAGCGCAAGTGGCAGAAAGCTCGACTAAAATGCGATTGATTTCGTCTTGTTCTTTAGATTTTAAAACGCGTATTTCATTATTAACCTCTACTACCGACATTGGCTCAATAAATAATGTCGAGCCGCTTGATGACGTATCGTGAATAATACCCGATATTTCGCCCTTATGCTCAGCTTTAAGTGGCACGACGAATCTACCGTCACGTTGCGTGATAATTGCATCCTGTAAGTATTTTGAAAGCTGTCCGCGAACTATTTTTTCAAGATTTTCGCGTATTTTTGCGCTTTTTGACATAATTTTACGACGTATATCGCAAAGTGTACTTGATGCGGTATCGGCTATTTCATCCGCTGATTTAATGCAAAATGTGATTTTTTCCTCTAAAAACTTGTTTGGAACAAGCGCGTTAAAAAGATAGTCAATCGCAGTTTCTTTTTTTACTGCGGAATTGTCGCGCCAAGCCTTTACCGAGCGTATAACTCGCAGTACATTTGCGATTTTAAGTAGTTCATCCGGTGTAAGTGTAGCGCCCAAAGCCGCGCGAGAAAGCAGCGACATAATGTTACTTGTTCCACCAAATGACGGCGACGTAAATTTAGAGAGCATCAAATATGCCGATTCGGTCTCGGCTAAATTATGTTTAACAGTATTTATATCGGTTTGTGGTACAATACCCAGCGCCAAATTATATGCATCTTCACTTGCGCATTCATTTGCAAGCTTTTGCAAAACCGCATCAAGCTCAAGTGTTTTTGCGTGTTTTAAAATATCATATTTCATATAATTCCTCGTAAGAATTCTAAAGTTGTAAATCTATGCTCAGTTTGGTACGTTACGTACTTTTCGGTAAGTTTAGATAATTCTTTTGCCGCAGTTTCAGGAATCTCAAAAGAATATAACTGTTCGAATTTTGAATAAACTATGTGTCGCATCGCCTGTAAAACAGTGAGTGTAATTGAAAGACAATTTTCTTTACGACAATCATTACAGTAAAGTGTGCCATCGTTTAATTTAAAGTACATTACCGCATCCTCAAATTTGCCGCAGCCGTCACAAGCGACAAGATTCGGCGCGTATCCTGCAATTACCGCAACACGTAGCTCGGTTATCGCTTTAATTAACTCGGGAGACCGTTTGTTTTCAGTGAGAAAATGTAGTGAATTAAGTATAAGGCGTAAAAACTCCTCCGACTCATTTTCATAGGGCTTAAAAACGTTGCATAATTCGCAAAAATATTGTGCTACTGTTAGAGTTACAATATCACTACCTGCACCAAAAAACACCTTATTTGTTGTGGCCTCAGTTACTGTGTATGTATCGCCCTTGAGTTCAAGTGAAAAATTTGAAAAACTAAGCAAGCTCGTAGCCGAGCCACGCTTACTTTTTATATTTTTTACACCTCGAACAAAGGCGGTTATCACGCCAAAGTTACGCGTGATAATTATTATCATACGGTCGTTATCCCTTATACTCGTTTCCTTTATCACAAGGCCATCGGTCGTAATACGCAGTATCCTCACCTCGATACATTTGTTGTTCGTTTGTTTTGTTTTTATAGTTTAAATAATCCTTTGGATTACCTGTAATTAAAAATTTTAACCATGCTTTATTATCACTCATAATATCAACCTCCGTAAAATTATTGTACGGAAAATAATAGATATTATGGTAGGTAATTTTAACTAATTCATATTGTCAAGACCAAAGGTATGTATAAGTCCTTGACGGTTGCGCCAATCTTCTTTTACCTTTACCCAAAGCTTGACCGATGCTTTGATGCCAAAGAAATTTTCAATATCTTTGCGGGCGTATGTACCAATGCGTTTTAACATATCGCCGCCCTTACCTATTATAATTCCCTTATGAGAGTCTTTTTCACAGTAAATGACAGCGTCGACGTGTAAAACGGGTTCTCCGTTAACTGTATCAGTTTCATAAAATTTTTCAAGGTCAACCGCAACACCGTGCGGTACCTCTTTTGAAAGGCAACGCAATAACTTCTCACGTATCATTTCACAAACCATAACTTTTTCGGGCTGGTCGGTAAAATCATCACTTGCAAAGAAATGTGGCGACGGTTTAGCATATTTGTTGATTTCTTTAAGTAATATATCAACACCATCACCGCTTTTAGCCGAAAGCGGAATAACAGCATCAAAATTATAGAGTTTTGAGTAAGCCATTATTATTTCAAATAAATATTCTTTTTCTTTTAGCAAATCAATTTTATTGATTACTAAAATGCACTTCAATTTTTTAGCCTTTACTGTTTCAATAAGCGATAGCTCCGCAGGCGGTAAATTATCAAAATCAAGTTTAAAGTCTGGGTAAGCATCAATTACAATCACCGCAGCGTCAACATCGCTCATACCGTCTTTAACAGCCTTTATCATACTGTCACCGAGTAGATTGTGTGGTTTATGAAAACCTGGTGTATCTATAAATACTAATTGTGTTTCACCGTTTGTTACAACACCCATAATTTTAGTTCTTGTGGTTTGCGGCTTGTCCGATACGATTGCCACCTTTTGTCCTACGATTTTGTTAAGTAGTGAAGATTTGCCAACGTTTGGTCGACCTATTATAGTTATAAAAGCAGATTTTTGTTCCATATTTTACACCTTTGTTATAGCAAGTCCAAGTTTTGCAAGGATTACTTCTTCTTTTTCGCGCATTATTGCTTTTTCTATCGACTCGTCAACATGGTCATAGCCAAGTAGATGAAGCATTGAATGAACTGTAAGATATGCTATTTCTCTGCGTAAACCGTGACCATATAATTCACCTTGTGATATGGCATGTTCAATTGAGATTACAATATCGCCGAGCATTTTATTATTGGTTTGAGGGTTGGTGTCATAAACGCCGTCTTGACCTAAAGGAAATGACAAAACGTCGGTTGATTTATCAATATCACGAAAATTTTTGTTATACTCTCGTATTTGTTCATCATCTACAAAAGTTACTTCCACCTCGGCGTTATCGATAAAATTTTCTTCTGCAAGTGTGGCGATACAGGCTCTTCGAACGAGTAATTTTGTGCCGACAGGTATGATGCTTTTTTGAGCATTAGTAATATTAACCTTTACTTTCATTTTTATCACCGATTCTTTCGTATGCCTTGATTATTTCTTGCACTAAGCGGTGACGGACAACGTCCTTACCGCTTAACTGTGCAATTGCTATATCGTCAATACCATTTAATATTTTAACTGCTTGTTTAAGACCTGACTTTTTATCACCCGGTAGGTCAATCTGAGTAATGTCACCCGTTACTACTGCTTTTGAATTAAATCCTAAACGGGTTAAAAACATTTTCATTTGCTCATGGGTTGTGTTTTGTGCTTCATCAAGAATAATAAAACTGTCATCGAGTGTTCTACCTCGCATATACGCAAGTGGCGCTACCTCAATATCGCCTCGCTCCAGACATTTTTGGAAGTTCTCGGCGCCGAGCATATCATAAAGCGCATCATAAAGCGGTCGCAAATATGGATCAACCTTTTGCTGTAAATCACCAGGTAAGAAACCTAACTTTTCCCCCGCTTCTACAGCAGGTCGTGTAAGAATAATTCTGTTTACCTGTTTTGCACGAAAAGCATTTACAGCCAAAGCAACCGCAAGATATGTTTTACCTGTACCAGCAGGGCCTACACCAATTGTAATAGTGTTTGTTTGAATAGCTTCAACATAACGACGCTGACCGAGAGTTTTTGGTTTTATAGGTTTACCCTTTGAAGTTACGCAAATGCAATCGGCATCGGTAAGACGGGATATTTTATCATCCTCATCATCTTCAACCATATTCATCACATAGTCGATATTTTGTGCAGTAAGTGTTTCGCCCTTGTTTATTATTTCAAGCAAGCATTTTATTGCCCTTGAAGCATTAGTAACATTTACCGTTTCGCCGATAAGTTTTAATTGACCTAAATGCGAGGTGATAGCAACATTATAACGGTTTTCGAGCCTTTTAATATTTTCGTCAAGGTTACCAAAAAGATTTACGAGCTGTTCTATACGCTCAATATCAATAAGTAATTCCATATATTTTACTCCCACGGTACATATTACTAATTATTATATACCAAATATATAATAAAAGTCAATTTACTTTACTTAATATTATTTCATCTTGTTTGGCAATATTTTCTTCGCAGTTGTAGCTTATTTTTAACAGCATTCCTTTGTCTGTTTTTACTACCTCTCTTTCAAATTCGGTTGCGGCAATAAAATTCATATTTTCAACCTGTTTTTTTATATCTTCGTATAATATGTCTTCAAGCGTTGTTTGGTCGTAGTTTACTGTAGTATTTTGTGTAATCAGGTATTGCTCACTGGCTATTTTAATTGGAATTTTTTTATCAAAAAGTGTTAAGGTTTTTACATTGCTATTATAGTTATATTCCTTTTTTATATTTCCAAGAAAAAACGGTATTTTTAAATTGAAAAATTGTGTGGTATAGTGGGTGGTACATTTCCCTGTTTCTAAAGAAATATTTTGTGTATATTTTCCTTCGGCAGAAAATGTTCTTTTTGTCTCGGCTATAATACTACCTTCACTATGAACAAATTGTGTGCTTGAAAGATTTTCAATAACACCTGATACTAATAATTCGCCTTTTGAAACGGTGTCACCGACCTTTACTAAAGTATTACCTGAGGTTACATCAATTTTTTTAATTTTTCCTTCTACAATCGATTTTAAATTTGATGGATTTTGTCTTTTGTCTTTATCTGTTGCTTCTGCTTCGGTTAAGTTAATTGTTAGTACACAACCCTCTATGTTAAGGGAACACCAAGAAATTTGTTTTTGCTGTAGCATAAGGCGTTGCGCATCGTATTTTGTATTGATTTTTTTCTTGGAAATTCCCTCATATATATTTATTTTTTTACACGCTGACAATATTTCCGAGGACTTTATACTATAGTTTCCCTCAATGTTAATTATCCATATAAAATTTGAAAGAATAAAAATAACTGAAAAAAATAAAAAAATTCCAATAAAAAAGCCTGTACGATGTATGTATTTATTGGTTTTGAAAACCAACCCTCGTTTTTCTATTATTCTTATTCGGCATTTAATTCCTCGCTTAATATAACGCAATTTTATAAAGTTTTTTATACCGATATTGCCTATTATGTTACCTTTTTTACATCTTAAATTCCATAAATATATACCGTTTTTTGATGCTAAATTTAAAACTTTTTCTGCATTTTCACCACTTAAAATTATTGTTAAAAAACCTGATAAATATCGCCAAAGCCAAATCATAAAATCACCTAAACACAAAATTCTATAGAAGTAATTTTTCCGTTTATAATTATATTTTCGTTTTCAAATGCAGATATTAAAAAGTTTACACCCATAAGAGTTATTTGCCCTTTTTTTAGTTTTAATTTTATATAATCATTTTGGTAATCGGTAATTCCAACACAGCCATCTAAAATAAATTTTTGGTTTGAGTACATTTCAATGTGTGTTCCGTAAATTTCAGTATTTAA
>JAZUNP010000010.1:0-2008 GCA_045604215.1 Acutalibacteraceae bacterium
GGGCTGTATAAAAACCTGCTTGCTCAAGTCGAGTCTATCTATAGGCACAGCAATGAATTAAGCTTTAAAACAAGAGCACGGTACTTTGAGGCAACAAAAAGATTCTGCAAGTTTTTAGCCGATAATTTTCGTCTGCAAAACTTTAAGAACGTGGAAGATCGGCACTTTAAAGCATATGTGGAACACTTGAAAGAAAACAACTCTGCCGCGACTATACAATCCGATCTATCAGGCATACGGTATTTCCATAGAAAATCCGGTAGTAAAAACAGGCTATCCCCTAATAGCAAGTTGGCACTGCCCAAACGAGCGACAGGTATAAAAGACCATTCACTATTAGATAAAGAACTCGTCCGTATACGACAGTTGGCTATCGAAAAAGGTCGACAGGATGTTGTTATTGCCATAGACTTTGCCCATGAGTTTGGTTTACGGCTTGAAGAAATCTGCACACTGAGAGTGGAATACCTTATGTCCGCATTAAAGACCGGACAACTTCTCATAAAAGGCAAAGGCGGTCAGACAAGGGCTATTGATTTAAGCGCAAAGCAACGCAGTATTATTACCGATAATTTGAACTATGCCAGGTGTTCAGGTCGATACCCGAGAGATTATTTAATCTCAGGCAGTGAAAAGGGCGGCGTTCAACGAGAAAAGCGTTCATTACAAAATTGGATGAGTTATAACAGAAAATACTTTATGGTAGAAAACCGCGAAGATTTGAGCGAAGACGGTAAAAAGAAAAGAACTGAAACAATCTCATGGCACAGTCTGAGACACACCTATGCACAAAGAACCTACGCCGAAGCGTTGCAAGAGAGACCAAAGAAAGCACGTAAGATTGTAAGCGAAAACTTAGGTCACCACAGAACCGAAGTGACAAGAATTTACTTGGCTGATAAGCCACACAAAAAGTAATTTATTAATTAAAATTATGAAGGAATGTATTAAATTGACTACAATATCCTGCTGACGAAAATCTGCAGGATTGATATATAGGGACAATCAAATGAAGTAGAGGTCGGGCGATTCAAAATCCCGAAGTATATGGCGGTGGCAACCCTGCCACCGCCTGTAAGGAGAATTTATATGTTATATGTTTTGAAGCTTGCCTCCGGCGGAAATGGAGGCAAATAATATAGGAGGTATCGCCAATGGTAGAAAAAATTGTAATGACTATTGAAGAAGCTGCTGAATATACCGGTATCGGAAGAAATACATTGCGTTTATTAGTGAGCGAGCGCAAAATACCCGTGCTGCTCATAGGCCGTAAACACATTATTAGAACCGATGCGTTAACAGAGTTTTTAAAGATAAATCAGGGCGTTGATTTACTCGATATAGATAGCGTAAAATCAGTAAGCTGACAGGTAAAAAACACATAGGAACTGTTGCAATTTTGCTCAAAAAATGGTATAATATAGGTACACATTGCAACAGTTCCGTTTGCCAACAGAAAGGAGTTTTATTATGGCAAAAGGATCTGTCAGAAAGAAAGGTAAAAAGTGGTACTACCGCTTTTATGTAGAAGATGAAAGCGGCAGACAGGTACAGCGAGAGTTCGCAGGAACGGAAAGCAAGAGTGAAACAGAGTCTCTGCTTCGCAAGGCAATGGAAGACTACGAAGCAAAGAAATTTGTAGCGAAATCCGAAAATACTACAGTGGGTATGTTACTTGATATGTGGGTGGAAGAAGAACTAAAGCCCGGCAATCTAAGCAACGGTACGGTGATGGCTTACCAAGGCACAGTTAACCGTATAAAACAATACCCCATAGGGAACCGAAAACTGAAAAGTGTAACAGCCGACCATTTGCAGACTTTTATGGATCAACTCAGCTTTGGCGGAGTGAATCCGGACGGTACAACATCGAAAGCACTCAGCAAGGGGTACTTGCGATTGTTCTCTGCTGTTCTGCAGGGAGCGTTCCGCTTTGCAGTATTTCCCAAGCGGATGATTTCTTTTAATCCAATGCAGTACGTGGTATGGCGAGGCAAAAAGGATGATT
>JAZUNP010000011.1:0-2058 GCA_045604215.1 Acutalibacteraceae bacterium
ATAAAATATGTTGTAGCTGTTTTATCTGTAGTACCTACATTTGACATTGAGCCCAAAAGGCATGCGCGGTTGTTGGTACCACTGTATACCTCATTACCATACACAATACAGTTGTTAATATGAAGACCTATGTTGGTATTGTGCTCATAAATTCGGCCTAACAATGCGCCAACATAATGATTATCTGCTGTGGATTCAACATAGCAGTTGCCTACTTCAACATTTTCAATTTTAACTGTGCCGGTTGTAGCAGAAATTTTATCATAGTATGCATGACCAAAAAGCGCACCTGAAGCGGAAGCTGATGTAACATAAGAATTTTTAATAGCAACATTTTTAAAACTTGCATTTGGACCTACTTGGGTAATAAGACCACCGTGAATACCATACATACCTACTATGGTAGCGCCGTTAAAGTCAATATTACCGTTAAATGCGGTTCCGTTACTAGAGCGCCAATTATATTTTGAAGTAGCGTTAGCAAAATAGTCTTTAACTGCAGTAACGTCCTCCAAATCTATAAATGCATTCAAAGCGGCAATATTATCAGACATATCCATACCTTTTCTAAGGCTGTATTCAGACTGAAGACTGATAACCTTGATACCGTCTTTTACTTTAAAGTATTTACCAGTATAGTCGCTTGAACATTGCGCAATTGCAAGCAGATGCTCAACAGTAGAGATTATATAGGGGTCGGCTTCAGTACCTGCATGGCTGCCGTCTGTAATAAATGATGTGTCGGCTGCTGCTTCATTGTTATCACGGAAGATAACTTCGGATGAAGTAAATGGAACCGTAGCCTGAGCGGCATCAGTCGTTACAGACACACCCACATTAGCAGTGAAAAGTGTGCCCACAAGCATTACAATAGCAACAACAAGGCTTAACACTCTTTTTGTGCTGTTAGTCACTTTCGTTTTCATAAGAAAACATCCTTTCTTTTGTCGGTAAAACCGCCAAAACGTTAATAAAATAATTGATTTGAAAAATTTTAGTATTAAAAATTATTCATCAAGATTAATACCTTCTTCAAGGTCAAAGCCAGGGTCACTTGTAACTATTATATCTTCATTCAAATCTAAATCGTAGATTTCAATTTTTGCTTTTTTAAACATTTGTAAAAATCCTCTCCTTTGCTTTGGGTTGGAATATTCGGTTTTGCGCGATAATCGTGATGTGGGCGATTTTTAATATTCCGTGGACTGCGCCCACACCTGAATTATCTGTTGTGGCGTTTATGGTAAGAAATCCCTACCATACGGTTTAGTAACGCACATCAAGCACTTTTGAGTAATAGATGAGCGCTTTGGCTGCCTCTGCGCGAGTTAAATAATAGTCAGAATTTGTTTTTCTGTAAGCGTGTTCAAACTCTTTTACAAAGCCTGACATGTTAAATACAGCGACAACCTTTTCGGTGCCTTCGTATGATAACGTAATGTTAAAATCTTTGTGTAAATCGGTAACATTGATATCATTAAGTCTTAACAGGTGGTACCTGCCGTTATTCGAGTGATTGGTCCAACCGCTGTTAGCACTGTTACCAATATTTTCGCCAGTATACTCGGGAATTGGGTAGTCTGTGTCGTTAATTGTAACGCCTATTTTATCGCGATTTTGGCGGTAATTTATGTCGTTTTCTTTGCCAAAGGCAAATACGAATGCGACATACGGTTTAGAAAAAAGACCTACGGTGGTGGAATAAAGACCAAACTGTGAGGTGGTTGCGCCGTAGTCAATGTAGTCGGTAAGCATCATAGATTCATAAGCCAACTGGTAACTATTGGGCATAACACCAGCCTCTTTGAAGGATGGGTAATCCCACTCGCTACCTACATACCATACGCCGTTTTCTGCCTCGTCTGCCCAACCAAGATTTGGCATAGCAGTTTTTGCATTATTGCCCTTAATAGCATTAGCAGTGATAGAATCAACTTTGCCTATGTAGGCAGTATCTTTTGGTGTGTAATATTGAGATTCGGGTACAGTAGAATAAAATGGGTTAAAATCATCAAATTTGTCTGTGTAAACATTACTAAAATGTTCCGGTCTGCCTGC
>JAZUNP010000012.1:0-71845 GCA_045604215.1 Acutalibacteraceae bacterium
TGGACAATTTTTCATTATACAAAAAGATGCCGTCTATTTAAAAATGGTCTCTTTGAGTTTTTATTTAACTATTTATCGCATTTTCTATCGTTTTACGCACATCCTCGGCACCTGTTCCTTTAAGCGCCGAAAACGGAATGATTGTTACTCCGTCGCCGAGGTGTCCCAACTCCTTCTTAAGAGAGGCGAGACGATTATTAAACTCTGTTTTGTTTAGTTTGTCGCACTTGGTAAGCACCACCGCATACGGAATTTCGAAATGCGCTAAAAATTCGAGCATAGAAATATCAAATTCAGTAGCAGGATGTCGCATATCGATAAGTTGTAAGCAAAGCTTGATATTTCTATCGGTACGAAAATATCCTTCCATAAGCTCTGCCCAGCGTTCGCGTTCACTGTCGGCAACCTTTGCATATCCATAACCTGGTAGGTCAACAAGACGGAATTCGTCTAATTTATAAAAATTAATTGTGACCGTTTTGCCAGGTGTAGAACTTACGCGCGCGATCGATTTGCGGTTAAGAATTTTGTTTATAAGGGAGGATTTACCAACATTTGAGCGCCCAGAAAAACAAATTTCTGGCAAAGTGGACTCGGTCAGTTGCTCAAGTGTGCCGAAAGCGGCTTCAAAATCTACCTTATTCCAGTTCATTTAAAGCACCTCAATTTCTAATTGCTGTCGCCTTAGCGTTATCAGTTGGAATATATGCGGTTTTTTCACACTCTTCATCAATAATCGGCAAAAGTGCACGGTCGACAATCTCGGTTACATACTGTACGGGTATAAATTCAATATTTTCGCGCACCTTTTCGTCAACATCGTCGATATCAGGGATATTATCGTGCGGAATAAATACGCGTTTTACCCCACCACGGTAAGCCGCCATTGCCTTTTCTTTAAGACCTCCGATAGCGAGTACACGACCACGAATTGACACCTCACCCGTCATAGCAATGTCGCGTCGCACTGCGCGATTTGTAAGGGCAGAAATAAGCGCCGTGGCGATTGTAACACCCGCACTTGGTCCATCCTTGGGAACTGCTGATTCGGTAGCGTGAATATGAATGTCGCGGGTTTTATAAAACTCGGTATCAATACCGTATTTTTGAGCATTTGCACGAACAAATGTAATTGCCGCCTCGGCAGATTCCTTCATAACGTCGCCGAGATTACCAGTGAGGCAGGTTTTGCCCGTACCACTTAGTACAGCCACTTCCATTTGCATAATGCAGCCGCCCACCTGTGTCCAAGCAAGTCCGTTTATTATACCAACCTCGTCCCTTTGGAGTATTACCTCGGGACGATATTTTTTATGTCCTATCATTTGTTGCAGATCGGTTAATTTTATATTTACCTTATTGGTGCTACCATCGGCAATTTTCTTTGCCGCTTTGCCGCAAAGAGAGCCTATCGTACGCTGTAGTTTACGCACACCTGCCTCACGGGTGTAAAAATCTATAATACCGTAAATTGTATTATCAGCAATGTGACAGTTTTTATTGGTAAGCCCGTGAGAAGCAATTTCGCGCGGCACTATATGGCGCTTTGCAATATTAAATTTTTCTTCACGTGTATATCCGTCGAGTGACACTACTTCCATACGGTCTAAAAGTGGCGCAGGAATAGTATCAAGCGAATTTGCGGTTGTAATAAATACCACACGACTTAAATCATAGGGCATATCAAGGAAATTGTCGGTAAAGTTACCGTTTTGCTCGGCATCCAATACTTCCAAAAGAGCGCTTGCGGGATCGCCCTTATAATCCGAGCCTAACTTGTCGATTTCGTCAAGCAATATAAGCGGATTAGACACGCCCGCATTTTTAATAGCGGTTAAAATTTTACCTGTCATTGCGCCTATGTAGGTTTTTCTATGACCTCGAATTTCTGCCTCATCGTGCATGCCGCCCAAGGAAATGCGCTGATATTTTCTTCCCATACATTCGGCAATTGTTTTACCAATAGAGGTTTTGCCAACACCGGGAGGACCGTAAAGACAAAGAATGTTGCCTTTTGAGTCGGGCGATAGAGCATATACCGAAAGCGCTTCCAAAATACGCTCTTTTACCTTTTTCATACCGTAAAAATCGCGGTCGAGAATTTTTGCGGCTTTTTTAATATCAACAACTGTGTTGTCGCATTTATTCCAAGGAAGTGCCAAGCAAGTTTCAATATACGCGCGAGATACGGTGCTTTCGTGAGCGCCCTGCGGCATTTTTGAAAGCTTGTTAATTTCGGCGTGGATTTTTTCCTTAACACTATCGGCAGCATCAAGCATTTGTGTCTTGTTATGGTATTCCTGTATCTCTCCTACCGCCTCGTCGCCGTAAAGCTCCTCACTTATGGCGCGCATTTGCTCTTTAAGGTAATAATCACGCTGATTTTCATCTATATGCGCGCGTGTTTTTTGACCAATGCGATTGTCAATTTCGGTAACCTCGCGCTCTTTAGCCAGTAATTCAAGCAATATTTTGGCGCGTGTTACAACATTAAGCTGTTCGAGAACATACTGTTTGTCGTCATACGGCGCGGGAATATTAAAAGCGATAAAATCACACAGTTTTGCTATGTCATCATTACTCACTACATTTAAAACAATATCTTCGGGTAAATTTTGAGCTACAACGGCATAGCGCTCGAACTCATTTCGAATGCGCCGAATAAGGCTTTCAATGTAAACCTCGCGATTTTTTATAGGCTTATCTTCGCATTTTTCGATAGTTGCAACGAAGTGTGAGCCGTTGTCGGTAAAGTTAATATGACGTGCGCGGTAAACACCTTTTACAAGCACTTTGGCGCCGCCGTCGGGCATTTTTAACACTTGACGCACACGACAAAGACAGCCCATCTCGTAAAGATGGGTGGCATTTGGATCTTCAACCGCAATATCCTTTTGTGTTACAAGATAAATCGGTACGTTTTTGTCCATTGCGTAAGAAAGTGCGCGCACGGATTTTTTTCTGCCAACATCGAGAGTTAACAGCATATCTGGAAAGGCAACCAGTCCGCGCAATGCAAGGGCTGGAAATGTGCCTGTAATTTGTTTTTCGTCCAATAACATAGGGTCTCCTAAAATAATAATTATTTGCTTATAACAGTGGCGCTAAGCGCGTGTTCCTGAAACACAAAAAGCACTGTATTTTCTTTGAATTTATATTGTAATACTGTCATATCCATATTGGCAGAGCCAGGCAGGAAAAACAGTTCGCCGCTTTTTGCGTCACGCTCGGTAGCATCAAATCCCTCGGCGCTCATTGTGTCGCGAAGCTTGGTTGATACCGTACCGATAGCAAAGCCGTAGGCGTCACCGAATTTTACAACATGAGTAATGCCAGAACCTTTATCTTCGGTAGCATAGGCACAGCTTATATTACCGTCGGTCATAACGGTATAATCGCCTGACTCGAAATCGTAATAAAACGCCTCGTCTTCCTCGGCAAAATCGCCCTCGCCGTTTTGCAAAGACTCATATTTAGCGCAGAGTGACTTTTGTGTTTTATCCACATCATCACCTAATTTATAGTCAACTTCATTTATCTGACCAAGTTTAGCAAAATACTCTACATCAATACTATGATTATTTTTTTTGCCCTCCTTACCTCCACAAGCGGTAAGGGAAAGTACAAAAATTATACAAAGAACAATACTTACTATTCTTTTCATTTTGAGTCTCCTTTATTTTTTGTTGGCTTTATTAAGTAGCTCGTTACGCTGATTCCAAAGGTCTTGGCTTAGATCCACGTAATAGGTATGCGGTTTCTCAAAACGCTTAACCTCGTCCCACAAATTGTCTACGAGTTCTTGTCGCAAAGCTGCAATTTCCGAAACGGATGGCGAGGTATAAACTTGCTCACCTTTTTCGAAAATCTTCACCTGTAACTTGCGCGCATAAAAATCGGTAACGGTTTTGCGCTTCCAAGTGTATGTGGGGTCGAAAATTTCGTAAGGCTTACTGTCGTCAATCTTTTCGTAATTAAGTGTAATAACGTCAGCAATAGCCTTGCCTGTTTTTTTGTCGTAAAGGCGCCACGGAATTTTAACACCCGGGACTGTGATTTTAGCAATATTCTCGCTAATTTTAATCTTTGGTGTGATAACGCCGTTGTGCTCGGTAGCAACAAGCTTGTATACGCCTCCAAAAACCGCCTCGCTTGACGCGGTAATTAGTCTCTCACCTACACCATAGCTGTCAATACACGCGCCTTGAATGTCCATATCGCGAATAAGATGCTCGTCAAGTGAATTTGAAACGCAAATTTTAGCGTCAGGGTAGCCCGCCTTGTCAAGCATTTGACGCGCCTTTTTAGAAAGATAGGCAATATCACCGCTGTCAATACGAATACCGACAGGTCTATAACCATTTGGCTTTAACACCTCGTCAAATACCTTTATAGCGTTTGGTATACCCGATTTTAATACGTTGTAGGTATCTACAAGCAGCATACAGCTATCAGGATATTTTTCGGCATAGGTTTTAAACGCAGTATATTCGTCAGGGAAAAGCTGTACCCAGCTGTGCGCCATGGTGCCAACCGCTTTTGTTCCAAAGTCCTTTGCAGTTTTAAGGTCTGACGTACCACTGCATCCACCGATTATTGCGGCTCGCGCGCCGTAATATGCTGCATCTGCGCCCTGTGCGCGACGAGCGCCAAACTCTAAAACAGGACGTCCCTTTGCGGCGCGGACAATACGGTTTGCTTTGGTAGCGATTAAAGATTGATGGTTAATGGTAAGAAGCACCATCGTTTCAATAAGCATTGCCTGAATTGCGGGGCCGCGAACGGTAACTATCGGCTCGTTAGGAAAAATCGGTGTACCCTCCGGCACCGCCCAAACATCACATTCGAATTTAAAATTGCGAAGATAATCTATAAATTCATCGCAAAAGAGATTAAGTGATTTTAAATACTCAATGTCACTATCGTCAAAATGCAAATTGTTAAGATACTCGATAAGCTGTTCGATACCCGCCATAATGGCATAACCGCCGTTGTCGGGCACGCGACGGAAAAACATATCAAAATATGTAACGGTATCGCGCATATCACTTTGCATTATTCCGTTTGCCATGGTCATTTCATAAAGGTCCATAAGCATTGTTAAATTACGGTTGTCCATTTTCATAGCAGCCATCCTTTCTTTTTACATTTTTTCGGGTGCGTTAATTTTTAACATATCAAGCACGTTTTTAATAACGATACCTGTTGCATAGCAAAGATTAAGTCTTGCCTGTGTTAGCGCCTCGTCCTCGCCCTTAACACGCCTTGCGGCATAGAACTTGTGGAACTTGGTTGCAAGCTCGTTTACATAGTGAGTAAGACGTGCTGGGTCATAACTTTTTGCCGACTGAATAATCTCGTCGGTAAGAGCCGAAATGTGAATAATAAGCTCACGCTCTTCGGGTGCTTTGAGCAAGCACAATTCACTCTCGGTGCAATCGCGTTTCTCTACACCGTCTTCAGCCAAATTACGTAAAATACTGCAAATACGCGCATAGGCATACTGAACATAGAAAACTGGGTTGCTGTTAGACTCACTTACTGCCAAGTCCAAATCAAAGTCAAAGTGAGAGTTAGGCTCACGAAGATTAAAGAAAAATCTTGCGGCATCAATCGGCACCTCGTCGAGAAGTGTTACAAGTGTAATTGCCTTACCTGAACGCTTTGAAGCCTTGATAACCTCGCCGTCACGAACAAGACGTACCATCTGCATAAGCACAACGTCAAGGCGCTGGGCATCTACGCCGAGTGCTGTAAGTGCCGCTTTAAGTCTTGGAACATAGCCGTGGTGGTCAGCACCCAAAATGTCAATTGCCTTGTCAAACTTACGAATCTGTAACTTGTTGTAGTGGTATGCGATATCAGGAACTACATAGGTTGGAACACCGTTTGCACGAACAAGCACAAAATCTTTATCACAACCAAAATCAGTAGCCTTAAACCAAAGAGCATTCTCTTGGCAATAGGTATGACCGCTCTCCTTAAGAAGTTCAATAATACGAGCAGCCTCACCGTTGTTATGAAGTGTGCTTTCTTTAAACCAAGTATTATATTCAATACGGTATTTAAGCAGATCGTCTTTTAAGCCTTGGATATTCTTTGGTAATGCAAACTCTACAAGTGCCTTGCGACGAGCAGACTCATCAACTGACATAAATTTGTCGCCGTTAATTTCTGCAAAAGCCTTTGCGTGAGCAATAATATCTTCACCGTGGTATGAATCCTCGGGCATTTCAATGCCGTCAGCGTAAATTTGCTGATAACGCAAATCAAGAGATAAACCAAACTTGTTTATCTGGTTACCTGCATCGTTAATGTAAAATTCACGCTCGGTATAGTAGCCAGCCGCACTCATTACAGCCGCCAAGCAGTCACCCAATGCGCCGCCGCGGGCGTTACCAATGTGCATAGGTCCCGTTGGGTTTGCCGACACAAACTCCACAAGCACCCTTTTGCCTTCACCATAGCTACTCTTACCGTAGTCGCCGCCTTTTGTTATAACGTCGGCTACTATATCGGCATAGTACTTGTCCGACAAGAATAGATTTATAAAACCCGGACCTGCAATTTCGTATTTTTCGATAAATGTACCCTCGAAATTAACGTTTGCCATTAGCTTTTCGGCGATCGCTCTTGGCGCTAATTTAAAACTACGCGCCCAAACCATAGCCGCATTTACGGCATAGTCACCGTTTTTGCGGTCGGCTGGAACCTCTACCTTAAACGGTGTAAGCTCTGTATCACTTAGTTCGCCCTTTTGCATTGCAACCTTTGCCGCATCAATAAGCATTGTTTCAATTTGTTTTTTCGCCTCATTTACTAAAACTGACATTTTATCTTTCCTCCACAAAAATCTCAACCTCATTATCACTAATAGGTGTAAGATTCATATCTATTGAATAAACCATCTTTACTGTGCCTCCGTTTGCAGTCATATTGCTTTTTATTTCCTTGCCGTAAATGCCAAGTGTCATACTGCCCTGCGGTATGGCATAGAGACAATTGTTTCGCTCACCCTCGGCAATAACCAGTCGCGAGTTCAAGTCACCCCGCCTGTCCAAAATTACCGTGCCGCTTTTTTGAACGGTTAGCTGTGTTTTTGTTTTACCACCCGATTCGGTAGCATCCTCGGAATAGGTGATTATATAATCTCCCTCAAATTCACGAAGTGTACCCTCGGTTGCAAGTTCTATCACTGCGCTTTCGCCGTCAATTCCCTGCGTACCCTTTACCTTTACTAAAACCTTTTTCATACCTTTTCTATATCTACCTGTTCTACATTAAAATTCTTGTTATAATCGCCGAGTAGTATGTTAACCACTT
The DNA here is from genome assembly GCA_045604215.1 of Acutalibacteraceae bacterium. Classification (GTDB taxonomy): domain Bacteria; phylum Bacillota; class Clostridia; order Oscillospirales; family Acutalibacteraceae; genus UBA737. The sequence goes on from JAZUNP010000012.1 coordinate 7,324, forward strand.
TTTTAAATGATGCGGTTTTATCACTAACATAAAACTCGTGATGAGCGGTATTGTTGCTTTCGTTTAACGCGTCATCTTTTTGTAGCATTTCTTTTACTGCCTCAGCAGTAGAAACGCCCATATTGATAAGCGTAACATCATTGCCCAAAATGTTTTTAATAGCACCTATGAGCACAGGGAAATGCGTACAACCTAAAATTAGTGTGTCAACATCCGCATCAATCATCGGTGCTAAATAGCGTTTTAGGGTTTCGATTGCTACTAAATCATTGTCGGCTGTCCAACCCTCCTCAACAATTGGAACAAGCAATGTACCAGCCGATTCCATAACTTGTGCGGTTGGAAGTAATTCAAGTATTTGCTTTTTATGTGCGCCGCTATTTATAGTAGCGCTTGTTGCCAAAATACCAATTTTTCCGTTTTTTGTAGCTTTGACCGCCGCATGTACCGAATGGGATACCACCTCTACAAAAGGAACAGGTAACTCTTCTGCTGTGTCAGATGCCACCGATGATACCGTACCGCAAGCCGCGACTATAAGCTTTACATTGTGAGACAGCAAAAACCTTTCGTCTTGTAAAGCATATTTTTTTATAGTATCTCGACTGCGAGTACCGTAAGGCACTCGACCTGTATCACCAAAATAGACAATATTTTCATTTGGTAATAGCTTTATAATTTCACGCGCAACGGTAAGACCGCCAAGCCCCGAGTCGAAAACGCCGATAGCACGATTATCTGCCATAACTCATACCCCTTTCGCAAAGTTATAAGTATTCATATTATATTAACATATAATATGATTTTTATCAAGTGTTAAAGACAAAAAATGAGCGAGAACTTAACGCTCTCGCTCTTGATTTTAAGCTGTTAGATAATAACGCACCAAGGACTGCAACAATGTATCGCGGTCAATTCGGCGGATAAGGTTACGGGCATTATTATGAGTGGTGATATATGTGGGATCCTCCGACAAAATGTAACCTACTATCTGGTTGATTGGATTATATCCCTTTTCCTTTAAAGAATCATAAACTATTGTTAAAATGTTCCTGATTTCTTGCTCGGTTTGGTCACCGATTGAAAAGGTCATGGTTCTATCGTTCATAATAAGCACCTCACAGTTATTTATTAGTATTATCTTTATTCTATACTGCAATACCTCAAATTTCAAGAAAAATTTTAATAAGAATATATTAAATTTCCCTTAATTTTAACTATTTGCGTAATTCTGCGCCCAATTTTTCGAGTTTTGCAATAATTTTATTACTTGCGTCCTCAATTTGAGCATCGGTAAGAGTACCCTCGGCGGAGCGAAGCCACACGCTGTATGCCACACTCTTTTTGCCTTCGGGGATTTGCGCGCCTTGATATACGTCAAAAAGCTCTACCTTTTCAAGAAGTCTTCCGCCACCCGACTGAATAGCTTTTTCCAAATCGCCTACAGGAATGTCTTTGTCACAAAGCATAGCAAAGTCACGCTCAACTGCGGGGTATTTTGGAAGTGGCTTATAGGTGGTCTTTCGCTTGTTTATAGCATAAAGCACATCAAGTTTAATTTCGGCAACATAAACCTTTGTATCAATGTTGTAGTTTTTAGCAACCGCAGGGTGAACCTCACCCAAAACTGCGGCTTGTACATTGTTTGCCAAAACCTCTGCCTGACGACCTGGGTGCAAATAGGTTTCGTTACTTCTTTTATACTGTGTATGAGCTCCAAAGAGTGACATAATTTCTTCTACAATACCTTTAAGTGTGAAGAAATCCTCGTCCTTACCGTAAACACCGATACAAAGTGTGGGAAGTTCGTCGGGTTGCTCACAAACCGGTAAAGATTTTGGGACAAAGCGTTTACTTTCTTCAAAAAATCTACCTGCTTCTATTTTACGGTTAATGTTGGTAGCCATAACGGTAAGCATACTGGTAACTAACTGTGTGCGCATTGTTGAATACTCATCACCGAGTGGGTTGATGAGCTTTACAGCGTTACGACGAGAATCGTCCTCAGGGAGATTAAGTGTATCAAGCGCACCAGAGCCGATAAACGAATATGTGGCGATTTCGTAGCAACCAAGTCCGCAAAGAAGAGACTTCATCTTGTCACTCTTTACACGGTTTGGAAGCTTCCTACCGCGCATTACATTGCCGCGCATAGCGGTACCTACAATGTGGTCGTAGCCGTATATACGCATAACCTCTTCAGCAAGGTCAGCGCGACCCTCGATATCATCACGGATTGATGGAATGCGAACAGTGAGAACACCGTCTTTAGCGGCGGTAGGTAGGCACAAACTATTTAAAATCTCTACCATTTTATCTTCTGGGATTTCAACACCCAAAAGCTCAACTATGCTCTTTGAGGTTACGTTTAAAATTTTATCTTCGGGGAGTCCTTGATTTTTGTCGAGTACGCCGTCGATAATGTCACCTGCATCGAGGTCGCTAATAAGCTGCAGTGCGCGGTCCATAGCAAATCCTACGTTTACAATGTCAACGCCCTTTTCAAAACGACCGCTTGATTCGGTACGAATACCCAAAGCACGACCGGTTTTGCGAACGCTGTCGCGACGGAATTTAGCGCACTCAAGGAATAAATCCTTGGTATCATCCTCGATTTCACTTTCCTTACCGCCCATAATACCTGCAAGGCAGGATGGCTTTTGACCGTCGGCAATAACGAGCATGTCGGGAGTTAGGTTATATTCTTTACCGTCAAGGGTGGTGATGCTTTCGCCATTGTTAGCGTTACGAACAATAATCTTTTTATCAGCCAAATCGTTATAGTTAAACGCGTGCATTGGCTGACCTGTTTCAAGCATTACAAAGTTGGTGATGTCAACGATGTTGTTAATAGGACGCATCCCAGACGCTATAAGTGCCTTTTGCATCCAAACGGGGGAAGGCTTTATGCGAAGATTTTTAACAACGCGGCCAACGTAACGAGGACAAAGGTCAAAGTTTTTTACCTCTACGTCTACGTAGTCTTTTATATCACCGCCAACAGTTTTGTATGTTGGTATAGGTGGATGATAATCGCTGCCCAACACTACCGATGCCTCTTTTGCAACACCCATAAAGCAGTTGCAATCGGGGCGATTTGCAGTGATTTTAAAGTCTATGATATAGTCGTCAAGACCTAAAACCTTTCGCATATCGGTACCGGGTGCCCATTCGTCACGAAGAATAAGAATGCCGTGAACGCTTGCGCCCTCGTAGTCGGCTTCTGTAAGGCAAAGCTCTTCGCCCGAGCAAAGCATACCGTTTGACTCCACACCACGAAGCTTGCCCGCCTTAATATGCATGCCATTTGGCAAATCACTGTCATGGAGTGCTGCGGGAACGAGGTCGCCCTCTTTAATATTCTGCGCGCCTGTAACAATTTGGACAAGCTCGTCTTTACCTATATCCATTTGACAAATTTGGAGGTGGTCACTATCCTGATGTGGCTCAAGTTTTACAACACGGGCGGCAACAACATTTTTAATGTTTTCACCTTCACACTCGATGCTTTCAACCTCAAAACCTGCCATAACCATACGGTTACATAGCTCCTGGACGGGAACATTTATATCAACATAATATTTAAGCGCTTTAAGTGAAATTTTCATAACTTTGTGTCCCCTTTCTTAGAACTGGTCAAGAAAACGCTTGTCGTTTTCGAACAACAAACGAATGTCGCTTATTTTATAACGGGTTGTGGTAAGTCGGTCAAGACCGATACCGAATGCAAAGCCACTGTATTCCTCGGGGTCAATGCCACAGCTACGGAGTACATTTGGATGTACCATACCTGCACCTAAAATTTCTATCCAACCAGCACCCTTGCAAACGCGGCAGCCTTTGCCACCACATTCACTACAAGATACGTCAACCTCAACCGACGGCTCGGTGAACGGGAAGAAAGATGGTCGAAATTTAACCTTCGTTTCAGGTCCGTAAATTTCGTGGGCAAACTGCTCGAGTACGCCTTTAAGGTCGCACATTGTAACACCCTTATCAACAACAAGACCTTCGATTTGGTGGAATACGGGCGAGTGAGTTGCGTCAACCTCGTCGGCGCGGAACACACGGCCCGGACAAATTACACGGATAGGTGGCTTTCGGGTTTCCATTGTGCGAATTTGGGCAGCCGATGTTTGTGTGCGAAGCAAAATGTTTTCAGCCAAGTAGAATGTATCCTGCATATCGCGTGCGGGATGGTCGGCGGGAACGTTCAGGCACTCAAAATTGTAGTGATCAGTTTCTACCTCGGGACCGTCAACAACGTCAAAGCCCATAGACTGAAAAATATCTATCATATCATTAAGCACGGTGTTAAGCGGATGAAGCTTACCGGTCTTTGCGGTCTTTGCAGGCATGGTAATGTCAATGGTTTCTTCCTTGAGTTTTAACTCTTCGGCTAGTAATTGCATTTGGGTAACCTTTTTGGAAAGCGCCACATCAACCTCGGCTTTAGCCGCGTTTACAAGCTGTCCCATAATTGGTCGCTCTTCGGGAGAGAGACCGCCCATCATTTTTAAAATAGCGGTGAGTTCACCCTTTTTTCCAAGGTATTTTACCCTTACATTTTCACAGTCGGCACTGTTTTGGGCTGCCGTAATGGCCTTAAGCGCCGCAGTCTTGATTTGTTCAAGCTGTTGTTTCATAATAATCTCCTTTGTCGATTTAATGAATAATTAAATGGCGGACCGTCGTGAACGCCAGCCCTACAAAAAACAAAAATTTCGCCCTGTAAAAACAGGACGAAATTTGAATTAACAAATTCCGCGGTACCACCCGCATTTTCGCTCAAAGAGCAAACACTCTCCGCGGTCTGTAACGGAACCGCACACCGTTGTCACCTACTACCATTTCTGCGACACTGCTCAAAAGTGAACTTCAAATCACCGCAAAATAGGTTTGCTTTCAGCCTACGACAAACCCTCTCTGAAAGTTACATAATGATTTTACTTTTCTTTATCAATGCATTTATTAAAGTTGTATCTGTTATTATAACACAATAAATTTAAATTTCAAGTGTTTATTTATAAAGTGCATTGGTTAAATTAGCGAGTTGCTCTAATGTCAATACTTCTCCTCGAACAGTTTCAGGAATATTAGCACTTTTTAAAGCTGCGCGCAAAACTTCTTTTTCTATATTTAATGTGTTGCAAACAGTATTAAGCAAAATTTTTCTACGCTGCGCAAAGCAAGCTTTCACGATTTTAAAGAATAGTTTTTTGTCGGTTACCTTGATTGGTGGGTTTTCTCGTAATGTGAGTTCAATTACCGACGAGTCAACGTTTGGTGGTGGTAAAAAGCTTGTTCTTGGTACATCGAAAAGCGTTTTTGCGGTAGCGTAATAATTTACAGCAACCGTAACAGCTCCTGCCGCACGTGAGCCAATCTGGGCGCAAAGGCGGTCGGCCGCCTCCTTTTGTACCATAACCGCAATCTTATTTATCGGCATCTCATTTTCAAGCAGCATCATAATAACGGAAGAAGTAATATAATAAGGCAAATTTGCGCATATATTTATGGTGTCGCAATCGCAAAATTCCTCGGCTAAAACAGTTTTTAAATCCACCTTTAAAATATCGTTCCATATTATTTTTACATTGTCGCAGTCTTTAAGAGTTTGCTCTAACACTGTTTTAAGGCGTGTATCAAGCTCGACAGCCACCACCTTTTTACAAGCGGCAGAAAGCTGTGCTGTAAGCACACCCGCACCTGGTCCTATTTCAAGTACGCCGACATTATCGCCCGACACCGCTGCTGCCATACGCGGACATACTGTATCGTCAATCAAAAAGTTTTGACCAAGCGACTTTTTAAAAGAAAAGCCCACAGTTTCCAGCACAGATTTTAAATCTCTTTTGTTAGAAATTTTCAATATATCACCTAATTTTTTATTTGTATTTTCATTATATAAAAAATTAATACTTCTTTCAAGAAATTTTTGGTGACAAAGCGTAGTTTTTGTGTTACAATATAAAAAATATTATTTTTTGGAAGTGTATACTAAAAATGGATAACAGATATTTAGACAAGGTAATCGCTGAAATGCAGCCTTTCTTTAATGAGAACGGTTTTAAGGCGTTTGACGGAATTTACAAAAACGAAAAAAAGGCGGTTGCAGTCGAATATAACGACGAGCGACAAATGTACATCTTAAAAACTGCTGACATCGACGAGGAAGGTGGTTTTGAGCTTGGTGAAGCATCAGCTTGGCTTTTTGATGACAGCCAAAACGCAAAGGATGCCGAGGCAGTTGGTATTGACTTTACCTCTACCTTAAAATCCGAGCTTGGAATTAAGCACACCCGTTCTACCGCTGCGGCGAGTTCGATTGACTTGCCCACAGCAAGTAAAGACGGCACATATACCATCACCGCATTCACAAAGAAAGTGCTTGATGTGTTTCCAGTGCTTAAAGATGAATACAAGGCACACGTAGCGGTTTACGGAAATTTCCTGTATCTTAACTTCTTTGGTGAAAAATTAGTACCGCAAATAAAAGCCGTACTTTTGGAGAATAATAAAAAGAGTGTTAAAAAACTTTTTGACGTCTTACAAACAGGATACTTACAGGGTGACCGCGACACAGTAAACACAATTGTTGCTGTAGTTGCTGCCGCTTGTGTAAATGATGAAACAATAAAATCAAATGCAATTACTGCACTCGGTGACAATAAGAATTTTGTCGATTCACTTAGCCAATTTATCCCTGTTATATCGTCTAACAAAAAGCTCTCTGCGGCTTTGTTAAAATAAATTTTAAAAGGTGGTTATTTTATGGGTTGGTTATATGCTATAGTTATAATTTTTTTGGTATTGATAATACCAAACGTCCGCATTGTGCCACAAGCTCAACAGTACATTATTGAGTTCTTGGGCAAATACAAATGTACTTGGGATGCGGGAATTCACGTAAAGATTCCATTCCTTGAAAAAATCGCAAACAAAATTACCCTTAAAGAGCAGGTTATGGACTCTCCTCCACAGCCCGTTATCACAAAGGATAATGTTACCATGCAGATTGACACCGTTGTGTTCTTCCGCATATTTGACGCAAAGCTTTATACCTACGGTGTTGTAAATCCTGTACGTGCGCTTGAAAATCTTACCGCTACTACACTTCGTAATATCGTTGGTGAAATGGAGCTTGACGGTACACTTACCTCTCGCGATATCATAAACACAAAAATGGCTGAAATTTTGGACGAAGCTACCGACCAGTGGGGTATGAAGGTAAGCCGTGTTGAGCTTAAAAATATTATTCCTCCAGCTGAAATTCAAAACGCGATGGAAAAGCAAATGAAGGCTGAACGTGACCGCCGTGAAACACTTTTACAAGCCGAGGGTCACAAGGCGGCGGCTATTACTCGCGCCGAGGGTGACAAGCAGGCTATGATTTTAGCCGCCGAAGGTGAACGTGATGCTCGAATTGCCAGAGCCGAGGGTGAAGCAAAGGCTATCTACCTTTCTAAAAAAGCCGAGGCTGACGGTCTTGCCGCGCTGAAGGAGGCAGGTGTAGATGCTGCTGTTCTTGAGCTTAAAAAATACGAAGCACTTGTAAACATGTCAAACGGTACAGCCGCAAAACTTATTATTCCTACTGATGCAGTATCGGCTGTGACAAATAACGCAATATTCTCGGAAACTACAGGTCTTGGTGATAACACAAAATCAGTACAAAAGCCAAAAAAAACATCTAAAAAAGACGAATGCTGTGATTAAAAAATCAAAAGAAGTTAACTCTATTATTTAGGGTTAACTTCTTTTTTTAAATTAAATTGAAAGTAAGTATATGTTCTCCGTTTTGGAGTAGCTTTGAGTATCACGGTTTACAAAAAGTTTGTTAAAGAATTTCGAAACTGTGTATGCGGTAGAAATGACCGTCCTTTTCGATTTTTTCAATGCCTTCTTTTTCGCTCAGTTGCTTATTTGTATCGACATTATCGGTTATACCGCACCAAGGCTCAATGCATATAAACGGAGCGCCTGGGACTGTCCAAACAAGAAGGTAAGGAAAGGCCTCAAAATCTACCCTAATTTTTTGGTCGGTAGTCTTATTTCTTAAAACCACGCCGCGCGAATTAAGGTTTTTAAAGATTAAGCAATCATTTTCAAAAAGCGAATTATCAAGCTGCAAAACATCAGTATCTTTGCCGTAATTTTTTGTATTTAACGAAAGCAACGGACCTTCGAGCTGATATGCATCCAAATTCTCTTTTTTATTAAATATTATCTCATAATTTTCTATACCCTCCGGGCAATAGTAAGCCTCATGAGCGCCTACCGAAAAATACATATCGCCATCGGTAAGATTGCGAATGTTGTATTCAACGTTTACCTTTTTACCGACAAGAGTATATATAATACGAAATTCATACTTAAAAGGATAGTTGTCCTGTGGGCAGTTATCACTGCTTAACAAAAATATTGCTGTGTTACCGTCTGCAGTTTCAACATCAAATTTTACTCTACGGGCAAATCCGTGCTTTTGCAAGGAATAAGTTTTGCCCTCATAAATAAATTCGTCGTCCTTTAAACCGCTACAAATAGGGAATAAAACAGGGGCAGACCCTGTCCAAAACTGAGGGTCACCATGCCAAATATACTCTTTACCGTCACATTTAAGGCTTTTTAGTTCTGCTCCGATTTCACTAAAGGTTGCGGTTAAAAATTCATTTGAAATAGTAATCATAATTTTGCCTTTCAAATTGCGTTTACAATAGCGCGAAGCTCAGCTTCTTTTTCTTCCATATCCACAACAAGCTTAAACTGTGTGCGGCAACGGTCGAGATTGTGGTTTTCTCTATGTATCTTAAAGTAAACGTCACCGCTTAAGTAGTCTGTAAGAAAACGAACGCCACACTCAAGTGTCATAAGATATGCGCCTGTTACAAGGCTGTCTTTTTCGGCGGGGGTAAGGAACTTATTTGCAGTTGAAAGATAGCCCTTTGCAAAAACCTCAAACAAATGAGTGTTTACTGAAATCTTTGAAAGATCGGTTTCGTCCTCGGCACCGGTTGATGCGCCAAAGCGTATGCTATCGCCAAAGTCGTATGCGGCGGCACCCGGCATAATTGTATCAAGGTCGATAACGCATTTTGCCTTACCTGTTGCATCATCAATAAGTATGTTATTAAGCTTGGTATCGTTGTGCGTTACGCGATAGGGGATTTCGCCGCTTTCGAGTTTAGAGGTGATGGCATCTGCCTTGCATTCGCGAGCGAGAACGAAGTCAATTTCAGCCTGAACGTCTTTAGCGCGTCCCATTTTGTCCTCGGCTAAAGCCTTTTTTAAATCGACAAAACGACTTGGTGTGTTGTGGAAATTAACGATGGTTTCATGCAACTTTTCTGCAGGATAATCAGCAAGCATTTGTTGGAATTCACCGAAAGCTAGACCGCAAGTGTAGAAATCGTTATCGTTTTCTATCTGCTGATATGCGGTTGCGTTTTCAATGAATTTGTAAACGCGCCAATAGTTGCCGAATTCATCAAGATAAAAGCTTTTACCGTCAAGGGTTGGAATAACAGTAAGGGTGCCGTCTTCTTTTACCTTGTCACGCAAAAATGTGGTAACACCTACGATGTTTTCCATAAGCTGCTCAGGATTTTTGAAAGCTACGGTGCTGATTTTTTGCAAAAGATTTTTAATTTCCTTACCATCGGTAGATTTATGTGCAACTAGCCAGGTACAATTTATATGTCCGCTGCCGTAAGGCTCTATAGAAACAATTTCGCCTGTGTTAAACTGTTTTGCTGCAAGTATTGCAATTTCTCTATCAGTCATTTTAAAATACCTCGTTTTTTAAATATTAGTTTTCACTATAAATTACTGTAACATCGGGGTGAAGCTGGAGAATTGATGCAGGAACTTGTGGAGTGATTGGACCAAAAAATGCTTTTTCGAGGATTTCTTTCTTGTTTGAGCCGTTTGCTACAAGAATAATTTTTTTAGCGTTCATAATAGCACCCATGCCCATTGTGATTGCCTTTTTCGGAACATCGTTGATTGATTCAAAGAAACGAGCATTTGCTTCAATAGTTGACTCATGAAGGTCAACTACATGGGTTTCTTTTACAAAAACATCGGCTGGCTCGTTAAAGCCGATATGACCGTCAAGACCGATACCCAAAAGCTGAAGATCGATACCACCAAGGCTTTCTATGTGCTTGTCGTAAGCAGCACCCTCAGCATCGAGGTCGTCCGAAATACCGCTAGGTACTGCAGTTTTTGATTTATCAATATTTACGTGATTAAATAGGTTAGTGTTCATAAAGTAACGGTAGCTCTGGTCGTGGTCACCATTAAGACCAACATATTCGTCAAGGTTTACAGAGGTTACAGTGCTAAAATCAAGTTCGTCAGCATTGCACTTTTTAATAAGCTCTTTGTAAGTGCCTATAGGTGAAGAGCCTGTTGCAAGGCCGAGCACACAATTAGGCTTCATAATGATTTGAGAAGCAATAATGTTAGCCGCCTTTACGCTTAATTCGTCATAGCTTTTTACTGTAATGAATTTCATAAATAATTCCTCCTGAAAGAATTTATCTGCTTTTGAATAAAACACAAACGCACTTTATCTATGTTAACATTCCCATTATAATTATAAGTATACAAAAAGTCAAATAGAATTCCTGTATTTATAAATAAAAACAAGCCCTGTGTTTACACAAGGCTTGTAAAACAATCGTATAACGATTAACGTTTTGAGAACTGTGGAGCACGACGTGCGCCTTTGAGACCGTATTTCTTTCTTTCCTTCATACGTGGGTCACGAGTGAGGAAACCTGCCTTCTTAAGTTCTGGACGAAGTTCAGCATCAGCCTGCAAGAGTGCGCGAGCGATACCATGGCGAATAGCACCGGCCTGACCGGTAACGCCGCCGCCTGCTACACGGCATACGATGTCAAACTTGTCAGCATTCTCGGTAAGAACGAGTGGCTGACGAACGATAACCTTTAAGGTTTCAAGGCCAAAGTAATCATCAATATCTCTTTCGTTAATAGTGATTTTACCTGTACCCTGATATACTCTAACACGGGCAACAGAACTCTTTCTTCTGCCGGTGCCGTAAAAATATGGCTTTCCTTCAAACATTATTTCTGTCTCCCTTCTTAGAATTCATACTTTTCAGGCTTCTGTGCTACCTGAACGTAGTTCTCGCCTTTATAAATGTGAAGACGAGTAAGTGCTTTTCTACCAATTGTAGTATCGGGAACCATACCCTTTACTGCAAGTTCCATAGCAAGCTCTGGACGGGTGTTCATAAGGGTTGAATATTTAACCTCTTTAAGACCACCAATATAGCCTGTATGACGACGATAGTACTTGTTGTTGAGTTTGTTACCTGTTAAAACTGCCTTTTCAGCGTTTATAACGATAACATGGTCACCACAGTCAACGTGAGGTGTGAAAGTGGGCTTATGTTTACCGCGAAGCAAATCAGCAACCTTTGCAGCTGTACGGCCCATTGGACGGTTAGCAGCATCAACGATATACCATTTGCGCTGAACTTCGGCAGGTTTTGCCATAAATGTAGACATAATCAAAACCTCCAGATTTGTTTTTCTTTTTTTGAGTGCCCGAATATAATACCATAGCAAATATGCTTTGTCAACACTATTTTTTGAAAATTTTAATTTAAAAAATGAAATCTTCGTTTTTCTCGCGTTTTCTCGTTTTTTCTCACAAATGCTCACTTGCGATTTTAAAAAATAATATAAACTTTTGAAAATAAATTGAACTTATTCGCAATATGTGTTATGATTACTACATAGAGTAAAATGGGTTAAAAGGCGGTGAGCAGATGAAGGTTTTGGCAGTTGGTGATGTGTGCGCGCCAGATGGTAGCGCTTATGCCCTTAAAATGATACCACTTATCAAGCGTGAAGAAAATATCGATTTGATAATTGTAAACGGCGAAAATTCGGCTGCAGGCAACGGCATAACACCCGAGAGCGCCGACACACTTTTTACCGCAGGCGCCGACGTAATAACGGGCGGCAATCATACTCTGCGCCGTAAAGAGTTTTTCGATATGCTTGAATGCAACCCCTTTGTTTTGCGTCCGCACAATTTAAAGGATGCCGAGGCAGGCAGTGGCTATTGTCTTTTTGACATGGGTAAATATTCTGCTGCGATTATAAATCTTTCGGGGCAGATATATCTTGAAAGAGCAAATGCCGATAATCCGTTTAAATGTGTTGACGAATTGCTAAAAAGAGCGAAATTGGACGGCGCAAAATTTATATTTGTAGATTTTCACGCCGAGGCTACAAGCGAAAAACGCGCAATGGGTTTTTATCTTGACGGGCGTGTATCAGCAGTATTTGGCACACATACACACGTACAAACCGCTGACGCCCAAATTTTACCGCAAGGCACAGGTTATATTACCGACCTTGGTATGACGGGTGTTATAAATTCGGTACTTGGTGTGAAAAATGATATTATAATCAATCGCTTACGCGATAATGATATGTCTCGTTTTGAACAAGCGGGTGGCGAATGTATGCTAAACGGCTGTATCTTTGACATTGATGAAACGACAGGTCTTACCAAATCGGTAAAGCTTATATATATGTAATTTCCAACTTTTAATTTTTCATTTTGAACGGTGGTGACATCACTTGAAAAAAATAATTTGTGTTTTAATTTCTTTGATCTTAGTAATCTCTCTTTGTGGTTGCAAGAAAAATCCAATCGACATAAGCAGCTCCGAAAACAATGTGACATCACCATTAAATTCGGCTGGGAACACAGAGATAAATTTGCTTTATTCTTACGGCGACACCTTTAATCCGTATACAGCTACTACCGCTTCAAACCGACAACTGTCATTATTGCTTTTTGACAGCCTTATAAAAACCGATAACAGCTTTGAACCGATTTTTGTGCTGGCGCAGTCTGCACAAACCGAAGATAAAACATGCACAGTAAAATTGCGTGACGCATTTTTCAGTGACGGCTCACCTGTTAGTGCGAGTGACGTTATTTACTCATACAATCTTGCAAAAGAATGCGCACAATATTCGCACAACTTTTATGAGGTGACCTCGGTTTCGGCTCGTGACTCAAAAACCGTTGTATTTAACCTTTCCCAAAGTGATGCCCACTTTGTAAATTTACTTGATTTCCCGATATTAAAAGCAGGAACTTCCAGTCGATTTGATGCCGACGGCAAAGAGATAACGCCTATCGGATGCGGAAGATATGTTTTAGATAAAGACGGAACGAGTTTTGTTCAAAACAGTAACTACTACGGCAAAAAGGGCCACATAAGAACAATTAAACTTATAAACTCGCCCGATGCGGCGTCAACATCGCACTATGTCGAAATCGGTGCTACCGCTATTTACTATACCGAGGGTGACAACATTGTGCGTATGAGTGGTGAAAAAACAGTGGTCAACCTTAACCGCTTTGTATATATAGGAGTAAATTCCAAATATGGTTCTTTGCAAAGCAAGGAAATGCGATATGCCATTTCTTCAGCGCTTGACCGCGACGCAATTTGTCAGACTGCCTACTACAATAACGCAATATCCGCAACAGGCTTTTTTAATCCTTATTTCAAAGCAACTCAAGCCCTTCAAACCATAGAAAGTAAACCTAATTCTAAAATAACGGTTGAAAATTTGTCAAAAATAGGGTATAATAATATGAATTCAAATGGTTTTCATGCAAATTCGGCGGGAAATAACCCCGTGTTTACATTGCTTGTGAATTCAGAAAATGTCTCGCGCGTAGCGGCTGCAAAACTTATTTCGACGCAGTGTAAATCCGCGGGTATTCAAATAAATGTCGTAGAATGCACCTACGAGCAATACGTCGAGCGTTTGCAAACGGGTAGTTTTCAGTTGTATTTAGGCGAGGTTCAAATCCTTGATAATATGGATTTCAGTCAGCTTGTTATAAGCGGCGGCAGTGCGGCATACGGTGTTGCTGATTCAAAACCCGTCGCCGATACCACAAGCGATAAGACAGCCAGTGATACCACCGAACAACCCACTACAAGCAGCTGCGAGCAAATAATTGCGGCATACCGCAGTGGCGAATGTGGCATAAGTGATGTGGCGGGTACACTGCTTACCGAAATGCCTCAAATACCCGTATGTTATTTAAACGGTGTTTTGTTTTACACCTCCGACATAACAGGCGGCGTGCAGACATCCACCAGCGACATTTATTTAAGTATTGAAAATTATGAATTTTAGGAGGATTTATTTATGATATCTTACGAAACCAGAACAGGTAGTATTTGCTTTACCCAAAACTTTTTAAGCAAACTCATCGGTCACGCTGTGACCTCCTGCTTTGGCGTTGTTGGTATGATGCCCTCATCAAACCGTCAGCGTTTATTCGGTCTTATATCAAAAGAGCAGGCGCTTGACACGGGCATTAATGTAACAGGTAATGCTGATCAAATCAATGTTGAAATTCATATAATGGTGACCTACGGTATGAACATTACCGCTATTGCGGCAAGTATTACCGAAAAGGTTAAATATGTTGTAGAAGAATCTACCGGTATTACCGTAAACAAGGTAAATGTCAAGGTAGATGGAATAAAGGAATAATTTTTTCTTCTTATCTATAAAGGGAGTGTTTATTTTTGTTTAACGGTAATATTCTACGCGACGCGATTATATCCGCCGCTAATAATCTTGCAAATAACAGAAAGCCGGTCGATGATCTTAACGTGTTCCCTGTTCCCGACGGTGACACAGGTACAAATATGTCTATGACCTTGTCAAATGCCGTTCGTGAGCTTGAAAAGGTAAGTGGTGAAACAGCAGGTAAGGTGGCGCAAATAAACGCGTCCGCTTTGCTTCGTGGCGCACGCGGTAACTCGGGCGTTATCACCTCGCTTTTGTTCCGCGGCTTTGCAAAGGGTATCGGAAGCGATGAAAATGTAACTGCAGAAAATTTAGCGGCAGCATTTAAGCTTGGTGTTGAAGCGGCTTACAAAGCTGTTATGAAGCCAACCGAGGGTACAATTCTTACTGTTGCGCGTGTTGCCAGTGAGCATGCTACTGCGGCATTTGAAGCAGGGAAAGACGCTCTTTCGGTTTTTGCTGATGCAATTGGTGGTGCAAAAATCGCTCTTGCCGAAACACCCGAGCTTTTGCCAATGCTTAAAAAGGCAGGTGTTGTTGACGCGGGCGGTCAGGGCTTTGTAATTATACTTGAAGGTATGATGTCGGTATTCCGCGACGGTGTTATTGTTGCATCTAATAGTGGTAGCAGTGAAATCGTAGAAGACGAGGAAAATGAAACCGCACGTAATGCCGCAGGTGAATTTGAAACCGAAATTACCTTTACCTACTGCACCGAATTTATTGTAAAAAGAGACCCTGAATGTTCCAAAGAGCCAAGTGAGCTTCGCGCTTATCTTGAAACCATCGGTGACTGCGTTGTAGTGGTTGATGACGAGGAAATCATAAAAGTTCACGTTCACACCGACCATCCCGGTA
The DNA here is from genome assembly GCA_045604215.1 of Acutalibacteraceae bacterium. Lineage (GTDB taxonomy): Bacteria > Bacillota > Clostridia > Oscillospirales > Acutalibacteraceae > UBA737. The sequence continues at coordinate 22,797 of JAZUNP010000012.1, forward strand.
ATGCATTCGAAAGTGGCCTTACCTTTGGTCAGCTTACTAATATGAAGGTTGAAAATATGCGCGACCAGCACGAAAAAGCAAAACACGATGCTCAAAACGCTAAAAAAGCACCTGCTAAAACCATAGAAAATGAGAGAATTGAGGCAGTAGAGATTACAAAGCCTGTTGGCTTTGTGTCGGTTTGCGCAGGTGACGGAATTGCCGCGCTCTTCCACGACCTTGGTGTTGACACCATCGTTTCGGGCGGTCAGACAATGAATCCTAGCACAGACAATATTTTGCGCGCTATTGAAAGCACTCCTGCCGAGACAGTCTACGTGCTTCCTAACAACAAAAATATTATCATGGCGGCGGAACAGGCTATCCCTATCAGCACCCGTAAGGTTATAGTTCTTCACACAAGAACGATTCCTCAGGGCATTACCGCTATGCTTAATTTTGACGAGAGCGCTGACTGCGAGGCTAACGCTATCGCAATGCAAAAGGCCGCCGAGGCTATCGCTACAGGTCAGGTTACTTTTGCCGCTCGTGACTCTGATTTTGACGGCCACAAGATTAAACAGGGCGAAATTATGGCTATGACAGGTGGTAAAATCTCATTTGTTGATACCGATATCGAAAAAGCTACTATGAAACTCGTTAAATCAATGATTAAGCGCGACAGTCAGTTTGTAACTGTGATTTACGGCGCCGATATTACCGACTCTCAAGCCGCCGCTTTGGAGCAGCAGCTTAATGAAAAATTCGGTAGCAAGGTTGAAATAACCTTTGTAAACGGTGGTCAGCCTGTTTACTACTATATTATTTCTGTAGAGTGATAAATTTAATGTCTAACTTTCAAACCGACATAAGATTTTTAAAGGGCGTTGGTGAAAAACGCGCCCAGCATTTGTACTCACTGGGCATCGATACAATCGGTGCCCTTTTGCGTTATTATCCGCGCGGATATGAAGATTTTAGCAACATAAAGCAAATCTTTGATTGTTCGGCTGACGAGAAGGTATGTGTAAAAGCACGTATAATCACCCCTGTTACCGAGCATAAAATTCGCAGTAATATGACTCTTTACAAATTTAAAATAAGCGACGGCACTGCCTACGCACAGGTTACCATCTTTAACAGTAAGTATTTAGCGGCAAGACTGCACGAGGGCAGCGAATATCTTTTTGCAGGCAAAATCGGTGTGGGTAAATTTGGTCTTGAAATGTCCTCGCCCGAAATTCGCGAGGTGGGGGATACGGGCATACTACCAATATACCCCGCATCAAAAAATATGTCCTCATCAGCAATATCAAAGCTTGTTAAAACGGCATTGCAAAGCTGTGAAATAGAGAACGTTTTGCCCGAAAGTGTGCGAACGGCTCAAAAGCTCTGTGATTTAGCAGATGCAATACACAATATCCATTTTCCAAAAAGCAAGGAATCACTCGAAGCGGCTAAAAAACACCTCGTTTTCGAGGAGTTATTTATACTGCGCACGGGACTTATGCTGCTTAAAAACAAACGAAAGGTAAATTCTTCGTTCGTTTTAAAAACCGATTTTACAAACGAGTACATAAACTCCTTGCCGTTTGATATGACGGACGCACAAAAAAGAGTTATAAGCGACTGTGCGCGTGATATGGCTTCGGGTAAAATTATGAACCGACTTATACAGGGTGACGTTGGCTGCGGCAAAACTGCCGTTGCTGCGGCTCTTATGTACCACACGGCAAAATCTGGTTTTCAAGCGGCAATTATGGCACCTACCGAAATTCTTGCGGAACAGCACTTTAAAAATTTAAGCGAAAGCCTTAAAAACACCGATATTGAGTGTGTTTTGCTCACAGGCTCTCTTAAAAAAACCGAAAAGCAAAGAGTAAAAGAGCAGCTTTCAAGCGGCAGGGCGCAAATCGCCGTTGGGACACACGCGCTTATAAGCGGTGACGTACAGTTTCATAATTTAGCGCTTGTTATTACCGACGAGCAGCACCGCTTTGGTGTAACACAACGCGGAGATTTGTCGGCTAAGGGTATGCATCCACACACTTTGGTTATGTCGGCAACACCGATACCAAGAACGCTTGGTCTTATCATCTACGGCGACCTTGATATAAGCATAATAGACGAATATCCGCGCGGCCGCGTTTCGATAGAAAACTACTGCGTTGAGTCAGCGTTGCGCCAACGAGTTTTTGGTTATATCAAAAAACATTTAGACGTGGGCAGACAGGGTTATATTGTATGCCCGATGGTCGAAGAAAACGAAGAAATAGATATAAAAAGCGCGGAGCAGTATTTTGCCGAAATTAAGGACGGAGAATTTAAAAATTATCGTGTAGGTCTTTTGCACGGAAAGATGAAACCTAAAGACAAAGAGGCTGTTATGCGCGCCTTTAAAGACGGCGAAATCGAGTTGCTTGTTTGCACAACGGTTATCGAAGTTGGAATTGACGTGCCAAATGCCGCAATAATGGTTATAGAAAATGCCGAGCGTTTTGGTCTGTCAGCGCTTCATCAGTTGCGTGGCAGAATAGGTCGCGGACAATATAAATCTACTTGTATATTTATTTCCGATTATAAATCAGGCGCAACAGCCGACCGATTAAATGTTATAAAAAGCAGTACCGACGGATTTAAAATCGCTGATGAAGATTTGGCATTACGCGGTCCGGGTGACTTTTTAGGCTCTCGTCAACACGGGTTGCCCAGCCTTAAAATCGCCGACATTTACGCCGATAACGATATTTTGCGACTGGCAGGTATGTCAGCTGCAAATTTACTCGAAGCTGACCCAAAACTTACGTCGCCGGATAACGCAAATTTACGTAAAGAAATTATTTTAATGTACAAAAAACTAAACGAAAACTAAGGAATAAACAATGTTAAAAAGATTTTTAAGCTATTACAAACCACACAGAGTTACCTTTACACTTGATATGTTAGCATCCTTTACTATGTCGGTAATAGCAATTTTTTACCCTATAATAACACGCAAAATGCTAAACGAACTTATCCCAAACCAAAAATACAAAGAAATCGTTATTTATGGCGTAGGACTGCTTATTATCTATCTTATGCGTATGGGACTTTCATATTTTGTGCAATATCAAGGCCATATGATGGGTGTTAAAATGCAAGAAAAGATGCGCAGTGACCTTTTTGCCCATCTCGAAAAATTGCCGTTTTCTTTTTTTGACAACAACGAAACCGGCAAGATTATGACACGAATGACAAGTGACCTTTTTGATGTTGTTGAACTTGCGCACCACGGTCCTGAAAATGTTTTAATTACAAGCGTTTCGGTTATTATTTCGTTTGCATATCTTATGTCAATAAATGTGCCGCTATCGCTCATATTATTGGTTTGCGTTCCAATTTTGATGATAATATCATCCGTTCTTCGTAAAAAAATGCGTGACGCATTTAAAAAGCGTCGCGAGGCAAACGCTGTTATAAACGCCGCGCTTGAAAGCAGTATTTCGGGTATCCGAGTTACAAAGGCATTTACCAACTCTGACAGGGAAATTGAAAAGTTTGCTGTTGGTAATGTCGAGTTTGTGGAAAACAGCCGCAAGGCATACAAGGCAATGGGACAATTCCACTCTCAAACCACTTTCGTCACCGATATTTTTAACGTAATTTTGCTTATAGCTGGCGGATTTTTACTCTTTCGCGGAAAAAGCGATTTTAATTTTGGCGACTATTCGGCGTTTATCGTTTCGATAAACCTGTTTATTAACCCAATAAACACTCTTATTCGTTTTATGGAGTCCTTCCAGAACGGTGTTACGGGCTTCGAACGATTCATTGAAATCCTTGACACACCAATTGAAGAGGATAGTCCCGACGCCGTAGATATACCCACCATTGACGGTATTATAGAATTTAAAAATGTTACCTACGGTTACGGCGACAGTGACAACGTGCTTAAAAACGTTAGTCTTAAAATTGATAAGGGACAAACCTTTGCGCTTGTCGGTCCATCTGGTGGCGGCAAAACTACAATTTGCCACCTTATTCCGCATTTTTACGATGTTCGCGAAGGTGAAATTTTGATTGACGGTGTAAATATTAACAATATTACACGTGAGTCACTCCGAAAAAATATTGGTATCGTTCAGCAGGACGTATATCTATTCAATTCAAGCATTAAAGAAAACATACTTTACGGACGGCTTGACGCTACCGACGATGAGGTTATCCAAGCGGCAAAGCGCGCTAATATTCACGAATATGTTATGACTCTACCCGACGGTTACGATACCGTTATCGGTGAGCGCGGCGTAAAGCTTTCGGGCGGACAAAAGCAACGCCTTAGTATCGCGCGAGTATTTCTAAAAAATCCGCCTATACTTATTCTTGACGAGGCAACAAGCGCGCTCGACAATGCAACCGAAATTATGATTCAGCAAGCGCTTGATGAGCTGTGCCGTGGCAGAACAACCTTGGTTGTAGCGCACCGACTTTCTACCATCAAAAACGCAAATGAAATCGCGGTAGTCTCCGGCGGAGAAATTTGTGAGAAAGGCTCCCACAACGAACTTATGGAGAAAAATGGCATCTACGCAATGCTACACAAACAGCAATTTAGAAGCAGTTAAAATAAAACGAGCTAAAATTAGCTCGTTTTATTTTTTGCCAAAAAATTCACACGAAATCTTAATAAAGTAAATGCGCACTTTACCTTGCAATTCCTATATCATTATGCTATAATACACTATGTATAAATATATATAATATAAGGAGAAGTAGACCTTGTCATTTCCACTTGAAAACATAAGAAATTTTTGCATAGTTGCACATATTGACCACGGCAAATCTACACTTGCCGACCGACTTTTAGAGCTTACTCAATCGGTAGCCGAGCGCGATATGGAAGAACAAATACTCGATAGTATGGATTTAGAGCGTGAACGCGGCATTACCATCAAAGCGCACGCGGTAACGCTTTACTATACTGCAAAAGACGGTAAAGAATACGAGCTTAATCTTATTGACACTCCAGGACACGTTGACTTTAACTATGAGGTATCTCGTTCCTTGGCGGCATGTGAAGGCGCAATACTTGTGGTGGATGCTTCACAGGGTATAGAAGCTCAAACCTTGGCAAACACCTATTTAGCTGTTGACCACGGACTTGAGATTTTACCTGTTATCAACAAGATCGACCTCCCCTCTGCCGAGCCTGATAGAATCAAGGCAGAAATTGAGGATATTATCGGTATTCCCGCCGATGAAGCACCTCTTATCTCGGCAAAAACAGGCATAAATGTTGAGCAGGTTTTAGAAACAATCGTTGAGGGCGTGCCCGCGCCAAAGGGCGACCGCGAGGCTCCGCTTAAAGCGCTGATATTTGACTCTTACTATGATGCATACAAAGGTGTTATCGTTTACTTCCGTGTCGTATCGGGCAAAATCAAATCGGGTGACACCATCAAAATGATGGCAACAGGCGCCGAGTTCGACATTGTAGAGCTTGGTCGCAAACGCGCGACGTGCTACGAAACCTGTGACACACTTGAAGCGGGTGAGGTTGGATACCTTGCGGCTTCGATTAAGACAGTAAGCGAGGCGCGTGTTGGTGATACCATTACTTTATCCGATACTCCTGCCGACGAGGCACTCCCAGGTTACCGCGCGGCAAAGCCTGTTGTGTTCTGCGGTATATATCCAGCCGACGGCGCAAAATACCCCGACCTTCGCGAAGCACTTGAAAAATTACAGCTTAATGACGCTTCGCTTCTCTTTGAGCCTGAAACCTCACAGGCGTGAGGCTTCGGTTTCCGTTGCGGATTTTTAGGACTGCTGCATATGGAAATATTGGAAGAACGACTTGAGCGTGAATACAACCTTGACATAATCACAACAGCTCCCAGTGTGCAGTATGAATTTGCGCTTACAAACGGGGAGAAAATATTTGTAGATAATCCCACAAACTACCCCGACCCTGCCGTGATTTCCGAGGCGCTTGAGCCGGTCGCTAACGTGCATATTTATTCACCGAGCGAATATGTTGGTACTATAATGCAGCTCTGCGAGGAGCGTCGCGGTGATTACAAGGGTATGACCTACATGGGTGACCGCGTGGATATACACTATGTACTACCTATGGGTGAGATAGTTTATGACTTTTTCGACGCGCTAAAGAGCCGTACCAAGGGCTATGCAAGCTATGATTACGAGCCTGCAGGCTACCAAAAATCAAACCTTGTTAAGCTCGACGTTATGCTTGCGGGTGATACAGTTGACGCGCTGTCGTTTATAGTGCATAGCTCCAATTCTTACACCCGTGCGCGCAGAATTGCCGAAAAGTTAAAGGATTATATTCCAAGACAGCTTTTTGAAGTTCCCGTTCAGGTAGCAGTGGGCGGCAAAATCATTGCCCGCGAAACCGTAAAAGCTATGCGCAAGGATGTACTTGCAAAATGCTACGGCGGCGACATTACACGTAAGAAAAAACTTCTTGAAAAACAAAAAGAAGGCAAAAAGAAAATGCGCAGACTTGGCTCCGTTGAGGTACCAAAAGACGCATTTATGGCAGTTCTTAAACTTGATGAATAACGGCATTATTCATCAAGAGCAAAAAAGTAAAAGTGGGTAGTAAAAAGTAATGTGTTCCCTTCGGGGACGAATATAAAAGAGGCTTAAATATGACCAAAAATAGAAAGAAAGCGATAATTCGTCGCAGAATATTTATAGCGCTTGTTCTGGTGTTGTTGGCTGTAGTTATTGCGCTGATTTCAATTATTGTTGCAATAATAAAAAACGGTAAAGTTGCAGATGATACCCAATCAAACATTTCGTCCGTTTCAAGCAATACCGATTCATCCTCGTCAAAGGTAGATACACCGAGCGAGGCCGAAATAGTTGTTACTCCCACGGGGGTAAAGCTTGACGCAAATTTCGGCAGACTGTTGCTTATAAACGGCGAAAACCCATTGCCCGACGACTACGACACCAAGGTGCGTGAATATTTGGTAGAGATTGACGAGCAGTATCGCAACAATAATTACGTAACACAAATACATCGCGACGTTTATCCGTACATTACCGCTATGGTAGCGGCGGCACAAGCGGACGGTGTCGACTTACGAGTTTGGTCACCGTTTCGTAGCTACGCAATACAAAGCGACCTATTTCAAAAGCAGGTTGACCGCGTAGGCGGTGATGAGACAAAAGCCTCAACGGTTGTAGCAAGGCCGGGTACGAGTGAGCATAACACAGGTCTTTGCGCCGACTTTAATATGGCGAGTGATGCTTTCGAAAGCACAGATATGTATAAATGGATGACTTTAAATGCCGAGGACTACGGATTTATTTTACGCTATCCAAAGGAAAAAGAGCATATAACAGGTGTTATTTATGAATCTTGGCATTGGCGATTTGTTGGTATTAACAACGCGAAATTAATAAATGAATTAGGTTTGACACTTGAGGAATTTATTAAAATGGAAAGCATAGACCCCGCAATAGATATGTATGGCGACGACTCGGCAAACGAACAATCAGAACAAATAATAGACTAATTTTGGGAGGAACGCTTTATGGATTTTAAGCAATTTTTCAGCCAGTTAAAGGGCAAAAAAATCGCTATGTGCGGTATCGGTGTCAGCAACACCCCACTTATTTTAAACTTTTTAAAACAAGGCGCGCGTGTTATTGCGTGTGACCGTCGTGAGCGTGAGCTTATAGGCACAATAGCTGATGAATTAGAAGCCGCAGGTGCAGAACTTAAACTCGGCGAGGATTATTTAAGCAATCTTGAGGTTGATATAATCTTTCGCACCCCAGGTATGAATTTTCATCTTCCCGAGCTTGAACGCGCCCGCAAACGCGGTATTGCGGTTACAAGCGAGATGGAAGTGTTTTTTGACCTTTGCCCTGCTACAATTTTTGCAGTAACTGGCTCTGACGGCAAGACCACAACCACCACCCTTATTGCAAAAATGCTTGAAGCTGAGGGAAAACGCGTTTTTGTTGGCGGTAACATTGGCACACCTCTTCTCCCTGAAATTGAAAATATTACTGCCGACGATTTTGTTGTGGCAGAGCTTTCCTCTTTTCAGCTTATCTCTATGAGAAAAAGTCCTGACGTTGCGGTTGTTACCAATGTAGCACCTAACCACCTTGACGTGCATAAGGATATGGACGAATACGTTGAGGCAAAGAAAAACATTCTCTTACACCAAAACGCATTCTCACGTACAATTCTTAACCGTGATAACGATATTACCGAAGGTTTTCGCAAGGATGTTCGCGGTCAAAGTCTCGGCTTTAGTATGACCCGCCGTCTTAACAACGGCGCGTGGCTTGATGATGACGGAATACTCCATATGGCATATCGCGGTATAGATGTTCCGGTTGTTGATCGTAAAGATATAAGAATTTTAGGTGACCACAATGTAGAAAATTACCTTACTGCTATTGCGGCTGTTTGGGGCTATGTTGGTGTTGATAATATAAAAAAGGTAGCGCGTGAGTTCGGCGGTGTCGAGCACAGGATTGAATTTGTGCGTGAGGTAAATGGAGTTAAATACTATAACGACTCTATCGCTTCAAGCCCAACAAGAACAATCGCAGGCCTTAAAGCCTTCGACCAAAAGGTAATTCTTATTGCGGGTGGCTATGATAAGCATATACCCTTTAACCCTATGATGCCTTATGTGGTAGAAAAGGTAAAAACGCTTTATCTTTGCGGCGATACGGCTGACAAGATTGAAAAAAGTCTTCGTGAATATGAGGGGTATAACGGCGAACCAGAAATTGTGCGCGTAAACGATATTGCCGAGGCTGTAGCCGATGCTAATAAGACCGCGCAGGTCGGCGATATAGTAACCCTTTCTCCTGCATGTGCGAGTTTTGATAAATATCCAAACTTTGTTGCACGTGGGATACATTTTAAACAATTGGTGAATGAACTGTAATGAACATTAAAGAAACATTAATTAAGCTGTCTAACGCCGTAAGCATTGGCGATATAACCGATGCGAGCGAAATCGCCGTTAACATCCTTTCGAGTTATGCCGAAGCAACACGTGACGGTATCAATGTTGTAGGCAAAATGATGGGTGAAGGTGATTATACTCTTATGCTTGAAGCCCATATTGACGAGGTTGGCTTTGTTGTCACCGACGTTGACTGTGACGGATTTTTGACCGTAAAAAACTGCGGCGGCATAGATTTACGAACACTTCCCGCCCGTACGGTTGCCGTTCACGGTAAAGAAAAAATAACAGGCGTGTTTTGCGCAACTCCTCCCCACCTCGGCGGACCAAAGGAATATGATGATATATCAGCTATAAAAATAGACACCCTTTTGGGCGAAAAAGCAAAAGACGTTATATCGGTTGGTGATTCTGTAACTTTTATGGCAAACGCTGCCGAGCTTAAAAACGGTCGTGTCACAGGCAAAAGCCTCGACAATCGTGCAGGCGTGGTATGCCTTTTGGAACTCGCTGAAAGGTTACACGGTAAAAATTTGCCGTGTAATATAGTCTTTGCATTTACAGATGCGGAAGAGCTTGGTAATCGCGGTGCTATTACTACAACCTTTGATATTTCGCCCGATGAGGCGATTGTACTTGACGTATCTTTTGCTGATGCGCCCGATATTCCCTCTAACGAGTGCGGCAACTTAGGCGGCGGCGCAATGATTGGTATGTCACCTGTTCTTGATAAAAACATATCTAAAAAACTTGTGTCTATTGCCAAGGAAAATAATCTTTCCTATCAAACCGAGGTTATGGGTAGCAGAACAGGTACTAACGGTGACGTTATTTCGGTTTCGAAAAGCGGTATAAAAACTGGACTTGTATCAATTCCGCTTCGAAATATGCATACCGACTGTGAAATAATTGATATTAAAGATATAGAAAATGTTTGCAACCTTCTTGAAAATTATATTTTAAAAGGAGGTAACGCATAATGAACGAATTATTAAAGCAACTTTGTCTAATTGACGGTACCTCGGGTGACGAGAGTGCTGTTCGTGAATTTGTTATATTGCAAATAAAGGATTTTTGTGAATATAAAATTGATAATTTAGGTAATATAATTGCCTTTAAAAAAGGCAAAAACACACCGCAAAAAAAGGTACTCATTGACGCTCATCTTGATGAGGTTGGACTGATTATTACTCATATTGAAAACGACGGATTTTTACGTTTTAAAACGGTGGGCGGCATAGATACAGCGGCGCTAATGTTCCGCCGTGTGCTTATAAACGGTAAGACGCTCGGTGTAATAGGCGGAAAACCCGTTCATTTATGTGAGGGTGATGAGCGTAAAAAGTTACCAAGCGCCGATAGTCTATACATTGATTTAGGTGCTTGTTCGAAAGAAGAGGCAGAAAAGCTTATTAGCGTTGGCGACTGCGCCGTTATGTGCAGTGATTTTACAGCTATCGGCGAAAAGGTGCTTTCTAAAGCGCTTGACGACCGTGTTGGCTGCGCAGTTTTAATTGATTTGTTAAAACAAGATGCCGAGTATGATTTTTATGCTTCCTTTTCCGTTCAGGAAGAGGTTGGACTTCGCGGCGCAAAGGTTGTAGCCTTTTCTGTAGAACCCGATGCGGCAATCGTTATTGACGGTACCACAGCCGCCGATATATCGGGTGTCTCCGACTGCAAAAAGGTTTGTCATCAAGGCGAGGGCGCGGTGGTTTCTTTTATGGACGGTGCTACCAGTTATGACCGAGAATATTATAAAGCCGCTTTAAATAGCGGTATAAAGGCACAAATCAAATGTGCAGTAGCGGGTGGGAACAATGCAGGTGCTATTCATTTAAGCCGCGGCGGTGTTCGCACCGTGGCTTTGTCGGTGCCTTGCCGATATATCCATACCGCAGGCTCTACTTGCGATATTTGCGACGTTTATGCCGTACGCGACCTTACAAAATATATGATAAACCAAATTGCGAGTGGCAATTTATGATTTCGCTGACAAACGAAATACCAAAGATAAATTTACCTCTTGCCGAGGTTGTAAAAATTAACTGCACCTATAATTCCTACCGCGATATTGCGCTTTTTTGGGTGCAAAATAAAAAACAAGCTGTAATTTCCATGCTTGACGGAAATATGGTAATTTACAATAACTGCGCCGATATTGACGAATTACGAGAATTTATCAGTGTTATATCGCCCGTATCGGTATTTTCCAATACCGATACTCTCACTGCTCTTTTTGATAATGCTTTTCATGAGGTTTATGTTATGAAAAGTAATTACAATTTTAACTGTGATATACAATCAGAAACATTAAACAGTAGTGAAATTTACAAATTGCTAAATATTGATGGCTTGGAATTGCCGCCTTATGAACATTTTGCGGTGGATTTTTGTCACCGATTAAATCACGGTTATTTAAAATACTTTGCTTTAAAAACTACGTGCGCCGCAATAGGAATCAGTGATGGACAGGCAGTGCTTATAAACGGTATTGCATCTCATCAAAAGGGTATGGGCCGTATTGCACTTAACGGTTTGCTTTCACAATATAACTGCCCAGCTATTGCTGTTTGCGAAAAAGAAATAATGCCCTTTTACTTAAAAAACAATTTTAAGTATGCTTATACTGCGGGCTATTGGAGGAAAATTTTTTGAACTATTTTAAATTTGACGAAAAACTCAAAGAATACAGCTCTCTTGCCGAACAAAAGGCAAAACAAAGCTTTGATAGAATAGATAGTATTACCGAATATAATCAAACAAAGGTGCTAAATGCTTTTATTAAAAACCGCGTTAGCGAGATGCATCTCGGTATGTCCACAGGCTACGGCTACGGAGACGTTGGTCGTGACACTTTAGACCAGGTTTTTGCCGACTGTATGGGTGCTGAGGATGCCATAGTTCGCCACAGCTTTGCTTCGGGCACACACACCCTTACCGTTGCGCTTTTTGGTATACTGCGCCCAGGAGATAAAGTGCTGGTATTAACAGGCAGACCGTATGATACAATAATTGGTGTTTTTGGCTTTGACGGTCACGTTGACGGCTCACTCTCTGATTTTGGTGTAGAATATCATCAGGTGGATTTACTCCCAGACGGAACACCCGATATAAACGCGATCCGTGCTGAACTTGCATGGGGTAATTATAAAATGGCGTACATACAGCGTTCGCGCGGTTATAGTCTTAGACCAAGCCTTACAATAGACAAAATTGGGGAATTGTGCAGTGTTGTACGCGAGGTTTCGCCGAATACTGTTATTATGGTGGATAACTGTTACGGCGAATTTGTAGAAACAAAAGAGCCTACCGAAGTGGGCGCCGATATTATTGCAGGCTCACTTATCAAAAACGCAGGTGGCGGTATTGCGCCGACAGGAGGCTATATTGCGGGCAAGGCTAAATTTGTCGAAATGTGCGCGGGTCGTATGACCGCACCAGGTGTCGGTCGTGAGGTGGGCGCGTCGCTCGGTCACAACCGTGAGCTTTATATGGGACTTTTCTCATCGCCGCACGTAACGGGTGAAGCGCTTAAAACGGCTGTTTTTGCTTCGGCTTTGCTCGAGCTTTTAGGCTACAAGGTAAGTCCTACTGCAGAAGAAAAACGCGGCGATATTATACAAAGTGTAATACTTAACAAACCCGAAGCTCTTATTGCTTTTTGCCGAGGTATGCAGTCGGGTGCGCCCGTTGATTCGTTTGTGCGACCCGAGCCATCCGATATGCCGGGTTACGACGACCAAGTTATTATGGCGGCGGGCGCGTTTACTCTAGGCTCTTCGATAGAGCTTTCTGCCGATGCGCCGCTACGCGCGCCGTATGCCGCTTGGATGCAGGGCGGACTCAACTACCACAGCGCTAAAACAGGAGTATTACTCGCCGTACAAAGTATGATAAACGACGGCGCTTTAAAGATATAATAAAAAGGATTGAAAGATTTGAAAAAAATATTTGACGGCAAAATTTACGAAATGTTGCCTAAATCGGACGGGATCATTTTTCCCTACCAAAAGGCTGTAGTTGATGACGGTGATATAGTATGGTACAAAATGCTTTCGTTTGAGAATTCAAACATAACCGACGTCAGCAAAAATGTATATTGGAATTTAAAATTTGGCAGCAATTATACCGTTGCTGTAAACACAGCTAAAAACTTTGTTTCAACAAAAGCAATATTGCTTCCAAGCAATCGACTTTTTATGTGCTGTGATAACGGTCAGGTTTTTATTATCGATCCTGACGGAATGCTCAATATTGCAGGCGAACTGAAATACCGCGACAATCCGCCAAGCGATATTGCATTTTACAAAAACAGTATATGGGCAAGTTTTGGAAACAACAACGTTTTAATCCGTTTTAACATAAACACAATGCGCGCCGAACTTCGCATAGGCGGAAAAAGTTCACCCTTTGATAAACCTCAGGGTGTTTTCATCGAAGACCACACCGCGTATGTGTGCAACACAGGCGCAAATAATATTGTTAAAATCGACCTCGAAAGCTACTCGGTGGAAGAGCTTTATAATTTTGAGGAACCCGTATACTCTTATGTAAAATCGGGTAATTTCGAATTCGTTTTATTAGAATCGGGACTCTATATTATTTAAGGAGATGTAAAAATGCTTGAAAAAACAATAATGCTAAGGGATTTTGAGGCAGTTAAGAATTTTGTTGATATAGCAAACACAAAAAACTACGACATTGAATTGCTGTCGGGCAAATATGTAGTCAATGCAAAATCAATAATGGGTGTGTTCAGTCTCGATTTGACAAAGCCACTTGTTATGGTGGCTCATACCGATACTCCAACAGAGTTATTGCGTCAAACTGTGCAATTTGAATACGTAGCTACAAAGAAATAGGAATTTTTATGACACAAAAATTTTTAAGCTTAAGAAAAAAACTGATAGAAAAAGATTTTGGTTATATGAACGACAGTCAGTTTGAGGCGGTAACAACAACCAAGGGCGCTGTTTTGGTGCTTGCGGGTGCGGGAAGCGGAAAGACCACTGTGCTTGTAAACCGTATTGCAAATCTTGTAAAATACGGCGAAGCATACAACAGTGATTTTGTGCCTTTTTTTACCGAACAAGATATTACCGTCGCACAAGATTATCTTGACGGAAAGGTGGATAAGTTGCAAAGCAATGCGTTTTCGGTTAGCAGACCTCATCCTTGGGAAATTTTAGCCATAACCTTCACAAACAAGGCGGCAAACGAGCTAAAAGAACGCATAAACGCCAAACTCGGTGAAGGCGGCGAGAGCCTTTGGGCAGGTACTTTTCATAGTATTTGTGGAAAAATTTTGCGTATGAACGCCGAAAGATTGGGTTTTACCTCTCATTTTACCATTTATGATACCGATGACCAAAAGCGCCTTATAAAGAACATTATAAAAGACAACTCGATTGATGAAAAAATGTTCCCTGTAAGGAGTGTTTTGTCAGCAATCTCAAGCGCTAAGGACTCGCTTATATCACCCACAGAATATAAAGAAACAGCGGGTAGTGATTACCGTCAGCAAACCATAGCCAAGCTATACGAAGCCTATCAAAAAAGGCTCAAATCTGCCGATGCGATGGATTTTGACGATATGATAAACTTCACCGTAAAGCTATTTTCGGAAAACCCCGATGTTTTGGAGCATTACGGCAGTAAATTTAAATACATAATGGTAGACGAATATCAGGATACAAACCACGCACAATATGAATTGGTAAGACTGCTTGCAAGTGTTCACGGTAATTTGTGCGTTGTGGGTGACGACGACCAGAGTATTTACCGTTTTCGCGGTGCAACCATTGAAAATATACTTAATTTTGAGGATGATTACGAAGACGCAAAAACAATACGACTTGAACAAAACTACCGCTCGGTTGGTAATATTCTTGATGCCGCTAACGCCGTGATTTCCAACAACCGCGGTCGAAAGGGTAAAAATCTTTGGACCGACAAGGGCGACGGTGAGCTTATAAAGCTTTATACCGCGGCAGATGAGCGCGACGAGGCGCATTTTGTTGCTGACCGTATTCTTGAAAGTGTGCGCTCCGGCGCAAATATGAGTGACCACGCTGTGCTTTACAGAATGAATGCACAGTCAGCATCAATAGAAAATGTTTTTGCGCGAAGCGGTATATCCTATCGCGTTATTGGCGGTATGCGATTTTACGAGCGAAAAGAAATTCGCGATGTTTTAGCATATTTAAACCTTATAAATAACAACAATGACGATATACGTCTGCGTCGTATAATAAATGAACCAAAGCGTGGCATAGGCGAAACTACTCTAAATCACGCAACCGATATTGCACTTGGACTCGGTCTTAGTCTTTTCGAGGTGCTTGATAATGCCGCGCAGTACGCTCCGCTTAGTCGCGCGGCAACCAAGCTCGCGGAATTTTGTGCAATGATAAAGCATTTGTCGGCACTTGTTGACCAACTTTCAATAGGCGAATTGGTTGTTGAGGTTCTAGAAAAGAGCGGCTACCGCGACAGTCTTTTAACCGATGCTGACCCTAAAAACGCCGACCGACTTCAAAACGTTGATGAATTTGTTAATACGGTAAAACAGTATGAGCTTGAAAATGACGAGCCCACACTTTCGGCATTTTTGGAAGAAATTGCGCTTGTAAGCGATGTTGATTCTATGAACGACAGTGATGATAAGGTAACACTTATGACCATTCACTCCGCAAAGGGTCTGGAGTTTGAAAACGTGTTTTTAATCGGGCTTGAGGAAGGTGTTTTCCCCGGTAATCAGTCGATATTCGGTGGCGAAAGCGAAATTGAAGAAGAACGCCGACTTATGTATGTTGCAATTACTCGCGCAAAACGTAAGCTTTATATCTGCAACGCTGTAACGCGAATGGTTTTCGGCTCTACAAACCGCAATTTGCCCTCGCGTTTTTTGAGGGAAATTCCCGACAGATATTGCGATAATTTCAACAAACCCCTTCAAATGTCGTACGGTCGTTCCTACAACACCGGAAACAGTTTTTACACCGAGCGCAAAAAATCTCAAACAAAAGCCTTTGGAGGTTCTACTTCATTTAGCACTTTTTCTGCCGCAAAAAAGGTGGATACTACTGCTATTGGTTCCTACTCGGCGGGTCAACGCGTAGAACACAAAGCCTTTGGTACAGGTTTAATCCTTTCGGTATCACCAATGGGTAGTGATACCTTGCTTGAAATAGCTTTTGACACCGTAGGTACCAAAAAAATTATGGCGGCCTATGCAAAATTAAAGATTTTGTAATATTTTTGTATCACACATTTGATAACATATACTTATCAAATGCGATTTTAGGAGTGATTAGTTATGTTAGCGCCAAGTCCCGTTGTTAAAACAACAGCAAAAACCGCATTGTCAGGAAATTGGCTTCAGTCAATTGTTGTTTGCACCGTTTTGATTTTCGTGTTTTTCATAGGTTTACTTACCGCTTCGGCAATATCAATTTTTAGCGGATTTGCAGGATATATCATCTTTTTTGCTTTGTTTTTAATTTTTGCATTGTCACCGTTATTGGTAGGTGTAATTTTCTGGTTTCGCCGCCTTTTATGGGGGCAAACCGACAGTGCGCTACTGATTTTTAAATACTTTGCAACTCTTGATGAGTATAAGCGAGTTTTGCATTTTATTTTATTGCTTGCCACCAAAATTGTTAGCGCGGCAATAATATTTTTCTTCCCCTCGATTATAGTGTGGGTGCTTTCTGGCGAATGGTTTTACAATTTATTTGACCTGTCTTTTCCTGTATGGACCTCTAGTCTTTGGACGCTCAACTCTTTTTTAGCAATATTTGCAATATTGGCACTCGTGTTTTTTATGCTTAAATATTATTTATCAATATTTTTATTCGTGAGCAACGATAACATTCACCCTGACGAAGTTGTAAATATGTCAACCATTATCTCTAAACGCACGGGTGCTGATTTTTGGGGACTTGTTCTTAGTTTTTCGGGCTGGATAATACTTTCACTCTTTGTAGCACCGCTTATTTTTACATTGCCTTATTTTATTTCGGCTTACTGTGTTCATTGCCGATTTGCTGTAACGGCTTATAACCGGGATGTTGACAAATTTAATTCGACCGAAGCGCCTAAATTTAGTACTGATGAAATTTAAAAGGGTGTTTTTATGAAAAACATTGGATTTAAAATCTTATATATTATAACTGCGATAATTATCTTTATAGAATTGGGATTCGCTGTCAAAGGTGAACTCTTTACCGATATTGAAAAACTTCCAAAGGGCGAACTCTCCTACTCAGCAGTGTCCCCCTCTGGCGAAAAAGTGCTCAATGTCTATTTGATAGAAAATAGTCTCGGCTCTGCCGTTCGCTGCGAAATATCAACCGCAGACGACACACACAATATTTTTTGGCAAACAGAAATTACCTCGGTTAATGCCGAATGGCTCGACGAACAGTTTATAGAAATAAATGGCATTAAGCTTAATTGCGACGACCGTTTTGGATATGACAGCCGCCGCGGTTATTCACTCTTCGATGAAGGCGCACTCGAACAAAACTTTATGAACGAACAAAGTTAATTATGAAAAAAAACGATATTATTGAACTTGAAATTACAGATATATCACACGAAGGCAGCGGTATCGGTCATCACGACGGTATGGCTGTCTTTGTGCCGCTTACGGCTGTTGGCGACAAAATAAACGCCCATGTTTTAAAGCTAAAAAAGAATTATGCCTTTGCCAAGGTGCAAAAAATATTAATACCGTCAAAAGAGCGTATAGACGTTGATTGCGATGTTTTTACCCGTTGCGGCGGTTGTGCTTTTAGACATATTGATTATAAAAAAGAATGTCAACTCAAACAAAACCGCGTGACACAAACTATGCGCAGAATAGGCAAAATCGGGTTTGACAGCCAACCGATAATTAGCGCCGTTAACCCAGACCGCTATCGCAACAAGGCGCTTTATCCAATAGCCGAAAACGGCGAAATTGGGTTTTATTCAAAGCGCTCCCACCGAAGTATCCCGTGCGGCGACTGTCTTTTGCACCCAAAGGAGTTTTACATAGCAGGAAATGTGTTTACCGCGTTTGTGCAACGGCATAATATTTCGGTTTATAACGAGCAAGCTCATACAGGTTTGCTTCGTCATTTTTATTTGCGTCACGGTAAAAATACAAATGAAATTATGGTTGGGATTGTTATAAACGGAAACACCTTGCCGTTTAGTGACAGACTTATTGAGGATTTAAAATCTGCCCTTGGCGAAAGCCTAAAAAGTATTATTTTAAATATAAATACAAAAAAGACAAACGTTGTATTGGGTGATAAAAATATTTTACTTTATGGCGAAGAATATATACACGATATTCTTTGCGGAGTAAAAGTGCGTATTTCACCTCATTCTTTTTATCAAGTAAATCACGATATGACAGAACTCCTTTATGAAAAAGCGGCTGAATATGCAGAGCCTTACGGAAAAAACATACTTGACCTTTATTGCGGTGCCGGTACAATTGGTCTTTCTATGGCAAAGACGGCAAAAAGCATAATCGGTGTCGAGATTGTCGAGGCGGCTGTGCGCGATGCCAATACAAACGCAAAGGAAAACGGTATTAAAAATGCCCGATTTATTTGCGGTGATGCTGCTGGGGCAGCACAGCAATTAAGACAAGAAAAAATTGATGCTGACGTAGTAATATTAGACCCACCAAGAAAGGGTTGCGAACAAGCGCTGCTTAAAACGGTGGCAAATGATTTTAGTCCCGAAAGAATTGTTTATGTGTCCTGTGACGTGGCAACCTTGGCGCGCGATACCGCAATTTTAGAAGCATCTGGATATAAACTTGTTGAATACACACCTGTAGATTTATTTCCTCGCACCGCGCATTGTGAAACGGTAGCATTATTAAGTAAAATATAGAGCAAATCCCATTGTCCTTTGTGATAATGGGATTATATTTTTTGTATTTTATACATATTCTTTTTTATGGGGGTATACTTATGAAAAAGGTTTTAGTTATAATTATTTGTATTTTAATAACGCTATCGTTTAATTTTGTATCAGCCGCTACTGTTTCAAGCGAATGTGATATATCCGACATTTCCGTTCCGATTGACAACACCGTTACTGATGCTGCAATCGGCACACAGCTTGACATAAAGGCGAAGTCGGCGATACTCATGGAGGTTAACACAGGTAAAATTCTTTACGAGCAAAACGCAGACGAAAAACTGCCGCCTGCGTCTATTACAAAAATTATGTCGCTATTACTTGTTATGGAAGCCATTGACAGTGGTAAAATGTCGGTAGAGGATGTTGTCACCGCCAGCGAACACGCCTGCAGTATGGGTGGCTCGCAAATTTGGCTTGAGCCTGGGGAGGCTATGACGGTTGACGAGCTGCTAAAAGCGGCGGTTATTGCCTCGGCTAACGATGCCACTGTTGCACTTGGCGAACAAATAGCGGGTAGTGAAGAGGGCTTTGTGGCTATGATGAATGCTAAGGCTACAGAACTCGGTATGACAAATACGCATTTTGTAAACGCTACGGGACTTGATGCGGACGGACATATATCCTCGGCGCACGATGTGGCTCTTATGTCAGCAGAGCTTATAAAGCACGACATTATAAAAAACTATTCTACCGTGTGGATGGACACCTTGCGGGGTGGCGAAAGTGAGCTTGTAAACACCAATAAATTAGTAAGATTTTACGAGGGTACAACAGGGCTAAAAACAGGTACAACATCGGGCGCGGGATATTGTCTTTCTGCGACAGCCGAGAGAAACGGTTTGGAGTTAGTGGCTGTTATTATGTCGGGTGACACCTCAAACGATAGATTTAACGGTGCAAAAAAACTGCTTGATTACGGTTTTGCAAACTATGAGTATTCATCAATTAGTCCCGCATTAGAACAAACCGAGCTTGAGGTTAAAAACGGTGTTCAAAGGAGATTTAAAATTGCCACCCCTAAAAACTTTAACGCCTTGCTTAAAAAAAGCGAGTCGGCATCAGTTACACAACAAACGAAATTAAACGAAAATATTACTGCTCCTATAAAAAAGGGTGATATTGTAGGTAGCGTAGAATTTTATTTAAATGATGATATTATAGACTCTGTTGATATAGTTGCTGACGAAAACGTCAACAAGATGAGCTTTTTGACCGCTTTTTTGTGGATTTTACACGGAATAATTAAATAAAATTCAAATTTTTTGTGAAAATTTGTGCAATTTACTTGCAAATCAGTAAAAAATAATGTAAAATAAATTAAACAAGGTGGGAGGGTATACTCTTTTCACCAAATAGCAAAGGATTGATTCAATGGCAATTAAGTTTAGTAGTGCGTATGCGAAGGATTTTATACGCGAAAACGACATTAAAGGTCTTTTAGGTCAGGTGGCGGATGCTCACAAGACCATTAACGAAAAAAGTGGCCTTGGCAACGACTTTTTAGGTTGGGTTGACCTACCTTTTAATTACGACAAAGAAGAATTTGACCGCATAAAAGCAGCGGCTAAAAAAATTCAGTCCGACACCGACGTGCTTATCGTTATCGGTATTGGCGGCTCTTATCTTGGCGCTCGCGCGGCAATCGAGTTTTTAAAAGGACCTTACTACAACACGATAAGACAAAACGTACCGGAAGTTTATTTTTCGGGCAACAGTATAAGTGGCTCAAACTTGGCTGATTTGCTCAAGATTTGTGAGGGTAAGCGAGTTTCTGTAAATATTATTTCAAAATCAGGCACAACCACCGAACCAGCGGTTGCATTCCGTGTGTTCCGTAAACTTCTTGAAGAACGCTACGGCGAGGAGGAAGCAGCACGTCGTATTTACTGCACAACCGACAAGGCTCGTGGCACACTCAAAGCATTGGCTGACGAAAAAGGTTATGAATGTTTTGTAGTCCCCGATGATGTTGGTGGTAGATTTTCGGTGCTTACAGCCGTAGGTCTACTCCCCATCGCAGCAGCAGGTTGCGACATTGATGCTCTTATGTTAGGTGCGTCAGCAGCAGCTAAGGATTATAATATAGAGGATATTGACGCAAACCCATGTTATCAGTATGCGGCACTTCGTAACGCTTTTTACCGCAAGGGTAAGTCGATTGAATTGCTTGTTTCCTACGAGCCACGATTTACAATGATGGCAGAATGGTTTAAGCAGCTGTTCGGCGAAAGTGAAGGCAAGGACAACAAGGGCTTGTTCCCCGCATCAGTTACATTTTCTACCGACCTACATTCTATGGGACAGTTCGTTCAAGACGGCGCACGTCTTATGTTTGAAACGGTTGTTACAATTGGTGATAACGGTAGCGATGTTATTATAGAACGCGAAGATAACGACGGCGACGGTCTTAACTTCCTTGCAGGCAAAACAATGTCTTATGTTAATGAAAAAGCATTTGAGGGTACAGTTCTTGCCCATACCGACGGCGGAGTGCCAAATCTTGTGATTTCGGTAGACCGCGCAGATGAAGACAATTTTGGTCGTCTTATCTACTTCTTTGAAAAGGCTTGCGCAATATCGGGTTATATGTTGGGTGTAAATCCTTTCGACCAACCAGGTGTTGAAAGCTATAAAAAGAATATGTTCGCGCTTCTCGGCAAACCGGGATACGAGGATATGAAAGCGGAGCTTGAGGCAAGACTTTTAAAATAAAATTAAATAAAGGTAAAGCAACCGTGTACTCACGGTAAATATAAAGGAGTTGTTTTATATGATTAAACTAATTATCGGAAAAAAAGGCGCAGGCAAAACCAAGCGTTTAGTAGAAATGGTAAATTCCGCTGCTGAAACAAGTTTGGGCAATGTTGTATGTATCGAAAAGGGCGGCACGCTTACATTTTCCGTTAGCCATAAAGCTCGCTTAATTTATGCTGATGATTTTTCAATTTGCGGTTACGATGAATATTACGGTCTTCTTGCAGGTGTAAAGGCAGGCAACAACGACATAACTCACATTTTTGGTGACGCTACTTTGCGCATCGGCTCACGCAATTATGATGAACTCGCAGCATTCCTTTCACGTCTTTCAAAGATTGAGGATGTTGAATTCATCTTCACTGTTTCTTGCGACGAAGCAGAGCTTCCTGCGGCAGTTTTCGAGGTTGCTGAAAAAATCTAAACACTAAAGCAAAAACATATCAGCGCCCGCAAATAACGCGGGCGCATTTTTTAAAGGAGGGGAGCTTTATGCCAAAAATTATTACTATCAGCCGTGAATTCGGCTCGGGTGGACGTGAGCTTGGCAAACGCATTGCTGATGAGCTTGGAATTCCTTGCTACGACCATCAAATAATTGATATGGTAGCCGAAAAGACCAAGCTTAACAAGGATTTTGTAGCAAGTATGTCGGAAAAGGATATTCAAATTTTTTATCCCACAACAATAGGTCACGGTTTTGGTGCGCCAAGCTATGCGGTTATTCAATCGGCTGAAATAATCAATGTCGAACAGCAACTGATTAAAAAATTAGCGGCACAGGGAGACTGCGTAATTATAGGCAGAGCCGCTGACCAAATTTTGTTGGAATATAAACCGTTTAATATATTTGTTTGCGCTGATGAACAATCAAAAATTGCCCGTTGTCGAGCACGTGCTCGCGAAGATGAAAACTTTACCGACAAACAAATTATTCGCAAATGCAAAAGCATTGACCGACAGCGCCGTATCTATCGGGAAATGTATACTAGCAACAAATGGGGTATGGCATCAAGCTTTGACCTTTGTGTAAACACTTCGGGCAAACAAATTAAATCTTTAGTTCCTGCTATAATAAATTATTTAAATATGTGGTTTGAGCAATAACAAAATCCGATTCACACTTAGTGAGTCGGATTTTTTGCGGTATAACAGCGCGTGATTTCCACTATATTGTCATTTAATAGCAAAAGCGAAGCTATGTTAGGCAGTATCATAGCACCATTAAAAATTTCAGCTATAACCCACGCCGCATCGGCTCGAAATATTGCGGCAGGTATTTGCACTAATATAAAAGCGAAAAGAAAAACTCCCTTTGCTTCTTTGCCAAACAAAAACTCAGTAAATTTTGTTCCGTAAAGTCCCCAACCGATTATCGAAGAAAAAGCAAAAAAACAAACTGCGGGACAAAATACAAAAATAATCTTTTGCCCGTAAACCGACCGTAACGCATTAAGCGTAAGGCTTGATGCAGTATCTGTGCCGTATGTAATATTGCCAACGCAAAGTAAAGTTAAAGCAGTTAGTGTGCAAACGACAACTGTGTCAATAAAAACTTCCATTATCCCCATAAACCCAAGGCTTATTTCGTCGCCGTTACTACAAGCATACGCCACAGGTGCCGTACCAAGACCTGCTTCGTTAGAAAAAACGCCGCGCGACATACCGAAACGCATACCTACAAAAGCCGAGCCTACAACACCGCCCGTAACACACTCGGGTTTAAAAGCGCCGATAAGTATTTTTGAAAAAGCCAATGGGATTTTATTGTAATTTATAGCTATGGCGCCTACTGTCATAGCTATATAAAGTATCGTCATAACAGGAAACATTTTTTCGCAGAAACGACCGATGTTGCCATCGTTTTTTAAAACAAGGATACAGCATACCGCGCAAACTATTCCTACGCCGAGTTTTATAAAAAAATCACTTTGCGGCGAAACGCTAACAAACGTTTGCACAAGCGCACTAACACTTACCGACATAGTGTTTATTTGGGTTAGATTTCCCACACCAAAGGCTGCCGCCACTCCGCACAAGCAAAAAATATTTGCTAAAGGTAAAAATTTTTTCGGCAATGCATTTTTCATATAATACATAGCGCCACCCGAGTAAGCGCCGTCTTGCATTTTCTCACGGTAGCGCACACTAAGCGCAATTTCCGAGAATTTTATTATCATACAAAAAGCGGCTGATATCCACATCCAAAACACAGCGCCCGGTCCGCCGAGCGCCACGGCTCCCGCAACACCCACGATGTTCCCCGTGCCCATGGTAGCAGACAGCGCAGTGCTTGCCGACTGTATCGGTGTCATTTGAACTCCGTTTGTTTTTGTACCTTTTTTAAAAAACTCCTTAAAGGCAGTTTTAAAAAATCTTAGTTGGAAAAATCCAGTGCGGATTGAAAGGAACACCCCTGTAAAAAAAATCAGTAGCAATGTTGGTGTTCCCCACACGAATAAGTTGATTTTATTTAAAAAATTAAGCACTTTTTTCACCCAACAAATAAAAAATTAAAAATTTTTAAAAATAACTATTGATTTTATCAAAGTTTTGTGCTATTATACTATGGCGGTTTAAAAATCGTAGACATTTTAATATGTTTTGCGCCGGTAGCTCAGTTGGATAGAGCGTCTGGCTACGGACCAGAAGGTCATGGGTTCGAATCCTCTTCGGCGCGCCAAAAAAAAGCATCGACTTTGTCGGTGCTTTATTTTTTCATCATCCCACAAACACCCAGATACACCGCCACGATAAACACCGATATATTTACTGTGCCGCTAACCCACAAATAAACACCGAGCAAAAAAGCGATAGCCGCAAAAGCGACCGTAACTATCCGTACGACGCTTTGGGCTTTGTAAATATCGGTAAACTTTGCTATAAAATTTATAAGTAATGTTCCACCGTCAAGTCCCGATACGGGCAATAAATTAAACACGGCTATTATAAGATTTAAAATCGCAAAGGTAAGTGACTGTTCGTTTTTAAAAATAAAAAAATTGGTAAGAAGTGCACCAAAAAACACAAGATTTGCCGCAGGTCCGCAAAAAGCTATTGCCACCTCACCATGTTTTTTAGGTGAAAATCCGCGGACTATTTGCACACTTGTAGGTATTAGACGTACAGCTTTTGGCTGACAGTCTGCCGCCCACATTGCAATCAAATGACCAATCTCGTGAATTAATACGGCAAAAAGCGTCGGGATTATCAGCCCTGTGCGGTCAATTACCAACATAAAGCACAGTAACGCGCAAAATAAAAAAGATATGTAAATTTCAGTTCCTAAAAATTTAATTTTCACGGTTTGCTTCCTCATCAAACTGGGCTGTTATTTTCGTTTGTTCAAACAAATTGTTATCGCACCATTTTTGAAGTTTTAAAAAACTCTCATCAAAAAAGAATTTGATTATAAAAACTGCAATTAAAATTACAGCAATGCATATTGCCTGTGTTATACAAATTTGCGCATACATATTCTTCGGGGTTATTTCAACCACATCGGTTTCGTTTTCCATTTTATTACACCCCTTGTAACAGCTTTAAATTTATGATACAATAAAGTATATTTAAAAAGAGGTCAAGTTTATGCCATTTTTACCAATTACAAAAAAAGATATGAACGAGCGCGGTTGGGACTGCGCTGATATAATTATAATTACAGGCGACGCTTATGTGGACCATCCCTCTTTTGGTACGGCTATCGTGTCGCGCGTACTTGAAAATGCCGGATTTAAAGTATGCATAATATCTCAACCTCGCTGTGATAAGGATTATATGCGCTTTGGCGCACCACGACTTGCCTTTTTTGTAAATAGCGGTAATATTGACTCTATGGTGGCGCACTACACCGCAGCAAAACGCAAACGCAGTGACGACGCGTACACTCCCGGTGGTAAATCAGGCGCTAGGCCTGACCGCGCTGTAATTGTATATTCAAAGGCAATTCGACGACTTTTTGGCGACATCCCGATTTGTATTGGCGGAATTGAAGCGTCGCTACGTCGATTTGCGCATTATGATTATTGGGACGATAAAGTGCGCCCGTCAATTCTTATTGATTCTACCGCCGACCTACTTATGTACGGTATGGGTGAACGCCACGTAGTACAAATCGCAAATCGTTTAGATGCGGGTGAAAAAATCACCGAATTAACTGACATTTTAGGCACTTGTTATGCCGTAAACACACACGACTATGTGGTGCAGAGCGCAAAAGAGTGCCCATCTTTTGAAGCAGTTAGCGAAAACAGCGAACAGGGAAAGAAAAAATATGCCGAGTCCACCTATATTCAGCAAACCGAGCATGATGCAGTGCGCGGTAAGGCGGTAATTCAACGTCACGGCAACAAAATTGTGGTGCAAAACCCACCTATGCCGCCGCTTACTACCGAGGAAATGGATGCGGCTTATTCTTTACCTTTTATGCGTGATTATCACCCAAGCTATGAATCACTTGGCGGTGTGCCCGGTATAGAAGAGGTTAAATTTTCGGTTATACATAATCGCGGCTGTTATGGTGCGTGTAATTTTTGCGCGCTTGCATACCATCAAGGCAGACAAATCAGCTGCCGCTCTCACGAGTCGGTGATAGACGAGGTTAAAAAGATTACCAATATGCCCGATTTTAAGGGTTATATTCATGATATAGGCGGTCCAACCGCCAACTTTAGAGCGCCATCGTGCCGTGGTCAGCTTGAACGCGGTCTTTGTAAGGATAAAAAATGTCTCGCCCCAACGATGTGTAATGCTGTAGAGGTAGACCACAGCGATTATTTAAGCCTTTTACGAAAACTTCGAAAACTGCCTAAAATCAAAAAAATATTCATTCGTTCGGGCATCCGTTTTGACTATCTTATTGCCGATAATGACGAGGATTTTTTCCACGAGCTTGTTGAGCACCACGTAAGCGGTCAGTTAAAGGTGGCGCCCGAGCATTGCTCGGCTCGCGTACTTGACTGTATGGGTAAGCCACATATAAACGTGTACGAAAAATTCAAAAAGCGTTTTTACGAGATAACCGACAAGGTCGGCAAAAAGCAGTTTTTGGTGCCGTACTTAATGTCATCACACCCAGGTAGCACCATAAATGATGCAATAGAGTTGTCGCTCTTTCTTAAAAAAGAAGGGATTCATCCCGAACAGGTGCAAGACTTTTACCCCACGCCTGGTACAATATCCACCTGTATGTTCTATACGGGACTAAACCCGATGAATATGCAAAAGGTATATGTTCCGCGCACACCAGAAGAGAAGGCGCAACAAAGAGCGCTGCTACAGTACTACAAACCCGAAAATCGACAGTTGGTTTTGTCCGCATTGCGAAAAGCAAATCGTACCGACCTTATAGGTTTCGGCAAAAACTGTCTTATAACGCCTGACAAATCGGCTATCGGTACAAAAAACGGTCAAAACAGACCGCCACAAAAGAAGAAAAAGACAATAAGAAATATTCACAAAAAGAAGAAGTGATTTAATGAAAACCTTAATAGGTATGAGTGGAGGAGTAGACTCTGCCGTTACGGCGGCGCTTGTTTCGCGCGAAGCGGATGCCGCAGGTATTACCTTAAAACTTTATGACGGTGACAATTCCGATTTAATAAGCAAATTCGACCGTGAAGCCGCTGATGCCGCTGATGTTTGTCAAAAATTAGGAATTACACATTGCACCTTAGATTTAAAAAAGCATTTTTACGATTTTGTTATAAAGCATTTTATAGATGAGTATATTGCTGGTCGTACACCAAATCCTTGTATACAATGTAATATTCATATAAAGTTTGGCGCCATGCTTGACTACGCCGAAAAAAACGGCTTTGACAGCATTGCAACAGGTCATTATGCGCGAATAGAAAAGTGTGGTGACCGATATTTACTTAAAAAAGCGCTTGACAGCACCAAGGACCAATCCTATGTGCTTTACGGACTTACACAAAACGAACTTTCAAAAACAGTTTTACCGTTAGGGTATCACACCAAGGCGCAGGCGCGTGAGATTGCCGAGAAAATGAAGCTTTGTGTTGCAAGAAAATCGGACAGTCAGGATATTTGCTTTGTACCCGACGGCGATTATGCCGCATTTATTGAGCAAAACACAGGCATAAAATTTGCCACAGGCGATTATCTTGACATTGACGGAAAAATTTTGGGCAAACACAAGGGTGTTATTCACTATACCATTGGTCAGCGAAAAGGACTTGGCATAGCGCTCGGCAAACACGCATTCGTGCTAAACAAAAATGCTGATACCAACCAAGTGATATTAGGTGATGAACAACACTTATTTTATAAACAGGTTGAGGTAAGGGATGTAAATATAATTGCCGACGACAATCTTGACGGTGTGCATGCGGCAGGTAAGCTGCGCTACCGTCATACCGAACAACCCTGTGTTATACATCAAACGGGTAGAAAAAACGTAATACTCGAATTTGATACACCACAGCGCGCGCCTTCTGCGGGTCAAGCGGCGGTATTTTATGACGGAGATACCGTGCTTGGCGGCGGAGTAATTGTGAAAGGAATAAAATAATGAACGAAAAGATCGGGAAACTTTTTAAAAATTTAGAAAAAAACAAAATTCACCCTATTTTTGCCGAAACAAAAGAGGATGCAAAAAATATTGTTAAAGAAATGTTGTTTGACGGTTGTGTTATTACATCGGGTGGTTCAATGTCGCTTAACGAGTGTGGTATAACTGAATTATTTCAAAACCAGAAATATCGATTTATGAACCGCAGCCGTAAGGGTATTACACCCGAACAGCAACAAGAATGCTTTAAAGCTTCAATTGGCGCTGACTTTTTCTTTTGCTCTACCAATGCAATAACCGAAAACGGAGAACTATTAAACGTTGACGGATTTGCAAATCGCATTTCCGCAATCGCTTTTGGTCCTAAAAAGGTTGTTATGGTTGTTGGTAAAAACAAAATTGTACCCGATTTAAACGAGGCGTTTTTGCGTGTTAAAAAAATAGCCGCGCCAAAAAACTGCGTGCGACTGGGAATCGACAACCCTTGCGCAAAATTAGGGCATTGCGTGTCGTTGCTAAATAACCCTAATCCCGATTTTGCTGATGGTTGCAAAAACGATACCCGAATTTGCTGTGACTACCTTATAAGCGCGCTACAGCGTCAAGAAAATAGAATAACGGTAATATTGGTAAATGAAGATTTAGGATATTAGATAAATTTTAAGACCTCCGCTTGAAACGGAGGTCTTTTTTTATACGCCTTCTGGATAAACTATCTTTTTAACCTTGAATTGTTTAGTTGAGGATTCATTTACATTACATTCGAGTTTTTCACCATAATCGGCAATCTCTTTTGTGTAATCCTCTCCTGAGATTTCATTGCGAAGTGTTAAATCAAACTGGTCTATATAATACGGATCGGCAATTATATCCTTTTTAACAATTAACGCTACGCCCTCACTACTGTCAACAGAAGCAACTTTAACCTCACCTATTGCCATTTCCTTTGCGGTTTCATAATAATCCGAGAAATAATCTGTTTCTTCTGTGCCAAGCACGGTTGCGTGATAGTCAAGCGGTGCGAGTTCACCTTCTTCGGCTTCATCGTGCGTATGACTATCGGCAGAAAGTTGGTTATAATCCATATATACCTCTTCGAAGGTTCTGCTTCCGTCTTTAAGTGTGTCGTAGTAAGCCGAGATTTGCTCGGTCTTATCTTCTTTTTGTTCATCCGTGAGAGTGCTGTAATCAACCTCGATAATGTTTACAAGTACATAATTCTTTTTAAGTTGTTCTGTCAACTTATCGGCAGAAATTTCTTTTTCGCCACCCTCACCGTAAATATACTCAAAATATGTATCGGCAAGATAGGTGTCAAGCATATATTGCATAAAGGTTTCCTTGCTTACACCGTTAGACTCTAAAAGAATAGAGTATCCGTATGAATCCCACATATATTCTGCATTAGTTTTTGAAAGTGATTCTGTTTCGGCATCGAGCTCAACACCAACTTTTTTGCAGAGTGTTTTAATTGCCGCTAAATTCTTTAAAGTGTCAAGGGTGTTCTTTTCTACCCATTTTACATAATCAGTATTTTCGATTTTTTCCTTGTGGTAATTGATATTCTCAGGCGCCTTACCATCCTCAGAAACGAGTTGCTCTTCAACCTTTGCACGAGCCTCGGTATCAGAGAAAACCAAAGCACAAGCATAATAACCTGAAGTAAACTCCACATCGCCAATTTTTACGGCAATCTCGCCTTTTTTGTGGCAACCCACAAGGCAGGTCATCGTTAGCACCAAGCAAAGCACTAAAGCAAATATTCTTTTTAATGTATTCATTTTAAAAACTCCTTGGATTTAATATCAAAGTAATTATATACCATAACTTAAAAAAAGTCTATACGAAATTGTAAACGATCTTACAAAATTTTTGAAAGTTTCGATACCACATCGGTAAGTTTCAAGCCGTTAGTAAGCCTTATTATATATGCAGGCTCACCCGATGAAGACAAAGTGAACGCTGACTTAAACTCGTCAGACAGTTTTGCTGCTATTTGCATATCTATTTTTGGTGTATGCAAAACGGCAGTAGTTGGAGTACCTGTTATCTCGGTAATGCAGGCGGCTGTAGCCTTGCTTCGAAGCAGGGAAATTTCTATAATTCCCATTACAGCGCGCGGAGGTTCACCAAAGCGATCACACAGCTCATCTATTACGTCCTGTACGTCACTTTCATCTTGGATGTCGGCTATACGTCGGTAAATACCAAGTCTTGCAGGAAGTGACTCAATATACCGCTCGGGAATGTGAGCGGAAATATTAAGGTCGATTACACAGCTTAATTCTTCGTGTGATTCAAT
This sequence comes from Acutalibacteraceae bacterium, assembly GCA_045604215.1. Taxonomy (GTDB): domain Bacteria; phylum Bacillota; class Clostridia; order Oscillospirales; family Acutalibacteraceae; genus UBA737. The sequence continues at coordinate 53,245 of JAZUNP010000012.1, forward strand.
GCCCTTTTCTTCGTTTACGGCATCGGCAAGTAATTTTAAATACATATCGTAGCCGACCGCTTCCATATTACCGTGCTGTTCGCCGCCTAAAACACTACCCGCACCGCGAATTTCAAGGTCGCGCATAGCAATTTTAAAGCCTGAGCCGAATTCAGTAAATTGACGTATAGCTTCGAGTCGTTTTGTTGCAGTTTCACTGATTTCGCGATTGCGCTTAAAACAAAAATATGCGTACGCGCGGCGCGGCGAACGACCTACTCGACCTCGTAACTGGTGAAGCTGTGAAAGTCCCATACGGTCAGCGTCTTCAATTATCAGCGTATTGGCATTGGGTACATCTACTCCCGTTTCAATTATGGTGGTGCAAACAAGAACATCAATTTCGTGCTCTAGCAGCTTTTGCCATATATCACTCAGTTCATCCTCACTCATTTTACCGTGTGCGATACCTATTCGAGCGTTTGGTAATCTTTCTTTGAGTTTGGCGGCTAGACGGGTTATTGTGTCAACGCGATTGTGCAAATAATACACCTGACCACCTCGGCGCAGTTCGCGGTTTATGGCATCAAGTAACACACCGTCGTTTTGCTCTAATACATAGGTCTGAACAGGATGGCGGTCATTTGGTGCTTCATCAATGGTTGACATATCACGAAGTCCCGACATCGCCATATTTAGCGTACGCGGTATGGGTGTTGCCGAAAGGGTAAGAATATCTACAAATGGGTAAAGTTCTTTAAGTCTTTCCTTTTGTGCAACGCCAAAACGCTGTTCTTCATCAATAATTACGAGACCTATATTTTTAAAGCTAACGTCTTTTGATATAAGTCTATGGGTACCGACTACCATATCCACTCTGCCACTTTTTAAGCCTAAAATTGTTTTTTCCTGTTCGCGTTTAGTTACGAACCGATTAAGCAGTTTTACAGTAAGAGGCATATCACCAAAACGGCGCAAAACTGTGTTGTAATGCTGCATTGCAAGTATGGTTGTAGGCACCAATAACGCGCATTGTTTTCCTTCGCTTACGCATTTGAATGCGGCGCGCAAAGCCACCTCGGTTTTGCCAAAGCCTACGTCTCCGCAAAGTAGGCGGTCCATTGGTACTTCGCGCTGCATATCACGTTTTATTTCATCAACACAGCGTAATTGGTCGTCGGTTTCCTCGTATTCAAAGCGCGCCTCAAATCCGCTTTGCAAATCGGTGTCTTCGCTGAAAGCGTAACCCTTTGTCGCCATGCGTTTAGCATAAAGTGCAGTAAGCTGTTTTGCCATATCGCGAACGGCTTTTTTTACACGGGCGCGAGTGCGTTGCCACTCGGTACCTCCAAGTTTGTTAATCTTTATTCCGCTGTCTTCGGCGGCGCCTATATACTTTGAAACTAAATCAAGCTGTGTTACAGGAACATAAAGAATGTCGGTTCCTGCGTATTTTATTTTTATATAATCTTTTGTAACGCTACCATTTTTAATTTGATTTATTCCGTCGAAAATTCCTATACCATGCGAAGCGTGAACGACATAGTCACCGCGCGCAAGTTCGTCAAGCGAGTTTATTTGTTTTCCGTCTTTATATTTGCGGCGGATAAGTTTTTCCTCGGACGCGATATGACGGTGTGTAATAACATAAAGTTTGCACATTGGTATTTCAAAACCGCTTGATAGTCCGCCAACCATTACATAAATTCCACCCGCTTTAAGCTCACTTGGATTTTGCAGGAAAACCGCGTTAGTGCCACGGTCGTTAAGCTCGGCGGTCAGAACCTTTGCCGCTTTCGCCTCACCTGCTAATATAACCACCGTACCCTTAATGTGTAACATGTACGCAATATCGTCTATAAGCACGGCAATATCTCCGCCCCAAGCGGTAGAGCGTTTAAAATTAAAACTCACCAATTCTTTGAGCGATATTTCATAGGATGTTCGTGGAAAATTTTCAAAATAAACAGCCCTTTCGAAAAAGGTGTAAAGCTCGGCTGGGGTAAGCCGCATTTTAGCGCTTTTGGGACACAGCTTTCCGCTTTCAAGCAAATCAGAAATCTCTTCCTTTTCTATTGTAAATATGTTTTTTAGTCGTTCGTTTATATTTCCTGATTCACAAACTACCATTATGCAATCTGTTGTATAATCAAATATTGTAGACGGCTTTTCATATAAAAACGGTATATATAAATCAGGAGACACCGAAAGTGATGCGTCAAGTGCCAAAATATCCTGATTTATAAAGTTGCGCTGATTGTCGGTTAATTTTTTTGTATTTTGTAAGTAATTTTGCAGTTTTTGAGATAACTCTTTTGTATTAAAAGGCAGTTCGTTTGCGGGGTAAATTTTTATGCTGTCTATATTTTCGGTGCGTCGCTGTGTTTCAATGTCAAAAAACGAAAGACTGTCAACCTCCTCACCCCAAAGTTCAATTCTTACGGGGTAATCGTTGCCTGTAGCAAAAACATCGATAATTCCACCTCGTACGGCAAACTGACCGACACCCTCGCACAATTCACTTCGCGCATAACCCGCGTCAATAAGGCTCTCGCAAAAGGAGGTTATGTCTACGTTATCGTTCGATTTAACACTTATTGTATTTTGGCTTAAAATCTGTGGCGGTAATGTATATTGCACTGCCGCATCCACAGGTACCAACAGCACGTCAAAAGCCCTATCAAGAACTCTTGATAGGGTGTCTACACGACGGTGTTCGTATTCTTTTGAGTAGCCTGTAACACGCTCGGTGTTGTAATCGCGTGAATAAAAAATCAAACAGTTAAGTCCCATAGACTCTAAATCGCTTTTAAGCGAAACGGCTGTTTGCTCGTCGGGTGTGACAATCAAAATTTTCCTTTTTAAATGCGCATTGAGCGCCGCGCTAACCAGCGCTTTGTGAACATTTGAAAGACCGCTTGATGCAATAGGTAAATTGCCGTTTTTTACCGCTTTTAACAATCTTGCGTAATCAGGCTCGTTTTTTAATATGTCAAATAAACACTTCATACAAAATTATTTGCTGTATTTGTTCATTGCCGAATCAATACCTCTCGCAATGATTTCATTTACAGCCTTTGCCGCGTTTTCACACGCTGTTTTAAATTCAGTCTGCTGTTCTGTTGGTATTTTACCCAAAACCCAATCCTTCATATCATAATCAGGATGGGGTTTAGCGCCAACACCAATTTTAATGCGCGAAATCTCTTCACTGCCTAAAAGCTGAATTATATTCCCAAGTCCCTTTTGACCGCCCGAGCTACCCTTGCGGCGAATTCGTATTTTACCAACATCAAGAGATACGTCATCATGCATTATAATAATTCTTTCAAGCGGAATTTTATAAAACGACGAAAGCTTTTGTACGGCAACACCCGACAAATTCATATAAGTTAGCGGTTTAGCAACGATTACTCGCGCATTAGCGATTGTTCCGTCCCCAAAAACTGCATCAAATTTTGATTTTGAAAGCTTTATATTAAATTTTTCACTTAAAATATCTGCAGCTATAAATCCTGCGTTGTGGCGGGTGTTTTCATATTCGCGACCTGGGTTGCCAAGTCCTACTATCAAGTATTCGAACGTACCGCCTTTATCTTTTTTAAAAAGCATTTTTATCACCAAGGGTATCTTACCATATTATAATATTTTATTCAAGAATTATCCTTGATAATTTTAAAAAAATAATATATACTATTATTAAATAAAAAAGGAGGTTTTTACCAATGGGAGTAAAGACAAACAAATATTCAGGCACACAAACCGAAAAGAACTTGATGGATGCTTTTAGCGGTGAATCACAAGCTCGAAATAAATACACCTATTTTGCATCAAAGGCAAAAAAAGAGGGCTTTGAGCAGATTGCGGCGCTCTTCCAAAAGACTGCTGACAACGAAAAAGAACACGCAAAAATGTGGTTTAAGGAATTAAACGGCCTTGGCGACACAGCCGAAAATTTGCTTTCAGCTGCCGAGGGCGAAAACTACGAATGGACCGATATGTACGCAGGTTTTGCCGAAACCGCTGACAAAGAAGGTTTCCCCGAGCTTGCTGCAAAGTTCAGAATGGTTGCAGCTATCGAAAAGCATCACGAGGAACGTTACCGTGCACTTCTTAACAATGTTGAAACAGCACAGGTGTTTGAAAGAAGTGAAGTTAAGGTTTGGGAATGCCGCAACTGCGGTCATATCGTAGTTGGAACAAAGGCTCCCGAAATGTGCCCTGTTTGCGCTCATCCAAAGGCATACTTTGAAATCCACGCTGAAAATTATTAATTCGCAAAACAAAACCCTCGCTCAAAGCGAGGGTTAAATTTTATTGCACATTTGCTTGAATATACTCTACAACCTGACCTACGGTCTTGAGACTTTCGATTTTTTCGTCGGGAATTTCAATTTCAAACTCGTCTTCAATTGACATAAGCATTTCGACAACGTCAAGGCTGTCAGCACCAAGGTCGTCAGCGATGTCGGTATCCATTGTGATGCTGTCACAATCTGCATCGAGTTGTTCTGCCAAAATTTGTTTCATTTTTTCAAATACCATAAATTTTCCTCCATATCAAGCGGAAAACCGCCAAGAATTTTTGTTATATAAAAATAATATGTGCTAGGTGGCTTTTTGTCAATAGTTTTTTTAAATTTTACTTTTGAAAATTTAAAATGCATATTGATTTTTAATGTTGTTTTTGTTACAATTCAAAAGGAATAATACTACAGTGGGGGTTTGTTTATGAAAGCCATTATAAACGGAAAAATCATACTTAAAGATCGTATTATTAAAGGAATGGCGCTTCTTTACAGCGACGTAATCGAAAGCGTAGTATCTACCAATAAGGTTCCTTCTGATGCAGAAATTATTGATGCTAACGGCGGATACGTTTCTCCCGGTCTTATTGACATCCATATTCACGGTTACCTTTCAAAAGACGTTTGCGACGGTGAGGAAGAAAGCATTCGCACAATCGCAAGCGGTATCATTAAAAACGGTGTTACAGGCTTCTTGCCCACAACAATGACTGTTGATATGGCGGTTATCCGCAAGGCTCTCCAAGTTTGTCGCGACTTAAAGGAAGAAAGCAAAAACTGGGCAGGTTCTCAAATTTTGGGTTGCCATGCTGAAGGTCCGTTTATTAGCGAGAGCAAAAAGGGCGCACAGGATCCCAAGTACATACTTAAGCCCGATGCTAAATTTGTAAAAGAATATGCTGACATAATCAAAATTATCACACTCGCACCCGAATGTGATACCGAGGATTTTGCCGCTATTCGCGAAATCACTCGTGACACTGATGTTGTAATCTCTATGGGGCACACCAGCGCTGATTATGACACAGCAATGGCTAGTACAAACGTAGGCGTACGCCACGTTACTCACCTCTTTAACGCTATGACTCCCTTGGCTCATAGAGCGCCAGGTGTTGTTACCGCGGCATTTAACAGCGATGTTTCCTGCGAAGTTATCGTTGATACCTTCCATGTAAACAGTTGCTTCTATGATTTGCTACACAAGATTAAGGGTAGAAAGCTTTGTTTTATCACCGACTGCTTACCCGCAGGAGGTTTGCCTTATGGCGAATATACACTTGGCGGCACCAAAATCATCTATAACGACATTGTTTGCCGACTTGAAGACGGCACCGTTGCGGGTAGTGTATTGCCACTAAATCAAGGTGTTTGGAACGTTTACACCAACTCTAACATTCCGCTTAACGAATGTGTAAACGGCGCATCCCTTAACCCAGCTACTGCAATTGGTATTGCTGACCGCAAGGGTTCACTTGATGTGGGTAAAGATGCTGACATTATTATTACCGATGACAGCTTTAATGTGCAAAAAACAATTATTGGAGGAGAAATCAAATATGAAGCTTAAAGTAAATGCTAAACTTGACCCAAAATTTGCGCCTATGTCTATCGTTTGCCGCGATATGCGCGAAGCAACTGCGGTCGACGGACAGGATATTGTTATCGCGGTTGAACGCAACAAGGGTTACACAACTACATACAAAACACGTATCTTCAAGGACAGTACAGGCAAAGACGACCAAAACTTCGCTTTTGTAGAGCGTATTGTTAAAACTCTTTTGTGGGTTGCTGGCGGTTATAAAATCATTATTGCAGGTAGCGATATAGTAGCAAAAAAGATTAAAGAGGCTTACAGCTACGGCGGCGCGCGTGAGTTTGATGTTAAGTTTATGGAGCGCGTTTATGAAGAAAAGTTCAGCGTAAGCAGTGTAGCGCTCGCTGATGCGCCAAAGGATAAATCTTCTGCCTCTCCTGTAGGTCGTCATCTTGACGGATGCCGTATCGGCTTTGACGCGGGCGGTTCCGACCGTAAGGTTAGCGCTGTTATCGACGGCGAAAGCGTATATTCTGAAGAGGTTGTTTGGTTCCCAAAAACTAACTCTGACCCTGAGTATCACTACCAAGGCATACTCGAAGCAATGAAGACCGCGGCTTCAAAAATGCCGCGCGTTGACGCAATTGGTGTTTCAAGTGCCGGCGTTTACGTTGACAATCGTATAATGGTTGCTTCTCTCTTCCTCAAAGTTAACGACGAAGACTTTGAAACGAAAGTCAAGAATATGTACCTTGACGTTGCACGAGAAATCGGTGAAAACATTCCGATTGAAGTTGCAAACGATGGTGACGTTACAGCGCTCGCAGGCGCTATGAACCTTGGCGAAAATTCAGTTCTTGGTATCGCTATGGGCACAAGTGAGGCTGCAGGTTACGTTGACCCGCAGGGCAATATCACAGGCTGGCTTAACGAACTTGCTTTTGCTCCTGTTGACTTCTGTACTGAAGCTATGGTTGACGAATGGTCAGGCGACTACGGTTGCGGTGTTAAGTACTTCTCACAGGATGGTGTTATTAAGCTCGCTCCATACGCTGGTATTGAACTTGACGAGTCTCTCTCTCCTGCTGAAAAGCTTAAGGTTGTTCAAAATCTTATGAAGGAAGGCGACGAAAGAGCAGCAGCAATCTACGACACAATTGGCGCTTACTTTGGTTATGCTATCGCTTACTACTCAGAGTTCTATGATATTAACCACGTTCTTATTATGGGTCGAGTAACAAGTGGTAAGGGTGGCGAAATTCTTCTTGAACGCGCAAAGGAAGTTCTTGATAATGAATTCCCAGAGCTTGCAAAAAAGATCAACCTCAACATTCCTGATGAAAACGCACGTCGTGTTGGTCAGTCAGTCGCAGCCGCAAGCTTGCCAAAGCTTAACTAAAACTTAAAAATTTATCCCCCGAAGTTTCGGGGGATTTTTTATTGTATAACGAAAAACAGAGCAGATTAATTTCTACTCTGTTTTTAATTAATCAGATAAATTTTTAGCGTTGCGGTTTATAGGTTCCTCGCCGCGCCAAGTGTATGGGCGGTTTTCGGTATCTTCTCCTATTACGTACTCATCACGATAACCGTTTATAAATTCGGGTATGTCGGTGTTTTGAGCTTTTTTATTTAAAGGACACGCATTTTGGCAAATATCGCAACCCCATAAAATTTGATTTTGCTTTAAAACTTCAAGTTCTTCATCTGTAACTTTTTTCTTTTGGCTTATGTGTGATAGACAATTTACCTTTTTCAGTGTCACAGGACACTCTTTTTTGCATTTTCCACAATGTCTACACTCGGTATATTGGTTTTTGCAATCAATTTCGAGGTCGGTTACAATCTCGCCTAAAAACACAAAGCTTCCATATTCTTTTGTAATAAGTAAGCCGTTATCTCCCTTTGCACCCAGTCCCGCTACTGCGGCGGTATGCACCTCGGGTATTGGGGAATTGTCGCAAAACCATTCAAAACAGTTGTCATTATATTTTTCTTTTAATTTTTGACAAATATCATCTAATATTTCACCGCAGACTAAATGATAATCCTTAACTGAGGCATATCGGCTTAAAAATTTGGGCGGCTTGTCCTTCACCTTATACGGAAAAGCGCAAATTATTATCGTTTTTGCGTCCTTTGGTAAGCGAGATTTTGCGCGACACTCTAAAAGATGCTCTTTTACACTGTCAAACGCGCAAAAACCGACATTTCGGGTGCCGTTGGCTCTTAAAATGTCGGTAATTGTTGTTTTTATCATTTTCTTACACCCTCAAAAAAATCGGTAAGTAACGCTCTACATTCATCCTCTTTTATTCCGCCGTAAACGGTGGTGTTGGCGAACGGCAATGAGGTAATACTGGTAACAGAATCTATACAGCCCATTGTTTTGTCATAGGCGCCAAAAACAAGTTCTTTTATGCGGGCGTTCACAATAGCGCCCGCACACATAGAGCAAGGTTCTAATGTGACATACATTGTGCAGTCATCAAGTCGCCAATCACCAAGTGTATTACAGGCAGCATTTATTGCCTCGGTTTCAGCATGTGAAAGGGCATTTTTCTTTTGCTCCCGCATATTATATCCCTCTCCTATTATACTGCCATCCTTAACCACAACCGCGCCGACAGGCACCTCGCCCTGAGCGGCGGCTGTTTTTGCAAGCTCTATAGCTCTTGTCATAAATCGGCTGTCCATTTTTTCACCTAAATCACAAAATATGTTAATGATTCCACAAGATTAAACACAAAAAACAAAATTATAACCCAGCTTGTAAAAAAGTAGGTGTATTTTTGTTTGGTTGTGGATATATGGTTGGTGTCCTTGATTAATATGAAGTTTTCAAAATGTGAATTATCCTTATAACCATCGGTCGTTACTACACTGCGTTTTTTGGTCTTTGATATAGCTAAGCGAGCGAGCATATATATTCCAAAAACTGCGGCCAAAAGACCGAAAATTAGGTAAACAAGATATATCAGGTTTTGCATATTTGTATTTAATGTACCGTCTAAATAGGTAAATATTACCGAAATTGCATTATTTGCGCAATGCACGGCAACGCTTATCCATATGCTGTTTGACTTAACATAAATATAACCTAAAATAAGTCCTACCATAATGGCAAATGGTATTTGATCAAAATTTCCATGCATAACACCAAACACGATGGACGAGGTTATTATTGCAAAACCGTCACCATATTTACGTAGCAAACCCAAAACTATTCCGCGGCAGGCAAACTCCTCCGCCAAAGCGGGTACAATCGCTGTTGCAATAAAGGATAATAAAAAGCCAAGCAGCCCTTTTGGATTGTCACCGTAATTAACGTCGTACTTAATTCCCATTCCCTCAAAAAAAGCCGAGCAATAATTCACAGCTATATTTGAAAAGCAACAAAAACCCACACCTATAAAAAAGAATGGCAATGCGGTATTTTTTATAGGCTTATTTGTTTTTACGAGTGAATCAATACGGTACCCCGCGCATCGCGCCGCGATTGGAAACGGCAACAAAAACATAAGAACGGAAAGTATTATTTGCAAAATTTGTTGAACCGCTGCATCCTCGGTGAGTGACACCGCATCGGAATATGACATTCCTATAATTTTTGTTGTAATATAAATATATACAACCGACCAAACAAGAGTTATAAGCGATAGGCACACGCATGGTATACCTACTGTGAGTGCAATGCGGCGCATATCTCTTTTTTCGCGATACGCCTCATTTGCAAAACCGTACTGATATGAAGAATCTTCGAATACGGGTTGTGGTGCCTGAGTAGCGTTTGGTTGTGTATCAAAATTATTTTCTTCTAACATAGAAATACTCCTTTTGAATATTTCCTCAAAACCCATGCAAATCAAAAGCTTTGCAGTGAATAGGTAATTGTGAATAGTGAAAAAACTGTATATATGTGTTCCCGCTTTCGCGGGAACACCTTAATTATTTATTTTTCATTATTTATTCTTCGTTTTCTACTTCGCCCGCATCCACATCTGCCTCTTCGGGTGCGTCGTTAACCTCGGATTCATCGTGTTCGGCCTTTGCAACCGAGAGAATTCGCTCACCCTCTGCAACGCGCATTACTCGAACACCCTTTGCTGGACGAGCAAACTCGGAAATAGTGTCACCAAATATACGAATAACTATACCGTTTGAAGCAATCATAATGATATCTTCGTTGCGCTCTATTGGCAATACTGCGGCAACGTCGCCGTATTTTTCTACTCGGTAGTTTGTAAGACCCTTACCGCCACGAGATTGTAGACGGTAGTGAGAAATAGGACTAATTCGACCGTAACCTGTCTCGGTAACGGTGAGAATACGGGTATCTTCTTTACAGAGTGCCATATCCACAACAATATCGTCGTCAGCCATATTTATCGCCTTAACACCGCGAGCAGTACGACCCATTGAACGAACCTGATGCTCGTTAAAGTGGATTGCCTTACCCTTTTTGGTAGCGACAAGCAGGTTGTTGTCGCCATCGGTCATTCTTACGTGAGCAAGTTCATCGCCCTCGTCGATAGAAATCGCGATAATACCGCTCTTACGTGTGTTTTTAAAGTCAGAAAGCTTTGTGCGTTTTACAATGCCCTGTCGGGTAATCATACAAATATATCTTTCGTCCTCGTCGGTAGCTGTAACGGGTATAATTACGTTAATTTTTTCACCCGCCATAAGAGGTACAACATTTACAAGATTCATACCCTTTGATGTGCGTGAGCCTTCGGGAATTTCGTATGCCTTTATGCGATATACACGACCTAGGTTACTAAAAAGCATAATTCGGTCGTGTGATGAGCATACAAACATATTCTCAACGCTGTCTTCCTCACGTGTGGTCATACCGGTAATACCACGTCCGCCGCGGTGCTGAACATTGTAGGTATCAGCCGGCAAACGCTTGATATAACCGTTAACGGTTTTTGTGATAACACATTCTTCAAGAGGAATAAGGTCTTCAATGTCAACCTCGCCAGCAACGTCGGAAATCTCGGTACGACGGTCGTCGCTGAATTTATCACGAAGGTTGAGCGCTTCTGTCTTAACAATATCAAGAATACGGGTGCGAGAAGCTAAAATCTCATCACACTCTTTAATAAAGTCAATTTTTTCTTGTAATTCATCAAGAATTTTTTGCTTTTCAAGACCTGCCAATTTACCGAGCTGCATTTGAACGATAGCTGTGGTTTGAATATCATCAAAGCCGAATCTATCGGTAAGGGCATTTTTACTGTCAGCAATGGTCTTACTGCTACGAATTATTGCAATAACTTCGTCAATAAAATCAAGTGCAGTTTTTAAAGCCTCTAAAATATGAGCGCGCTCAGCCGCTTTTTTGCGGTCAAACTCTGTGCGACGGCGTATAATATCATACTGGAAGTCAATGCTGTTTTGAAGCATTTCTTTAAGAGTGAGAATTTGTGGTTTACCGTTTACAATTGCCAACAAAATTGCGCCAAATGTGGTTTGTAAGGCAGTATAACTGTAAATCTTATTAAGAACAACCTGTGGACTGGCATCACGCTTGATGTCCACTACTATACGCAAACCGCCGTCACGCTTTGAAGAATAGTCAACTACGTCGTCAATGCCTTCAATTTTCTTTTCGGCGGCAAGGTCGTAAATATGCTTAACGAGGTCCTTTTTACGTACTTTATATGGGATTTCGGTAATAACTATGCGGTATTTACCATTTTTGGTTTCCTCAATCTCAGCCTTACCGCGAACAACTATCTTGCCGCGGCCTGTAGCGTAAGCCGCGCGAATACCGCTACGACCCATAATGATACCGCCCGTTGGAAAGTCAGGTCCTTTGATATGCTCACAAAGCTCTGGTAGGTCAGCCTCAGGATTGTCGATAAGACAACACATAGCATCAATAACCTCACCCAAGTTGTGAGGTGGAATTTCGGTTGCCATACCAACAGCAATGCCGCTTGAGCCGTTAACAAGTAGCTGCGGAAAACGAACTGGAAGAACCTCAGGTTCCTCAAGACGGTCATCATAGTTAGGAAGCATATTAACGGTATCCTTTTTGATGTCGTCAAGCATACTGTATGAAAGACGGTTCATCTTCGACTCTGTATAACGGTAAGCCGCAGCTGGATAGCCGTCGATATTACCAAAGTTACCGTGACCGTCAATAAGAGGATAACGGAGTGAGAAATCCTGCGCCATACGAACCATAGCGTCGTAAACAGAAGCATCACCGTGTGGATGATAACGACCAAGCACAGTACCAACTGTGTCGGCGCACTTACGGTATTTACTGTCGGGGGATAGTCCGTTTTCAAACATTGTATAAAGAATACGGCGGTGAACAGGCTTCAAACCGTCGCGCACGTCGGGAAGCGCACGTCCAACAAGTACCGACATTGAGTACTGTAGCATACTCTGTTTTACTTCTTCGGTAATCTCAACAGGAACAATGTTGGTTTCTTCACTGCTGGGCCAATATACATTTTCTTGTTTTGCCATTGTTTTTCTCTCTCCTTTCTTTAAATATCCAAGTCTGTCGCATAAATTGCATTGTCTTCAATAAACTTACGTCTTGGTTCTACCTCTTCGCCCATCAAAATAGTAAAGGTCTCATCCGCCAATGCGGCATCTTCCAAAGTAACGCGCAAAAACGTTCTTCGTTCAGGATCGAGTGTGGTTTCCCAAAGCTGCGTAGGATCCATTTCACCAAGACCTTTGTAACGTTGAACATCTACACCCTGTCCTAATTCCTCTACCTTTGCCGCCTTTTCTTCATCGGTAAATACATCAAAATGCTGTTTGCCCTTTGAAATACGGAAAAGTGGCGGCTGTGCTAAATATATATGTCCTGTTTCAATAAGCTGTGGCATATAGCGGAAGAAGAAAGTAAGTAAAAGTGTTCTAATATGACTACCGTCAACGTCGGCATCGGCCATAATAACGATTTTGTCATAACGAAGCTTATTTATATCAAAATTTTCGCCAATTCCAGTACCGAGCGCTGTAATAACAGGAGTAAGCTTATCGTTGCCGTAAACCTTGTCCTCGCGCGCTTTTTCAACATTAAGCATTTTACCCCAAAGCGGTAAAATGGCCTGATATGTCGCGTTTCTTCCCTCAACAGCACTGCCACCCGCGGAGTCACCCTCTACGATATAAATTTCGGTCTTTGTAGGGTCATTAGAGATACAGTCGGTAAGTTTTTCAGGCATACGGGTTTTGCTACCGATGCCCGCCTTATTACGTGACGCTTCACGTGCCTTTTGAGCCGCCTCACGAGCGTTTGAAGCGGCGATTGCTTTATCTATTACAATCTTTGAATCAGCAGGATTTTCCTCTAAATGCTTGTAAAGCTGGTCATTTACAATATCTCGAACTAATTGACCTATAGATGTATTACCAAGCTTTGCTTTGGTTTGGCTTTCAAACTGCGCATCGGCAAGTTTAACCGAAACAACAGCCACAAGACCTTCCATAATATCATCGGCTTTAAGATTGTCGGAGGACTCCTTTAATTTTTTAAAGTCGTGAGCGTATTTGTTTACAACTCGGGTTACTGTTTGACGGAAAGCTTGTTCGTGAGTACCACCGTCAATTGTATGTAAAGTGTTTGCAAAGGAAAGAATTTTATTGTCGTAAGCAGTGGACCACAAAAGCGCTATTTCAGCCATTTCGTCGCCCTTTGAGCCTGAAAGATAAATAACGTCTTTTATAAGACTTTCTTTCTTTATACCTGCAAGAAGATACTCTACATAAGATTTAATACCACCTTCAAAACAAAGGTCATCGCTCTTGCCGACAGTAGCAATACTTTCGTCGGTACGCTTATCGGTAAGAACTACTCGAATTCCTGCGTTAAGAAATGCCTGCTCGCGAAGACGGTTAAGTAAAATATCGTAATCATAAGTAGTTGTATCTGTAAATATTGTTGGGTCGGGTTTAAAAGTAACGGTAGTACCTGTTTCGGTGGTATCTCCTGTTATTTCAAGGTCGGTAACAATAACACCTTTTTCATAACGTTGCTTGTAAATATGTGTACCATCCTTTACCTCAACCTCAAGCCAATTTGAAAGCGCGTTAACAACCGATGCGCCGACGCCGTGAAGACCGCCTGATACCTTGTATCCACCGCCACCGAATTTACCGCCTGCGTGAAGAATGGTAAATACAACAGTAACGGTAGGAATTCCCTTTTGAGGGTTTATACCCACAGGAATACCACGACCGTTATCTTTAACGCGAATAATACCGTCGTCTAAAATATCTACGTCTATTTTTGTACAGTAACCCGCAAGTGCCTCGTCAATAGAGTTATCTACAATTTCATAAACCAAGTGATGAAGACCGCGCTCACCGGTAGAGCCTATGTACATACCGGGTCTTTTTCTTACAGCCTCTAACCCTTCTAAAACCTGTATAGACGATTCGTCATATTTTTCGGTTACGGGCAAGTTTAATTCTTCGCTCATTATAATTCTCCTATCAAAGTGAATCTATATATCCTGTACGCTTAAGCAGCGTTGAAGATGATATTTGTGAAATGTAAATTTTTGAGTCCTTGCGTGTTTTTCCTGCTATTACAAAAGAACGGGGTAAATCATAGCTTATGGTTATTACTTTTCCGCTTTTTTCAGCTCTATTTAAAAAATCCCTTGTTCTTTTTGAAACAGAAGTGTTTTCAAGGTCAAAAATTCCAATTATTTCATTGGTTGGCAACATTACGTTATTTCCTAAATGTATATACATTAAACAACCTCGCCGCCCTTTATTTTTATTACTTTTCCTCTTTTTAAATTTTTAATGTTTAAAGTGTCACAACAAGTAATAAATGATTGCCAGTTTCTTATATGATTTAAAATATAATTTTGACGGTTTTCATCAAGCTCACTCATAACGTCATCAAGCAGACAAATCGGATATTCGCCGCTTATTTCCTTTATAACCTCGGCACCTGCAAATTTTAAAGATAAAGCAACACTACGCTTTTGACCTTGAGAACCAAAAGAACGGGCATTTAAACCATTTATTTTAAAAATTATATCATCCCTATGCGGTCCTACCGAAGTAGTCGAGGTTAACATATCTATTTCGCGTGAAATTTTAATTTTTTCTAAATCTAATCCGTCATTTTTAGAAATATAAAAAATTTCTATTTTTTCTTTTCCTGAGGAAATTCCGTCATATATTGAAGAAACATATTTATTAAGAATATTTATATAATTTTTTCGGTATTTAATTATCTTATTACCCATATCTACTATTTCTGCTTCAAAAATATCAAGCATTATTGAAACAGTTTTATCATAACGGTAATCCTTTATAATTTTATTTCTTTGCATTACCGCACGCGAATAATTGCGCAAAATTTCAATATAATTTGGATAAAGCTGACCTATCGCCGTGTCAAGAAATCTACGCCTTTTTTCTGGTCCATCGGTTACAAGAGTCAAATCTGACGGTGAAAAAACAACAGCATTATATTTTCCTGCTAAATTTGAGGTATTTGCTAATTTCTTTTCATTAAAAAACGCTGTTTTTTTATCATTAAATATAATTTTAGCATTATTTTCTACACCCATCATTTCAAAAAAAGTTGAAATTTTAGCATTTTGCTGTCCAAATTTTATAATTTCATTATCCTTGGAATTTCTAAAACTTTTAGCACCCGAAAAAAGCCATAAAGCCTCTATTATGTTTGTTTTTCCCTGTGCATTTTCACCGCAAATTACATTTATTTCATCATCAAAATTTAAAGAAATATCTTTTATATTTCTAAAATTTTGAATTTCTAACTTTTTAACCTTCATTTTTTACAATAAAAGAAAAATTATCAAATTCTACGGTGTCGCCTTGACGTAGTTTTTTTCCACGCATAGTACAAACCTCGCCATTTACGAGAACTAAGCCATCTTGTATTACCATTTTTGCCTGACCTCCAGTTCCTATTACACCCGAAAATTTAAGCACAGAATCAAGTCTTATAAATTCATCTCTTATTATTATTTCTTTCATTTATTTTAACCTCATAGGCATAATGAGATATAACATATCTTTGTTTTCTTCATCATTAGGACAAATTGTTACACCCGAATTTGCACCGTTAAAATTAAATCTTATTTTTTCTACCTCACAAGCCTTTAAAGCCTCTAACAAATAACGGCTATTAAGTCCCATTTCAAATTCATTACCATCAAGGGAAATATTCATTTTTTCTTTTGCTCGTCCAAGAGCAGTTGAACAGCTTATTAAAAGCTCATCCTTTAAAAATGAACATCTTAAAGGTGTTGAAAAACTGTCATTTATTAAAAGCGAAACTCTTTCTACACAATCTATTATTTCATCACATATAACTGTTGTTGTTTGACTATGTTCAGTGGGGATTATTTTTTCGTAATTTTCAAATTCACCTTCCAAAAGACGTGCAATAAATACATATCCCGAAATTTTAAATAAAATAAGTCTTTTACCAACTTTAATTTCTACATTTTCTGTATTCTCATCTATAAGCTTTACAACTTCATTTAAAGCTTTACCCGAAACTATAAATTCTATTTCATTTTCTACATTTATTTTTTTCCTGCGAATTGCAAGACGGTAACCATCTATTGCAACTAATTGCAAAATACCATTTTTTACAGAAATATTTATACCAGTAAGAATTGGACGGGTACCCTCTATTTGTGAAACTGCAAAAATAGTTCCCTTTACAAGCTCACAAAAGTCTTCACCTTTAATATTAAGATTTTCACCCTCTGTAAGTGATGGCATTTCAGGAAAATCATTTGCCTCCATACCCATTATATCAAATACTGCTTCTCCGCTTCTTATATGACAAACAAGGCGTTCATCACTTTCAATTTCTACGTCTATGCCGCGTAGTTTTCTTAAAATATCTGCTAAAAGACGGGCATTTATAACAATGTCACCCTCTTGCTCACAAGAAGCATACATTTCTTTTTTCATACCCATTTCAAGATTATAAGAAGAAAGTGTAAGTAAACCTTTTTCTGCTGAAATTAAAATACCTTCAAGAACAGGCATTGAACTCTTTGCCCCTACAGTTTTTTGCATTTTAAGAACAGCATCTAATAGTAAAGAACGTTCAACTCTTATTTTCATAAACCAGTCTCCTTTTTTATAAAAAAATTATAAATTATAACAGTAATAATAAGGGGTGTTAAAACAGTGGAAAAAACAAATAAATTATATATTTAAGGGAAATTTTAACTTTTAAAAATAGTTTAAAAATTTTTTAAAAAAGTTAATAATTTTAGTAAAAATAAAAATTGTTAATAATTAAAATTTAATAAATGTTAATTATGTGGAAAAATAAAATTAATTTCCACTTTTCAAATTTTTAATTATATCTTCAATAAGTTCTTTTTCATAAGGCTTGTCCATTAAAAATTTTTCAATGTTTTGAACTCCATAAAGAACTGTTGTATGATCTTTACCAAAAGCAGATCCTATTTGTTTGTAAGAAAGTTGTGTTATTTCTCTTGCAATATACATAGCAGACTGACGTGCAAGAACTAAATTAGCAGTTCTGCGGTTTGATAGAATATCACTTTCAGAAACATTAAATGAACGGGCAACTTCACTTATAATTTTATCAATACTGATAGGTGTGTTTTCGGTATCATTTATAATATCTTTAATAAAAGACTGAACAATAGAAATATTAGGTTTTTTATTTTCTATTTTAATAAGTGCATTAAGTTTTGTCATAACACCTTCAATTTGACGTGTATTTGTTTTTATTTTTTCTGCAATGTAAAAAACAATATTTTCATCAAGTTCAAAATCAAACTGTTGAGATTTTCGCTTTATAATACCAACTCTTGTTTCAAAATCAGGTAAGGTAATGTCGGCAGGTAAACCTGCTGCTAGTCGGCTTTTAATACGCTCATCAAGAGTTTTAATTTCTTTTAAAGGTCTATCCAGTGTAACAATTATTTGTTTATTATTTTGATAAAGAGCATTAAATGTATTAAAAAATTCTTCTTGAGTAGATTCTTTACCTGCAATAAAATGAATATCGTCGACCATAAGAACATCTACATTACGATATTTATTTCTAAAGTCATCGATAGTTCCCATACCGAGTTTACCTTCATGTAAAGATTTTATAAGTTGATTTGTAAAATCTTCACCTCTAACAAACTCAACTTTTTTATATGGAAATTTTTTCTTAATATGATTTTTAATAGCGAGCATAAGGTGAGTTTTACCAACACCCGAAGGTCCGTAAATAGTAAGTGGATTATAAACAATGTTTGGATTTTCAGCTACGGCAAGAGAAGCCGCGTGAGCAAAACGGTTAGTAGAACCAACTACAAAATTATCAAATGTAAAGAATGACTCAAATGTAAGACCTTCACATTCTTGTTCTGCTTTTTTTATTTTTTCTTCATCATCGACAACAATAAATTTTGAGGGGATTTTAATTCCCATTATTTTTTCAATAGCATCGTTTATAATATCTTTGTAAACACTTTGGATCATACCTTTTATGTAGTCGTTTGAAGCAGATAAAATAAACTCTTCACCTGAAATAGATTCGGGTTTTAAATATTTAAAAAATGTGTCAAAAGCTATTTCAGAAATTTTAAGTTTACATTCTTCACAAACCGCATTCCATATATCATTTATAGAATTAACTGTCATTTTTATCCCCCTAATATATTTATATATTATATATTAAAATAAAGATACATATAGTATATCATATATACCGATAACAGTCAACATTTTTCGAACGTCTGTTCCTTGTTTTTTTTCTGGCGCTCTC
>JAZUNP010000013.1:0-10725 GCA_045604215.1 Acutalibacteraceae bacterium
TCATTTATAAATCCTCCATCTGTGTTTTGTATGACTGGCAGGTCATTGCTATTTTAACACAAATGGAGGATTTTGTTTTGTTCATCGGTTAACCTCTTTTGAACCACGCGACTATCGCGTGGTTTTCGTTATACAAAAAACACCTGCTACGACCATAGCAGGTGTTTTATATATCAATCAAAATTATTTTACTTTGCGTGTAAATACAAGCGCTGCGCCTGCCAGTGTGGCAAAAGCAACAACCGAAGCAAAGCTGTCACCTGTTGATGGACTCTTGTCGCTGGTATCGGTGTTAAGAGCAGCATTGTTACCGCCAATTACAACATTCTGGTACTCGGCAGGTAATACCTTTGGAATTACAAGTGAAGCTATTGTAGCTTTGTTCTTACCCTCGGCATCAGTGTAAATTTCCTTGCAAACCTCACAAGCGTAGTGAGCCTTTGTGCCCTCAAGCTTGTCGGTAGCTTTTACCTCGTCTACTTTTACAATCTTGTGAGCTGCAGGTGCTATTACTACAGACTGCTTGTCGCCACAGATTGTACATTTATATTCTTCTTCACAGTCAACTGTACAAGAACCTACAACAACTATAGTGCCTGTAGGTTTATAGTTGTGCCCAGTACATTCCCAACCACAGTCAACGCACACACCGTCCTCATATTTGTGCTTTTTAACCTTGCCTTCTTCCGCAATATCCTTGCTTTCTACCGCAAGAAGTTTACCATCACATGTGTAGCAAACCCAATAGTGACCTACTTCATCACTGTATACAAGGATTTTGCCGCTTTCGCTATCGTTAGCATTATGTGGAACATAAGGAATAATCAACTGTACATTAGGATCTGTAATGCTTGTATCCATAGCTGCCCACTTCGCAGCATCTTCCGAATCGGAAGTAAAGTTGCCATCACATACTGTACAGTGCCAATAGCCCTTGCGGCCCTCGTGACCACCATCGTGTTCACATGTGGCAGAGATTTCATCTACCCATTCAAGTGTATGCCCAGGAGCTTCACCAAAGTAATCGCCGTATTCCCATGTGCAATATTTACATTTGGTATAAGCATAGTCTGGTGTTACACAGTCGCCGGGTCTGAACTGACCGTCAATTTGTTCGGTGTGACTACATTGCCATCCACAATCTTGACAAATATAGTTTTCATCCCAATTGTGATTTCCTTCTCCGAATGACTTAAGACCACAGTCATCGCAATAATAATAGTGATTTATATTAGTTTTAGTAAGTTTAATTTCACCGTGATGTTCACGCAGAACCGGACCATTTTCACTCATAAACCAATCTTTTTCCCAATCAAGACCACTCATTTTTGTGGTGGCCTCATCACTTCTTATATCATCAGCAGAGATAGCGTCAACATGGCCTGCCCAGGACGCAACAGAATCTACTGCACCAATGAATGTGTAATATGGTTTAAAATCATCAAATTTGTCTGTGTAAACATTATTGAAATGTGGAGGTCTGCCTGCTTGAGCAGCCGTAGATACAGTATTTGACCAGTAAGGAACACAACCGATTGATATGGTGTTTTCCATCATAAAATATGTAGTGGCTGTTGTATCTGTAGAACCTACATTTGGCATTGAGCCGATAATGTATGAGGTGGCGAGAGCGTTACCATCACGCACTTCATTACCATAAACAATACATTTGTTTATATGAGCACCTATGTTGGTATTATGTTGATAAACTCGACCTATCAATGCGCCTGCATGATAATTTCCTGCTGCTTGTGTGGATTCAACATAGCAGTTGCCTACTTCAACATTTTCAATTTTAATTGTGCCGGTTTTAACAGTGGCAGTTTCTTCTGCACGACCAACAAGAGCACCAGAGGTGTAATTTGATGTGATATAAGAATTTTTTACTGCGATATTCTTTATACTTGCGTTTGGACCTATTTTTGGTAATAGTCCTCCATGTTCAGAATACAATCCTACAACAGTAGCACCGTTAAAGTCGATAGCACCGTTAAATTGGGTTGGATTATCAAGCCACACATTTTTTGAAGAAACGTTTTCAAAATAATTTTTAACTGCAGCTCCGTTCTCTAAGCCCATAAAAGCATTCAAAGCGGCAATACTATCATCCTTACCCATGCCGGTTTTAAGGTTGGATTCAGATTGCAAACTTATAACCTTTATGCCATCTTTAACCTTAAAGTATTTACCGGTAAAGTTATTATTATATGATACAAAACCATACAATTGTGCAACGGTAGAGATTTCATAAGGGTCGGTTTCAGTACCTTCATGGCTGCCGTTTGTAATAAATGATGTGTCGGCTGTGTCATCCATATAGAAGATAACTTCATCCGCAGTATATGTAGCTGTAACACCTGCGGCATCTGCATTTATAGCAACGCCTGTGAAAAGTGAAACTGCCAAAACCGCAAAAGCCAATACAAATGCTAATGCATTTTTGCTGTTTTTAAACAATTTTGTCATTAAAAACATTCCTTTCATATCGTATAATTAACGGATTATACACGAATTGCAAACAACAGTCTCTAAAATTTAACACTACTGTTTAAATTTTAGCGACAACAATCCATAATCACATTATGTACGAACATATTGTAATATAAAATGCACAAAATTTCAATAGTTTTTTGAATATTTTTATTATTTTTTAGTAAAAATTTGATTTGTTTTGTTAAAAACACAATATAGTGGGAGAACTCTTGTGTCAAGCACAACTAAAATTTGAAAATTAAGCAAAAGATAAAAGCACCTTTTTTTAAAGGTGCTTTTGTTTTTCTTTAATAGACACATTATCCCGAAAGCCCAAGCGCAGAATGCGACAAGTTTTTCGGCAGGATTGATAGTTAAGAACATTGCTATCGTTTTGCGAAAATGTGACTACTAAAATTATGAGAATTAGATTAACTCGATAATTGCCATTTCAGCAGCGTCGCCGCGACGTGGGCCAGTTTTTGTAATACGGCAATAACCACCGTTTACATCTGCATACTTAGGAGCGATTTCATTGTAAAGTTTTGCAACTACATCTTCCTTAGTAATGAATGACATTGCCTGACGTTTGCTGTGAAGTGTGTTTGTCTTAGCGAGTGTAATATACTTCTCTGCCATTGAACGAACTTCTTTTGCACGTGTAACGGTTGTTTCAATCTTTCCGTTTTCTAAAAGGAAAGTAACCATTGCGCGAAGCATAGCAGTTCTGTGGTCGCTGGCTCTTCCAAGTTTACGAGTACCCGGCATTGATATTCACTCCTTTATTCGTCGTCTTTCTTGAGAGCAAAGCCGAAAGAATCCAATTTCGCAATTACTTCTTCCAAAGACTTACGTCCCAAATTTCTAACCTTCATCATATCCATTTCAGACTTATTGATGAGGTCTTCAACTGTATTGATACCTGCGCGCTTAAGGCAGTTAAAGCTACGTACCGAAAGGTCAAGCTCATCGATAGTAAGGTCAAGAACCTTTTCCTTGGCGTTGTCCTTTGTCTCTGCCATAATGCTTTGGGTTTCGCTGATGCCTTCTGCAAGATTTAAGAACAATTCGAAATGTTCAATAAGGATTTTAGCAGACATAGAAACTGCCTCGTCAGCCTTGATTGAACCGTCAGTCCAAACCTCGAGAGTAAGCTTGTTTTTGTCAACAACATTACCAACGCGGGTATTGTCAACATTAAAGTTAGCCTTCAAAACCGGAGTGTAGATAGAATCAATCGGAATAACACCGATTATATTCTGAGCCGGCTTATTCTGCTCTGCAGACACATAACCTCTGCCCCTGTCGATAGTCATCTCAATATTGAGTTTTGCACCCTCATCAAGAGTAGCGATATACATATCAGAATTAAGAATTTCTACCTCAAAATCAGCCTTTATATCCTTGGCGGTCAGTACACAAGGACCTTCTGCTTCAATGTAAGCCTTTTTAGCAGCCTGTGAGTGAAGCTTCGCGATAAGTCCTTTAAGATTAAGAACTATTTCGGTAACATCTTCCTTAACTCCTGGAATGGTAGAAAATTCGTGAACAACACCGTCGATTTTTACGTTGGTGATTGCGGCGCCCTGCAAGGTCGAGAGAAGAACTCTTCTAAGGCTGTTACCTAGAGTGATTGCATATCCGCGCTCAAGCGGCTCCATTACGAATTTACCATATTTTCCATCAGCTGAAAGTTCGAGAGTTTCAATTCTGGGCTTTTCAATCTCTATCATTTAAAAGCTCCGTTTCTCCGCATCGCAAATTTAAAAATATAATGTCCCGATGCGGTGGACAAAATATAAGACAACAATAAATTCTACTATTATCTTGAATAAAATTCGACGATAAGCTGCTCTTCAACAGGAGCTTCAATCTGCTCACGGTTTGGAAGAGCGATAACTTTAGCTGTAAGCTTTTCGCGGTCAACACTAATCCATTCAGGAACGGGACGAGCGCTATTAGCCTCTACAACAGCCTTAATTTTATCGCTTGATTTAGCCTTTTCGCAGATAGCGATTTCATCGCCAGCTTTAAGAAGGTATGAAGCGATGTCAACGCGCTTACCGTTAACTTCAAAATGACCGTGACCTACGAGTTGACGAGCTTCTGCTCTTGAAGAAGCGAAGCCTACTCTGTAAACAACGTTGTCGAGACGGCTTTCAAGAATTCTTAAAAGATTGTCACCTGTAACGCCAGGTTTTCTTTCAGCAACTTCAAAATAATGATGGAACTGATTTTCCTGAACGCCATAAAAACGTCTTGCGGTTTGCTTAGCACGAAGCTGCAAACCATATTCTGATGACTTTTTTCTACCTTGTCCGTGCTGTCCGGGTGCATAACCGCGGATGCCGATAGAACATTTTTCAGAATAGCAGCGCTCACCCTTAAGGAATAATTTTTGACCTTCGCGGCGGCAAAGTCTGCAAACTGCACCGGTATATCTTGCCATCTGTTACACCTCCAAATTAGTCAGCAACATTAAAGTTGCCATTGGTTTTTATTCTAACGATTATACGCGTCTTCTCTTGGGAGGACGGCAACCGTTGTGAGGAATTGGGGTTACATCTTTAATCATAGAAACCTCAAGACCTACAGACTGTAATGCGCGGATAGCGGCTTCACGGCCAGCGCCTGGGCCTTTAACATAAACTTCAACAGTCTTTAGACCGTGTTCCATAGCAGCCTTAGCAGCCATTTCAGCAGCGCTCTGTGCTGCGAATGGCGTAGACTTTTTAGAACCACGGAAACCGAGTTCACCGGCTGAAGCCCAAGAAAGAGCATTACCCTGTGTATCGGTAATTGTAACTATTGTGTTGTTGAAGGTTGACTGGATATGGGCTGCACCACGTTCAATGTTTTTCTTTTCGCGACGACGACGAGTCGTTGCTTTTTTAGCAGTAGCCATTAAAGTTTACCTCCTACTTATTTCTTCTTGTTTGCTACGGTTCTCTTCGGACCCTTGCGAGTACGAGCGTTAGTCTTTGAACGCTGACCTCTTACAGGCAAACCTTTGCGGTGACGAAGACCACGGTAGCTACCAATTTCAATAAGTCTTTTAATATCCAAAGCAACAGTACGACGACGGTCACCTTCTACTTCAAGGTTCTGGTCAATGTACTCACGCAATTTGGAAATATCTTCTTCTGTAAGATCCTTAACGCGAACATCAGGATTGATACCTGTGTCGGCAAGAATCTTTTTAGATGTTGTAAGACCGATACCATAAATATAAGTGAGGCCTATTTCAACTCGCTTATTATTAGGAAGGTCAACACCAGCTATACGTGCCATTTATCAAAGCACCTCCATATTTGTTGTTGCGATATCAGGGGTAATTAACCCTGACGCTGCTTGTGCTTGGGATTCTCACAGATAACCATGATTTTACCCTTGCGCTTAATGATTTTGCATTTTTCGCAAATCTTTTTTACAGAAGGTCTGACTTTCATTTGGATTTTACCTCCTTAAAATTTAGGGGTATGGCGTTTTTTGCGCCACACTATTTTCTGTCTCATTTTGAACGCCAAGTTATGCGTCCTTTTGACAGGTCGTACGGCGACATCTCAACCGTTACTTTATCACCTGGAAGTATGCGTATAAAATTCATACGCAACTTACCCGAAATGTGAGCAAGTATTTGATGTCCGCCTTGAATTTCTACCTTGAACATTGCGTTAGGCATTGCTTCAACAACGGTGCCTTCAAGTTCAATCATATCTGATTTTGACATTACATTTCCTCCTCGTAACCTAATGCTTTGAGTGATTTCCGCAAAGCTCGGTTGGTTTCAAACTGGTGTGGCTCAAAAGACATATTGGTAATTTGCAGATGCTTCGGGTTTTTGCGCTTTGGTCGCTGTAACCGCCGCTCTTTTCCATCACACACTAACAGATAGTTTTCGGTCACTGCAACTACTACCATTGGTTTTGTTTTATCGCGTCCAGCCTTTGAAAATACTACCTTTCCTACCATAACTCACCTCAGGGTTTTGTCATAATCTGTGGTCCGTCAGGTGTAATTACAATAGTATGCTCAAAGTGGGCAGATAATGAACCGTCTTTTGTAAGCACAGTCCAGCCGTCAGGCATAACCTTTACATCATAATGTCCCATATTTATCATAGGCTCTATAGCAAGTGTCATACCAGGCATTAGGCGAATTCCTCGCCCACGAGTGCCAAAATTAGGTACTTCAGGGGATTCGTGAAGCTGTGTACCGATACCGTGTCCGACAAATTTGCGTACTACGGAATATCCCCGCTGCTCGACATACTGCTGTATAGCGTAACCAATATCACCTAACCTGCCGCCTGATACCGCCGCTGCAATACCTTCGTAAAGGCTCTCGCGTGTGGTATCTATCAACCGCTTTGCCTGATCGGAAATATCTCCGCAAGCAAATGTGGCGGCATTGTCGCCGTGGTATCCGTCAAACTGTGCGCCTAAATCGATTGAAACAATATCGCCCGATTCTATGCGGCGCTTTTTAGACGGTATGCCGTGAATTACCTCGTTGTTGATTGATATACATGCGGTTGCAGGATAGCCGTTATAGTTTTTGAAGTTGGGTACTGCACCCTGACTTAAAATGTACTTTTCGGCTATTCTGTCAAGCTCGGCTGTAGTTACACCCGGCTCTACCGCACTGCCTGCTAATTTTAATGCTTCGGCCGATATCCTGCAAGCTTCTCGCATTATTTTAAGCTCGCGGCCGTTTTTTAAGACTATCATGCCTATATCTCCGCCAAGGCTTTAAGCACCAATTTTGTAGTGTCTTCAACCTCTGCCTGACCTTGAACAGTTTTTAATTTACACTGTTCACTGTAATAGCTTTTAAGCGGCTCGGTCTGCTTGTGATAAATATCAAGTCTGTCAAGAACAGTGTCGGGCTCATCGTCCTTGCGGATGACAAGTTTACCGCCACAAGCGTTACAAACGCCTTCGTTTTCAGGTTTTTTGAACTCGATATGGTAGCTTGCGCCACACTTTTCGCAAACGCGTCTGCCTGACATACGTTTCACTATTTCACGGTCGCTAACCTCGATTGAGAGTGCCGCATCAATAATGATACCCATATCATCAAGCGCCTCAGCCTGCGGTATTGTACGTGGGAAACCATCAAGTATAAAACCGTCTGAACAGTCTTGTTCGGCGAGTCGTTCATTGATAATGCCGATTACGACATCATCAGGAACAAGTCTGCCACTATCGATATAAGCCTTAGCCTTAAGTCCCATTTCGGTACCGTTTTTAAGTGCAGCACGAATTATGTTGCCGGTCGAAATGGTTGGAATATTATATCTTTCAGAGATTATCTCTGCCTGAGTGCCTTTTCCGGCACCTGGGGCTCCTAATAAAATGAGCTTCATACAAATACTCCTTAATTTTTAATCAAGAAATCCCTTGTAATGACGCATCATCATCTGAGATTCAAGGTTGTTAACCGTGTCAAGTGCAACACCAACCATAATAAGTACAGATGTACCACCAAGTGAAATGTTGATTTGACCAACATTACCGATGATTATAGGAAGTATTGCTATAACGCTCAAGAAGAGCGCGCCCATCAAGGTTATTCTTGACAAGATTTTTGAAATGAAATCAGATGTTGGCTTGCCTGGACGAATACCAGGCACAGCACCTCCGTTTTTACGGAGATTGTTTGCCATTTCTACAGGATTAAACTGGATTGTTGCATAGAAGTAAGCAAATGCAATAATCATTATAAAGTACATTACTGCATAGAAAATACCCTGTGTACTGAAAAGCGACAGGAACTTAGCAAAAGAGGTAGTTGTATTACTCATAAAGCTAAGAATCATTGTTGGGAGCATCAAGATAGATGAAGCAAAGATTACGGGCATTACACCTGACATATTAACCTTAATCGGAATATGGGTGTTTTGACCACCGTACATCTTGTTACCAACAACGCGCTTTGCGTACTGAACAGGTATGCGGCGCTCGGCATTTGTCATCCAAACGATGAATGCAATTATTGCCAAGAATGCTACTACGATACCGATTACTGCAAAATACTGGTCATATTCGGTCCAGTATGTCCACAAGGCAGCAAACGCCTGAGGACCGCGTGAAAGAATACCAGCGAAAAGAAGTATCGATATACCGTTGCCGATACCCTTAACGTCAATCTGCTCACCAAGCCACATTACTATGGCAGAACCCGCCGCAAAGGTTAAAACGATAACGATTGCCGCAAACCAGATGCCCTTTGAAACGCTAAGACAGCTGCTTGCTTTCAAATAGAAGAAATAAGCGATACCCTGTATAAGCGCCAAGATAACTGTCGTGTAACGGGTTATTGTAGCAAGCTTTTTCTGACCCTCCTCGCCCTCTTTCGAAAGGCGCTCAAGGTAAGGGATTGCTACACAGAGCAATTGAATGATAATCGATGCGTTAATGTACGGAGTAATCGACATTGCGAAGATTGCGCCGTACTCTAAGCCGCCACCAGTAAGAATTGACAGGTAACTAAAGAAACTGTTACTTGTTGTAACCGATGCAATCATATCGGTGTTGATATAAGGCACCGGAATAACTGAGCCAATGCGGAAAATTGCAATTATTAGAATGGTAAACAATATCTTGTTACGGATTTCCTTTACCTTCCAAGCATTTTTTAATGTTTCCAACATTCTCAGATCACCTCTGCCTTTCCGCCTGCAGCATTAATCTTTTCTGCAGCAGATGCAGAGTATGCGTTAAGGTTAACTGTAAGCTTCTTTGTGAGCTTGCCGTTGCCCAAAACTTTTACAGGCTTGTCAGCCCTTTTGATGATGTTCTTTTCTGCTAAAGCTGCCGCGTCAACTGTTGCGCCGTCCTCAAATATTTCGAGGGCTGCTACGTTGATTGCAATCCACTCTTCAGCAAAAATGTTGTTAAAGCCACGCTTAGGTACACGTCTCTGAAGTGGCATCTGACCACCTTCAAATCCAATTCTCATACCATGACCAGCACGAGCCTTTTGACCCTTGTGACCTTTGCCGGCAGTTTTACCGTTACCGGAACCATGACCTCTGCCTATACGCTTTGATTCTTTTGTCGAACCAACTGCGGGAGATAATTCATGCAATTTCATTGTTGCACCTCCTTGCTTAATTGCGGTTGAGTTAACCGCGTGTAAAACCTATTAGCCTTCAATAATCTTTACAAGGTGTGATACCTTGTTGATTTTACCCCTGGTCTGTGCGTTGTCAGGCTGAACCTTAACATCGCCAAGTTTGTGAAGACCTAAAGATTCTACGGTTGCGATTTGGTCCTTTTTAGAACCGATTGTGCTCTTTACGAGTTTAATAGTAAGGCCAGCAGCCTTTTTCTTTGTTGCCATAGTGCTGCTCCTCCTTAACCTATAATTTCCTTAACGTCTTTGCCACGAACAGCAGCAACCTGATTAGCATCACGAAGAGCTGCAAGGCCTGCAACTGTTGCACGAACTACGTTGCACGGATTATTTGAGCGAAGTGCCTTTGTACGAATGTCTTTAATACCAACCATTTCAACAACTGCACGAACAGCGCCACCAGCGATAACACCGGTACCAGGGCCAGCAGGCTTTAAAAGCACACGACCTGCGCCAAATTCACCAATAATTTCGTGAGGGATTGTTGTACCCTTAAGTGAAACCTTAATAAGATTTTTCTTTGCATCTTCGATACCCTTACGGATAGCGTCCGGAACTTCACCTGCTTTACCGAGGCCGTAACCTACGATACCATTGCCGTCACCCACAACAACAAGTGCAGAGAATTTCATAATGCGGCCGCCCTTAACGGTCTTAGATACACGATTTATAGCAACTACACGTTCCTGTAAATCTAATGTTGATGCGTCAATATTTGTAGCCAAAAGTATTTCCTCCTTCTTCTTACTTAGAACTTGAGGCCGCCCTCACGGGCACCTTCGGCAAGCTCCTTGACACGGCCGTGATAAATGTAACCACCGCGGTCAAAAACAACCTCTGTGATACCTTTAGCAGCAGCGCGTTCAGCGATTAACTGTCCAACCTTGTGTGCACCTTCACAGTTACCACCGTTCAAATCAAAATCTTTTTCGTTAGAACTGGCTGCTGCGAGTGTAACACCGTTTACGTCATCGATAAGCTGGGCATATATATTGCTGTTGGAGCGGAATACATCAAGGCGAGGACATGCTGCTGTGCCACTAATCTTTGCACGACCGCGAGCATGACGCTTAATTCTTGCCTGATTTTTATTAGGTTTGCTAACCATTTTTC
>JAZUNP010000014.1:0-3600 GCA_045604215.1 Acutalibacteraceae bacterium
TATATATGTCAGCAGCTCCGCTTCTTTTTGCGAAGAAGGGAGTAAAAATTGAATCTTTTTGACGCAATTTATGCAAGACAATCGGTTGACAGGATAGACAGCATATCCGTGGAAAGTCAAATCGAGTTTTGTAAAAAGGAAGTGACAGGAGAAAGTTATAAAGTTTATACCGACAAGGGTTATAGTGGCAAAAACATAGACCGCCCTGCGTTTCAAGACTTGTTGCGTGATATAGAGGCGGGTAAAGTAAACCGCGTTATCGTTTACCGCCTTGACCGTATCAGTCGTTCGGTACTTGACTTCGCCAATTTAATTGAAGTGTTTCAAAAGAACCGTGTTGATTTTGTCAGCACAATGGAAAAATTCGACACTTCAACACCCATTGGCAAGGCCATGCTGATGATAGTAATGATTTTTGCACAGCTTGAGCGTGAGACCATTCAGCAGCGTGTTATTGATGCCTATTCTTCCCGTAGCAAACGTGGTTTTTATATGGGTGGCAGAGTACCGTTTGGATTTGAACTTGTTGAAACAACCATAGACGGAATACGAACAAAAATGTATAAGCCAATCGAGGAAGAAGCAGAAGTAATCAGATTGATATTTTCAATGTATTCAAAGCCCCAAACCTCGTTCGGTGATGTTATGCGCTATTTGGAAGAGCACGGCATACGAAAGCGTGACGGTAAACTCTTTAATAGAAGCCGATTGCGTGATGTGGTAATCAACCCTGCGTATGTAAAAGCTGATTATCAGCTTTATGAATTCTTTAAAGCGCAAGGCACAAACATTGTCAATAACCCAGGGGATTTTATAGGTATAAACGGAGCGTATCTTTATTCGGGCGACAATCTTAAACGAAAAACCATATCCTTAGTAGGTCACACATTGGTTTTGGCTCCGCACGAGGGGCTTGTTGATTCGGCAACGTGGATTAAGTGCCGTTCCAAGTGCTTAAACAACCAAAGCGTTGCACGACCCATCAAGGCAAAAGCAACCTGGCTTGCGGGTAAAATCAAATGTGCCAAATGCGGATATGCTTTAACTGCTAAGATTTATAAGTGCAAAACTAAGTCCGACAACCGTTATTATCTCTGTACAAACAAATATCACTCCGGTGGCTGTAACTTTGGCTCACTGGACGCTGATGTTGTAGATGATATTGTATTTAAGGAAATGCAGAAGAAATTAGCGGAATTTCTGACACTGTCAAAGAAAAAGCAGGACGGCTGTAACCTGCAAGTTGTAAAACTTAAAACACGTATAGAAGAGATTGACAAAGAAATATCCTCTTTGCTCGAAAAAATTACTTCGGCAAATGATACGGTGATGCAGTACATAAACAACCGTGTTGCCGAGCTTGATGCCGAGAAGAAAGAACTTGGCGCCGAGATTGTTTCATTAGAGAGTAACCACACAAATGATGTGGGAGAAATCAGCGGATATTTTGAACATTGGGATGAACTGTCGGTTAGCGACAAAATTACGGTGGTTGACCGCCTGATAGAGCGCATAACCGCCTCAAAAGAGAGCATTGAAATCAAGTGGAAAATATAAAAAATTGATGTCGCAAAAGCATTTCACCATTGTTGTTCTGGCGAAGCGCTCGGTATTACAACCGACCGCCTAAACAGCAAAAACTTCTATGCTTGCAACCCTAATTTTGATAAAAATTGCGGAAAATAAAACG
This sequence comes from Acutalibacteraceae bacterium, assembly GCA_045604215.1. Taxonomy (GTDB): domain Bacteria; phylum Bacillota; class Clostridia; order Oscillospirales; family Acutalibacteraceae; genus UBA737. Next base: position 1,691 of record JAZUNP010000014.1, read on the forward strand.
TAGGGTGGGGGCTTGCTCTCACCGTAAAAAAGCAGATGAGATAGCTCATCTGCTTTTTATTAATTAAATGTAAAAATTTGTAAAAGATTAATATAAGAAACAAAATAAAAATTTGTATAAAATACTTAGGCTGATTAATGTTTAAGCAATTATATTATTTGTTTAAAATATTTAATATTTCATCTTTTGACATTAGGATTTCTCTTGGTTTAGCCCCCGCATAGGTGCTTATTATTCCTAACTCCTCCATTTCGTCAATTATTCGTGCGGCACGAGCATAACCTATCTTTAACTTTTTTTGTATTAAAGAAGTGCTTGCAAAACCTTCTTGTACAACACAGTTAATTGCTTCTTCTAATATAGAGTCGTAGTCTTTATAGCTTTCGAGTTTTGATTTATGTAAGGTATTATTCTCATTTTCAACTTTTGATTTATCAATATTTGATAACATTTGAATAAGTTTTTCTCTATCCCACAGCAAAACTCCTGTTGCTTCAGCGAGTTCTTTCGCACCACTTGTAAAATGACTATTAGTCATTACTGCACCAACTTGACAACGATACATACTTTTTCCAGCATATATTTCTTGAACGGGAGAGTTTCCTAAATCGGTTGAATAGCACTTACATTGAATAGCATATTTAATTTCGTTTTTCTCGGCTAATATATCTACACCTTGGTCACCGCTTGCTTTTGTTACCTCCACATTAACAAAACCGTTTTCTCGTAAAAGATTGGCACACCAATATTCGAATTCCAATCCTTCTAAATTATCAAAATCTTCCGAAGCAGTTGTGTTTAAATTTTCATCACTATTTTGTTCATTGTAATTAAAACCGCATTTTGAAAATGTTTCTCTAACTATTCTTGTTGCAAAAACTTTGGTTTCGTCGTCGAATCTATCATAATATTTATTGATTACATCGGCAAAGTCTTCACATTCGAAATTTGCCATTGATAAGTTGTTTCTATATTTCCCTTTGGTATCGGAAATAATTTTTTTAGAGTTATTTTCAATTGCATCTCTAAAATGCCATTGTTCTTCACTCATTAAACGATTGTATTCGGAAACAACATTACCAGTAAATTTGGGATCATTAGCATACGGTAGTAATTGTTTTAAAGCATTCGTAGCATAATCCCAATTAAATATATATTCTTCAAAATCTTCAGCTTTATTGCATCTTTCAAGTCCTATCTTAGCATCTAAAAGCAAATTAGTAATTTTCTTTTCTTTGTTTTTTCTAAATAAAAACATCACGCTTCTCCTATATTATATATTTAAAAATATTTTAACACATCGTATAAACATTGTAAAGTCACAAAACATAAGAAAAGCTGTGTTGTTTATAAAAACCAAAAAGAAGTGAAAAATGATACGAAACATTGTATGTTCAAGATTATTAGAGGTTTGTTTGAATTGGTAAACTCGGTGAAGCACTCGGTATCACAACCGACCGCCTAAACTCTAAAAACTTCTACGCCTGCAACCCTAATTTTGATAAAAATTGCGGAAAGCAGTAAATGGAAACAAGCCTCCCTCTGGCGAGGGAGGTATTTTTATGCTGTAAGCCGTCGAAAACGGTAATATCTGATAGGTAAAATTGTGTATATAATATGTATATAATAACAATATATTGTGCCCCAAAAAACGGGACAAAAAAGATTAAAAAAATTTTAAAAAAATTTGAAAAAAAGTGTTGACAAACCCCAGATGATGTGGTAATATAATCGGGCACCTTTGAAAAAGGGTGCGTTTGGAGTGCCTAAAAAGGCGCTAACGAACCTTGAAAATTAAACAACGACAAGATAATAAGGACCCGACAATTCTTAAGAGAAATCTGAAAGAAATCAAGGACAATTATTAATGCGTCAGCATTAAGTAAATGAGTCGAAAGAACTTTTTATGG
>JAZUNP010000015.1:0-16332 GCA_045604215.1 Acutalibacteraceae bacterium
AAAAATAGAAGTTTTGGAAAACAAGCACGTCGCATAGCACTCGATTTATAAACTCTAATGCAAATGATATCCAACCTAATACCTTGATTACATTAACAGAGAATTTTTCTTTATACAATTTAACTGCGATGATTATGTATAGAATTCCTGTAATAAATCTTGGGATAATTCCAAAAATCACATACATACTGTAATTATCCATATCAGGCAAATATAATATGTAATATATTAAATTGCTAATAAGTCCATACAAATATGCAACACCAGTAAATATCAATGCAGTAGAAAATAAACAACAAGGTTTCTTATATACATATAGAAGCATATATAATGCGAATGATAAAGTTGCAAAAATCATTAAAATTGTAAAAATATTAAAGTCGGACCAAGAATTAATAAATGAAATTACATAAAACACGAACAGCAAGGTGCTTATACTAAACATTATCCATTTAATAACTGTATGTATTGTCTTGGTTTTACTATGTAAGATTAGTTGAGAATAGAGGCCCCCACTGCTCACTCTAATACCAAAAAACAACAATATTGCACCCGTAATGCCAATACTATAAAAACCAATATTGGACCATATATTAGTATCGTATGTATTTTCAACTGATGATTGTCCTATCATTGCTAATATCTGTAAGATAATCATTACTATACCAGCAATTATACGAATAATACCTCTTTTCATATATTTTACTCCTTTACTATTTCTGTGCCACATTTTCGACAGAACTGACTGTTGTCAATAAGTTTTTCGCCGCATTTTCTGCAAAAACAAACTTTATCGTTATTTACTTCTTCGATAGGGCTAATTTCTTGTACGGTAACATTTTTTTCGACTGTTTTATTCGCTCTATGCTCATCCCACTTTTTGCAAAGAGTTCGTGCTAACCACAGTGTACCACCAAACATTAAAGCAGTTGGTATGCCACCGAGAATAATGCCACCTTCTTTTATAAGTGTAGTTATTAAAGCATTAACAAAAAACATAAAATCCAAATTAGAACTTTCATTTAACAACATCACCCCTTATTTATTTTAGTACCACATATATGGCAGAAATCACTATCTGACGGTAAAGACTGACCGCATTGCTTACAATATATAGTCGGTTCAGTACTAATTGTTGGTTCTGGCATAATTTCATTGTAATTCGGAGTATGGTTGGTTGTATTTACAGTTTCGCTATTCTTCTTATTATAGATTATAACCGATACTACAATTATAGCAATAATGAGTAGTATTACTATAACGGCAATCACCACTGAACTATTATCGGAATTGTTGTTTGTGCTATCAGTTAAAGAAGATATGTACGAAGAACCCACACCAGCAACAGCGGAAATTATAGGATATTGAACACTATTAAGTAAACTTTCAAAATCAGAATACAGTTTGTGGGTGCTTGTACCACCGAATTGGAACACATACATCCAACCATTATCAATATATACTAATTCTGTCATTGTAATCGAGAAATCAAGACCATATGCTTCTTGCGAACTTGTGAGTTCACCTTTGTAATATTGAATACCGTTGTATGTAACTACCGAAATTTTATCTGCGGTTGTACTACACATTTCCGCAATATCAGACTTAGTAAACGCAGAATTATTAAGATCAGAACGAGTATAGCCAACCTTGTCAGATGCCGACATCATCGACCACATATCTGTGCTACCGTATATTATTGTAGCACCGTCTTCCTTGGTAGATACGAACTTAACATCTATAAACTCTCGGTCTTTTGAAAACGCTTCCTGTTTCCAGTTGGCAGGAACTGTAAAGGTCATACCACTGTCTATATCGGTATAAATAAACGAATTGGTATCTTCTCCTTGGTCAGCAACAGGTGGTGCTTTATCATATTTAATGCTATCAACAATTGTTTTAATTGTAGTCTCCTGTCTGGACGAAATACTTCCTTCATAAGACCTCATTGTAAAGTTCATTGCATTGCCATCATATATTGTGTAATATTGTAATCCGTGAACTGAATTAGCGGTATCTGTAAAATACACTTTAATGAATTTCGCTTGTGAATGTTGATATATTTCATACTTAGAAACATTAATGCCATAATCAGTGCACTGATTTGCTAATGTCGCGGCAAATGTGTTTAAAACCGTATCACTAAGCAAACTGAAATTGCTCAAACTATTTTTCATATTAGTAACAACAATTTCTTCATTATATGTATTAGGAATAGCATTAAGATAAATATTGCTTGTCTCAAATTGACTGACGAGAGCAGACTTCGTAGTGCCTAAACCATTAAATATCGGGTCATTGGCAGGTGTATCTCTTGTAATGACCGAGTAACCAGTTGGGATTGTTACTTGAAGTTCTAACTCATCAAGGTCGTATGTATTCGATGCCGCAAAAACCGAAATATTAAACGGCATCGCCAATAACAAGAGGACTGTTAGAGTAACCGCAAATAATCTTTTCATATTTTACCCCTCATGAAACGAAAAATTAATCATAAAACTCATTTAGAAATGATTACAACTGCCAAAGTAATATTTCTTGTTGCTCTGATTAACATAATTTTACCATCTTTTCTGTTATATTTCAATCAATTTTGAGAAAAACAAAATATTTAGATAAAAAAAGACCTTATATAGCACTAACCCGTGTTATATAAGGTCTTTATTCTTGCTTTTTTATAAGTTTTTGCGGATATTAAAGTTTACCCTTTTTGTCTGTTTTGAGGATATTTCACTTTACCCCATAACAGTCAGTTTATTCCCACTCGATTGTGCCGATCGGCTTGGGTGTGAGGTCCATAAGAACACGGTTAATGCCCTCTACCTCGTGGGTAATTCTATAGGTGATTTTATGCAAAATTTCGTACGGAATTTCTTCGACAGTTGCACTCATAGCGTCTTTGGTGTTTACCGCGCGGATGATTGCTGGCCAACCTTCGTAGCGGCTTTCATCCTTAACGCCTACACTCTTAATATCAGGCACTGCAATAAAATACTGCCAAACCTTTTCCGCAAGACCGCAGTTGTCAAACTCTTCGCGCAAAATTGCGTCTGCCTCACGAAGAGCGTGAAGACGGTCGCGAGTAATCGCGCCAAGACAACGAACGCCAAGACCGGGTCCTGGGAACGGTTGACGGTAAACCATAGCGTGTGGTAGGCCAAGCGCCTCGCCAACAACACGAACTTCATCCTTAAAGAGGAGTTTTATTGGCTCTACCAATTCAAATTTTAAATCTTCTGGTAGGCCGCCAACGTTGTGGTGAGATTTAACTGCCTTTTTGCCCTCAGCAGCCTTAATGCTCTCGAGTATATCGGGATAGATTGTGCCCTGCGCCAAGTATGAGACATCCTCAAGTTTACGTGCTTCGTCAGCAAAAACATTTATAAACTCTGCGCCGATAATCTTTCTTTTGCGTTCGGGGTCACTAACACCTGCCAAAAGGTCAAGAAATCGGTCGGTAGCATCAACATAAATAAGGTTAGCGTCAAGCTCGTTACCGAACATTTCGATAACCGCTTCGCTCTCGCCCTTGCGCATAAGTCCGTGATTAACGTGAACGCAAACAAGCTGTTTGCCGATGGCCTTTATTAAAAGCGCCGCTACAACCGAGCTGTCAACACCGCCCGAAAGAGCCAAAAGCACCTTTTTGTCACCAACCTGCGCGCGAACCGCGGCTACCTGTTCTTGAATGAATTTATTAGCAAGTTCAAGAGTTGTAATTCTTTCCATAGATTCAGGTCTAACATTTGAACTCATTGTTTTTGTCCTCCTTAGTTAGTATAATTGTCAAAATAGCCTTGTACGAGGACTACCGGAGTTCCCTTATCGCCTGAGCCGCTGGTCAAGTCACACAGTGAGCCGATAAGGTCGGTAAGCTGACGAGGTGTTGTACCTTGCGCTGCCATATTACCAACAAGACTGCTGCCGTCTTTTGCCTTAATACTTGCAGAGATAGCCGCCTTAAGCTCTTCACCGCTTAAATCCTTAAAGTCATTGTCAGCCAAATATTTTAATTTTAGTTCATTGGGTGTACCGACAAGACCGTCGGTAAATGCAGGAGAAACAACCGGATCGGCAAGCTCCCAGATTTTACCCTGTGGGTCTTTGAACGCGCCGTCGCCATAAACCATTACCTCAACGTGCTTGCCTGTAGATTTTAAAATCCTATCTTGCACGTCAAGAACTAAATCCTTACATTCTTTTGGGAAAAGTTTAATTGTATCTTCGGTAGATTTATTAGAGCCCAAAAGACCAAATTTTTCATTAAATCCACTACCGTCAATAGATGAATTCATAATATCGTCAAGGCCGCAAACAACCTTTGCGCCTGCCTCTTTAAGAAGTCGCTTTGTACGTGCGCGTGTGTGAATGTCACAGGTAAGTACGCAGTCAGTATAATCTAAAATTGCTTTGGGTTGATTTGCAAATATAATTTCAACCTCGGCGCCCATCTCTTTAATAAGGTCAGCGTAATACTGAACATAGTCGACACCTGTAAACTCCAGCTTTTGTACACCGAAAACCTCACGGTAACGCTCAAGTGTTAAAACATCACTGTATGGGTTAATGCCTGCAGCATCAATTAAATCATAAGTTGCCAAAGAGTTACCCACTTCATCAGAGGGGTAGCTTAACATAAGAACTATTTTTTTAGCGCCCTTTGCTATACCGCGAAGACATATCGCAAAACGGTTACGTGACAAAATCGGGAAAATAACACCAATTGTTCCGCCGCCCAATTTTGCTTTTACGTCAGCCGCAATATTATCGACCGTTGCATAGTTGCCCTGTGCGCGAGCAACGATTGACTCGGTCATAGCAATAACGTCACGGTCACGAAGCTCAAAGCCCTCGATTTCGGCAGCCTCTATAACACTGTCTGCCACAATTGCGGCAAGGTTGTCACCCTCACGGATAATAGGGCAACGAATACCTCTTGATACTGTTCCTACTCTGCGTTCTTTTTTTTCCATATTTAACATATCCTTTCTTTTTGGCATCAGGTTAAATCACGCAAAAAAAGACACTGACACCTTAACAGAGTAATTATACTCTACAATAATATCTTTTTCAAGATTTTTTTATATATTTTTATATATTAAAATATAAAAAATTTTGTTAGTGCAAACTAAATTTTTATTGAAATAGTAATAAATCGGTGATAATATTACATTATAGTTGATATCGTAAGCATTTCACGTATGCCGCTATATATCTTAAAGGTTTCATTTATGGGAAGAGGATTTTCGCCTTTACCCACCTCTACGGTAAAGCCGGGGCGGAAAAATTCTTTGATAAACCAATCCTTAAATCCGCCGCCTGTTGCAATTCCGACTGGAACATCAAGTGCATATCCGCTTGTTGCTGCCATTATTTCCGCCATTTGCTTACTCTTTTTATTTTCGAGACCGTTATAACTCCAATATATAACCTCACCCTGAGAATGAAGCGCTATAACGTGATGTATATTATTTGTTTTGCATAGATTTACAAGCGAACGTGTTTCTGGCTCACTGCAAGGCGCATATCCGCCAAATCGTGTGGCTGCGGGACCTAATATTCCGTTTTTGCGCTCAAGCTCATGAAGATTGTGCCATCCTGCGTCAAAATTGTGATTTATGTCCACACCGCGTAAATTAGCATTATAATGTGTAAAATCTCCCTTGCACATTTTATAAATATTTCCAGCCTCTTTTCCGCAACCGAGCGCACCGTGAATTGAAATTTCACATCCATCAGGGTTAACGCGCGGCACAAAAATTATTCCGCGGTCACCCAATGCTTTTTTTATATCCACCCCTGCGAGTGAACGGTTATGTGTAAGTGCCCATGATATTTCCTCTAAAAACATAATCAAAATATTACTTGTTATATGCTCACTGCCGTGAAATGCGGCGGTAAGCAGCACATATTCACAGTCCGAATTTATTTTTATTGCGATTATATCACGCCCCGCACAGCTTTTGCCAATACTTACTTGTTGTAAACATTGATTTCGGCAACACAACGCATCGATTACTCTTCTCATTTCAAGGTAATCGTAATCTACCGATTTTACAATTCTATTCACACTAACACCCTCTAAAACATTATACTTTAAATATATTAAAGGTGGTCTGAAATAATGAATTTACAGGAAAAACAATTAGACTTTAATTACATATTCAAAGGCAGAATTATCTCACTTAGGCAAGACTCCGCACTGCTTCCAAACGGAAACACAGCTACTCGCGAAGTGGTTGAACACCCAGGTGGAGTATGCATCGCGGCACTTGACCGTAATGATGAACTGCTTTTTGTAAAACAGTGGCGTTATCCATACATGGAGGAAACACTTGAAATTCCCGCAGGCAAACGCGACCGACAGGATGAAGATCCACTCGAATGTGGCAAACGCGAACTACAGGAAGAAACCGGCGCTCGTGCCAAAAATTTTATCGACCTTTGTCCACTTTATCCTTCTCCAGGATATGTAAATGAGGTTATTTACTGCTACCTGGCAACCGATCTTAGCTTTGGAGAGCAAAACCCCGACCAAGACGAGTTTTTAGACGTACTACGAATTCCACTCCAAAATGCAGTCGAGATGGTACTTTCTGGTGAAATTAAGGACGCTAAAACTCAAATTGCCGTACTTAAGGTAAAACTTCTTCGCGACGCGGGAAAAATTTGATTGACAAAAACACAAAAAGTTATATAATAAAGTTACAATATTTCAGAGTAGATAGCATGGCGTTAAGTGTTGTGTGAACGGGGAGTTGTCACATAAACGAAGGATTTTTAAAAATCTGCGGTTTTGCTATCGCATCCCGCTGACAAAATAATAGCCCGTATTATATACAAAATACCTCCTATTATCAGTTAGTTCGGATGATAGGAGGTTTTTAATTATGACAAAAAACGAAAAACAAACTGAGCCTATAAAAATCATCTTAGCAGCAATTCTTATTACACTTAATCTTGTTTTAGAACGGATTTTACCAAGCTATAAAATTTGGAATCAGGATATCAGCTTCGGCTTTATCGCAGTAGCATTTGCCGCCGCTTTTTTGGGCACACCTTATGCCATTGCAGTAGCGGGTATTGGTGACCTTTTAGGCTCGTTACTGTTTCCGTTCGGCGCATATTTTCCTGGATTTACGGCAACAAACTGTATATATGGGTTTATTCTTGCAGTGTTTCTTTACAAAAATGCAACTCCTGTTAGAGTAGTTCTAAGTGTATTTGTAAATAAAATTGTATGCTCTCTCTTGCTTAATACACTTTGGATTTCTATTATGTATCGCGGCGGTATAGACGCCTTTTTTGTAGTTTTAATTCCTAGAATATTGGGAACGGCAATTATTGCCGCAATAGAGCTTGTTGTACTGCTACTTGTATTTTCAAACAAAAGCCACTTGCGTTCATTGCTTGATAAAAATTTAAAAAAGATAATATAAAAACAAATTCACCTTTTCGTTAGAATAGTATGACCTACCGCAAAAGGTGAATTTTTAGTGACTTTTTTGTCGAAATATGTTAATATATGTTCGAGGTGGGAATTATGTTTTTTACTCCTGAATGTCGAATGCCCGAGGGTTTGGGTTTTAGACTTTACGACACAACACATATTTTGTGGCTTTTGTCTTTTGTTTTACTATGCACAACAAGTTTAATAATTTATAAAAAGTTAAATACAAAAAACCGAAATATTATGCGTATTTGTATGGCTTCGATGGTGTTTGTTTTGGAAACAGCAAAGAATTGTGTGGCGGCGTCTGTTGGAGACTTTGGAATAGGTCATATGCCATTTCACCTTTGCGGTATAAATGTTTTGCTTGTTACATTTTGTATTTTTAAGCGCAACAAAACAGTCGAAAACTTTTTATACTATATCGGCATACCAGGTGCGATGCTCGCCCTTCTTACTCCCGATTGGGTTAATATGCCGTGTATGAACTACTTTCATATTCATAGTTTTGTAATACATATGTTTTTAGTGCTTTATCCGTTTGTTCTAGTAGTAAGCGGCGACCTAAAGCCCGATTTTAGAGCAATGCCAAAATGCGTATTATTACTTATTGGTTTTGCAATTCCAGCACTTATATTAAACCTTATATTTGATACGAACTTTATGTTTTTGATGGATACGGCAGGTATTGCATTTTTACAAATGTTTAAAGACATATTCGGCGCTCACCAATGGGCATTCCCTATTCTTTTGCCGATTGTTATGGCTTTAATGTCGTTGCCTTTACTCATAATGAACAAGATTAAAGCATCAAAGGAAAAGAAAAAAGAATTAGTAAATGTATAGTAAAAATCTCGGCGTTGCAAATGCAACACCGAGATTTATTTTTATATAACATTTATCTGGCAACAACGCATTGTATCCAGTGCGGCATTGTTAGTTTCGGGTGTAACACCCGCACAGCAAGACGAGTCAACGAAAATTTCTGCGTCAAGCAAATTTGCTTTAAGAAGCAAGGCGTTAGATACAACGCAAACATCGGTGCAAAGTCCTATAAGTGTTATTTCTGCCTTTTCTTCACCAATATTTTTCTTAATTAAAACCGGCAAATCTACCGAACCAAAGGTAAGTTTTTCTACCGATTTATATTCTTTGCCATTTAACGCATCGGCAATTTTAGGGTTTAGTTCCCAGCCTTTTGTACCTTTTATACAGTGCGGAACAGGTAATTTTTTACCCTCATTGGTTTGCATATAATTATCATAATGCGTATCGTATGTTACAAATATATCACCGTCAAAGTTTTTAATTTTTTCTGCGGCATTTTCTACTATTGTGTGTGCTTCGGGCGTACCCAGGGCACCATCAACAAAATCATTTTGAATATCTACTACTATCAAAATCTTTTTCATAAAAACACTTCCTTTTTAATTATTATATCTCTTGTTTTGTAATAAGGCAACTATGATTTTTTAGTGACAAACTGTGAATTTTATGTTAATATGTCTTTGGGTGATGAAATATGTTTCTTGATACAGTCGAAACAATAAAAGAAGGCTCAGGGTTTGCGCTTTTTGGTAAAATCCATTTAATTTGGATTTTTGCTTTTTTAGTATTGGCAATTGTCATACCGCTTGTATACCGCAAATTGCCGAAAAAGGCGCGCAATATTATGCGAATTACGATAGCAGGTCTTATAATACTTGACGAAATTTGGAAATGGGTATTTCTTTTTATCGGCAACCGATATGAGCATAGCTACCTACCACTCCATTTATGCAGTATAAATGTATTCCTGGTAGCGTTTCATATTTTTAGACAGCCTAAGGTTGTAAATAATTTTTTGTATGCAATTTGTATTCCTGCCGGTATTATAGCGTTATTAACACCATCGTGGACGGCATTGCCACCCGCAAATTTTATGCACATACACAGCTTTAGCATACATATACTTTTGGCGCTTTATCCGCTAATGCTGGCCGTCGGCGGCGACATTAAGCCCGATATAAAAATGGCACCAAGGTGTATATTATTACTACTTTGTATGGGTGTTGTGGTTCTCGGCGTAAACTTTTTATGCGATACAAACTTTATGTTTTTAATACGTACTGACAATATAAGTTTTTTAGTGCTGTTTGAAAATATATTCGGCGCTCATCAGTGGGCATTCCCCATCCTTTTACCTGTCGTAATGCTTGTTATGTATTTGCCTATAAGCATTACAAAAAAATTGAAAAAGAACAACATATAACATACCGAAAAATAAGGGGATTGTCTTATCAAGACAATCCCCTTATTTTTCTTTTGATTTTACTCAAAAAAACACGTATTTTTGTTTTCCAAAGCCATCTTACAGGATAGAAAAAATTAACAGCCTTAACATAAATTTTATATCGCCTAGAAGTAGCGCAATCAATATATTTTCCACTACGGTAAAGTGCTGTCATAACACCCACAACATCACTTTCGGGTACATATTCTTTGACATAGGTATTATCACCGCGTATTATGTATCTTCCGTCGGGCGCAATACCTATTATACGATGTAAAATAAGCTTTGGTGCGCCATTTTTACTGTAAAGCGGAACTTCGCCTACCGATAGCGGATGAACAGCACGGCTTATTACAACAATATCCTTGCGCGTTCTAAGCAGTGGATACATACTTATTCCGCTTGTTAAAAAGGCGGCCGTTTCGTTTTGCTGTAAAATCTCTTTTGCCGAATCTATATTGTGTGTTTTCATACCAAAAGGTCAGCCTTTTCAAGTTTATCTATCAAATCATCAACGCTATCTGCGGCATCCTCGGCCGTAGCATCGGGATACTCGGCTAAAATGGCTTTAATTATATCGTCACGGGTGGTGTCGTTTTTTAATTTTTTAAATATAAACGCACCCGTTTCGTTAAGCTTTATATAGCCGTTAAATCTTCCGTCGTTATTGCCAACCGAAACAGCCACGGTGTCACCCGCTACCTGATTTATTACAAATTGATATTTAAGTTTCATCGTTTTTGTCCCCCTTGAGTAAATCCTCTTTTATTTTAAAACCACCGTCAAGATCCATATTTTCATTTGCCACAAAACCATCATCAAGACTGTCAAGTATGCTTTTTGTCGGCAATTCTTGTTGTGGCTGTGAATTATTGTATTTAAAAATCGCCTCTACCATATCATCTGCGCGCCACGCTTTTAGAAGTTGGTCGCCCTCGGGATATTCGGTAACTGTTGGACGCTTTTTGATACAAATTGCAGAAATTAAAATATACAAAATAAATATGCCCGCCGCGCTAAGCGTTACAACAATGCCAAAGCCCAGACCTGTGTTGCGGTAATTAAAGCGTATGTTTGATTCGCCCTCATCTACCGCCACCGCCATAAAACCTGCATTGACCTTTTCAACCTCTACTGCTTTTCCATTTACAGTAGCCGACCAGCCCTCATCATACGGCACTGAGAAAAATACAAGTGATTTTTTATCTCTTGTAACGGTTGCTGTAAAGCCGCCGTTGTCAATGCTGAATTTATCCGCCGAGGTTTCCCTGAGCAACGCCGCATCCAGTGCCATAGCGCTGTCGGTTAGGCTTAATGTTATTGAGGCTTCATCCTGTACGCCCTTGTGTTTAAGCTGCTCTAAGTCGGTCATATAGTCGCTGTATTTTTTGATTTGTTCGTCTGTGAGCAGTATAGCCTTTAGCATAAGACGGGAACGGGTGTTTTGGCTGTATCCGTCACAAAAGTCATAACTCATATAATAATCGTATGAAAAGCCGTAAGGAACGTAATCTTGGTTTTCGTAAACATAATAATTGCCGCTTGTTTTGAGGTATTCAAATCCTGACATTTGCATTTGACCGTCTTTGTTCACAAAACTGTCACCATCGGTGCGGTTTAACAAATATTTAACCGACAGCAACGACCGTATTGCAGGAATATCGGTGTCAGGTCTGCTTGCAACCGATCGCTCTACACCAATATAATCATAAAATTCCATAATTGATGGTGATACCACCGAATGAAAGGCATTTATAGTAGGCAGTCCCAAATACATTCCTGTGTTATCAATGCCGTCATAAACATCAATTCTAAACTCGCTGTCATCGTCAATATAGACCTCACCCTCAATAAGCGAGTCTATCATAACATTTTTTATATCGTACGAGTGCGTGCGACCAAGCGCTATAAATATATTACCGTAAAGTATTGCTACCGCACAAACACAGGCAACCGACACCTTGTAAAATTTTGTGCGATTTGACTTTAAAAGTTCAAGTAATGGTTTTTGAAGCAGTACGCATATTATTGCTATTAAACTTGTAATCCAAAAGCGCAGAATGTACGTGCCGTCATCACTTTGGGTGTAAAGCCCGAAAATGAGTTCACCGTCACTGTTCTTTTGCGGGAAGAAGCCAATAACAGCCACAAAACTGAGTGTAATTGCCGCATTCCATCTAAAGCCGCTACGCCAATCAATACTGCTGTCTTCGGTAAGCATTACCGTCGCAAGAGTTATCAAAAGCACGGGCATATAAAACCAACGCGCATAATACGAGGTATTAAAGGCATAAAAGGCGCTATTGAGTATCGGCACCATAGCGCACAGCGTACAAATTGCCAGAACTCTTTTTAGCCAACTTTTTTCACGTAGTTTAAACCAAGTGAAAAATCCTGTCATACTAAACACAGGTAGCCAACCCGCAACCGACGACCACTTTACATTTGCCTCAGGGAAAAATACCGGTCGAGCGGGTAAATCGGGTGGGAAGAAAAAACTTTGAATAACATAAAGATAGATTTGCTCTTTCCCGTAGGTGATACCGTTCCAACCTAATAAAATGCTCGAAATTCGCTCATTTCCCATAATGGCATTAAGGGCAGGAATAAGCAATACCGCCGACATTCCAAGTCCCAAAACCGCCTCTAAAACAAGTACCAAAAAGCGTGAAAATTTTATTTTTATCACCTTTGAGCATACACGCACAAAGAAATAAATTACACAAAATACAACCATTCCAAAAAAGAAGAAATAGTTGGTAATGGCGCAAAACGCAACCGCCAACGCAAAAACACCACGACGGTTTTCGGTTATGAGCAACTCGATGCTTAAAAGCAAAAGCGGAAACGCGATGATTGCTTCATGAAAGTGATTAAAGAAAATATTATATACCGAAAAGCCTGAAAAGGCATACAAAAGTCCGCCGAGCGAAGCCGCGTATGCCGTCTTTGTGAAACGGCGGATATACAAATAAGCAGTCAGCGCCGCGCAAGCAAATTTAAGTATTAGTAACGGCCCCATTAAATACGGCACAAAGTTGTTTGGAAAAATGAGCGTTATCCAGAAAAACGGACTGCCAAGTAGGTAAAATGCATAAGAGCCAACAAAATCAGAACCTAAATCTGTAAGCCAATTCCAATTCACATTGCCCTCGCGTATGGCAGCGTGACACATTTGATAAAACGGTATTTGCTGAACATTAAAGTCACCGTAAAAGGTAAAATAACCCTCGCTCATTATCATATAAGGCACAAAAAGACAGGCGGCAGTAAAAAGTGCCACCAAAAATGTAAACATTTTCTTTTCCTTTTGAGGTCTTAGAATTATTTGTTTGCTTTGAGAAAAGGTCATTTTTATCTCCTATGATAAATCGAAAAAATATTGTTATTGATTATTATAACAAAAAAATATATAATATTCAAGTAGAATGCTTTGGCTAAGGATGTGATAATATGGCAAGTCATTTTTATGCCATGATGTCAAGAATGAAAAATATACAGCGTTGGGGGCTTATGCGCAACACACGTGCCGAAAACTTAAGCGAGCATACGCTTGAAGTGGCATTTATTGCTCACGCTTTGGCACTTATAAAAAATCGGCGGTTTGGTGGAAACATCGATGCAAACGCTGTGGCGGTTGCGGCCATGTTTCACGACACCAGTGAAATAATTACAGGCGATATGCCCACACCCATAAAATATTATAATGCCAATATAAAAAACGTATACAAAGAAATCGAAAGCATTGCCGAAAACCGCCTTATTTCACTTTTGCCCGAGGATTTACGTGGCTATTTTACCGATGTGTATAATCCTGATGACACAACAAAGGCTTTGGTTAAGGCAGCCGACAAAATTTCGGCGCTTATCAAATGTATTGAGGAAAAAAACAGCGGCAATCAGGAATTCCGTTCCGCCGAAGAAGCAACACTTAATGCCATTAAAGAGCTTGACTTACCCGAAGCCGATGTTTTTTTGGAAGAATTTTTACAAAGCTATTCCTTGACACTTGATGAATTAAAGTAAAAAAGATGCCCAGCTGGGCATCTTTTTTATCTTATACCGTAATTTTCAATTACATAGTCCATATCCTTATCGCCACGACCTGAAAGGTTGATAAGCACAGAACCGTGGTCCATAGTTTTAGACAATTTCATTCCGTAAGCTACCGCGTGTGAAGACTCAATTGCGGGGATTATACCCTCAAGTCGCGCAAGCTTAAAGAACGCGTCGATAGTTTCCTCATCGTCGATAACGTCGTACTTAACGCGACCGCATTCTTGCAAGAATGCGTGTTCGGGGCCTGACGACGGATAGTCAAGACCGCTTGCTACCGAGTATACGGGAGCAGGCTCGCCGTTTTCGTCCTTTAGCATTATACTGTTAAAGCCGTGCATAATACCCTCGGTACCGTATTTAAGACTTGCAGCATGGTCACCAAGCTTAGGTCCACGGCCGAGTGGCTCAATACCGTAAATGTCAACAGGGTCATTTAAAAATCCCGAGAAAAGTCCTGCCGCATTTGAGCCACCGCCAACACAGGCAACAATGGCTGAAGGCAAATGACCTGTCATATCGATAAACTGCTCGCGAGCCTCAATACCAACGATACTTTGGAAATCGCGCACCATCATTGGAAATGGATGTGGACCGAGGACCGAGCCAATGCAGTAAATACAATCCTTGTATTCCTTGCTATAAGCGTCAAATGCCGCGTCAACCGCCTCTTTAAGCGTTGCAAGACCGTGAGTAACCTCAATAACGTTTGCGCCCAAAATTTTCATACGAGCAACATTAGGGGCCTGTTTTTTTATATCAACGCTACCCATATAGATATCGCACTCGAGGCCAAAATATGCAGCCGCGGTAGCCAAAGCCACACCGTGCTGACCCGCGCCCGTTTCGGCAATAATCTTTTTCTTGCCCATATATTTTGCAAGTAGAGCCTCGCCCATACAGTGATTGAGCTTGTGCGCACCCGAGTGGTTAAGGTCCTCGCGTTTTGCATAAAGCTGTACCTTGCCTCCCAACGCATCAGAAAGTCGCTCAAGGTGAGATACAGGGGTAGGTCTGCCCTGAAATTCTTTCCTTATACGGCGAAGCTCGGCAATAAATTTGCGTGACTGACAAATTGAGTAGTAAGCCTCGGTAATTTCAGCCATAGCAGCCTTTAGCTTATCCTCAATATAGACGCCGCCGTATTTGCCAAAATATCCGTCTTTGTCGGGGTAATTGTTAAAGTAAGTATCAAAATTTACATTATTTAGTTTCATAGCTGTTTCTCCACAAAATAAAATTTAAAATAAAAAAATCCCATCCCTAAAATAATAAGGGACAAGATACAACTCCTGCGGTGCCACCCTGATTGATAAAAAAATTCATCCGCTCACACTTATACCAACATATAAGCTACACTGTAACGGGTGTACCCGTCGACTGCTACTAAGGCAAAAGCCCTTTCGGTCGCCCTCATAAGTCCATTCACCAAAATCTCTGCTACAGCATTTCCACCAACAGCCGCTCTCTAAAAGTTTAAACTTTGGTTACTACTCTTAATCGTAGGTTTTTAATATGCAAATATATTACCACCCACCACTTTAATTGTCAAGTGTTTTTATTTATCAATTGAGTGAGGTCTATCAGATCTCAATCAGGGTCAATCAGGGGACGGTTCCCTGATTTGCCCTGATTTGCCAAAAAGACTTTTATAAAATGCTGGCATATATAGTTTATACAGGCGCTTCACTTACCGCCGTAGGCTTTAACAACCCAAAACAATTCCCCAGTATAGAACAGGCTTTTCCAAACCTTTTTGAACGTGAGGAACAGCAGGACTGGAGAATTATGAAACAAAGGGTAGAAGCGTTTGCAAAGTTAAAAAATAGTAATAATTAATCCTTGTTTGTCAGAAGTGCTTTAATTATCGTTTTTCTTGATTATCTAAACTTGAAAAAAATGCAAAATAAACTTTTAAATCTTTTTCTCTATAAGATAAAATGCCGTGTTGACCAATAACTAATTTATTAAATATATCTTTTGGCACTTCAAATGTCCAAAACAAATCACGCTGAACCTTAAATGTGG
Organism: Acutalibacteraceae bacterium; assembly: GCA_045604215.1. Classification (GTDB taxonomy): domain Bacteria; phylum Bacillota; class Clostridia; order Oscillospirales; family Acutalibacteraceae; genus UBA737. Next base: position 15,807 of record JAZUNP010000015.1, read on the forward strand.
CTATATAATAGGTGTTGCGACTATGATAGTCCCATTTCTCTTCAAAAGCAAGAACTTCTGCATATACCTCTTTCAAGGGCAATTCAGATATATTCTTTGATTTTCTAGCTAATATTACAAATCCTATCGGCAACAGAAACAAAAACCAAAAATACTTTAAAACGGTAAATATATCGTAATTATAATGATTCACTGCTATAAAAAAATATGTATTATTAATACACCCGAAACAATGGCAATAATAGATAAAACTTTCACTTGTCTATTCATAAAAACACTCCATAAAAACATTTCTTATTTAAGTTGGTGATAAAATGAAAGAAACAATTAATTTAAAAACAATGCAAAATGACATTTTGCTATTTGACCATAAATCAGTAAATCAGTAAATCAGGGGACGGTTCCCTGATTGATTCACTTACCGCCGTAGGTTTTAACAACCCAAAACAATTCCCCAGTATAGAACAGGCTTTTCCAAACCTTTTTGAACGTGAGGAACAGCAGGACTGGAGAATTATGAAACAAA
>JAZUNP010000016.1:0-9158 GCA_045604215.1 Acutalibacteraceae bacterium
ATTAAAATCTATTTGCAATCTTTTGAAATGGACTAATACCTTCCAAAACACTAATATGAAAGAAATCATTAGAATTTTAGAACCCCATAAAGAAAAAGTTGTTTATATGAAAAAGAAAGAAGAAATAGACAGGATAATAACCGATTAATTTACGTGGGTTCGAACATATAGGTCAAAAATTCAAAGGGGTTCGAATTTGCGCTCCCTTTCCAAAAACGATAGTTCACCCTTTAGGGTGGGCTATTGTTTTTTTGTTTGATTTTATATAGGGATTCGAACAAGGAGGGATCGTCAGCGGAAGAAAACAGTCCAGTGGACTGTTTTTGCTGCCGTGGGTAACGAGCATGTGCGAGGTAATAGCGCACGGTAGTGTGCAGAAAAATCCCGTTAAGAATTAATTTTTTGTAAAACCTCTGCTAAATCTAATACTACACCCTCTCTCCTTCCAAACAAATCTCTGGGCGAGTCGTGTTTTACCGCAAAAACCTTATTTTCACTATAAAGTATAGCAAAACTAAAATTATTACCAATCGTTTTTGAAATTTCCGCTTTAACTTTTTTATAAAGCGGATCTTTTATTTTTAAAGCGTCGGGTATATCTTTTTCACAGCCACTAACAAGCAGGTCGCAAACCATTTTTTCACGCAAAAGTTCGCTGTCACATTTTTCCTTGTAAAAGTCGAAAAACTTTTGCGTATACTCACTAAGACTTAATTTATTACCGCTTACAGCATTACCAAACCCGAAAAACAGGTCAAAAGGCTCAATTTCAATATTATTTATTAAATAGTCAAGCGTTAATAAAAATCTTCCGCTGTTATAAAGCCTTTCGAGCGCATCCTCGCAGTTTTTAAGACGTGATATTTCCTCGGCTGACATCCACGGTGTGCTTGTTACCTCGTAGGGTGGTTTGTCACTAAACTGGCAAGGATATTTTTCTTGGTTTTCACGCATATCCGAGCCGTAAAGTAGTTTTAAAAATCCCATTTGCAGCATGTGGGCGTGTAGGTTATAGCCGATATTAAAGCTGTTTTTAAAGCTGTGTAAATCTTCACCCGTAAGACCTGCGATAAGGTCAATATGAATATGCATATTGCCAAATTCAAGCAATGTTTTAATATTTTTTATAAGCTTTTGTGTGTCGGTCTTTCGGTTAATAGTTTTTAGACTATCCTCATTAAAAGACTGCATACCGATTTCAAGCTGCACCGCACGATGCGGCATTGTCTTTAAAATTTCAAGCGTTTCCTCGTGCAAAATATCGCCCGCTATTTCAAAGTGAAAGCAAACCCCCTCGGGTATTTTAGCACCGTAATTTTCCTTTATAAAAAACAAAATTTCATTTGCGCGGTGATAATTAGCGTTAAAGGTGCGGTCAATAAATTTAATGGTTTTAGTGCCACTATTTGCAAGGCGCAAAATATTTTGCTTTACGATATCTATATCAAAAAAACGAAGCGTAGAACATCTGCCCGACAAACAAAATGCGCAACGGTACGGACAGCCGCGACTTGTTTCGATATAACAAATTCTACCCCTTAAATTATCGAAAAATTCGTCACAATAAGGATTTGGCGGCGTGGCGGTATATTTCATTTCGGGAATAGAAAAAACCTTGTTATTTTGTCTGTATGTAAGTCCATCAACCTTGGTAAAATCACTCGATAAATTTATAGCATCAATAAGCTTTGGTAAATTAAACTCACCTTCTCCCGACAGCACAAAATCTATAAAATCATATCTTTTTAAAATGTCTTGTGCTCGGTAGGCGACTTCTGGCCCACCGAGTATGATTTTAACGTTTTCTTTTTGCTTAAGTTTTTTACAAACGTAAAGTGTTTGCTCTATATTCCAAATATAACACGAAAAAGCATATATATCTGCGGTTGGTGCATCCTTTACAAAATTGTCAAGGTCGGCGTTTATTGTACTTTCACAAACAGTGGCTGCCATGTCGCTTTTGCAAAACTCCCTTATCCCTGCCAAAAGACACCACGGAGAGAGTGATGCATGAATATATTTTGAATTTAAACAACCTATTACAAGTTTCATCTTGCCACCGCCATTTTGATTTTTACTCATTATACTTGATTTTTGGCTTTTTAACAAGAAATATATTATTGTCTGTTGAGTTTTGTTGTGGTATGCTTGTGCTATAATAGGGACAAATATAGCCTTACCTTGTTCATTTCATTAAAAGAAACAAGGCAGGAATAGCCGTCATACTTTCGGATGTTTTACTGCTTAAAAACAAAGTTTTTAACTGCATTTTCTTTAGTATGATTTTCAAAGTGTCAGTATGATTTTTGTCATACCTGAAATTTACTAAGTTTATTTTAAACAAAAAGCGAAAAACAGACCTTAAAACAGGAAGTCTTGCTGTTTTAAGGTCTGTTTTTATTGCATTTATTAAATCTAAAAATTTTTAAAAATATTTTTTAACCCTGACACTAGTTGTCAGGGTTGAATTATAAAATATGCTTGCAGCTGTAAGAAATCGCGACGCTGATTTCGTAAAAATAGTTACATTTTAATCAAAAACAAAAATTAAAAATAAGGAGGAATATAAATGAAAACTATTTTCGGTGTTAATTCAGCTACACCAATCAACAAAAAACTAAAGAACTGTTATACAATGTATGACTGGGTAAAAAGACAAAAGTGCTTTCCTTACTTTTGTATGAGAACACTTTGCGGTGAATATAAAATCACTGCTGAGGAAATTGAGTTCTTAAAGGCAAAGGAGTGTAAAATCGGTTTGGTTATTCGTGACCTTACCGAAGCTAAGGTGTCGGGTGTAAACGGTACAGAAGATGCGCTAAAGGCAGTAGAAACTGCAAAGGAATTAGGTGTTCCGCAAAATGAGGGTATTGCCTTATTTGCAGAAATTAAACCTGAGTGGAGTGTAAACCATAACTGGATGATTTCATTTGCACAGACTGTTTTAGCTAATGGGTATATTCCTGCATTTATCGGTAATACCGATTCATCAAAGAACTTTAACTTTGACCGTCAGTGTAGCCATTATGTACAGGCGACAAAGGATGCAAATTACTTTGGTGCTCTCTTTGCGGCAACAGAGCCTAAGCTTGATGGTATGCCTACAGAATGGGAACCCTACTGTCCGTCCGCATTAGAGCCTGAAGATATTTCTCTTTGGTCTTGCGGCACTACTACCTTTGATTTTACAGGGGTAGAAGACATATATGCCAAAGATGATAAAGTCCTTGAAAACATGTGGTAAAGGAGATATAATAAAAATGAACAAGAAACAGTATAATAATGTAATAGAAAATACATTAAAACACGAACAAACGGACGATTCGCTTAGCACTGCAAGAGCCATATTTGACAATATGGGTGTTGCATTGCCTCAAGGAGATATTAAGACTGTTTATGAAACGATTAAAACCGACAACTATATGGGTTGGAAGTCTTGCACAATGCAAGAAGCACAAGCTGCGGCTGACCGAGGTGTAGCCGCAATCGGTATTAGCCAAGACAAAATTGTCGTTCTTTCTGCAAATGACCAAGAACAGCCCGTAACTCAGACTGCATCGGTTATGACGCTTAGCGAAAACACTTCTGCTTATTCGGTGGAGGGGCTTGAGTATTATTCGTATAGTTATGGGCTGACAACAAATCCGACTATTTATTGCAGCAATAGTTATTTGACGCAAAGTCAAATGACTTCAAACGCTCAATATATACTTAATTTTCTAAGAGCAAGAGGATGGACAAAGGTTGCAGTAGCATCTTTACTTGGAAATATGCAAGTAGAAAGTACTATTAATCCAGGAATATGGGAAGATTTTGAAAAAAACAATATGAATAAAGGTTTTGGTTTAGTTCAGTGGACACCAGCGTCAAAATATATAAACTGGGCAAACACAAATTGTTTGAACTATTTGGATATTGATAGTCAGTTATTACGCATTATTGATGAAGTATATAATAATACAGACGGGCAATGGATTAGAACTTCCGAATATCCCATGACGTTTTATGAATTTACACGTTCATATCATCCACCAAGAGAATTAGTCGCAACGTTTATGTATAATTATGAACGACCTAGAGACTATTCCACATTGAATGAGCGTGAACGCTACGCATTGTATTGGTATAACAATTTGATTTAATTTTGTTTTAACCATACGCAAATGGGGTTATCTATTTGCGTGTGGTATATCATATGATCAAAAATTCAAATTTTTATTTTCTGCAAAGGACAAGTGATTATGAAAAAATGTATTGTGTTATTGCTAACAGTTATCACACTTATATTAAGTGGATGTAAAGAATATCAACTTCGGGCAGAAGATATTTTGAACAATGAAAAGCAGGTTGTTAATGAAGTGGGAAGTTCGGTTTATTTAAGAGAGTATAGTTCCCCATACTTATATGAAAAAGTGGATATTCATCCTGAAAAATACGCTTTGTTAGACCTTGATGGAGACAAAAGCATGGAAATGGTTTTGCACGTCCCTAATATTGGAAGATACATCATTTTTCATTCTGACGGGAGAGAAATTTATGCATTTGAATTTGTTGAAAGAGGATTAATAGATTTAAAAAAAGATGGTAGTTTTATTCAAAGTTCTGGAGCGGGTATTAATTGGTGGGTTACATTAAAATTTAAAGGAAATGAGTATGAAATAATTGAGAAAGCATATAAAAATGATATGGATAATGAATATAGACTAAATGGAGAAAAGGCAACAAGTGAAAAAGTAAATAATTATAAGCAAGAATTCGAAAGAAAGGATAGTGTTAGTTGGATAGAAACATCTGATTAATTATATGGCAAAAGTATATATAATATATAGCTAATGTTATACGGCTATTTCAACTTGTGGAAATAGGATCCTAAGAACACAGGGGAGAACACAGGGGACGGTTCTCTTGTCTCCAAATACAAATTGATTTTTTCCCCTTTCTAAAAGGGCGGTCAGCATTTGCTGACCGCTTTTCCGTTAACTGAAACAACTCCGCTCTATTGACATTACAAGGGGGAAAAAGGTATTATTATACATAAGAAAGCTGTAGAATTACTCTCTCAAAGACAGGAGAACCGTCCCTCTGTCTCCTAGTTGTATCAGAAAATGTTATACAACTGATTAGGAACATCATAAATAATTCATCTTCCTTGCCGAGCGGAATTAGTAGCAATTAATAGAAATAGTTTGTCCATATATAGAGGAGCGGGCGCAATGCTTGTTGTAAAGTTGTTTAAATGTCTATCTTTGTTTTTAATTAGTGTTGTTATTATGACTATTATTCTCTATCTTACAGGCGCCATATGTTTGCTCTTTGGAATTTTCAACGAATATATTTTTGGATGTTTTATAGGTGTGCTACACTCTATAATTATTTTTATATCAGGATATAAAGCGATTAATAAAATTGAAATTCCTTTTAAGCTATATTTAATTTTCACAACATTAGTTCCTGCTCTTCTTTTTAGCACTTGTTATATTTTTTTACGCAATTCGAATGTGGTGTCAAGTATGTTGGACGCTAATATTAGCGAGATAATATATTATTTTATGTTTATGAGTTTTGCTTTTTCAGTTGCAACAATAGCGGTTACACTAATTGAGTTATTACGATTATTAATAAGTTCTCGTAGTTAAGGTAATGTTAAGGCAATATTCTATAATAGAAAATATTTATTAATCGGTTGAGTAATATTGTGTTGAATAATGAGATAAAATTAATATATTACAACTATAAAAGGTGGCTATTTTGATTCTATCTTGCCAGGCATAACAAATATGTGTTATAATTATAAAAAAATATAAATTTGTCCCTCGTTTGACACAAGCATATAATACACGAAAAGGTGGTTTTGATATGTATAATTTTTTTGTGGATGAAAGCAATAAAAAGGGTAACCGCTATTTCATTAGCGGCGCTGATTTTAATCATATAAAAAATGTTTTGAGAATGGGCGTTGGCGAGCAGTTTTTAGTAAGTTGTAACGATATGAGTGACCTATGCCAAATTGAAGCAACCGAAAGCGACACAATTGTTGTAAAAATTATAGAGGAAAATTATCAAAGCACCAACCTACCCATAAAAATTTACCTTTTTCAAGGACTCCCAAAAAGTGATAAGTTAGAACTTATTATTCAAAAGGCGGTTGAATTGGGTGTCACCTCAATAACACCTGTTTCAATGAAACGCAGTATTGTAAAAATAGATGATAAAAAGAAAAAAAGCAAGGTTGAGCGTTGGCAAGCCATTGCATCGGCTGCCGCAAAGCAAAGTAAACGCACTTCTATACCCGAAATTTGCAATATTTTATCTTACAAGGAAATGTTAAAGGTTGCAAAGGATATGGACTTACTTTTAGTACCTTATGAGTGTGCCGAGGGTATGATAGCCACTAAAGAGGCTTTAAGCAAGATTAAAAGCGGTATGTCGATTGGCATTATCATAGGTCCCGAGGGCGGCTTTGAGCAAAAGGAAATTGAAGAGGCCTTGAATATCGGCGGCAAGGTAATATCATTAGGCTCCCGTATTCTACGCACCGAAACTGCAGCAATTACAAGTATTGCAATGTGTATGCTTTACAGCGAAATGGAACTTTAATATGAAACAATTACCTATTGAATTTGAAAACAGAATGAAGTCGCTTTTGGGTGACGGTTATGACGATTTTTATCACTCTTTAAACGAGCCACCGGAAAAGGCGTTTCGTGTAAATAAAAGCAAAATTTCATTAGAGAATTTTGAAAAAATCAATCCTTTTGGGAACGAAAAAATCCCCTATGTTGAGGGTGGATATTACCTCAACTTTGAAAAAATTGGCAATCATCCGTTTCATCATGCAGGACTTATTTATGTGCAAGAGCCTGCGGCTATGGCGCCCGCCGAATGCATAGACATAGAACCTAATTCAAAAATCCTTGATATGTGCGCCGCTCCAGGTGGCAAAAGCACCCAGTTAAAAAACAAATTGGGCGAGGACGGACTGCTCATTTCAAACGAGATTATACCCTCGCGTTGTAAAATTCTTACAGGCAACATTGAGCGTTTGGGGCTTAAAAACTGCGTTACCACCTGTATGGATACCTCGCGCCTTGCTGCGACTTTCGCAAACACCTTTGACGTTATTATGGTTGATGCTCCCTGTTCGGGCGAGGGAATGTTCCGTAAAGAACAGATTGCCATAGATGAATGGTCGCCCGAAAATGTGCAAAAATGCGCCGCAAGGCAGACCGAAATACTGAAAAACGCAGTTAAATGCTTGGTAAGCGGTGGTACAATTATTTACGCTACCTGTACCTATTCACTCGAAGAAAACGAAATGCAAATAGATAATTTCTTAAAATCCCATCCTGATTTTGAGATTATTCCTGTAAAAGAAGTGGTGAAAGCCGCATCAGTAGATGGCATAAAATTTGACGGATGCAAATGCGAAAATATCCGCTTTGCACGGCGTTTTTATCCACACACCTCACGTGGAGAAGGTCAGTTTATGGCGGTACTTAAACACAAAGGTGAAAAATCGCACTCACTTATACCGACTAAAAAACAAAACTTTAAACTCAACCCAGTTTTAACCGTGTTTCTTGACGATACACTAAAAAACTACAACAAAGAAGATATTACACTTTACGGTGATACACCTGTCTTTTATAGCAGTAATATCAAAATCAAAAAAGGTAATGCGTTTATGTGCGGTGTGACAATTGGTGAAGTCAAGAAAAACTATGTTTTACCGCACCACCAATTTTTTAGTGCCTTCGGAAAGGATTTTAAACGCAAAATTCACCTATCCCCTAACAGCGATGATATGCAAAAATATCTCCACGGTGAAGAAATTAAAACCGATTGCTCAAATGGTTGGGCTTGCGTTTGCGTTTGCGGTGTACCTATTGGCGGCGCAAAGGTATCAAATGGAATTGCTAAAAACCATTATCCAAAGGGATTAAGGATATTAAAATGACGACTTATTTGTCGTCATTTTTTGTTATTTTTAATATTCTTCTGAAAAGTTTTGTCCAAAGTATTGATGATAAATTTAATTTATAATATCTTTAATTATCTATATCACAATTTTCTTTTATTTCAAAATCAGTCGGTACAATATCAGCAATAACACCTTTATATAAACACGATTTGATTATTTCGTCCAATTCTTTTATATCACTATTCAAAATCCCTTTGAAATCCCGCAGTCCTTGTATTTGTCCCTATAAGGCGCATAAAAAATAAGCAAATATCCTCATAATAGAAGATATTTGCCTTTAGTGTAAATAATATTTAATTGTTATAAAACCGACGAGCCGACTACGAACCGACCATAACGTTTGGCGTCGGGTTTAAATTTTAAATGCAACACAAAAAGAAAGACTTACTAACTTTGAATTAGTAAGTCTTTACTTATGGGTAGTTTGAACTTAATGACACGAATTTATCATGCCTGAAAACAGTTATTTTCTTATTTATCCCATAGATTTACTGCTTCAACTCTTTTTTTGAGTTCTTTTATCAGTATTTCTGAATCTATTGGCGAATTTTTTTCTTCTTTTGTATTAACAAAAAATTTATATCCAAAAAGTAATGTACCCAAAAGTAAAATTGGAAGATAATATATTTTATTCTTATCTGCAATATCAAATATAATAGCCAAAACGCCAATTAACAAATATACTACTATAAAAACTAAATTAAATATATTATTCGATTTGTTAAACATTGTATAATAAGTCACATAAGTTTTGCCCTCTTGCTGAACAACCTCAGCAAAAAGATTTGTAGAATTATCACTTTCAACTCTTCTTGTTGGCGGATTAGTAATGATAATTTTCCCTTTTTTAGAGCAGTAAAACTCAATAGGATTTTCACCGTTAATTTTTTCTCTACAAACACCTTGCATTTGCATAAACTTATCGATTGCATCTGCCTTTGTGGTATGGATTTCAAATTTACCTTGGCTAATTTTTTTCACATTATCACCGTCTTGGGTGTATTATAGCATAAAAGCGGAGATAAATCAACGGCTTGCCGTTGTATATCACCAATTCCGCGAGGAATTGCACATCATCAAAGCGGAACGCTTTGTATATCATCAAGCCGACATAAATGGACACTTCGTGTGATGATATACCAAGCCTTCGGCTTGGATGCAACCAAAAAATAGCAGC
>JAZUNP010000017.1:0-51484 GCA_045604215.1 Acutalibacteraceae bacterium
GAATTAAAGAAATACATAGATTACTACAACAACGAAAGAATTTCCTTAAAACTAAAAGGAATGAGCCCAGTACAATACCGAACTCATTCACTTGCAATTTAATATTTAATTTTGTCTAAACTTTGGGGTTCACTTCAGTTGGTGGGATTTAATTTATATTTCAGTATTTTCCTCTTTTATCATCTTCATCTTTTCGATACAGTTTTTGCAAACCTTTTGGTTTTCAAACTCTATACAGTTGTCAACAACACCACAAAAAACACAAGTAGGGTTGTGTTTTTTTAATACTATGCTATCGTCTTGCATATAAATTTCAAACTCGTCTACACCTTCAGTCACATCAAGAAATTTTCTGATTTCTTTTGGTATTACTACCCTACCCATATTGTCAAGGCCGCGTATAATTCCTGTCAATTTCATAAATAAATCTCCTATTCGATAGTCCAATCAATCGGTGTTTGTCCGCTTGAAAGTAAAATCTCATTAGCCGTCGAAAAATGCTTGCAACCAAAAAATCCGTTATAGGCTGAAAGTGGACTTGGGTGCACGGTAATAAGCTTTTTATGTAGTGGATTTTTGATAATCTCGGCTTTTTTGCGAGCATTAGCGCCCCAAAGTAAAAAGACAACAGGTGTTTGCTTCTTGTCAAGTTCCAATATTACCCTATCGGTAAATTGCTCCCATCCCATACCCTTATGGCTGTTAGGATTTGCCTCACGAACTGTAAGCACTGCGTTAAGCATCAGCACACCCTGTTTCGCCCAACAGGTAAGTTCGCCGTGATTAGGTATATTAAATCCTATATCATCGTGCAATTCCTTGTAAATATTTTTAAGCGATGGTGGTGGTGAGGTTCCCTTTTGCACCGAAAAGCAAAGTCCATGCGCCTGACCGCGTCCATGATATGGATCCTGACCTATTATTACAACCTTTGTGTTTTCAAATGACGTATATTTTAGCGCATTGAAAATATCGTTCATATTGGGATAGATAGTTTTACTCGCATATTCGGTTTTTAAAAATCCACGCAAAGACTGATAATATGGCTTTTGCCATTCATCAGCTAAAATACTATCCCAATCGTTACCTAAATTTACCATAATATCACCTTAAATAATATCGTAAACTTCTACTATACCACTACTGTGATATAAAGATGGTGTTATCATTATTGAATAGCCGCGACCGTTATCACTTGTCCATTCGACCGAATGTTTGCGAGGTACTGCGCAAGCCGACAATAGCATCATAATAGCGCCGCCGTGCATAATAACCCCCGCGCTTGTAACATCATTTTGCATCATATCGCGAACTATCATATTAAGAGCGAGTGCTTGGCGCTTCACGAAGTTTTGGGTTGTCTCACCGCCATTTGGCGCTTCTAACTTACCACTTGTCCAATCACTATATTCGGGTAACAGTTCAAGTTGTTGGGCAGTTTTGCCCTCAAACTCACCAAAGTCATATTCGGTAAGTTCGTCAATAACGTGCGCCTCAAACCCAGGGTAAATTATATTTGCGCTTTGTTTACAACGAAGCATTGGGCTTGTGTAAAGGCGCTCAATGTCGGGGTATTCAACCACCTCGCGCATCTGCTGTAGCTCACGCACACCCTCAGGAGATAGCGGCAAATCGGTGCGGTTACCGATATACATACCTGCGCGGTTTGCATCGGTAGCACCGTGACGAATAAGATGAATTTTAAAAGTTTTCATATAATCACCATAACAATTCTGTTATTATACTGTTTGAAATAAGCATACCACTGTCGGTTAGTGATATGTGTGGCAATTTTGCCTTAACGTAACCCGCTTTTTCGAGTAGGATTATTTTGTGTTTAATATTCTCGGGTATTTCACCGTAAATTTGTGTAAGGTCAACGCCTTGCGATAAGCGTAACCCCAACATCAACTGCTCGGACTTGTCGCCGCCTGTGCCATCCTTTATTATTTGGGGACTTTTTATAAACCCCTTTAAATCTCGCGAATAGTAAAAACGTTTGCCATCCAAACAAGAATGTGCCGCAGGGCCTATTCCTAAATAGTCCTCGCCTATCCAATATTTCGTGTTGTGACGACTCTTTCGTGTGTCGCGTGAAAAATTAGATATTTCATAATGATTATACCCATTTTGGCAGAGTGTCTCACACATAAAAAAATACTGCTCGGCAGTACCGTCATCATCGGGAAGTCTTAATGTATCATACCTTTTGGAAAAAACTGTGTTTTCCTCAATTTTTAGAATATAAGACGATATGTGTTCGGGATTAAGTGACAAGATAAAATCAATATCTTTTTTTAGGGTGTTGATATTACTGTTTGGTAGCGCAATCATAAGGTCGAGTGAAATATTATCAAAGCCCATTTCTCGTGCAGCCTTTACAGTAAGTGCAGCATCGTTTACTGTGTGTGTGCGACCCAAAAATTTGAGCATTTCGTCGCACCCTGACTGCACACCAACGGACAGTCGGTTTACCCCCGATGCCTTTGCATACTTTAAAAAATTATCACTTGAACTTGGATTTACCTCTACTGTAAATTCCGCATTTTCTAAAACAGAAAAGTTTTCTTTGATGCATTCGGTAAGCAATATTATTTCACTACCCAAAAGTGACGGTGTTCCACCGCCTATATAAATAGTATCAATGGGGCGGTGTAGTTTGCCGCCCCATTTTTTTATTTCGCCTTTTAATGCATCTAAATACACACTTAATATGTCCTTATTATAAAATGCCGAGTAAAAATCGCAATAATTGCATTTTTTCTCACAAAAAGGTACGTGAATATATAACCCTATCGGATTAGTCAAGAATTTCACCTATGCAGCTACCAGGTACGCAAGCGGCATTTGCTTCGTCGGTGTCAATGTGCATTGCAAGAGCGTAGCTGTCGCTAACACGTGCAATAACATCACCAAAAATAAGTGCTCTACCCTCGGTAGGAATTTTTACGCTTACAATCTGCTTGTCAACAATACCGTACTTTTCACCGTCAGCACAAGTCATATGTATATGACGCTTTGCGGCGATAACGCCTTCCGTAAGCTCAACCTCACCGCAAGGACCAACGAGCTTGCATACACCACTGCCTGCAACGTCGCCTGATTCACGAATAGGTGCTACAACACCGATTGTACGAGCATCGGTAAGAGAAAGTTCTACTTGGTCTGCAGGACGGCAAGGACCAAGGATTGATGCCTTTAGGCTGCCCTTTGGACCTACAACGGTTACCTTTTCTTCACAAGCAAATTGACCCGGCTGTGAAAGGTCTTTCTTGTTTGTAAGGGTATGACCTGCACCAAACAAGATTTCGAGTGTTTCTTTTGTTACATGCACGTGACGTGCTGAAATTTCAACTAATACTTCTCTTTTCATTGTAAAAATCTCCTTTAAACTCAAGTAGAATCATTTTACCATAATTCTACATATTTTGCAAGTGCTTATTGCACTTTCATTCTAAGCATCGAACCCACTTTTACTTCACGCTCAAACGGAATTTTAATTTGCATCATAGGTTGATATGCACTTTCAATTTGCTTACCATTTTCGTCGTATAAAACGGTGGTATCCACGCTAAACGGAATACTACCCGACTCTAGACAATCGAGTGTCGTACCGCTTGCAAACTTGTTTTTAAGAGTGGCAATGATACAATCGTCCTCATATCCGTCAACCACCGCCGCAATAGCATAATCGCGGATATACCCCGCGTTTTCATAAGTCTGCGCATTTTCGGGTTTGCCAAAATAAAATCCCGTCGAATAGGTGCGGTGGCTCATTTTGTTAAGCTCGTCGCTTACCCACTCGGGCAAGGTCCACTCACCCTCACAGTTAAGCAAGCTATCAACAGCGCCGCGATAAGCGTTTGCTGTAACAGCCACATAGTATTCAGTTTTTGCTCTGCCCTCTATTTTAATACTTGATACACCCGCGGCTAGCATCTTGTCAAGATGAGGCGCCATACACATATCGTTGGCGTTAAGTATATATGTTCCCTTTTCGGTTTCGGTAATATCAAAGTACTGACCCGGTCGTTTTTCTTCCATAAGGCTATAACTCCAGCGGCAAGGCTGTGCGCAGTCGCCGCGGTTAGCATCACGACCTGTCATATAGCTCGAAAGCAAGCATCTTGCCGAGAAAGATACACACATAGCGCCGTGGGCGAAAGCCTCTATCTCAAGCTCAGGGGGTGTATTTGCGCGGATTTTTGCAATTTCTTCAAGCGATAATTCACGAGCAAGTACCACTCGCTTTGCGCCCATCTCATAAAACGCCTTTGCGGTAGCGCTATTTACAATACCCGACTGCACCGATACATGAAGTTCACAATTTGGCGCGTACTGCTTTACCATACCGATAGTACCAAAGTCTGATGCAATTACGGCATCAACGCCGATTTCGTTAAGATAGGTAAGAAATTGGGGCAAGCGCACGATTTCGTCCTCGTGAGGAATTGTGTTGCAGGTAACGTGCACCTTAACACCGTGTGAGTGTGCATATTCCACACCCTGTTTCAAATCCTTGCTACTAAAGTTTGCGCTTGCTGTTCGCATACCAAACTCTTCACCCGCGATATATACTGCATCCGCGCCAAAATCTACCGCGGTTTTAAGACGGCTAAGGTCGCCCGCAGGACACAGTAATTCCAATTTTTTAGTCGAAGTATTCATATATCCAATTGCCGCCCTGCTGTAATTTTGCTATTGTTGCATTTTGCTCTGCCATAGTTTTATGGTAATAAAAATTGCCCTGACTGTCGGTTACAAAATAGAAATATCCGTCCTTTTCGGCAGGATAAAGCGCCGCCTTTATAGCGTCTAACCCCGGTGAACAAAGCGGTCCCGGCGGTAAACCGTTCACATTATATGTATTATATCTGCCGTCGTCATTTTTAAAGGATTCACCGTAATAACAGGTAGGACTTGATCCCAACGTACCAAAATCCTTACTGTTAAGTCTGTTGTAAAAAACGGCTGCAACATTTGCCATTTCACTGTTACTTTGACCTGCTTCCATTTGAATAATAGAAGCCATTGTCAAAATTTCGTTCATTGTATAACCCATATCCTTGGCGCGCTTATACATATCGGCTGTTATTTTACTCTCGGTCTGAGCAATCATTTTTTCAACAACCATTTTTGCGCATTCAGCCGAGTCATAAGCATAAAAATCGTAGGTGTCGGGAAACAAATATCCCTCGAGCGAATAGTAAGTTTTACCCTCGTTGCAGTTTTCGAGCAATTCGGTATTAAACTCCACCTCACCTAATGCATAGATAAAATCCGATTTTGAGCATACGCCGTTTTCTTCAAGAATGGTTGCTATTCCTTTGACTACAACGTCCTCGCCGTTTACATTCTTGGTATAGTCGTTAATTCCCGTACCCTCAGGAATTGTAACCTTCACACTTTCAGCCTTGGCGCCGTCATTCATAAGCATATCTGCAAGTGCGGCATAGCCCATATCGGTATTAAAGGTATAAAGTCCGTATTTGTACTGACTTTCGTAACCCTTAAATTTTGAATAAACCCTGAAAAGCAACGGCATTTTAACCGCGCCCGTATCTTGCAACTTTTCGGCAACGGTAATGGTTGACGAACCGTACGGTATGTCCATTTGAACAACCTCACCTCTACCAAAGCCTAAACCGACAAAATCGGAAAGAGCTATTATCGCGGTAGCGGCAAGGGCTACAGATACTACAACTATGCATAGTATCCATATTATATTTTTAACTGTCGAGCCGCCTTTTTTTGCGCGTTTTCCACGATTTTTCTTATTATTTTGTTGAGGCTCTTCAAAATTAAAGCCTTTACCGATTATAAAATCGTCATCGTTAATGTTGAAATTATTATTTTCCATTATTTTCACCAATCAATACGCTCCGTAGCGCATACTTCTTGCTGTTTTTTTTGCAATTTCTTCGCTATCGCTGATAGCCTCTAAATAGGTAAGAGCAAAATCCATAGCGCCGCCAGCACCCCAACCTGTAACAATGTTACCGTCACGAACAGCAGGGCGGTCAAGTATATGTGCGCCTTTAAGTTCTTTTTCAAACCCTGTATAACATACGACATTCCTTCCATGCAAGAGTCCTTTATGACCTAAAATCATGGGTGCTGCACATATTGCGCCTATAATCTTGTTGTTTTCGTAGGCATAATCTATAAACTTATTAACTGTTTCATCCGCTTCAAGATTGGTGGTGCCGGGTAGTCCTCCCGGAAGAATAATACCGTCCAGGTCTTCAAAAACTGTTTCGTTTACGGTTATATCACAGCTTACAGATATGTTGTGTGAGCCCCGCACCTGTTTGCCTGTAACACCTACAGTTTTTACCTCGATACCTGCTCGGCGCAAAACGTCAACAGGCGCTAAAGCCTCAAGCTCTTCAAAACCCTTTGCTAAAAATACATATACCATTTACATCACCTTGAGTGTTTCTTTTAAAATATCATCCGCTATATCGTTTATAGGTCGAGGTTCGCCGTTCTTTGCGCAAGGAATGATTGTCCAACCTGAAAAATCTGCCGTAAACATAGCAGCCTTGCGACATTTTTCAAGATATCTTGTATCACTTTCGTGAATATCTTTTTTTGCTTCATCACCCTTATATCTTCCCGAAAGAAGTTTTTGCGACACCTCAATCGGCATATCCAAAAAGATTACCTTGTCCGGCCTTGGAATACCAACCTTGTTATATTCAAGGTCATAAAGCCACTGGAGAAAGCCTTCCCATTCACTTTCATCCATTTTAGAGGTTTGATGAACAGCATTAGAGGTGGTGTATCTACCCGACACAATAACTCCGTTTTGATTGTAGTATTCTCCCCAATTAGTTTTGTAGGAAGCATAACGGTCAACCGCATAAAAGAGTGATGCCGCATAGGCATTTACATCCCCTGGTTTTTTACCAAAATCACCCGACAGATACATTTTTACAAGCGCGCTTGAATTGCTGTCATAATCGGGGAAAGAAACGCTTTTACTTTCTATTCCGTTTTTCAAAAGATTTTGCGGCAACAGTTCAAGTTGTGTCGATTTACCACAACCGTCAAGTCCCTCTATAACAATCAGCTTACCCATCTATTTCATATCCTCGTAAAATTTTCTAATTTCTTTAGCCTTACCGCAACTCATTTTACCCTCGGGACAAGGTCCTGTAAGGCAAGGAGGGCCCGCCTTTTTAAAAAGCTCTGGTGCAACTTCTTTTACCAATAACAACATCTGATTTGCCACATCCTGAATTTCCCACTGAGCGCGGTTGCAACAACGGTGGCGGAAAAAATTAAGTAATGAACGCGCGTTCATTGTAACTACCATTTTGGTCTCACAAGCATTAGGAAGCACAAATCGTGCATCCTCAATAGCCTTTTTAGAAGCAAGTCTGGTAGCAGTCTTTTCGTCTTTCCCCTGCGCTATAAACATAGCAGTATGCTTTTTAGTAAGTATTTCGGCAATCTTATCATAAGACTCTTGTGCAAGTCGCATTGATTCCTCGTAAGCCTTAAGTGCTGTCGGATCTGCCGCTATTTCGGGTGGAGTTACAAATTCAAACGCACCTTCTTTTACATAGCGCTGACTTTTAACCGAATATGATGCCATTCTATGTCGTGTAATCTGAGCCAAGAAAGCGCGTGATACACCCTCAATACCAAAAGTAAATGAGGCGTGTTCAATTGGACTTTCGTGTCCTATTTCAGAAAGCATTTCAACAAAATCAGCCGCTTTTTCTTCTGTTAGTCCATCATACAAATTCATTATTGTTGATGAACTGTAACAAAGCTTTGCAGCCGAAGCCACGGTTTTTTCGGGATTTGGTGTGTGTGCCAATAATGTAACAGTTGGCATTTTTGACATCTCCTGACAAATTAAATATTTACAATTATAGACATTATATCATAAACGGCTAATAATAGCAAATATTTTTATTTTTAAAAAATGTAAAAAAAATTGTAAAAAAGTCTTTTTATGTTGATAAAAATGTGTTACAATATGTTTTGTTAAATTTTATATTTATTGCGGAGGGATTTTAAAATGTCCAGTATTAACTTTAAACACACACCCTACGGTGACCTTGCAATCATCAGTATGCGCGGTTGTGAAGATATTTCTTCACAGGTAGATTTTTACCTCAAGCAATGGCGTGAGATTGATGATGACCAATCTTTTGTAATCGACGCTAACTGCCCACGCTTTGGCACAGGTGAAGCAAAGGCTGTTCTTCACCATTCTGCACGTGGCCTCGATGCATTCATCATTTGTGACTGTTTCAACTACAATGTTACATACAAAATGTATGGACAAACCGTTCCTATGAGTCCCGATGACCATTTTCAAGACCTAAAGCGTATTATTGCGGCATTTGGCGGTAAGGCTCGTCGTATCACGGTTATTATGCCAATGCTTTACGAAGGCAGACAGCATCGCCGTACCGCACGCGAGTCTATGGACTGTGCTATGGCTTTGCAAGAACTCGTTGCAATGGGCGTTAAGAATATTATCACCTTTGATGCGCACGATCCCCGTGTTAACAATGCTATTCCTCTTGACGGTTTTGATAACGTTCAGGCTGCATACCAAATGATTAAAGCTCTTCTCCGCAATGTTCCTGATGTTAAGCTTGACCGTGAACACACTATGATAGTTTCCCCTGATGAAGGTGGAATGGGCAGATGCATTTACTACTCATCTGTTTTAGGTCTTGACCTTGGTATGTTCTACAAGCGCCGTAACTACTCAATCGTTGTAAACGGTAAAAACCCAATCGAAGCACACGAATTTCTTGGAAATGATATTGTCGGTAAAGACTTAATCCTCGTTGACGATATGATTTCTTCGGGTGAGTCAATGCTTGATATTGCCGCTAAACTCAAAGAAAAAGGTGCTGGAAGAATATTTGTATTCTCAACATTCGGTCTTTTTGTTGAAGGTCTTGAAAAATTCGATGAATACTATGCCGACGGACTTATAGACAAAGTATTTACAACTAACCTTATCTACCAAACGCCTGAGCTTCTCTCACGCGAGTGGTATTGCAGTGTAAATATGTCAAAGTATATTGCACTTTTAGTTGACACTCTTAACAACGACAACTCAATCAGCAAATTACTTGATCCCGCCGATAAGATTAAGGCCGCAGTATCAAAATACGAAGTACAAAAATAAAAAATCTAATCGTAAGGACTCTGCTTTTAAATTTCAAAGCAGAGTCCTTTCTTATATTTTCTATCGAAACAAAAACATTAGCATTTTAAAGCATTTGAGAGAAAAAACGCGTAAATTAATGTTTAGCCAAAAATAGCATAAAATTCCTATCGAAAATTCTACATTTTTTGTAAAATTTGCTTGACTTTTTGCCCGTTTAGCTTTATCTTTATTAGTATGATATACACATATGAATATTTATTTAACGCATCTGTGTAGAAAGACAGTCGGTACTAATGTATGCCGTAGTTCGCAATTTTGCAGAACTATGAAAAACCCTTTGTCAGGGCATGCAAACAAACGGCTGGGATGTTTGACAAAGGGGGATGTGGTTAAATGACCAAACAAAATATTATTGAGCTTAAAGACATATTCGTGTCATATGGTGACGAAAAGGTGCTTGACGGACTGAGTCTCGATATTCGCAATAAAGAGTTTATAACTCTGCTTGGTCCATCTGGGTGTGGAAAAACCACCACTCTACGAATTATTGCGGGTTTTTTGGATGCCGATAGCGGCGATGTTTTTTTTGAGCAAAACAAAATAAATGGTGTTCCATCGTACAAACGACAGGTTAACACCATTTTTCAACGTTATGCACTTTTTCCTCACCTTAATGTGTACGAAAATGTTGCATTCGGTTTGCGCGTTAAAAAATTAAAGGAAGATAAAATCAAAGAAATAGTTACCGAAATGCTGCACCTTGTAAACCTTGATGGCTTTGAAAAGCGTAACATCTCTACCCTTTCGGGCGGTCAGCAGCAGCGTGTTGCCATTGCTCGCGCTATTGCAAACAAGCCAAAGGTGTTACTCTTGGACGAGCCTTTGGCGGCGCTTGACCTTAAACTTCGCAAGGATATGCAAAAGGAGCTTCGCCGCATTCAGCGTCAGCTCGGCATAACCTTTGTTTTTGTTACTCACGACCAAGAGGAAGCACTAACAATGTCTGATCGCGTAGTAGTAATGAATAAGGGCAAAATTCAACAAATCGGTACGCCGCAGGATATTTACAATGAACCCGAAAACGCATTTGTTGCCGATTTTATTGGTGAGTCAAATATTCTTGACGGTGTTATGAGAAAAGACTTCGTAGCCGAATTTTCGGGTCACGTGTTTGAATGTCTTGACAAAGGCTTCGAGGCAAATGAAAACGTTGACGTTGTCGTTCGACCTGAAGACGTTGATATTGTACCTGTAGACAAAGGTATGCTTACAGGCACCGTTACCTCGGTTGACTTTTTGGGCGTTCACTATGAAATTATCGTTGATATCGGTGGCTTTAAATGGATGATACAAACCACCGATGAATGCTTTGTTGGTGATAATGTTGGTCTTTACATTGAGCCCGATGCTATCCATATTATGAAAAAGTCGGAATATTCAGGTCTTTACGGTGACTACAGTACCTACAGCGAAGAGATGGAGCATCTTTCAGACATAGAGCCGGAGGATGACGATGAATAAAAAGAGTTTTGGCAGTCGCTTGGTTGCTGCGCCTTATATAGTTTGGGCGGCAATATTTATTGTAGTGCCGCTCGTTATAATGGCGTATTTTGCTTTCACCGATAATTCAGGCGCCTTTACACTTGCAAACTTTGCGCAAATCGGCAAATTCAAAAAAGCATTTGCAATTTCAATTCTTTATGCAATTATTGCTACAATAATAACGCTGTTTCTTGCCTATCCAATGGCTTACTATATGACCAAGCTTAAAATATCCCGTCAGCGTATGATTATGATGCTTATCATGCTTCCTATGTGGATGAACTTTCTTATTCGTACATACTCCTGGATAACAATTCTTGCTAACACTGGTCTTATAAATAAATTTTTGAGTTTCTTTGGCATTGGACCGCTTCAGCTTATAAATACTCCGGGTGCTGTAATACTCGGTATGGTATATGACTTTATACCATATATGATTTTGCCCATTTACACTGCTATGTCAAAGATTGACAGTTCTTTACTTGAAGCGGCAAGTGATTTAGGCTCTAACAGTTGGTCACGTATTCGCCGCGTTATTATGCCACTATCACTACCAGGTGTAATATCTGGTATTACAATGGTGTTTGTACCATCAGTAAGCACATTTTACATCTCACAAAAATTGGGAGGCAACAAAACGCTGCTTATCGGTGATGCCATTGAATACCTGTTTAACACAGGTCCACAGTATTATAACGTTGCATCTACGTTATCACTTATTCTTATGGTAATGATTCTTATTTGCACCCTTATAATGAACAAATTTAGTGATGAGGAGGCAGTTGTTATATGAAAGTGCTCTCCCGTCTTTATATTGCTTTAATTCTTTTGTTCCTTTACTCGCCTGTTGCGGTTATGATTTTCTTTTCATTTAATTCGGGCGGCAGCGTTTGGGTTTTTGAGGGCTTTTCGCTTGATTGGTACAAAAGCCTTGCCACCAATACCTCAATGCTCGAAGCACTTCGCCACACACTTATTATTGCTGTTTTGTCGGCACTAATCTCTACCGTTATGGGCACAGCTGCATCGGTTGGTATATTGGCTCTTCGCAAAAGGGTCAGCCGAAGTGCTATTATGTCTATTACAAACATTCCTATGATGAATGCCGATATTGTAACGGGTGTTTCACTTATGTTACTTTTTGTATTCGTTGGTAATATATTTGCGCTTCGCGAGTCACTTGGATTTTTTACCGTGCTTGCCGCGCATATAACATTTAACCTACCTTATGTTATTTTGTCGGTTATGCCGCGACTGCGCGCGACTGATATGAGTCTGCACGAAGCAGCTCTCGACCTTGGCTGCACACCTGTAAAGGCATTTTTTAAGGTTATACTTCCCTCGATTTCCACCTCTATTTTTACAGGTGCAATAATGGCGTTCACATTGTCACTTGACGACTTTGTTATTAGCTACTTTACTTGCGGTCATTATCAGACGTTACCTATCGTAATCTACAATATGACCAAAAAGACAGTAACGCCCGACGTTTACGCGCTTTCTACAATCATTTTCCTCGCAGTATTTGTGTTGCTGATACTATATAACACCCTACAATCAAAATCAGAGTCAAGGAGGGGTGTAAATGTTTAAAAAAATATTTGCCATTTCTCTTTGTGTGGTACTTTGTCTTTCACTTTGCGGCTGTGGGTATGAATATTTTGACCTCAACTTAGAGGGTAGCTACACCCGCGACCTTGCAGGCACCGAGCTTAACGTCTATAACTGGGGGGAATATATATCAGACGGTAGCGAAGGCTGTATGGACGTCAACCGTGAATTTGAGCGTCTTACGGGAATTAAGGTTAACTACACTACCTTTGAAAGCAATGAAACAATGTATTCACAGCTTAAAAACGGTGGCGTAAGCTATGATATTATTATTCCGTCGGATTATATGATAGCGCGATTAAAGTCAGAAAATATGCTCGAAAAAATTGATATATCATCCCTTTCAAACTACCACTATATAGACAATAGTTACAAAGGACTTTTCTTTGATGAGCGCCAAGAGTACACCGTGCCTTATAACGTTGGTATGGTTGGCGTCATATATAACAGCGCGATAATCGGCGAGCCTGAACACTCTTGGAATACATTATGGAGTGAAAAATACCGTAATATATCACTTAACTTTAATAATCCTCGCGACGGCTTTATGACAGCGCAAAAACTGTTAGGCTATAGCGTTAACTCTACAAATCTTGACGAGTGGAATGAGGCTTGTCAACTATTAAAGAGCGGTAAAGACGTTTTACAGTCTTATGTAATGGACGAAATTTACGGTAAGCTTGAAACGGGTGAAGCCGCAATCGGTCCGTATTACGCAGGTGACTATTTAGTTATGCTTGATGTTAATCCCGACTTAAAATTCTTTTATCCAAAAGAGGGTACTAACATTTTCGTAGACTCAGTATGCATACCAAAATGTGTAAATAACTATGAAGCCGCTTTGCTTTATATAAACTTTTTATTAGAGCCAGATATTGCGCTTGCCAATGCCGAATATATCGGTTATGCTTCACCTCATACCGCAGTAATAAACAACCCCGATTACTGCTACTATCAAAATGAGATTTTGTATCCAAGCCCTGAGGATATGCCCGAGGTAGAATACTATCACGACATACCCGAAAACGTACGTATGCATTACGAAAATCTTTGGCTTGATTTAAAGCTGTATTAAACTCAAAACCCCGTTTTAAAACGGGGTTTTATTTTTTCGTATGCAGTTGACATATTAAAGTATTTATAATATAATATTAAAATCTTTTAGATTGAAGGTTTTTTAATGTATAAAATTGTAACAAAAAAAGAACTAAATCCCACCGTTACACAAATGGAGATTTATGCGCCGCTTGTGGCTAATAAGGCAAGACCTGGTCAGTTTATTATCTTACGTGTTGATGAGTGTGGCGAGCGTATTCCACTTACCGTTGCGGGTGTTGACAAACAAAACGGCACGGTTAAAATTATTTTTCAAATAGTTGGCGCTACCACCAATAAACTAAACCAAAAAAATGAGGGCGACTCCATCCAAGACTTTGTAGGTCCTTTGGGTGAGCCTACCCATATTGACGGACTAAAAAAGGTTTGTATTATCGGCGGCGGTGTTGGTTGCGCTATTGCTATGCCCGTAGCCCAAGTCTTGCACAAAAAAGGCTGTGAGGTTACAAGTATAATCGGCTTTAGAAATAAGGATTTAGTAATTTTAGAGGATGAATTTAAAGCGTGTTCCGACACTTTACATATTATGACCGATGACGGCTCTTACGGCAGACACGGCAACGTTTGCGTGCCGCTAAACGAAATGCTCGAAAATGGCGAACAGTTTGATATGATAATCACCATCGGTCCGCTTATTATGATGAAGTTTGTAGTCGAGGCGGCTCGTCCTTACAACACCCCTGTTACCGTATCTATGAATCCTATTATGATTGACGGCACTGGTATGTGTGGCGGATGCCGACTAACCCTTAATGTTGACGGTAAAAAGGTAACAAAATTTGCCTGTGTTGACGGCCCAGATTTTGACGGTTATCAGGTGGATTTTGACGAGGCTATGTCAAGAGGTAGGATGTACGCGGACTTTGAGCGTCATGCTTACGAAGATTCTTGCAACCTATTTAGAAAGGTGTCGCGGTGATAAAATGGCAATAAATCCTAAAAAACACGAAATGCCGACCCAGGTGCCGCTTGTGCGCGCACATAACTTCGATGAGGTAGCGCTCGGTTATACGGAGGAAATCGCAATCGCCGAAGCCCAGCGTTGTATTACCTGTAAAAATCAGCCTTGCATTAGTGGATGCCCGGTAAACATTGATATACCAAACTTTATTAGTAAAATAAAGGACGGCAAATTTGAGGACGCTTATAATGTTATTTCACTTTCGTCCTCCCTACCCGCTGTTTGCGGTAGAGTTTGCCCACAAGAAACACAATGCGAAAGCAAATGCACATTAGGTATTAAATTTGAACCTGTTGGTATTGGCAGACTAGAGCGTTTTGTTGCCGATTGGCATAACGAAAATTCAAAAGAAATTCTCGCTAAACCCCAATCAAACGGTAAAAAGGTGGCTGTCGTGGGTTCTGGTCCGTCTGGTCTTACCTGTGCGGGCGACCTTGCAAAGCGCGGATATGAGGTAACTGTTTTTGAGGCATTACACACCGCGGGTGGTGTGCTTGTATACGGTATTCCCGAATTTCGCTTGCCAAAGTCGATCGTTGCAAAAGAGGTTGACACCTTAAAACAGCTTGGTGTCAAGATACAAACAAACGTAGTAATTGGTAAAACGCTCACCGTTGACGAGCTTTTCGATATGGGCTATAAGGCGGTGTTTATCGGCTCGGGCGCAGGACTGCCAAACTTTATGGGAATACCTGGCGAAAGCCTTAAAGGCGTTTATTCGGCCAACGAGTTTTTAACACGTAGCAACCTTATGAAAGCATATACAAACAACCCCGAAACCCCAATTATGAAAGGTGGCAAAGTAGCGGTTGTAGGCGGCGGTAACGTTGCTATGGACGCAGCAAGAACTGCGCTACGATTGGGCGCTGAAAAGGTATATATCGTTTACCGTCGTTCTATGGACGAGCTTCCTGCACGTAAGGAAGAGGTTCAACACGCTATAGAAGAGGGCATTGACTTTATGCTACTTAACAATCCCGTTGAAATTTTAGGCTATAGCAACCCCGATAACCCTCGTGACGAGAAAAACGGTTTTGTTACAGGTATGAAATGTATTAAAATGGAGCTGGGCGAACCCGACGAAAGAGGTCGCCGCAGACCTGTCCCCGTACCAAACTCCGAGTTTACACTCGACGTTGACACGGTAATCATTTCAATCGGCACCTCCCCTAACCCGCTTATCAAAAACACAACAGACGGACTTGAGGTTAACACTCGCGGCGGTATAATCGTCACCGAGGACGGACTTACCTCTCGCGGTGGCGTATATGCGGGCGGTGATGCCGTAACTGGTGCTGCAACCGTAATCTCGGCAATGGGAGCCGGCAAAGTGGCCGCAAAGGCGATTGATGAGCATTTGAGTAATAAAATATGATTTAAGGCTTGAGGAATTCCTCAAGCCTTTTTGTCTTAATATTTTATTTCGGTCATTTGCCAGCATTCAAATTTTGGTATGGTAAATTCTACCTTGCCATCCTTATATTTAAATTTGAGCTTTTTGTTTTCGGGGACAAGGGTTACCGAGCGTGGTTTTTTGTCTGTTTTAACCGAAACGGTTGTATCATAAATTGGGATTAAATCCTCAATAATTTGGGTGTTTTCGCCGCGAAGAACTGCCGATGCATAAAGTGTATGAACAATTTGGCTGTCGCCATTCTCGGTTAAAGTGATAACACCCTGGGCCGGTAAATTGGTTTTTATTGTCTTAGTGTCGCCAATAAGCGCCTCTATTGCCGCGCGGACGATTTCTTTTGTATAGATGTTACCGTGCTTAAAGTACTCAAAAAACACCTTGTGAGCAAAATATACGGTATTTTCGGTCATCACTACCGCGTCACCATACTTTTCGCCGCTATATGGGGTATGTAGATGCGAGCAAAAATGCTCAAGCGTACGGTTAAAGTAAGGCTTATCTATCATAGCTGTAGATTTACCGCTGGTCGCCTTCACCTTCATAGCATCCTCATAGATTAGATATGATGCGGTTGGTAAGCAATCAATGTCATTATCGGGTCTAATGTAAGTAGGTTTATATTCGCTAACGCACTCAAACTCGCAACCAAGGTCTAACGCAAAGCCTGTTTTATCGGTGTTCATACCCGATTCATAGCTTGCAAGCACCTTACCTCCATTTGCGATATAGTCGTTAATCTTTGCGGTAAGCTTGTCGTCCAATGTACAGATATCAGGCAAAATAAGAAGCTTATAGCCCGAAAGATCAGTTTTATCATCAACAAAGTCAAATAGATAATTGCTTTCAAGCAAAATGCGTGAGCAACCCTTACTCCATTGGAGTGACTCCCTAGCAGGGTGCACAATACCGTTATAATTTTGCCAAGCTTCACTTGAAAAAACAGCTATATCAGACTTGTTTTTATAACCGTCAAGCCAAGGCTCTCTTTCCTCAACGGTCTTAAAGGCTTCACCGATAAGTGTATATGTAGCATTATCCATAAGACCTGTCGGGTGCAGCTGGTCACCAATCGAACTGCAAGCGCCGTTAGCCGCTGAAAGCGCTACCTCATAGCGCAATGCGTTTGGATGTTTATAGCCGCCGAATTCACCCCAAGCCTTGTGAAATTTACCCGTCATACCGAGGTAGTCCATACCAAGTGTACGAGCATAAGCCACAGACATTGGAAAGTGGTCATAACCCCACTCGCCTGTTGGCAAACTTTCAAGTTCAAGGTGGGTGTTAGCGTGCGCAAGGTCATATCTACCGTGACGAATATGACCGCCGTTATGGAATACGGGAAGACCGGGCTTTACCGAGTCAATAGTCTCACGAACACGACGAATGTAGTTAGCATAGGTTTCTTCGGCAAGAATCTTTACCTCATCGGGATTATTTATGTCAAGACCACGCTTTGCCATTTCAGCACGACAGGTCTCGCAATAACAAGGGTCAACCGAAACTATATCAAGAAAAATTCCGTCTGCATCGTAGTTTTCGCAAACCTCTTTGACCTCGGCAAGCAGCTCGTCAAGATACGGAGTGTTAAGACACATTGTGTGATAACCCACCCACTGCATATTAACTCCACCGTTTTTATACTCATCAAGTCTTAAATGCAGCCATTCGGGATGCTCGTGCATAGACTTGTTATCTAATCCTGCTGAAATATAAACTGGAGTTTTAATGCCGATTTCGTGAGCCGCATCAATTTGAGCGCCCAATAGGTCAAACTGGAGATGCGGATGCATTTTATTAACCTTTGTCGGATGATAAGACCAACCGTGATGGCATTTTGAAAATACTGTTATAGAATCAATATGCCCCTTCTTTAGCATCTCTTGGAAATTTTCTTTACAAAACTTACTACCAATGCCATCTATACATTCGGATGTGTGAAAATCAAGATGTACCTGTCTTCTTCTCATAACGAACCTCCGTTATTATTATATTTAATTTCATTATACATATTTATCCATAAAAAAGCAACCCGTATTTTAGAAAAATACGGGCATTAAATTACACATTTTCAAAAGTTAAAGCATGGTTTGAAGAAAATCGTTCACAGTGATGTTTTTAAACGAGTGGCGCTGTACTAAGGTACGGCCTCGAGTGAAAAATGGTGCTGTGGGCGATTTTACTCGAACTTATATTGTTGCGGCAATTACAGCTTTGATAGTATGCATTCTATTTTCGGCTTCATCGAAAACTATGGACTGCTCTGACTCAAACACCTCTTCGGTAACCTCCATACAGTCAATACCGAATTTATCGTAAATTTCTTTACCGATTTTGGTATCAAGATTGTGAAATGCAGGAAGACAATGCATAAAGCGGCACTGTGGACCAGCCTTTTCCATAAGAGCTTTGTTTACCTGATATGGCATAAGGTCGGTAATTCTTTCTTCCCAAACACTGTCGGGCTCACCCATAGATACCCAAACGTCAGTATAGATAACGTGAGCATCCTTTACAGCGTCGGTGCTTTCGCTAAATTCAATTGTAGCTCCCGTTTCCTTTGCGATTTCAAGACATTTATTTACAAGGTAACTATCGGGAAAATACTTTTTATTAGTACATGCGACAAAGTGCATACCCATTTTTGCGCAACCGACCATAAGTGAATTTCCCATATTATAACGGGCATCACCCATATAAACAAGTTTTTTACCTTTAAGCTGTCCAAAATGTTCGCGAATAGTCAAAAAGTCAGCAAGGATTTGGGTTGGGTGAAATTCGTTTGTAAGACCATTCCAAACAGGAACACCTGCATACTTGGCTAACTGCTCAACAATGTCCTGACCAAAGCCGCGGTATTCAATACCGTCGTACATTCTACCCAAAACTCGCGCAGTATCGGCAATACTCTCTTTCTTGCCGATTTGTGAGCCTATAGGGTCAAGGTAAGTCGGATGCATACCAAGGTCAGCCGCCGCCACCTCAAATGCACAACGGGTGCGTGTGCTTGTTTTTTCAAATATCAGAGCAATATTTTTGCCCTCGTAATATTTATGCGGTGTGCCGCATTTTTTCTTGTCCTTTAAATCTGCGGCAAGGTCCAATAGTCCCTCTATTTCCTCACTTGTAAAATCAAGTAGTTTTAAAAAACTTTTTCCCTTTAAATCCATTATTTTGCAACCTCTTTAATTATATCTATTGCCTTTTGTAAATCTTCAAACGGAATATTAAGCGCTGGGAGTAGTCTTACCTTATCTTTTGCAGTAAGACACAAAACACCCTTTCCTATAGCCGATTTGACAACCTCGGCGGCGGGTTTTGTCGTCTTAATACCAATCATAAGACCCAAACCACTGACATATTCAACACCCTCAGCATCATTTAACGTGTTGAATATATATTCGCTTTTAGCCTTAACCTCACTTAAAAACTCATCTGTTAAGCGGTTTATAACCGTAAGCGCGCCCGCGCAGCATACGGGATTACCGCCGTATGTTGAGCCGTGGTCACCAAAGCCTAAAATGCCTTCCACCTTTTCACCTAACATTGCGGCACCAATTGGCAAGCCGCCACCAAGTCCTTTTGCAGTAGTAACAATATCGGGTGTAACGTCATAGTTCATATAAGCGTATAACTTACCGCTTCGTCCATTACCTGTTTGAACCTCATCAATAATTACCAAAAAGTTATGTTCTTTTGCAAGGTCACCAACTGCCTTTACAAATTGGGGGTCAAGAGCTATTACTCCGCCCTCACCCTGACCACACTCGATCATAACAGCGGCAATATTATTGTTTTTTACTGTTTCTTCGAGTGTGCTAATATCATTGGCAGGTGTATGAATAAAACCGTTTGTAAGCGGACGGAACAGCTCGTGATAATGCTCTTGTCCTGTTGCGGCAAGAGTAGTAATTGTTCGACCATGAAAGCTGTTTTCGAGCGTCACTATGGTATAACAATCTTCGCCCTTGTTTTCTGCCGCCCATTTACGAGCTACCTTTATAGCGCACTCATTTGCCTCGGCGCCAGAGTTAGAAAAGAACACCTTTTTAAGACCTGTCTTTTCGCAAACTGCTTTTGCAAGACGTACACAAGGCTCGGTATAGTAAAGGTTTGAGGTGTGTTGCAAGGTTGAGGCTTGTTTTGACACAGCCGCAGTCCACTCATCATCACAAAACCCGAAAGTAGTAACGCCAATACCTGTACCCATATCAATATATTCTTTACCGTTTGTATCATAAACGCGAGAACCTTTACCGTTTACGAGTTCAAGCGGAAAACGGTTATATGTGTTTGCAACGTATTGCTTATCATTACAAATTATATCAAACATTATTCGCTCACCATTGTTCCAGCACCTTCGTCGGTAAGAAGTTCCATAAGAATTGAGTGTGGTACGCGACCGTCCATAATAACAACGTTTTTAACGCCCTTATGTATTGCCTCAATACAACAGTCAACCTTTGGTATCATACCGCCGGAGATTATACCCTCGCCCTTTAGCTGTTCAATTTCACTTATAGTAAGATTAGGAATAATTGTGCTTGGGTCATCCTTATCACGCAAAATACCGTCAATGTCGGTCATCATAATAAGGCGCTGTGCGCCGAGTGCACCCGCAATATATGCCGCCGCAGTATCACCGTTTATGTTATAAGCATTACCCTGTTTATCACAGCCAATGGTAGAAACGACTGGAATATATCCCTTTTCAAGCAAGTCAATTACTGGAGAAATATGCACCTTGGTAACACGACCAACAAAACCCAAACGCTCATCTTTAATTTCGGCTTCAATTAGTCTTCCGTCCATACCCGAAATACCCATAGCCTTGCCGCCCTTCATTTCAAGAAGGTTTACAAGCGTTTTATTGACCTTACCTGCAAGTACCATTTGAACAATATCAACAGTTTCTTTATCGGTAACACGAAGGCCGTCTACAAACTCGGCTTTTTTACCAAGTCTTGACATAAGGTCGTTTATTTCGGGACCGCCTCCGTGAACAAGAACTACCTTAACTCCAATAAGCCACAAAAGAACAATATCTTCCATTACCTGTTGTTTAAGTTGTTCATTTATCATAGCGTTACCGCCATATTTTATAACGACAATTTTGCCTGTATGCTTTTTAATATATGGGAGCGCTTGAGTAAGCACCTCAGCGCGTTCGGCATTTGAAAAATGGTTGTCCATAATATTCTCCTTAAGTTCTGTAATCGCCATTTATCTTGACATAATCATATGTCAGGTCGCAACCCCAAGCGGTTGATGAAAAATCGCCAATGTTTAGTTTAATATCAATAAGAATTTCGTTTTCGAGTAGGATTTCCTTTGCCTTTTCCTCCGAAAAGTCAACCCCTGCGCCGTCTTTACACACAAAAATTTCGCCCTTGCTTGAAACAAATGAAACGTCAATTTTTGTAATGTCAACACTCGCGCCGCTATAACCGATAGCGCAAAGCACACGTCCCCAATTCGCATCAGCGCCAAACATAGCAGCCTTTAAAAGACTTGAACAAATAACGCTTTTAGCAACTGTTTTGGCATTATCTAAAGTATCAGCGCCGCTTACCTTACATTCAAGTAGCTTTGTTGCGCCCTCACCGTCACCCGCAATAACACGGCAAAGGTTAACAGTTACTGTATTAAGAGCTTTCATAAAGATGTTAAAATCGTCGCCTTCGACGGTAATTTCATCGTTTCCTGCCGTACCGTTTGCAAGTACGGTTACCATATCGTTAGTGGAGGTATCACCGTCAACGCTTAACATATTAAAGGTGTTTTGAATATCACCTGAAAGTGCCTTTTGCAGCATATCAGAGGATATTGCCGCATCAGTTGTAATAAATACAAGCATAGTTGCCATATTGGGATGAATCATACCACTACCCTTTGCAATACCACCCATACGGCAAACCTTACCGCCTAATGTAAACTGGACAGCAATTTGTTTATCAACGGTATCAGTGGTCATAATAGCCTCTGCCGCATCCTGACTACCGCTATAAGATAAGGTTTTAGCCAAAACAGGAATACCCTCAGCTATTGGTGTAATGTCAAGCGGTTGACCGATAACACCGGTAGAAGCCACAATAACGTTGTTTGCATCTACACCTGTTGCTTGCTTCACCAAGTCACTCATTTGCTCGGCAATTTGAATACCGTTTGCGTTACAGGTGTTAGCGTTACCACTATTGCAAATAACAGCCTGTGCCTTACCATCAGCAATATGATTTTTGGTAACTGTAAGTGGCGCGCCTTTTACAAGATTTGTGGTGTAAACCGCCGCCGCATTACAAATCGTATCACTTACAATAAGTGCTAAATCTTTTTTTGTTTTATTTTTTCTAATACCGCAGTGAACACCAGCCGCTTTGAAACCACTTGCCGCACACACACCGCCGTTTATCAACTTAATACTCATACTTTAAAACACCAAACCTATAGTTTCATCCACACCCATAAGGATGTTCATATTTTGAATTGCTGCACCCGAAGCGCCCTTACCTAAATTATCATAACGAGCGGTTAGGATAATTCTATCATCATTACCAAACACAGTAATTTGCATATCATCTTTTCCCGAAAGCGCCGCAGCCGACAAAAATCCGCCCTCGTCACAAGCATCATCAAAGTGAACGAGCTTACCAGTATAGTAATTTTTGTAAATCTCTTTAATGTTGTCCATACTTGCCTTAATATCATTTTTAAACAGCGTTACAGTTACCTCCATACCGCTGTAAAAGTCAGCAACTATTGGACAAAAGGCAGGCGCAGTTGCAACACCCGTAATTGACTGCATTTCTTTTAAATGCTTGTGCTGCTGGGTAAGTCCGTACTGACGCGGAGCCTTTAGCAATGCCGACTTATCAGACGCTTCGTAACTGGCAATCATCTTTTTACCGCCGCCCGAATAACCAGTGAGCGAAAAACAGCTAAGCGTCGCATTTACGTGTAACACACCTGTTTCAATAAGCGGTTTTACAAGCGCTATAAAGCCGCTTGCGTGACAGCCAGGGTTTGCAATACGCTTTGAATTTATAATTTCCTCGCGTTTACCCGTAAGCTCGGGGAAACCGTAAACCCAAGCATCGTTTACACGGTGAGCGGTTGATGTATCAATTATAGCGGTTTTATCATTCTTAACAAATGTAACTGCCTGTCGCGCCGCATCATCGGGTAGACATAAAAACACTATGTCAGCCGAGTTAATTGCATCGGCACGGGCATTGTCGTCTTTCCTTAAATTTTCGGGTAACTCAATAAGAGAAATATCCTCTCTTGTGCTTAATCTATCGTAGATGCGAAGACCTGTAGTACCCGCACTACCGTCAATAAATATATTAGTCATTTTCACTCTAATCGCCCGACCTTTCAGCCGGGCGAATTATTCCTTTTATTATTTTTTACCGTCAACCATAGCCTGAACCTTAATCGGTAAGCCGTAAAGGTTTATAAATCCAGCACTGTCTCTCTGGTCGTAGTCACTCTCGCCAAAGGTTGCAATTTCCTCGCTGTAAAGTGAATAGTCACTCCAGATACCAGCCTTGATAATGTTACCCTTATAGAGCTTAAGCTTAACAGTACCTGTAACCTTTTCCTGAGTCTTGTCAACAAACGCTGCAAGTGCCTCACGCAAAGGTGTAAACCACTGGCCGTTGTAAACAAGTTCGGCATAGGTAATGGCAAGTCTTTGCTTTTCGTGAAGAGTCATCTTGTCAAGACAGATGCTTTCGAGCGCTTCGTGTGCGCGGTAAAGAATTGTACCGCCCGGAGTTTCGTAAACGCCACGACACTTCATACCAACAAGACGATTTTCTACAATGTCAATTATACCGATACCGTTCTTGCCACCAAGCTCATTAAGCTTTAAGATAATGTTTTTAGCGCTCATTTTTTCGCCATCGAGTGCTACAGGTACACCCTGCTGGAAATCAAGTGTTACGTATGTAGGCTCGTCAGGTGCCATTGCAGGAGATACTCCCATCTCCAAAAAGCCCGGCTTGTCATACATAGGCTCGTTGCCTGTATCCTCAAGGTCCATACCCTCATGAGAAAGGTGCCAAAGGTTCTTATCCTTTGAATAGTTAGTTTCGCGGTTTATCTTTAAAGGAATATTGTGCGCCTCGGCATATTCGATTTCTTCCTCACGAGATTTAATATCCCACTCTCTCCAAGGTGCGATAATCGGCATATTGGGAGCAAAGTGCTTAATTGTAAGCTCAAAACGAACCTGGTCATTACCCTTACCTGTACAGCCATGGCAAATAGCGTCAGCTCCCTCTTTGATAGCAATATCAACAAGGCCCTTTGCAATGCAAGGACGGGCGTGGCTCGTACCCAAGAGATAGTCCTCGTAAATTGCGCCTGCCTTTACGCAAGGAATGATATAATCGTCAACGTATTCTTCAGTAAGGTCAAGGACATAAAGCTTTGATGCGCCAGTCTTTATTGCCTTATCCTCAAGACCGTCAAGCTCGTCAGCCTGTCCCACATTACCCGATACTGCGATAACCTCACAGTTGTTGTAATTTTCTTTTAGCCAAGGAATGATAATTGATGTATCAAGGCCGCCTGAATAGGCAAGCACTACCTTTTTAATATCTTTCTTATCCATTGTTTTTTGTCTCCTTTTTTGGACTGTTTTCATTTAATATGCAGCCATTATATGCCTAATAACCAAATTTGTCAAGTGTTTTTTGAATAAATATTCAATAATTTTTATTTTATGCAAAATCTTTGCATATTTTCTATAAAATGTCGCAAATTTGCATAATTTTTGTAATTTCATAGGTTGGTTTATGGGTTGCCACCTTGCCCTTGGGATTAAGCCAACAAGTATCTACCCCAAAATTTATACCGCCTAGAATATCAGAAGACCCCGAGTCCCCTATTACCAAAATTTTTGATTTGTCTTTTTCGGGGGTATTTTTCATTACATATTCAAAATATTCCTTTTCGGGTTTTTGATGACACGCATCTTCGGATACAAATATATAATCGAAATATTGTTTTAAACCGCAACCGTCTATACGACGATATTGCGTATGCGATACACCGTTTGTCGTAATACAAACAGTGTATCCCTGTCCTTTTAAATATTTAAGCGCCTGTTCTGCGCCGTCAACGGTATCAAACCCCAAGGATAAAAATTCAAAATAATCATCTGCCATTTGGTTTGCATCGCGCTGAAAATTAAAATACGAAAGCAAATCGGCAAAACGTCCTGCAAAAATTTGCGATTTTTCTATTTCGCCTCTTTCAAAGCTTTCCCACCACATTTGATTGATTTTTGAATAGGTAGTGACAACATCTTGCGTTACGGGAAGACCATGTAAAGCCAAAAGCTTTCTTATTGCGTTGCTTTCTGCGGCAGTAAAATCAAGGATGGTATTATCAAGATCGAAATAAAGCGTTGTGTATTTTTTCATTGGCTACACCAAAAATAATAACATACTAATTAAATCTTCTACAAGCACTAACAATGCAACACCCAAAATCGCCATACCTGATGATGTTCCGCCTATAGAGGCAAGTCCCATTTTATAATATCGTGGGTCAACGGGCATATTTCGGTAACGGATAATACTGCTTACGCAATGCTTTTTGTAAAAATAAAAACCAAAAACACCAGATACTATCATTGTGGCTAAATCAATTATTGATTCACAGGTATCGGCAATACGGTTTCGAACTGTATCAACCGAGCTTAACGACTCATCCAAATAATCAGAAAAGCCCTGTAAATCACCGTTTGTAAAGCTTTCACCTGCACTCTTAAACGCTTCTGTATCTATTCTTGCATCAGAAATCAATGTATAACTCGCACTCATAACTATACCTATCACTACAAATATAAGCGCAATTTTGTACATCTTGCGGTAAAAAAACCATATTGCCGCACCCAACGGACCACAAAACAGTCCTAACAAAGCCGCAGGCCAGCACCAGCCTGTCTTTGATGCGGTGATTTCCATTTTACTAAACTTTGGAATTATTTCGTAATACTTTTTGCCTACAAAAACCGCTACGTCCTCGGTGGGTATACCATCAATATGCTCAAGCATAAAGTCTTGGTTATAGTTGTATGTATTTTGAGCATATTGCCCACCATTACCGTTTGGTGCCTCATTTACAGGTTCCGTTTTTAAGGCAGCACCGCAATTTTTGCAATATGCGTATTGCTGTTCGTTTTCTACTCCACACTCGTGACATATTATTTTATTTTCCAAAACTAACACTCCCTTATAAAATACCTGTAATTGATGCAAATATGCTTGGAAGATACTGCACAGCCATAATTCCTAAAAGAGCCGCAGTAAGACTAACTCCCCCACGACGATGGTAAGCAACAGACGGATCATCAATGCCGTCTTTTATTTCCTTAACACCATTTATAACTCGATTTTTATAGAAATAATCGGCAATCAATCCGCTTAATAATCGTAGTAAAAATTCTAATGTAATACCTACAACTGCCGCAATAATCGCAACCTTACCTATTGAATCAAAATTTTCGCTTATTATTTTAGAGATTTCGAGGTAATTTGACATTTCGGAAAAATCGAGGTAACTTATGGCTTTGTTAAAGGGCAAAAGTAGCATTGTAAATGCGATTTGAAGTGTTCCCATAATTATGCCTTTAGCATACATTTTTCGTGATGCGAACCAAGCGCAAGGAAACAAAAACGCCGCCCAGTTCCAAGATAATTTTTTGCCTATCTTAAAGCTCGCGAACTTGGGTATATAACGCTGTGTGTTAGCACCCACAAACATTTTTGCCTCGTTTGCTGTAACACCGTCACCAATATCCATATCGGCAGGAATGCCACCCAAAAAATCAAAGTTTATAAATTTTCCGCCCATTTTTGAAATATCAGGCGCACCACAGTTAGGACACGCACTCGCTTCCTTGTCATATACATTTCCGCACATGGCGCATACAATTTGACCATGGCTGTTATCTGTGGTCTGATTTGGTTCCTCCTTAGGTTTAGGCTCCATTTTTTTATATTGATTCTCAGTGCCGTGGTATTGCTCTAATCCACAATGCCCGATAG
This sequence comes from Acutalibacteraceae bacterium, assembly GCA_045604215.1. Lineage (GTDB taxonomy): Bacteria > Bacillota > Clostridia > Oscillospirales > Acutalibacteraceae > UBA737. Next base: position 26,850 of record JAZUNP010000017.1, read on the forward strand.
CATTATAACATTCCCGATGGTGAGGCGCACCACACTGTGGGCAATAAACTACATCGTCTTCCTCAAAAAGATATGCCTGACACACCGCGCATTTTTCACTCACATTATTTAAACTCATGCAGTAACACCTCGAAGCTCGTCAATTTCGCAAAACAATGTATCAAAATATTCCTTTCCATAGTTATGAAACTTGCCATTATTTATCATTGTTTGCAATTCGTCCTTACTTACCCATTTAGCCTCGGCTACTTCGCTTTTTTGAAGGCGCAGTTTACTTATTTCAATATCGGTATTTATAAACCATACATCCAAAAGCGAATTTCGGCGCTTGATACGAGCAAGTTTTTTGAGATTAAATTTATTAGACGGTATACCAAGCTCCTCAAACAATTCGCGGTTAGCAGCTGTGTATGAGTTTTCACCCGATATAGCAGCGCCACCTGTTGCCGCCCATTCACCCGGCATAAGTTTTTTTGAGTCTGATCTTCTTTGAATCAAAAAGTTCCCCTGTGAAGATACCACCCATATATGAACAACTAAATGATATTCATCCGATTTCAGTTTGCACTGACCACGCAAAGTCGTTCTGCCTGTGGGGGTACCGTCAGAATTTAAAATGTCCCACTTTTCCATTATTTTAATTTTTCCTCACAATATTGTCGCGATTTTTATAGATACTGTTTTTCTGCACATATCCACGAACCATTGAAAGCGGATAAATATTTGTGTGTTTTCCAACTACAGTTCCCGGATTTAAAACCGTACCGCAACCCACTTCTACACAGTCGCCCAAAATCGCGCCAAACTTTCTTAAATTTGTATTATACTTTTCATTTCCCAGCAAGATAGATACATTTGTTTTGTCAGACTTTACATTCGAGGTAATAGCGCCCGCACCCAAGTGTGATTTGTAACCCAAGATACTATCACCCACATAGTTGTAGTGAGGCACCTGTACCTTGTCAAACAAAATCACATTTTTAAGTTCGGTAGAGTTCCCAACCACAGCACCTTTGCCGATAATAGCACTTCCGCGAATAAACGCACAATGGCGAATTTCGGCTTCCTCATCGATGATACACGGTCCTGTAATACTGGCGCTGCTTGCCACCTTTGCGCTCTTTGCCACAAATACACCGCCGCCCAAATCATCGAATTTTTCTGTGTCAAGCGTAAGACTTAATTTTTTGATAAAATCTTTGATTTCGGGCAAAACTTCAAAGGCGTATTTTTTACCTTTAAAAATTTCACTTGCTATTGTGTTGCTTGTGTCAAAAAGCTCGGGAATTTCAATTCTTGTCATAACAAATTTGTCCTCTCATACTATAGAAAATTTAACATTATATAGTATAATACGGATAATTGAAACTATTATATCAGTTTTATAAATATTTTTCAACATTTTATGTAATTTAACTGTTGATTTTTTTAAAAAATTAAGATATAATCTTTTGTAGCCTGTATATTTGGTCGTGCGAATGGGCGGGTCCTATACGGCGGATGGCTGTGAACCATGTCAGGCGGGGAACCGAGCAGCATTAAGCAGTTTTTTCCGTGCGAATAGTCAATCGGTCCATTCGTACGACCAAGCGTACAGGTTTATTTGTATAAAAATGAACTAACGGGGTGAATTTATGGCATATCAGGCGCTCTATAGAAAATACCGTCCTGTCACTTTCAGCGACGTTGTAGGTCAGGACCACATTACAAAAACACTCAAAAATGAACTTGATTGCGGTAAGGTAGTACACGCATACCTTTTTACAGGCACTCGCGGTACAGGTAAAACTACTTGCGCCAAAATTCTTGCCAAGGCTGTAAACTGTTTGAGTCCCGTAAACGGCGATCCTTGCGGTGAATGTGAAATTTGCCGTATGGTAGCACGCGACGAAGCCACCGATATTGTCGAAATGGACGCGGCATCAAACAACGGTGTTGATGACATCCGCGAACTACGTGAACAGGTTAACTTTTCCCCTGCTGCTTGTAAGTACCGTGTTTATATCATAGACGAGGTGCATATGCTTTCAGGTGCTGCATTTAACGCACTGCTTAAAACGCTTGAAGAACCGCCCGAACACGTTGTTTTTATACTTGCTACTACCGAGGTTCATAAGCTTCCCACTACTATTCTTTCTCGCTGTCAGCGCCTTGATTTCCGCCGCATAGACAGTAGTGAAATTGTTGGCAGACTTAAATATGTTGCACAACAAGAGGTGCTAAATCTTACCGATGATGCGGCAACACTTATCGCCTCTGCTGCTGACGGCGGTATGCGTGATGCATTATCAATCCTTGACCTTTGCGCCTCACACAGCACCCACATTAACGAGGAAAGCGTTGCCAATGTGTGCTCAATGGCTGGTAACGATTATCTTATAAAATTAGCTAACCTTATAAAAACTCACTCTACCGAACAGGCATTGATGCTCATAGACGAGCTTCACAATTCATCGGTAGATATGTTGAGGCTACTTGCCGAGCTTACACAGCATTTTCGTGACCTTATGATTGTTAAGGTTGTAAAGGGCGAGAAAAAACCTATTGTCTGCTCAAGCAGTAAAATGAAAGCCCTCCAATCACAGGCAGAAAGCTTTGACATAAAAGAAATTATGGCAATTTTAAGTGTTTTGCAATCCTCGGCTACAGCTATGCAAAATGGTAACCGCCGCTGTGAAATGGAAATGGCTTTAATCCGCCTTTGCAATCCTGAAATAAGACAGGATTTAAATTCGCTCGAAAGACGAATTGCGGCACTCGAAAGCAATCCGCCGATTGTGGTATCAAAAAGCGAACCAATTAAAGAGAGCAAGAAACTGCAAACACAGGATGATGACGACGAAATTCCGCTTCCCGAGTACGACGATGCTCCCGCACCTCCTTCCGAAGAAGTCACACAGCCTACGCTAGAAAAATCTAATTCTACCCCAACACAAAGCTGCATAACACCAGTTGCAAAATGGGGCGAAGTAATCGGAATTTTGCGTAAAACCTGTCCGATTATCGCAGGTGTTCTTGGTGATTCGTCGGCTTATATTGAGGGGGACCGATTGCTAATTGACACCAATAATTCACAGTTTAAGACCCTTGTAAATGGCAATAATCCCATTTACCGCGATAATATACGCAAGGCGGCACAAACTGTACTCGGTCAGGTTTACAAGCTTGGTCCTTACCATGCAAAGCAACCGACAGACGAAATGCAAGACCCATTACAAAGTTTTGCTCAAAAGCTTAAACAACTTGAGAACAATTAAGGAGATTATAAAAAATGAAAGTACGTATTCCAAATTCGGGTGGCCCCGGCAATATGAACCAAATGCTTAAACAAGCACAAAAAATGCAAGAGGATATGGCAACACTGCAAACCGACCTTGAAGCGCGTGAATATTCTGCCATCTCGGGCGGCGGTGCTGTAAGCGTTACAGTTGACGGTAAGCATCTTATAAAATCAATTAAAATTAACCCCGACATTATCGACTCCAATGATGCTGAAATGATTGAAGACCTCGTTACAGTTGCTGTAAACGAGGCTATAAACAATGCTATTAAAACCGCAGAGGAAGAAATGGGCGCTATTACAGGCGGACTTAACCTTCCTGGTATGTTTTAACTATGAATTATAATATTGTACCGCTCACCGAGCTTATCAATCAGTTTTCGCGACTGCCCGGTATTGGGAAAAAAACCGCTCAACGATTGGCTTACAGCATTTTGGAACAACCGCCTGAGCGCGCAAAAGCCTTTGCTGACGCGCTTGTTAACGCGCGCGAAAAAATCCATTTTTGCGCCATTTGTCAGTCGCTTACCGATTTAGAGGTTTGTCAGCTTTGCTCTGACGTCAATCGAGATAAAAGTGTAATTTGCGTGGTGGAGGACCCACGCGATGTTATGGCATTTGAACGTACCCGAGAATTTGGCGGTGTTTATCACGTGCTTCACGGTGTTATCTCCCCGCTTGATAACATTGGTCCCGACAAACTTCGTATTAAAGAGCTTATGGAAAGACTTGCCAACGGTACTGTAAAAGAAATAATTATGGCTACCAACCCCACAGTTGAGGGTGAGGCGACAGCGAGTTATATCTCACGTCTTGTAAAACCAATGGGTATAAAGGTAACCCGCCTTGCCTACGGTATTCCTGTAGGCGGCGACCTTGAATATGCCGACGAATACACTTTAGCCCGCGCACTTGAGGGCAGAAACGAGATTTAATATTATGGAACAAAGCAAAATCGACAGAATAAACGAACTTGCTCGCAAGCAAAAGGCAGAAGGTCTTACCGAGGAAGAAAAGCAGGAACAAGCAGCTCTTCGCCGCGAGTATATCGAGGGCTACAAAAAAAGCCTTATGTCACAGCTTGACAATATGTATATTGTAGAGCCTGATGGCACTAAAAAGAAAGTGACACCAAAACAATGAAAATCCTTATTGCCGACTGCGCGACCCTTGCACAAAACAACGATTTACTACTCACCGTATTCGAAAAATACGGTGATGTTGTTTATAATCCAAATATTTCGCGTGACGAGTTACTGAAAACGGTATATGAGTACGATATGATTTTGTGCAACAAAACTATTATTGATAAAGCAGTTATTGAAAAGGCAAAGAAGCTAAAGTATATCGGTCTTTTTGCAACAGGATATAATAATATTGACATTACCTCCGCACGCGAGCATAACATAACCGTTTGCAATGCGGGCAGTTATTCCACAAGCGCCGTAGCGCAGCAGGTGTTCGCCTATATTTTAAATCATTATAATGTGGTAAATAAGTACAATGACTTTGTGCAAGGCGGCGGTTGGCAAAGCTCCCCTACCTTTTCGGTGCTGTGCTTTCCTACCGACGAGCTTAAGAGCAAAACTATCGGAATTATCGGATACGGCAGCATAGGACGTCGCGTTGCCGAAATCGCTCTTGCATTTGAAATGCGTGTTTTGGTTTACACAAGAACGCCAAAAGATGATAACCGCGTAAAATTTGTATCCCTCGACGAACTATTAAAGACAAGCGATATTGTAACACCCCATTGTCCGCTTAATGATGAAAGTAAAGAAATGTTTAACCGCGACACATTTGCCAAAATGAAAGACGGCGCTTTCTTCGTTAATACCGCGCGCGGAGGCATTGTTAACGAGCAGGACCTTGCCGACGCGCTAAAAAGCGGTAAGCTTTCGGGCGCGGCAGTTGACGTATTAACCGAGGAGCCAATGTCAAAAGAATGTGTGCTCAAAGGTATACCAAACCTTACAATAACACCCCACACCGCGTGGGCGCCGCTTGAAACACGACGTCGATTACTCGGTATTGTAGAGGATAACATTATCGCCTTTTTAAACGGCAATCCTAAAAATAAAATATCATAAAAAATTAAATCCCTCAGCTAACCGAGGGATTTGTTTTATTTAATTGAGTTATAATAATCCTTCATCTGCTTTACGTCCTCGGCTTGTGTGCCGTCCGATTCGCATATAAATGTAGGACTGCATCCCTTTTGCACAACCAAATCAAGCACCGGTTCAAAATCAGGACCGTAAACTGTGTCGGCAAATGTAAGGTGCTTCTTTTCGCCGCCTGTGGTGTATTCAATTTTTGAAAAATGCGAATGAAAACTTGTAAGTCGGTCATAACCTAAAGCATTTTCAATTTTATCGAATACTGTTTTATAATCTTCTTTACTTTTAAAATAACCTAAATCACGAGCATTAAGATGACCGAAATCTATGCAGGGTATAAGTCGCTCATCAATTTTGCAAAGTTCTAATACTTCGTCGAGTGTTCCGAGCTGATTAACCTTTCCCATAGTCTCGGGACAGATATGAATATGCGAAAGTCCTGCTTCATCAAGAGCAGTTATCGCCTTTTTCATAGTATCGATAGCAAGTTCTAAAGCGGTCTCGCGACTGATTTTACTGCAAGAGCCTGTGTGAACAACGATGCTGTTACCACCCATAAAGTCAACTGCTTTTGCGGATGCCATAATATAATTTATAGAGTTAAGCCGCTTTTCTTCCTCGACAGATGACATAGAAATATAATACGGCGCGTGAAGTGAAAGGGTGATATTTTTTTCAGCAGCTAATTTTCCAAGTTGACGTGCCTTGTCCTCGCCGATATTTACTCCCCTACCGCATTGATACTCAAACGCGTCAAGTCCCATACGCTCTACGTATTCGGGTATATGCAAACTACCTTTGTAGCCCATTTTAAAAAAACTGTCGGAATTTCCCGCAGGACCGAATTTTGCTGACATAATTATACCTCATCCGTTAAATTGTATTTTTTGTAAAGTTTCTTTTCAAGCTTCCTACGAACTTTAAATGACCAACCGTCTTCAACCTTTATAGGTGTTAGCAGTATTGTTTTAACACCAACGGCATTACCGCCTAAAACATCGGTGAAAATTTGGTCTCCGACGATTGCAACATTTTTGCGCTTTTCGCCTAATGCCCTCACACCGCGCAAATAACCTGTAGGTAGCGGCTTACAGCCTAAACTTATAAACGGCAAGCCAATACGCGCCGCAAAAGGCTCTATTCTAAAACGCTTGGAATTAGAAAGCACCATAAGCTTAATGCCGCTTTCCTGCATTGCGGCTATCCACTCCATTAACCCATCGGTCAAAACTGTACCGTGGTGGGTGGACATTGTATTATCAACGTCTAAAAGCAGCGCCTTGATATTATGTTTGTTTAAAAGCTCTACGGTAATATCGGTTATACCGCGAAGCTTGAAATCTGGTTTTAGCAGCATAATTAATCACCTTGTAAAAAAATTAAAAAGGCGATAAGGGTGTTGCCCTAATCGCCTTTTAAGTGCCGTAAATTAGCGGAACTTTCTCTTACGAGCAGCTTCCGACTTCTTCTTACGCTTTACAGAGGGCTTTTCATAGTGCTCTCTCTTGCGAACTTCCTGAATAACGCCGTCCTTAGCGGTCTGTCGCTTAAAGCGACGAAGTGCGTTATCGAGTGATTCGTTTTCTTTTACTTTTACCTGACTCATTAACATTCCCTCCCTCCGCAATAGTGCAGGGGTATAAACTTACAAAAGCCATTATACTACAAGTATACATAGAATGTCAAGAGAATATTTTTAAATTAAGAAATCAATTTTTTAAATTCTTGCTCATCTATTACAGTAACTCCTAAAGCATTAGCCTTATCAAGCTTGCTGCCTGCCTCCTCACCCGCTAAAACGTATGTGGTTTTTTTTGATACCGAGCTCGACACCTTACCGCCGAATGACTCGATTATCTCCGTCGCCGCAGAGCGAGTATATGTTGGCAGAGTACCTGTAAGCACAAAAATCATACCGTTAAATCGGTCACCTGCTATCGTTTTGGTAGAAACGGTATTAATGCCAAGCTCTTTTAATCTCTCAATCATATTACGGTTATCTTGGATGCCAAAATATTCTACAGCAGAATTTGCTAAAATCTCACCAAAGCCCTCTATCTCGAGAAGTTGTTCACGGGTAGCACGCATAATAGCGTCTATATCACCGAATCGGTCGGCAAGCAGTTTTGCCGCTTTTGCGCCTATATGTCGAATACCCAAAGCGTTTATAAGCTTTGATAAATCGTTGGCTTTAGATCTTTCAATAGCATCAAACATATTCCTAGTTGACTTTTCACCGATACGCTCAAGCGACATAACCTTGTCGAAATCTAGCGTATAAAGGTCAACAATGTTATGAACTAACTCAGCATCCACAAGCTGCTCAAGCACAGCAGGACCCAAACCCTCAATATCCATAGCATCACGCGAGGTAAAGTGAATTAAATTACGGAGTAATTGCGCGGGACACTCAGAATTTGTGCAGCGAATTACCGCCTCGCCCTCGGCGCGAGATACTCTTGCGCCACAAGACGGACAATGTGTCGGCATTTTGAAAACAACTGAATTTTCACAGTGGCGACTAACCGCCAAAACCTCTGGTATAATCTCCCCTGCTTTACGCACAACGATTGTGTCCCCTATACCGATTTGCTTTTCGTTGATAAAGTCTTCATTATGAAGCACCGCGCGGCTAACGGTAGTACCTGCAAGCTGAATTGGCTCAAACTCGGCTGTGGGTGTGAGCGCACCAGTTCTGCCGACATTGATTTCGATGCTTTTAAGCACGGTTTCCTTTTCTTCGGGTGGGTATTTAAAGGCAACCGCCCAACGCGGATATTTTGCTGTACTGCCAAGTTCTTCACGAAGCGCAAGATTATCCGCCTTTATAACCGCACCGTCAATATCAAACTGGTAACTACCTCGGTTTTCGCCGATTTTTTGGACCTCGGCAATTGCCTCGCTGATTGTGTCGCATTTGGTGTAAAAGGGCAACACATTAAAGCCTAAACCCTTTAAAAAATCAAGAGTTTGTATATGTGAATTAAAACTTTTACCCTCAATAGACTGAACATTAAACACAAATATATCAAGTCCGCGACTGGCAGTAACCGCGCTGTTTTTTTGGCGAAGCGAGCCAGCCGCCGCATTGCGCGGGTTTTTTGCGGGCTGTTCGCCCAAAAGTTCTTGGCGTTCCACGAGTTTGAGGAAAGATTTTTTTGGCATATAAACCTCGCCGCGAACCTCCAACGCACCTTTAAAATCTATGCTTTGCGGAATTGACTCTATTTGCAAAAGATTTGCTGTAACGTCCTCGCCCGTGTTACCGTCACCACGTGTTGAACCACGAACAAACTTACCACCCAGATATTCGAGTGATACCGACAGTCCGTCGATTTTTGGCTCTACCGAAAAGGCAGTGACATTAGTATCAATTTTATCTCCAAACTCGCGTAACTCCTCCACGCTAAAAACGTCCTGTAAGCTTTCCATTTTTACGGCGTGCTGTACGGGTGAAAAAAGCTTTAGCGCCGCGCCACCCACCTTTTGCGTGGGAGAGTCGGGGGTAATAAGCTCAGGATATTCTTTTTCAATCGCCTTAAGCTCACGCGTGAGCTCATCATACTCGAAGTCAGAAATTTCAGGCGCATCCTGATTATAATAAAGTTCATTATGACGCCTTATTTCCTTTGTAAGATGAGCCGCTCTTTTTTTAGCCTCTTTAAAATCCATATCTTTCTCCTTTAACCCAAGCCACCAAAGTTGAAAACTTCATCGGCAAGGTCATTATTTGGTTGTTCAATAACATTTGTAAATGAATCAGGCACTACACCCGCAATTACCGTTTGCGCCGCAAGAGCCGTAGTTGACACACTAAACCCGTCGGTGCAACCCATCATTAAAACACTGGCATTTACGTCTATTTTTATAATTATTTGGTGTAGCACGTTATTTATTCCTGCAGACTCAAATAGGCTTTCAAAATCAAGTATCGCAGTTTCGGTAAGCTGCATTTTAAATTTAATTTTGGGTCCGTAGCCCGTTGTATATTCATTGCCAAAAAGCGTACCTATTGGTATATGCAAATCATATTTATTTCTTGATGCTACAATACGCGCAATCTCATTTGAAATACTGCTTTTTAAAAGATTTACCTTTTCTATATCTATTTCAATACCTGTTATCATTCCGCTGTCATCACGCGAAACATTGGATATGTCGGTATATGAAATATCATTTTGCGCCAAAATGTTCAAAACCGCCTCGTTAGCCGCATTTAAAATTATAGTTTCGGCCTCGCTTTTAGCGTATGTAAAAACAAAAGGTTTTACACTTATAACGCAACTAATAAATATGAAGCTTATGCACAAAAAGGCAATAAACCATCGTTTTGCTACCGAAAAAGTGTGTTTTTTTCTGCGATTTCGCATCTGCCCACCCCCACTTTATTTTACGAAAAAGTGGGATAATGGTGATTAGATAACAAAAAACAATATACAAATAAAGTGCATTACACTTGCTAACACCACAAATATATGAAACACCGAATGTATGTAGCGCATTTTTGAGCCAAAGCAAAAAAATACCGCGCCTATGGTGTACATTATTCCACCGCCAAGCAGCCACATAAATCCCCAAAAGGTTAGCGCTTTATATACAGGGGATATAGTCACAATAACACACCAGCCCATACCTATATAAGAAATCATTGAAAAAATCTTATACTTTTTAAGGTCGATTGCTGTAAGGGTTATTCCAAGCGCCGCCATCCCCCAAACAAAACCGAAAACAACCCATGCGATAACGGGATTTGTCCTTCGCACAAGCGAAAGCATTATCGGTGTGTATGTACCCGCAATCATAAAGTAAATGGTGCAATGGTCAAGTACCTGCATTACTTTTTTTGCCATAACTGGCTTTAGTCCGTGATAAACGCTTGACATAGTAAACAGCACAATCACCGATGCGCCGTAAATTGCCGAAGATACCACACCCCAAGTGTTACCCTTTAGCGCCGCAAATATAACGCTAAGAACTAGATAAACCACACCCAAGCCTCCGCCTACAATGTGGGTTACCATATTAAAAATTTCTTCACCGTTTGTATAATCGGGAAGCAATCGGTCAACTAATTTTATTCGCCTCATAAATTAAACTGCCTTTCAAAAACTTATTGATATTATATCATAAAAATAACTTTTTTTCAATTACTATAAAATAAAAATATAGGGTGACTTTTGGTCGCCCTATATTAAGTTTAAAACCTTAATTTAATTGTGAATTATTTTGTTCCCGTCGAGCCAAAGCCGCCTGCGGCACGCTCGGTATCCTCCAAGGTATCGCACTCGGTAAATTCGGCTTTAACATAAGGCATTATAACCATCTGTGCCACACGTTCACCACCGGCAATTTGCTGTACCTCATTGGAATGATTATGAAGCGCTACCATAATTTCACCACGATAGTCGCTGTCGATAACGCCCACCTTGTTTGCTGGCGCCAAGCCACGCTTGGTTGCAATGCCGCTACGCGCGAAAATAAAACCTGCGTTACCGTCGGGAATTTGCATAGCAATACCTGTATGAATTAAAACGGTTTGGCTTGGATTTATGGAAATTGCATCACCGGGTAGTGCATACAAATCAGCGCCTGCAGCACAAGCAGTGCCGTATGTAGGAACAATAGCATTCTCGTTAAGCTTTATAAATTTTACTGTAGCCATAGCTATACCTCCAAAACTTTATATAATTATACCACAAAAAATTTAAAATAGCAAGGTATAGATAAAAGTTTGACTTTTTCACTACTTGTTACACTATAAAAATCCTTAATGCAATTCAAGTGAAGAGTGAAAAGTAAAAATCCCAAATGCGAAATCATTTGGGATTTTGTGGTGCCGGTGGCCGGACTCGAACCGGCACGGTATCGCTACCGGTGGATTTTGAGTCCACTACGTCTGCCAATTCCATCACACCGGCAAATTATTGGTGCGAGGGTTATTATACAACAATATCCCAATAAAATCAAGTTATTTTTTTAATATATTTAAAATTTTTGCCGAAAAAATAAAGTATTTTTTATATACTTGCAAAATCGAATGTAAAAATGTATAATATAGTATGTATTGTTATAATTTCTCTTCAAATACTAAATTTGGAGGGAAGAGTATGAGTAACGATAAAAATAATACAAATAACGAACAGTTAGACACTATTAAAGAGTTAGGTACAGTTGAGGCAGTAGATGGCAAACATAAAATTTTTTGCCTTACCATTATCGGAGAAATTGAGGGACACAGCGTTTTGCCTGAAAACAGCAAAACCACCAAGTACGAACATCTCATTCCGCAGCTTGTTGCGGTCGAGCAGGATGAAAATATTGAGGGTATGCTTATAATCCTCAATACTGTCGGCGGCGACGTTGAAGCGGGTCTTGCCCTTGCAGAGCTAATCTCAGGTATGAAAAAGCCTACCGTCAGCTTTGTGCTTGGTGGCGGGCACTCAATTGGTGTGCCACTGGCTGTATCAGCGAAAAAATCCTTTATCGCGCCAAGCGCTACAATGACCATTCATCCTGTACGTACGAGCGGTCTTGTAATTGGTGTACAGCAAACTATGAACCACTTTGCGCGTATGCAAGAGCGCATTACCGATTTTGTGGTTAAGAACTCAGGTATTACCGAGCAAAAGTTTACCGAGCTTATGATGAACACAGGTGAGCTTGTTACCGATGTTGGCACAACACTTTCGGGCGAAAGGGCGGTAAACGAAGACTTAATTGACTCGATTGGTACATTGGGTGAGGTTTTAGACTGTCTTTACAAAATGATTGAAAACAAATAATAGTGTTGCTTTGCAACACTGTACATATAAAAATTCATTATGGGGAGTTACATATATGGCAACAAAAAAAAGAGGGCGTCCCTCTTCACAAAAGAAAACCCAAGCGGCAACCAAGGCTACAAGACAGCTACATTCGGTTATTTGGTTTGCAGTAGCAATATTTTTAATGTTTGTGGTGTTTATTAAGGGTGAAAATCTATGGACCTACATACATAACTTTATGTTCCAGCTTTTTGGTGTTACGGCATATTTTTATCCATTTCTACTTGGTGCTGTTGCAATAATTTTTGCAACCGACAAGTTGTCATCAAGTATAAATGCAAAAATTATTGAATCAATTATTCTTGTGGTGCTCATAGGCGCGTTAATAGATGTGTGCTCTACACCAAAGGACCAATTCATAGGTGATATGTTTGGCTCAAGCATTGCTGATGCTTGGGGACTTACTCAAAAATTTGGTGGCGGAATGTTAGGTACACTTGTTGGCTTCCCCGTTGGTCTTGCCTTTGGTAAAGTAGGCGCCATAATTACACTTTTTTTGCTTATGTTTGTGTTTATAATGATAATCACAGGCACACACCTTATAGCATTATTCAAAACTCTTGCAAAACCTGCTCAGGTTGTCAGCGAACAGGCAAGCAACGCTTTTGCTGAACGTGCATTACGCGAGGCTGAAAACAAAGAAAAGCCTAAAAAAGAACTTAAAATCATCAAGGGCTTTGACGTTGATATGGAAGTAGATGAGCCCGAAAAGAAATCTCGGCACAAGCCACAACTAGATGAAATTCAACAAAAGCTGGTTGAAAGCTATAACGATGAAGAAATTCCGACTCCTACCGGCGAGGATGAATATATACCACTTGATGACACAGCCGATATAGATGGGGCCATAGCAGCTGCGCGTGAGGAGTCCGATGAAGCAAAACCCGAAAGAATTACCGTTGACTTTCAAAAAGAGACCGACGCCGTTACAAACGAAATATCGGAAAGCGCCGATAATATGCCTATATATAAATTCCCTCCTCTGTCACTCCTTGACAGTATAAACAGTTTTGACAGCAAAACCGTTGCCGCCGAGCTTGAAAACACGGCACAGCGTTTGGTCGATACATTAAAGAGCTTCGGTGTCGAAACACAAGTTATAAATGTTAGCCGCGGACCTACAGTAACACGTTATGAGCTACAGCCAAAAGCAGGTGTTAAAATCAGCAAGATTACAAGCCTCGCAGATGATATTGCACTTAATCTTGCAACAGCGGGTGTGCGTATTGAAGCACCAATTCCAAACAAAGCGGCTGTTGGTATAGAGGTTCCTAACCGTGCAAGTGCTACTGTTGGTATACGCGAGGTTATTGAATCATCTACTTTCTCGGCATCAAAGAGCAAACTTACCGTTTCTATGGGTAAAGACATTGGCGGTAATACAGTTGTTGCCGATATTGCGAAAATGCCACACGGTCTTATTGCCGGTGCTACAGGTAGCGGTAAGTCGGTATGTATAAACTCATTTATCATAAGCCTTTTATATAAGGCTTCACCAGAAGATGTAAAGCTACTTATGGTTGACCCAAAGGTTGTAGAGCTTGGTATTTATAATGGCATACCACACCTCATAGTTCCCGTTATTACCGAGCCTCGCAAGGCAGCGGGTGCGCTCGGTTGGGCGGTTAACGAAATGGAACAGCGCTACAAAATGTTTGCCGACCGTGATGTTCGAAACATTGAGGGTTATAACAAGCTTGTAGAAACGTTAGTTGACGAGCCCGAGGTTAAAAAGATGCCACGTATAGTTATCATTATCGACGAGCTTGCCGACCTTATGATGACGGCGCCAAAAGAGGTTGAAGATTCCATCAACCGTATTGCCGCAAAAGCGCGTGCCGCAGGTATTCACCTACTTATTGCGACACAGCGTCCATCGGTAAACGTTGTAACAGGCGTTATAAAAGCAAATATTCCAACGCGTATTGCTTTTGCCGTATCATCACATATTGACAGTGGCACAATTCTTGACTGCGCAGGTGCTGAAAAGCTGCTCGGTCGCGGCGATATGCTCTTCCGTCCTGTTGGCGCTAACAAGCCTAACCGTATTCAAGGCTGTTTTGTAAGTGACGAAGAGGTTGAACGCGTTGTTGAGTTTGTAAAAAGCGGCGGTAATGCTAACTATGACGACAATGTTATGATAGAAATTGAGCGTCAGGCGGCTATCGAAAAACAACAAAAAACAGGAGTGCATGAAGATGCTGCAGATGCAGATGACCCCGTGCTTGACGAAGCTATAAAGGTAGTAGTTGAGCTTGGACAGGCATCTACCTCACTACTCCAAAGAAAGTTAAAACTCGGCTACGCACGTGCCGCGCGAATAATCGATCAGATGGAAGAACGCGGTATTATTGGCGGATACGAGGGCGCTAAACCACGTCAGGTGCTTATAACCCGCGAACAGCTTATGGAAATGCAAGCGTCAAGCCAAGACTAATGCACAATTGTACAACTAAATCAAGCACCTACTCTGATATGAAGTAGGTGCTTTTATTCATGGTTTAAAATTGTGACACTTCCACCCACAACAACATATTTAATAAATCAAATATAAAGTCAAAATAAAAATCAGTACCCACTATATCTCTATAATGGGCACTTCTGTTTTAAATAATTATGCATTGTGAATTGTATCAAATACCATTTGGTTTACTGCTCTGCGTACCGCCAGCATTGTATCGCTCTCGAGTATACACTTATCAAATCTAACCTCACCAACGATATCCTCAACAGCCTTAACTACTGCTTCCTTACCGCAAAGTTTTTCTGCAAGTTGCATTACTCGCATATCCTCCATACCTTCGTATAAAGCGCGAAGTCTTGTTGATTCCCAAGGTGTGCCGTCTGGTGCGGGATATACCATATATGTATCACCACTTGCGACAAAGCATTCGCCATCCGAACTTGCAAATGGATCAACCTTGTCGTAAGACCACTGATTGTTATAGTAGTTATAACCCCAATGCAAAAAGCCTTGTATGTTATACTTAAACATTTGAGTACCCAAGCAACGCACACGAGATAGCTCCATTGCAAAGTGACAGTTACTTACTCCCTCACACTGCCAACCGCAATAATATGTCCAAATGTCTTTTGCGCCATTGTCAAAGAATTCGTGAACAACTATTGTCTTTGGCACTGGGTTTTTGCTAAGTCCACTCTTATAAAACTCAAAGTGTGATATAGCGTCAAGCGTTTCATACTCTCCTACTAAATCATAGATAGAGTCTCTAACCTTTTTATACTGCTCGAAATGTTCTTGTATTGGCTCGTCAGATACGTGGTACCAACATTTGTGGTCTTCTCCGCGCTCTTTCATGTGAGCGATAAAGCCACTCAAAAACGCGCGTATAAAGGTGTTGTACTCGGTAGATAGTGGGTTTGTTCCCCAACCAAATATAGTCTTCTTTTCGCCGTTTACAGTTGCTACAACCTTCGGTGTATTGTCAGCACCCCACTGTGAAAATACTGGTGAAATTTCATAATACTTAACACCGATACGCTTATACATATCAAGCCAACGGTCAAGATTTTCATATCCAAAGGTATAATTATCGCCGTCTTTATAAACATCAATAAGCTGTGTTGTAGTACGCTCACCGCCACTATAAGTGTCAAGCGCATATGTAAGAAGCGGTACCATAAGCATATTACGACCGTTTTCTACAGCTACTTTCGCAAAGTTTTCACAAATTTCAAAATGGCGGTCACTAAATACCTCTACATTGTAATAGTCAGCAAGACAGTCAGCATAAAACCACTGTGTAAATTTAAGTGTCTGCTCTGGGATTTCAATATCTTTAATATCAATTTTAATCTCGTGTTGTGCAACAACCTCATCAGTAGGTGTGAAGCCCTTGCTTGTAATATCAACCTTTAGTAGTTTAACTTTTAAAGTATGCTCACCTGTAATTGCACATTTTGGATCAATATCAATCCAAAGCGCACGGCTTTGCATCGGATGAAGACGAAAAATTCCGCGATATTTGAGTGGACGCAAAAGGTCTGGGTAAAGACCTGGCTCGTGAACAGCAGGTAGTGGAGTGCAATTTGTATATGTAGGCATCTCGGCAGGAATATTTACAACCTCACGGATTGTAACGTAAGATGCTAAATCTCCCTCTACAACAGGTTTAAATGCTATCTGCGAAGTTCCCTCAAATCGAGCTACAAGCTGGAAAGAATATTTCTGATTTTTAAAAATCTTTTCTTCTTTTAACTCGGTAAATTTTGTGATATCTGATGTTAAAAAACATTTTTCAAGTGAAGATACAAGTCTTGAATCAAAGTCCATTTTATTGCCTCCTAAAAGTTAATCCTATTTTACATATATTATAGAAAATACCAATCGAAAAGTCAATCGCTATTTGCTTATATATTAGACTAAAAGCATAATTTAAAATAGACCTACTGATGAACGACCATGACAAACGATTGCAACAATAATTCTGTTTACCGCTTCAATTATCTCCCTGTTTAATTGTTGGATATATTTTATAGGTAACAAAAGCGGTTTTCATAGACTTTTTAAAATTAAAAGCATCACTTAAAATTTTAAGTGATGCTTTTGAAATTATTGAATATTATTGTCCATTATAGCGCGGAAGTCGTCGCCTGAAATTTTTTCGTTTTCAAAGAGTATTTTAGCAACCTCGTGAAGCTTTGGCATAGCGCCTTTAAGAAGTTCGATTGCCTTTTCATATTGCTTCATAACAACTGCCTCAATTTCATCATCAATTGTAGCGGCTGTCTTTTCGGAGTAGTTAGGTGTTGATGAGAAATCACGACCTAAGAATACCTCGTTGTTATCGTCGCCGTAAACCACAAGACCAAGTTTATCACTCATACCAAATCGTGTAACCATCTTACGAGCAAGTTCAGTAGCGCGCTGAATATCGTTTGAAGCGCCTGTGCAAACGTCATCCTGTGTTAACTGTTCTGCTGCGCGACCACCAAGCAGTGAACAAATTTGCTCAAGTATCTGGTTTTTACTAGTGTGTCCCTTTTCGTCGGTTGGGAGATACATTGTGTAACCTGCCGCCATACCGCGAGGAATAATAGAGATTTGATGCACAGGGTCTTGTGTCGGCAAGAAGTATGACACAATCGCGTGACCAGCCTCATGGTAGGAGGTAATCATTTTATCCTTATCACGTACTACATGCGATTTCTTTTCGGTACCCATTACAACCTTAATGGTAGCTTCCTCAATTTCTTCTTGAGTAATAGCCTTTTTACCGTGGCGAACAGCCAAGAGAGCCGCCTCATTAAGAAGGTTTTCAAGGTCAGCGCCTGTAAAGCCTGAGGTTGATTTTGCAATAGTCGACAGACTAACATCAGGACCTAATGGCTTACCGCGTGAATGAACTTTGAGTATCTCCTCTCTACCCTTTACATCGGGGTAGTTAACTGTAATTTGACGGTCAAAACGTCCGGGACGCAAAAGCGCTTTATCAAGAATGTCGGGGCGATTAGTAGCCGCCATAACAATAACACCCTCATTTGCGCCAAAACCGTCCATTTCAACAAGCAACTGATTAAGAGTTTGCTCACGCTCATCGTGACCGCCGCCAAGTCCAGCACCACGCTGACGACCAACGGCGTCAATTTCATCAATGAACACGATTGCGGGGGCATTTTTCTTTGCCTCACTAAATAAATCGCGCACACGGGATGCACCCACACCTACAAACATTTCAACAAAGTCTGAACCCGAAATTGAGAAAAACGGAACACCTGCTTCGCCCGCAACTGCGCGTGCAAGTAAGGTTTTACCTGTTCCAGGGGGACCAACAAGCAACACACCCTTTGGAATACGCGCGCCAAGCTCGTTGAATTTTTTGGGATCTTTAAGGAAGTCAACGATCTCTGCCATTTCTTCCTTTTCCTCATCGGCACCTGCAACATCAGCAAAGGTGGTTTTACGTTTGCCGTCGTCCTTGCGAACCTTAGCCTTACCAAAGCCCATAGTTTTGTCGCCCATAGAACCACTCATCTTTTTCATAAAGAATATTCCAAGCCCTACCATAATGGCTATAAGTAAAATGTTGGGCAACAAAGCAACAAGCCAAGAACTTTCGCCGCCTTTTTTATAATCATATTTAATTTTTAACTCTTCATTTTCGGTATTTTCTTTATTATTTGCTCTTACAATTTCATTAACATCATTATAAAAGAGCGATGGATCCGCAACACTATAGTGATATTTTTTACCATCCTCACGCAAAGTATAGGTAAGATCACCACTATAGCAATTGAGCGAAAATTCTGACACCTCATTTTTTTCAATCATTTCAACTATTTCATAGTATTTTGTTTCGTTTGTTGTTTTTGATATTTGCGATACTGCTGTAAATGACATTATAAGTATAAGTGGAATACCCAAATAAATCAGAATTTTTCCTATATTCTTTTTCAAAATTTATTACTCACCTTTCTGTTCATATACCGACGGTTTTAAAATACCTATATATGGTAAATTTCTATATTTTTCGTTGTAATCAAGACCGTAACCGATAATAAATGCATCGGGAACAACCTTTCCAACATAATCAGCCTTTATGTCGGCTCTGCGGTTTGCCGGTTTGTCAAGCAAGGTGCAAATTTTAATACTGTTTGCATTTCTGCCCATAAGCACACCGCTTAAATACGAAAGTGTAACACCCGAATCTAAAATATCCTCAACTATAAGTATATCCATACCATTAGGATCTATATCAAGGTCTTTTTTAAACTTTACAACACCCGTCGTTTTTGTGCCGCTATATGACGACACCGCAATGAAATCAATCTGGCAATCACATTTAATTTCACGAAGCAGGTCAGCCATAAAAACAATAGCACCTTTAAGCACACTTACGACAAGCAATTTTTTACTAGCGTAATCGCGAGTTATCTCTTCACCAAGTCTTTTGCAAATTTGTTTAATTTCTTGTTCAGAAATAAGTACGCTTTCTACATCTCTATCCATAATTATCCCCTTACATTTGCTCTACTATTATTTTGTAGATATTATTACTGTTTTCATCCACAGCTGTACGCTCTGCCACACCGATTTTGTAAATCCACACAATACCCTCATTGTCACAAAGTACAGGTAAATTCTTGCGTTCCTCGGCGGGTATTTTATATTCACAATAAAGTTTTTTTAGTGTTTTTGTACAATTTTTGTTTTTAAGACGTACAGTATCACCCGATTGTCTTGTCCTTAAAGTCAACTGCCCGACTATTTTATCACAATCAATTATATTTTTTAATAACAAATTATGAATTTTTTTAGTATTTTGAAATAAATCATTGTCCATCTTTTGTAAATTTACCGAAAATTTACTGTCCAAAACAGTATTTTGAGCATTACCGATTTTCAAAAAGCCATCGGTTATGTATGCAAAATTATTTTGCGGAAGATTGATTTTACCACCCGACATACAAATTCTGTAAATAGCATTAATATGAAAAAAATCCACCTCAATGTTTAAAAGAGCGCAGTATTTTGCAATAATTCTTTTAGCTATTGCAGGATGCAAATTCTCGAAATTCTTTAATTGCAGCTTGTTTTCGGTGAAAACAAACTCAAATTCCTTATCTACAATGTTACTTATAAAATCTTCATCCTCGCGCAACGACGTGGTCATTCGGCAAACAGAATTTTCAACAGATTGATTAACACCCTTTAAAACAGGAACAACATTATGCCTTATTTTGTTTCTAGTGTAATCATCAGACAAATTTGTGCTGTCGATTACAAAGTCTATGCTGTTTTGCGCGCAATAATTTTCTATTGTCTCTCGAGTGCACAAAATAAGTGGACGAATAAATTTATCGCGTTTAATCGGTATACCGCAAAGGCCCGAAAGTGCTGTGCCGCGGGTAAGGTTTAAAAGCACCGTTTCAATATTATCACTCGCAGTATGAGCAGTGGCAACAACGTCGGTATCAAGCGTTTCAAAAAACTGATAGCGCAACTCACGTGCGGCAAGTTCAATGCTTTTTCCCTGCTCTTTTGCGTATTGCGGTACATTAGCACTACCTAAACGCAACTCTACGCCCAATTTTTTGCATTGCATTTGTACAAATTTTTGGTCGCGAAGCGCCTCCTCGCCGCGAATTTGATGGTTAAAGTGCGCAGCATTTATTTTACTAATACCCAATTCGCCTTTAAGCTGAAGTAACGCGCAAAGCAGTGCCATTGAATCGGCACCGCCCGACAGCGCCACGGTAACGCTTTTTACATTTTTGAGCAAACCGAAACGCGCTACCGCCTCATTTATCTTTTTTAACATTATCTAAACACATCCACCGAAGTAAATCTTGTGTACTGACCATCCCAATGAAGCGGTATTGTACCCGTCTCACCGTGACGATTTTTAGCAACAATACACTCTGATTTTGTGTTGTCGCTTAAATCCTCGTCAGAGCTCTTTTCGCCGTCATAGTAAGCATCACGATAAAGGAACAGCACTATATCTGCGTCCTGCTCGATAGAGCCTGAATCACGCAAATCGGAAAGGGCTGGCTTGTGTGACTTACCTTTTGCTTCCGTACCACGCGACAACTGTGCGCAGACAATTACAGGAATTTTTAATTCCTTAGCCATTATTTTAAGACTACGCGTAATCTCGGAAATTTCTTGTACACGGTTGTCGTTTTGACGTGGTGAGTGCATAAGACCTAAATAGTCGATAACCACCAAATCCACACGCTTCATACGGCGGAGTTTTGCTTTCATTTCAGGTACGGTTATATTTGAGGTTTCGTCAAAATAGATTTCTGCCTTTGAAAGATTTTCACCCGCTTGGGTGAGTCTTGTCCATTCTTCAGGTTCCAAATCTCCCGTGCGAAGTTTTTCACTTTTAATTGCTGCTTCACTCGAAAGCATACGCTGTGCTAACTGGTCGCGTGTCATTTCAAGTGAGAAAAAGCATACCGTTTTGCTCGCATTAACGGCTACATTACGCGCAATATTAAGCGCAAAAGATGTTTTACCCATACCGGGACGCGCACCAAGAATAATAAGATCAGATTTATTAAGACCTGTAATCATTTTGTCGAGCTCACCAATGCCAGATGGTATACCTATGTAATCATCACGGGTTTCGGGATCGTTCATTTTTGTAAGTCGGTCGTAGGTTTCAGCCGAAATTACGTCTTTGATATGAGTAAGTCCGCCTACCTCTCTGCCGTCACGAATTTCAAAAATCCGTTGCTCAGCCGCGTCAAGTAGCTTACCCGAATCCATGGTATTTTCGTTAATGTCTTTGAGTATTCCTTGAGCCGCACCCATAAGAGCACGTTGATAATACTGCTCACGAATAATTGCAACGTATGTAAGAACATTTGCCGAAGACGGAACGGCTTGTACCAATTTGGTAAGATAATCCTTGCCACCAGCCTCATCATATACGCCGTCTTTTTTAAGACGCTCTAAAAGCGAAATAAAATCAATTGACTGACTCAGTTCATACATTGATGAAATAGCAGAATAAATCTCACGGTGCTGAGGAATATAAAAATATTCTGTCCTTACACTAACAGCAACCTCGTTTATACAAACGGGGTCAATTATCATAGAGCCCAAAACGGCCTGCTCGGCATCTACCGAATAGGGCAATCTTCCGCTATCAATATCGAAAATTAGTCTGTTATCACTCATAACAAAATTACTCCGTTACCTTTACTGTAATTTTTGCTGTAATACCTACATAGAGTTTAATTTCGGCTGTGTATTCGCCAAAGTTTTTAATGTCGGCAACACTCATTTTTTTGCGGTCAACCGTAATTCCAAGCTCCTTTTTTATCTGCTCGGCAATTTCCTTTGAGGTTACGCTACCAAAGAGACGACCGCCCGCGCCTGCCTTTGCCTTAACGGTAACGCTTTTACCCTCAAGACTTGCGGCGGTTGCCTTTGCTGCATCAATTTCCTCTTGCTTGTGGTGAGCGGCAGCAGCCTCACGGCTTTTAAGCTCGCTCATCGCGGCGGAATCAGCCTCGATTGCTAAATTTTTCGGGAACAAAAAGTTTCGTGCGTATCCATCAGACACATTGCAAAGCTCACCCTTTTTGCCCTTACCTTTTACATCAGCCAATAAAATAACCTTCATATATAAAACTTCCTTTCATTTTTACAAATAAATATGTACGGTGGAAGGCATAGATGCCTTCCCTAGATTATACTTCTAAGATTATTGGTAAAATCATCGGACTGCGATGTGTTTTACTGTATAAAAATTTCGCTACATTATCTTTTATGCGGGTTTTAATTGTATTCCAATCCTTAACACCCAACACATAGCAATTTTCAAGCACATTACACACAACTCGGTCAAGCTGGTCCATAAGCTCATCCGACTCTTTAACGTAAACAAATCCGCGTGACACAATATCAGGTCCCGATACAACCTCGCGTGTAAAACTGTCGATTGCAACGGTTACTACAATTATGCCGTCCTCTGCCAAATGCTTGCGGTCGCGAAGCACGATGCTACCAACGTCACCAACGCCGAGTCCGTCAACCAAAACACGACCCGCAGTTACGGTTTCGGTGCATTTAATGCCCGCATGCGACAGTTCAAAAACATTACCGTTTGCACCGATTACAACATTTTTATAATCAATGCCCATAGCATACGCTAATTGCGCGTGTTTATAAAGATGCTTTTGCTCGCCGTGAACGGGTATAAAATACTTTGGCTTTACAATACTTAAAATAAGCTTTTGTTCCTCTTGACAAGCATGACCCGAAACGTGAACATCATACATTTTTTCATACACAACGTTGGCTCCGCGCTTCATAAGCTCGTTTACAACGCGGCTTACCAATTTTTCATTACCCGGTATTGGTGTTGCCGAAATAATTATCATATCCCCTGGGGCTATTTCTACCTGACGATGTTCGTTTGTCGCCATACGGGTTAGTGCCGACATTGGCTCACCCTGACTGCCCGTGGTTATTACCACCAATTCGCGCGGTGAATAGTTCTTTATGGTTTCAATCTCGACAAGTATACCCTTTGGAACATTTAAGTATCCAAGCTCGGTAGCAACGTTTACCACGTTTATCATACTCTTTCCTGATACCGCAACCTTGCGCTTGCATCGAGCCGCCTCGTCAATAATTTGCTGTATACGGTGTATATTTGAAGAAAATGTCGCAACTACTATGCGGTGACCCTCTGCCTTTTTAAACAGATTTGAAAGCGATTCACCAACCAATCGCTCAGACGAGGTAAACCCAGGTCGCTCGGCATTGGTCGAGTCGGAAAGAAGCGCCAAAACGCCCTTTTTGCCAAGCTCGGCAAAACGAGCAAGGTCGATAACCTTGTCGTCAATGGGTGTTGTGTCTATCTTAAAGTCACCCATGTGTACCACAGTACCCGCACCACAGGTAATTGCAAATGCGACAGCATCGGGTATTGAGTGATTTACGTGGATAAACTCTACGCTGAATTTTCCAAGGCTTATAGTCTTGCCATCGGCTACCTCGTTTAGCTTTGCATTGCCCAAAAGCTTATGCTCCTTGAGCTTGCCCGCAATTAGACCGATTGTAAGACGCGTCGCATAAATCGGTAGGTTAAACTGCTTTAAAAGATACGGTATTGCGCCGATATGGTCCTCGTGACCGTGGGTTACAACAAGACCTTTTATTTTGTCCTTGTTTTCGAGCACATAGGTAAAATCGGGAATAACGCTGTCAACACCAGGGGTGTCTTCATCGGGAAACGTCATACCGCAGTCAACAAGTAGCATATCGCCGTCATACTCGTAAAGTGTGATGTTTTTACCAATCTCGCCCAAGCCCCCAAGAGGTATAATTTTTACGGGCGCTGTAGGTGTTTTTGGCGCGGTATTGGGTTTTTTTGTTGTATTGCTATTCGGCTTTTTTGAAGCAGTTTTTTTTGTTGTATTCCTGTTTGATGATTTGGTGTTTTTGGCGGTTTTAGGTTTAGATTGCTTAGTAGTTGTAACTTTACCACCGCTTACCAAATTTTGAACAGCCTTTTTGGCGCTTGACGTATTTTGTTTTTTAGTATTAGGTATGCTTTTCTTTTGATTTTTGTTTTTATTCTCGCTCATTAAATTAAAAATTCCTCCAATTAAATTAATGTTATGTAATATATAATCTGCATCCTACCGATACAGAGTAAAGTCAAATTAAAATAGTCATAATACCCCAAGATAATATTTAATATATTTTACTATTAAATCACACCTATTGTCAAGTCATATATTATTTATATAATATATTATTGCTAAAAACTATATTTTATAATCAATAAATATCCACCCGCATAGCGGGTGGTTTTTCATTTTCGGGCATAGCCCTAACCAATACTGGCTACGCACAAGTGCGTTTTTAAGTTGGCCTGCCAGCCATGCAAGTTTTACTTACTACCCATAAATGGGTCCCGCGGG
>JAZUNP010000018.1:0-10784 GCA_045604215.1 Acutalibacteraceae bacterium
CTTTGCGCCATATTATCCCTCCTATACATTAAAACTTGTTTTTATTTTTTTAATACAAACAAATACTCGTGAGCTATTAATAAGAAATTATATTTCACACTGTTTGTTTTCCAGTAACCCGTGGCTTTGCAGTTGTGTTGCTCTTTTATTATTAATTCCTTTAGCTTAAACCCTGCATTTTCAAAAATGCGCATAACCTCAAAAGACATAGGTATCATATGGCCTTTTTGGCGTGTATCACCCATAAGAACTGCACAGAACTTGTCCTTTTTAAGAACACGATAGCTCTCAGCTGCAACTTTTTCCATTTCTTTAAGAAAGTCTTTAACTTTTAGTATAGATAGATCTTCGGGGATATCTTCACTATATTGAATAATATCTGCATAAGGCGGATGAGTACAAATCAAATCAATGCTGTTGTCAGGAATGAAATCAAGGTTTCGGGCGTCACCTTTATGAATATGAACCTTGCCTTTAGCACCTTCACACTCAAAATCTGTTTTTTCTCTGCATCTTTCTAATGCAACATCGTTAACATCAACGCCGATTATATTACGATTAAGTAATTTTGCTTCGATAAGAGTTGTACCGCCACCGGCGAATTGGTCAAGTACCAAATCACCCTCGTTTGAATATCTCAAAAGAATGTTACGAGGAATATAGGGTGACCAATTTCCACGCCACTTTGCATCATGGGTAGCCCAATCACCGCGTTTAGGAAACGACCAATGCGTTGTCATTTCCAATTCGAAGTCTTCAGGCTCCCATTTAGTTATTTTCTTAGCCATCAAAATCCCCTTATTTATTGTACATATCCAGGATATCGTACACGAATTGCTTTTGGAAATAAAAAGCATGATTTTTGTTTGAAACATATCTTCCGTAAGTGGACGAATGTATGGGATGATATGGCTGCGAATCTTTACTTCTCACCTGAATATGAGTGCCATTCGATGTGTGTATAAATCCATCTCGACTATTTTCAATATGATATTTTAATTGCCTGCAAATACTATAATAATCCTCTCTCCACACGTTTAAAAGAGAAGAAAATCTTTTGTCTGAAAGGTCGATGTGTATCGCATCTAAAAACATCCAATTGCGAGGATCGCCGACTTTACAAACAGGAACATAAAGCATATTGCTGATTTTTTCGTAAAGATGTGTTTGTTCAAACGGTTTTTCTTGAAGCAACTCATCTATAACGCTTGATATCTGGGTAATAAACACGGTCTCTAAAGGCTTTCCTGTAGCATCACATTTGTTACTTTTAAGTTCGCCATCCTCAAAATCAATATTAAAACTGTCCAACTTTTTGCCAAGCGCCAATTCTAACAACTGTCCTGTTTTACCTTTGTTGCGAATTATGGTTGCAAAATCATCCTCATTAAATATTTCGCCGAATGGAACATTACATAATTCAAGTATTCTTTTTTGAGCTTCTTTTAATTTCATTTTTCTTTTCCCCCCAAGAGTATACACTGTGGTTGTTCGCCACAGTGTCAAGCTGATATTATTTAGTTTGTTTTGAACCTTAGAAGTTTGATATTAAGAGTTCTTTAATTTTTCCTCTTAGTTCACTGTTGCAATTAATCATTCGTGTTGCTTCCACGCGTTTGATTTTATGAGCATTATAGATATTGTCGAAGAAGTCATCCTCTGTATTTGAGTTTTTAGGATCAGAATTACTTACAACTATCTTCGCTCCTCTTTTATGCATTGCATCTACAAATCTTGCAAGTTCAATTTGTTCCTCATCATTGAACAAATTCTCCGTATATGCAGTGAAACTTGCGGTATTTGTAAGCGGTCTGTACGGAGGATCAAAGTACACAAAGGTGTGCTCATCGATAAATTCTGCTGATTCTCTATAATCACCGCAGACTATAGTTACGTTTTGAAGTTTTGCTGAAACCTCTCTCAAGTTCTTTTCATCACATATCATAGGGTTCTTATATGCGCCCATCGGCACATTGAAGAATCCCTTTTTGTTTACTCTATATAAACCGTTAAAGCATGTTTTATTAAGGAATATCATTAATGCTGCTTTTTCGATGTTTACAGTTTCATTACCGTTTACCTTTAACTCGTTGAATCTATGTCTTTTTTCCATATAGTAACTCTTGCGTTTTTCTATATCGAGAGGTATATATTCAGCCTGATAAGTCTTAAGAGTATCAATCAATTCATCTATGTTATCTCTGATGATGCGATAGGCATTAATCAGTTCTGCATTTATATCGCTAATATAAACTTCCTGGATATTGAATTTGCTAAGGATATCAAACATTACGGCACCGCCACCAACGAATGGTTCAGCATATTTTGTAATCTTATGATCAAAACGATAGTATTGTTCAATCTCTTTAAGGAGTTGCCCTTTCCCGCCAGCCCATTTTAAGAACGGTTTTGCTGATTTTTCATTAGAATTGTTATAACGAAGGGTACGGGCATCCTCAGGCTTTTTAGCATCAATAGGAATAATCCACATATTGCCAAGCATCGCAACATTACTTATACGATTTTCTTTACATAGAGTCAATACGCGTCTGTGAGAAATATTCCATTTTTCTGCAGCTTCATTTGCAGTCATATATGCCAACATCAAAATCACTTCCCTTTATGTATGATTATATTCCAAAATTGGAACAAAAGCAATACAAAAATTTGATTTTTTCAAATTCCTTAATCTTTGTTTACTGCATATCAAATTTTGATATGCTTATTACTTGACAAAGTCAGTTTTATAAGTTACTATTCAAGCGATATAAAACACCCCTGATAGATGGCTGAGCACCATTTATCAGGGGTTTAATTTTGACCACAGTTTGTCCCACAGTCACATCTGGAACATATGGAAACAATGGATTTAAGATGTCTATAAAGTATGTGATTTCGAGTGGATAGCGTTATATGTAGCAAAAATAAGCGGAAAGCAGGTTTTCGCAATCATTTGGGAGCACATATACACGCCCTATCTCAGCAATGCTAGAAAATGTGGGTATTTACTGGGTTTAAAGATTTTAAGTTTCATTCGAACCTATTAAGTTTTTTGCTTTAACCACAATTAATCAACAGTTAATAAACTTAATGATTTTATCGGTTATAATTTCGATTTGCTTTTTACTGGTTATAGTTGGTATGCCGTCGCCATCTTGCGAATCGTACATACCGAAATCGGCGTGGCATCCGCCGTCAATTATGAATTGGGCAAAATTGGTTAGTAGGTTTGATTTATTCTCTTTATATTTTTCTTGGTTTAATACCTTGTCTTCGCTTCCATAAATTGAAATAACATCAATATCCTTGCCCGATAAGTCGGCTGTATAATAAGAACCGAGCAGTATTAAGCCGTCATAATCATCTATATTATCGGCAAGATAGAATGCTTCCATTGAGCCGCCAAGAAAATAACCGACAAGATATATTGCGCAATCCGAAATTAACACCGAAAATACAGCGACTATTGATAAAACGATAATGACAAGCTCTCCTTTACAAAATGGTTTTGATAAAACGCTTGACATATAAATTCAACTCCAAATTGCGCTTTTATTCTACCACAGCGGTAATAACAGGTTTGCCGTCTTTATCGAGCAGTACAGTCATACCGCCCGAATAACCGCTTTGGCGGTATAGGTAGTTAACTCCTGTTTCTTTATCTACCCAAATTTCCATAGTGCCCATTCCTTGAGAATAAACTCTTTCAAATCTTTTATCCTTTGCCATTATAATTACCTCCGTTAAAATTATCCTTTCGTATTCCATTATCATTAAACGTCCTTTTAAGTGCTAATTCTGTTGGTATAATTGACACAAGCAAAGCTACAAGTTGGATAATCATAACTATGGTAGCGACGATGCCAATGACGTTTTCATCACTATTGTAAAAAGGAATATGCACTATTACTGTAGGAATTAACATTATAAGACCTATCTTCCACCAAATGCGTCCGCAATATTCGTGCGCAAATTGCCAAGTGTCGTCATTTTTCATAGAACGAGTTGTTCTGTAACCCAAGATATAGTTTATATTCTTGGGCGCTCTCTTGTGCATCATTTTGCCAAATATTAGCATCATAATCGGTATAAGCAAATCGCAAACAAAAACAATCCACCGAGTTACCATACATATTCCCCTTTCGTAAACATTTCTTTTTTTAATTATATCACGCTAATTAAAACTTTTAACCCACGACACCAAGGAACCATGATGGGTGTTTTCTCGTACTGTGCCTATCATATAGTCCGTCACAGGTCCGTTTTTTGCCATTTTTTGCAGTATGACTTCTTGCAGTTCTTCTACAGTCATATCTTCGTATGATTTGCTTAAATCTACCGTAACTTTTTCTTCCGGTACTTTTACGACTTTTGTAATTTCTACCTTTTCTACTACCTTTATAGGTTCTGCTATCTTCTCGACCTTAACTGTTTGGATTGGCTCAATGTTTTCGTTAAACTTACCTTCGGCAATCCAAATTTCACCGTGATTTGCGGCAAGTTTAACCTCAATACGTCCACCGTTTACAGCCACTCTTTTGCCCGACAATGCGCCAATATACTCGGTAAAATTACCGCAAGCAAAGTTAAAGTTAACCTCGTTATCCGCATTGTTAACAGTAACAATTACAGAGCTTTCGTCAAGCATTCTCTCATAAGCGAAATGAGTAGTTTGAAGTTCCAATTCTTTAAACTCGCCTTGGCGGAGAGCCGGTGTATTTTTATGAATTTTACCAAGCGCCGCAATAAGACGTGTGCAAGGATTTGAACTTACTGCATCCTTATAATCATCGTAGTTTAGCATTGGTCTTAACGAATCATCCGAACCTTGCATTTTTTTGCCCTCTATACCAAACTCCGATCCGTAATAAATTGACGGAATACCCGGCAAGGTATAAAGCATAATGTATATCGGCACAAAATGAGCTTTGTTACTCAGCTTGGTATAAATACGCTCTACATCGTGATTATCAACGAACGTATAGAGATTTAGACGGTTTCCTATCATATCGTTTACATATTTGATGGTATGTGCAACCTCGAAATAGTTATGGTCGTTATGCGCCGAATATAATGCCTTGTGAAGCATATAGTTAGTTACCGAGTGCAATGTTCCATCATTTGCCCAACGAGAATAATTACCGTGAATAACCTCGCCCATAAGCCAAAAATCTGCCTTAACCTCATTTGCCACCTGACGAAGTGAACGCATATAGTCAAAGTCCATAACATCTGCCGCATCAAGACGGATGCCATCAATGTCAAATTCACTTACCCAAAAACGAATAACGTCGCAAATGTAGTCTTTTACGGCAGGGTTGTGTTGATTGAGCTTTGCCAATAGGTCGTAACCGCCCCAATTTTCGTAAGAAAAACCATCATTAAAACTGTTGTTACCCGAGAAGTTTACGTTACAGTACCAATCTTTATACTGCGAGTTTTCGCGATTTTGCTTAATATCCCTAAACGCAAAGAAATCGCGACCCGTATGGTTGAACACACCGTCTAAAATTACGCGAATTCCCGCCTTGTGGCACTCGGCAACAAAATTTGTTAAATCCTCGTTTGTACCAAGACGCGAATCTAATTTTTTATAATCTGTTGTTTCGTAGCCGTGACCTACCGATTCAAAAAGCGGCCCGATATATATTGCATTACAGCCGATTTCTTTAATGTGAGAAATCCAAGGCAATAACGTGCCCAGTCTATGCACAGGTTCGCCATAATCGTTTTGCTTTGGTGCGCCTGTCATTCCTAACGGATAAATATGATAAAATACAGCTTCGTCATACCACGCCATTTTTTCACCCTCTAGTTTAAAAAATATCATTGTTCCATTTTATGTGATTTAATATATTACTGATTATATCATACATAAACACTTTTTTCAAATAACATAGGAATACGCACGTTCTATTTTTAATTCCCCTATTCTTTGTTTACAGCGTAGTAAAATTTGATTTATAAATATGAAAAAAACAGTCTATGAAAAAATTCCTAGACTGTTTAGTTTTGGTATTGTATTGCTTGTTCTTTTTTTAGTGCATAGGATATTAGCATGTTACCTTGCAAGTTTTCTTTATGCATATCTACCGCGTTTATCTGACTGTTATCATACGTAGTGTAATAGTAAATTCCACGGTCGGTATTACAGCAAGAGCTGTATATTGTAATAGCATAAAGCTCTTCGCCGACTTTCACGCATCCTCGCGGCATTTCTACCGACTTTAATATGTGAAAAAAATGACTGACACTCTCATTTTCAGTATCTCCCGATACCGAATTCATTTTAACAAAGGTCGCCCTTACAAACCTTGACATAGACGAGGTATCACCAGGCAGTCCAATAGCGCCCATTCCGCGAGAGTAGGTTTTTAGCTCTAAATCATTTCTTTCAGCAAAGGTATTTTTTGGCTCGGTATTGTTAAGTGACATATAATTATTAAGGTTAAAAAGATGGTAATCAAACGTTGGGTTATTGGTAAGCGCTCCCACAGGATTGTCATATACCTTGATTCCCGACTTTACCGACTCCAGAGTAATAGAACGCTCTTTGTCAGAGATAATCCAATGTAGCGGTGATAATGGTAGATTTTCGCTATAATTCTGGTTAAATATGTTTATATGGGCAAGTAATGTTTTTGCATCGTCAACCGTCTCACATTGACCTAAAATCCAAGGAATTAGTTCAAAGGGCGTTATATTATCCTTGCTCTCACAATATGGCTTGTAATCGGCATTGTCGGGAAAATTTAGCCCTGCAACGCTAAGTCCTTTTTCATTGGTAGCATCATAATATAGCGGATAATCTTCCACAACATACGCCATACCAATCATAGCAAAATGACTTTCCATATTCCCCATTTTTCTAAATTTAAACACATAATTTCTCGGGGTAATCGTGACCGTTTCGTTATAAGAATATTCTAAGTCCAAATTTCTACCAAAATAATGGTCTTTTGTTTTATAACTAACCGCCGTGCACATATACACGCTCCTTATATTGTGATACATTATATATTTTGGCATTAATTGCATGATAAATTCTTAATTTACCTTTTTAATAATAAAAGGTAGGTTTTAACACCTACCGCCTCATATAACATTATTGATTTTGCTCCTTCATCAAAATTACATAGTCTGTATATTCACTGTTCTTTAACTCAACCATTAAAACATTGGGGTCTTCCTTTGTCATATAAAGGCCGCCCACAATATCGTCAAAACCTGTTTGATAAGTGCCTTCAAAATCGTTTGCCTCTCCCAAATATTTTTCTGGTGTATAAACCTTAGTGCTTGTGCTACATTGCACATAATTTGCACCGCCGTACTTAACCATTCCAATAACATCGCCTATAGTGCCAGATTGGCTGTTTGTATCAGGTTCTACATAATCTTTTTCACCGATGTTGGTTGAATCCTCTAATTCAACTGATGGTGTATTACCAAAAAAATCTCCCTGCCATAAGCCCATACCAAGAAGTGCAACAAGGCAAAAGCAGCAAATAGGTATTATTACTTTTTTCATAACTTTTCTCCTTTTTCTTTGGTTGTTTTCATGTTCTCCAATTCGGCGGAGAACATCATTTGCCATTTCGTTATAGTTCTTCATAAACAAAGCCCTCCAATTCAAGTTGTGATTTAAGTGACTTACGAGCACGATATACAAGGGTTTCTATGTTATGCACGCTTTTCTTCATTACTGCCGCCGCTTGACTTATACTAAAATCTTCAAAATAAATTAGCCATAATATTTGTCTGTATTCTGATTTCAGCTTTCCTAGTGCTCGGTGAACTATAATTTTTCTCTCTTCTTTAATGTAGGCAAGTTCTAGACTTTGTTCCTCGCAAACAAGCTGAGGACAATCATCAAAAGAGACATTAGTTTTTTTAGAATTTCGTCTTAAATAGTCAATTGCCACATTCCGCCCGATTGTGTAAAGCCAAGTTTTAAATGAACCTTTTCCCTTATCTTTCGGTTTTTTTATACCGAGAAGCACAAAGGTATCTTCGGCAAGCTCTTCGGCGGTATGTATATTGTCGACAAAACTGTTAAGATAAAGAATAAGACCATCTTTGTAGTCCCTTATGATTTCTATTAAGCCGCCTTCATCACCTTCCTCGCGGAAACGGCGGTAGCTACTTGCACCGTTGTCCATTCGCTTCTCCTTTCCGAAAGGAACTATTTTTTGCCCTTTCACTTATTACACGGAATTAGATATAAAAACCTCACAGTATTTTGAAAATATTATATAATATATAAAAACAGTATATTATATTTGGTCTTATAGCCCGTTGCGTTAATTACAACAAGCTCGTGTTCAACTTGATTAATTGGTTTTAACAACAGTTTGTGAGGGAGTATTTTTATCCCGCCTTTAATTTTAAACGGATCTTATCACTAATCATTGCTATAAATTCCGAATTTGTGGGTCTTTTCTTATTATTTTCTATCGTATAACCGAAATATGAATCAAGTGTATCAATATTTCCACGTTCCCACGCTGTACCAATTGCATGGCGTATCGCGCGTTCAACACGTGACGAGGTTGTATTATGCTTTTTAGCAACGGTAGGATATAAGGTTTTTGTTATCATACCAATTATAGTCTCATCCTTAACCGCCATCATAATTGAATATCTTATGTACTGATATCCTTTGATATGTGCTGGAATACCAATATCATGTATTATTTCGGTTATCATAATTTCAAGCTGTGTATCTGTTGGGATATTATCATTTTTAACCGATATAGGCGTTATCTCGCTATTCCAATCGCAAAACTGAATTATTCGCTGTGCCATTACATTAAAATCGAACGGTCTTAAAAAATAGTATGATGCACCCGCTTCAAGCGTTTGTTTTTCAAGCTTTGGGTTATCATAACTTGATATCGCCATAACCAACGGTCTGTCTTTAGAGTCCAATTCCTTTAAAAAATCAAGTACACCCAAAACATCTACCCCTGTCATAAACACGTCAGACAGCACTACGTCAACCCTTTGTTTTTTAATTGTGGCAATTAACTTATTTCCGTCTTTTGCGCATAACTCGACCTTCATGCCATAGCCTTCTAATACTTCCGCACATTTCTGCCCAAATTCTGATGTTTCGTCGGCAATAATTACCTTTAGTTGTTTTCTCATCAAAACAATCCCTTTCTTTTTGATTACAAAAAATACTACCATAATTTTCTTTAAGCGACAATTATTTACATATAAAATATATTTTCCTCTTTGCACTGCAAATTGCTGATTTGAAATCTTTTATAATACTTTTTTGATTTTTACAATTAACTTTCTCTAATTTTACTTTTAAATATTATACATTTTTAACCTTTTTTAAAATATTTAACGGCGGAGATTACATATTATAAACTCCGCCGTTTTTAATCTATTTCATATAAATGAAATTTACTATAAATATTTGTACGTTTTTTTGCGCCTTTAATTGTAGAATAACCGTCGATGCTCCTCTTACCTATAATAACCATATAAAAGTATTTACAAACCGTAAAAATCCAACCAATCGGCAGCAAGAATTTAGACTTGTTTACAAATTTAAATTCTTTTTTTGTTTTTTGATTTATAGAAGAAAACAATTGTGCAATTGGACCTTTTTGCGCAGTTTCACCTTTTTTTCGGTCAGTTATATATTTTATTTGGCTATATCTATCAGCATCTTTAACACCAAAATTTCCGCCGTTTAATATGTCGGCAGTAATGCCATTGATTAAATCGTCGTCTACCTCTCCTACCCACTCTTTGGGATCGCATCCAAGATATTTAACGCAACAAAGTGTAAGCAATTGTGCAAAGCGCCAAAGGCCTGTTTGTTTGAGTGGTTTTTCAAACGTTGCCACAAACTCATCATTTGAAAAACTATTTACAAACACAGCCCAATCACACAAATGACGAAGACCCACGCCCTCTTTTGTTAGATGGTTTGCAGTGTGTAAAAGCAAAATTAAACCGTGATGAAATTTACTAGGCAAAACGCAACAACCGTTAGACATTTTATAATCTACCGACTTTTCGAAAGCATCGGCAAAATATTCGCTTATTTTCTCTCCTGCCGCATTTTTCGGAATGCCATTAATACTGCGGTGCAATTCACAAACAAGCCCGTCACGACGTTTATAAGCAATATGTCCTTCACAATCAAGTGCTTCATTAGTAATAAATCCAATAGATTTAAGTGCTTTATCAGCCTTTTCAATATTATCAGGAGATACAAGTATATCAATGTCACCCATCATACGAAGCGTTGGTTCTTTATAATATGATGCCGATGCAACGCCCTTTAAAACAACGTATGGAATGTTGTTTTCAGTTAATACCTTGTGAACCTCATTATGACCAAACTGAACACGAATGTTTTTAGCAATAATTTGTGAAAAAAGCTTATCAGTATTTTTATCGCATTTATCTTTAATAAAAGAAAATACTTGTGAAAAAACAGTTTGCCGTTTTGCCTCGTGTAAAAGCTCGCCACAGTTGAACTCGTCCGGCAAATCACAATTTTTATTAAACAACGATTTAGCGCACAAATCAAGCAGGAGTTTTTGATTATCATTTATTTTGCTGTTCATCAAACTCTCCTCTCGGTTTTTTAGTATGCGCATATAAATCAAGTAAGACATCGTACCAACCGCCGCGCCAAAAGTGTTTGCAATAACGTCATCGGTCTCACAACGACCTAAATGATAGTAATACTGCAAAAACTCAATTCCCGCCGACCACACCGCACCAAAGCCAATAGTAATAAACACCTTACGTTTATG
>JAZUNP010000019.1:0-24095 GCA_045604215.1 Acutalibacteraceae bacterium
GAATAATGTTTACTTTTATTTGTCCCGGATATTCAAGCTCACTTTCTATTTTTTTGCATATATCGCGAGCCAAAATTACCATTTCATCGTCGTTTACAACTTCGGGCTTAACCATAATTCTTACTTCGCGGCCCGCCTGAATTGCAAAGGACTTATCAACACCGTTAAACGAAGACGCAAGCTCTTCAAGCTTTTCAAGGCGTTTTATGTAGTTTTCAAGATTTTCTCTTCTTGCACCCGGTCTTGCTGCTGAAATTGCATCAGCTGCCTGAACAATGCAAGCAACAATAGTCTTAGCCTCAACATCACCGTGGTGTGCGTGGATAGCGTGAATAACTGCGTCGCTTTCTTTATACTTACGAGCTGCTTCAACACCAAGTTCAATATGGCTGCCTTCCATCTCGTGGTCAAGTGCCTTACCAATATCGTGAAGCAAACCTGCGCGTTTTGCAAGTGTTACATCAGCGCCAAGCTCAGCCGCGATAAGTCCTGAAAGGTAACAAACCTCAAGTGAGTGGTTAAGCACATTCTGGCCATAGCTTGTTCTAAAATGTAAACGGCCAAGCAATTTTATAAGCTCAGGGTGAATGTTGTGTACACCGCTGTCTACCATTGCGCGTTCACCCTGTTGCTTGATTATAGCCTCAACCTCGGCTGTAGCCTTGGCAACGGTTTCCTCAATTCTTGCAGGATGAATTCTGCCGTCAACGATGAGTTTTTCAAGTGTGGTACGGGCAATTTCACGGCGAATAGGCTCAAAGCTCGAAACTGTGATTGCCTCGGGTGTGTCGTCAATAATAAGGTCAACACCTGTTGCATTTTCAATCGCGCGGATATTTCTACCCTCACGACCAATGATACGACCTTTCATTTCGTCATTTGGAAGCGAAACTACCGAAACGGTAATTTCGGATGAATGGTCAGCAGCGCAACGTTGAATTGCGTGGGCTATAACCTCACGGGCAATTTTATCGGAATCCTCACGGGTTTGCTGTTCAATTTCCATAATCTTAACAGCCTTTTCATGAGTAAGTTCACCCTCAAGCATTTGCAAAAGGTTTGCCTTTGCCTGTTCCTTTGAAAGACCTGAAATTTTTTCAAGCATTTCAAGCTGACTGCGTTTGAGCTGTTCACACTCCTCGATTTTAGCATCGATTTGTTTTGCTTTTTCCTGGAGTTTTTCTTCCTTTGCCTCAAGGTTATCGGTCTTGCGGTCAAGGGTTTCCTCTTTTTGCTGAATTCTGTGCTCCTGTCGTTGTACCTCGGCTCTTCTTTCGCGAAGCTCCTTTTCGGTATCCTGTCGTAGTTGATGGATTTCTTCCTTTGCTTCAAGCAAGGTTTCTTTCTTTCGGGTTTCGGCGGTTTTCATCGCATCGTTCAAAATGCGCTTTGCTTCGGTCTCGGCAGAGCCAATTGTTTTTTCGGCAGAATGCTTACGAACAGCCGAGCCAACAAAAAAGCCAATAACACCCACAACCAATGCCACACCACCTGATATTAACAGTGTGATAGTATCGGGCATCAAATGTCCCTCCTTTATATAATAAAGCGATTTCACAGAACACACAAATAAATCTCTGTCGGGGATCGCTGTTTTAGCCCCGTTCGAATAAAATTAGGGTATCAGTAAAATTTCGCCAAAACTTCCACCAATACAAACTAAACTTATCTTCATAATTTTACCACTATATTTATACTGTGTCAAGAAAAATTGCCATTTATATTGTATTTATTAGCGCATTTTTTAAAAAATATGGGGACTGTAACCAGTCCCCTTTAAATTTATTTTAGCATAATATTTTTAAATGAATCAATTTGAGATTGTGGAACACCAACATAATTCACAAGCCAGTGATTGATTGCTGACTGCAAGGTTTTGCAACCGTTTCTCTCACCGTAGGTCATCATTGTTTTGTAAAGTCTACCCCAAGCAACAGTGTTGCTGCTGTCCTCCTGCATAACGTCGTCGCCGTCGCCAAAGGTGTTGCCAAGACCCTTACCGCGCCAGCGTTTTCCTGTTGGCGAGAACGAGGTAAGCTCAAAATCACGGGTTAAATCTTCATACGACACACCCAAAACACCGCTTACAATAAATGCAAATGTGCCTGTGCGGTCGGCGCCCGCATTACAGTGTGAATATATAGGATAGTTGCTTTCGTCTGAAAGAAGTGTAAATATTTTTCTATAGCTTGCCTTTATTACTGAATTATTTTCTAACACACTGTCATACTGACCAGGCATCTCGATAAACTCATAATTCATACCTGTGCCCTGTGTTTGGAATTTTTGATCGTTATAACGCAAATCAAACTCGGTTTTTAACCTTAACTGTTTTATGGTTGCAATGCCCTCTTCGGTAACATCTTCAAGACGTCTTCCGCGATAAAGCATTCCATATTTAACGGTTTTACCGCCCTCAGCCTTCCAGCCGCCCATATCTCGTACGTTGCCTACGCCGTCAACATCTATCCAACGAACAGGCGCATCCTTAACTTTTATTACACCTCCACCCAAAACGTCCGATGTGATGGTTCCTATAACCTTCCAATAATATGTTTTGCCCGGTATTAATGTAGTATTCTCCAAATCAGCGTAAACTGTTTCAATAATAATTGAATTGCTAAAATCCTTACTTTCCGAAAAATACACCTTATAACTTACACTGCCGTCGCGGTACCAGTTAAGCGTAAGGGTTTGATGGTCATAACTCATACCACTGTAGATGTTAAGCCAGAAAAACTGATTGTCAACCTGAGTCGCATCAAGGTAACTGCGAACTATCTCGTCACAAATGTCAACCTCAACCACGGTGTCATAGTCAATTTTAATAGCGGGCTTACTTGTAGTAACCGATGAAGTATTACTTGGTATTTGTTCGTTTGAATTGATGATAGAACTGTCATTTGAAACAGTTTGGTCGGGTTGCAACTGTGTAACGGTATCCTCGCTACTGCTAGTCCCGTCGATAACAATCTCTTCTATCTCAACTTCTACTTCCGCGCTTGAGGAAGCATTAGGGTTTTGGTTGCAACCGACCAAGCACACAAGCATAGAACCAGCTAAAAAAAACGCAATTGCTTTTTTCATATAAAGACAACTCCTAATAATATTAATTTACTTTATCATCTTGCCGCTTAATTGTCAATAAAAATATGAACTATTTGTTAAAAGGTCAGGGAAAGTCAAACTTTTTTTAAAAAAACTATTGACATTTGAAAATTTTGGGTTATAATAGCATTACACACAAAGGTAAGTGAAAGTCAAACTTTTGTTTAGGAGGATTAAAAATGTGCGAAGAAACTAAAATTCCCGAAACGGAAGAAGCTGTAGAAGTGCCCAAAAAAGAAAAGAAGAAATCTAAAAAAGATGCCGAGCTTGAAGCGTTAAGGGCTGAGCTTGAGGCAAAAAACGACCAGCTTATGCGTACAGCCGCCGAGTTCGATAACTTTAAAAAACGCACCGAACGCGAAAAGGCTTCGATTGCCGAGTTTGCAAAAGCCGGTCTAATCAAACAACTTTTGCCTATACTTGATAATATAGACCGCGCCTCTGCCGCAGACCACGACAGTACCGATTATATAAAAGGTATTGAAATGATTGTAAAGCAGTTCGAGTCTATTGCTTCAAATCTTGGTATAGAAGAAATTGCCAAATCAGGCGACCAGTTTGACCCGAATTTCCACGAGGCAGTAATGCACGTCGAGGATGAAAATTTGGGTGAAAACGTAATTGCCGACGTTTTACAAAAAGGCTATAAAATTGGTGAAACTGTAATCCGCGCCGCAATGGTAAAGGTTGCAAATTAAAATAAAAAAACAAAACATATAAATCTTTAGGAGGATTTTTACAATGGGAAAAATTATTGGTATTGACTTAGGTACTACAAACTCTTGCGTAGCCGTTATGGAAGGCGGCGAGCCGGTAGTTATTGCAAACGCTGAGGGCGCTCGTACTACCCCTTCTGTAGTTGCATTTTCAAAAACAGGTGAAAGAATGGTAGGTCAGGTTGCAAAGCGTCAGGCTATCACCAACCCAGACAGAACCATAAGCTCAATCAAGCGTGAAATGGGTGCAGACTACACCGTTGAAATCGACGGCAAAAAATACACCCCACAGGAAGTTTCTGCTATTATTTTGCAAAAACTCAAGGCAGACGCCGAAAGCTATCTCGGTCAGAGTGTAACCGAGGCTGTTATCACAGTTCCAGCTTACTTTACCGATGCACAGCGTCAGGCAACCAAGGATGCAGGTAAAATTGCAGGTCTTGAGGTTAAACGTATTATAAACGAGCCTACTGCTGCAGCTTTGGCTTACAGCATTGACAAGGAAGACGATCAAAAGGTTATGGTTTATGACCTTGGCGGCGGTACTTTCGACGTATCTATCATTGAAATGGGCGACGGCGTACAGGAAGTTTTGGCTACAGCCGGCAATAACAAGCTTGGCGGTGACGACTTCGACAAGCGCGTTATGGACTATATTGTTAGCACATTTAAGGCTGAACAAGGCATCGACCTTTCAAACGATAAAATGGCTATGCAGCGTGTTAAGGAAGCGGCTGAAAAGGCAAAGATTGACCTTTCTGGTATGACAACTGCTGATATAAATCTCCCCTTTATTACTGCTGACCAAAGTGGTCCTAAACACTTTGAAACAACACTCACCCGCGCTAAGTTTAACGAGCTTACCGCAGACTTGGTAGAAGCAACAATGGGTCCTGTTCGTCAGGCAATTGCTGACTCGGGTCTTGACAAGAGTGAAATCAACAAGGTGCTTATGGTTGGCGGTTCTTCAAGAATTCCCGCAGTTCAGGAGGCAGTCAAAAACTTTATGGGCAAAGAGCCTTTCAAAGGTATTAATCCGGACGAATGCGTAGCTCTTGGCGCTTCACTCCAAGCAGGTGTTTTAGGCGGTGATGTTAAGGGACTTCTTCTTCTCGACGTTACTCCACTTTCTCTCGGTATCGAAACAATGGGCGGTGTTTCAACAAAGGTAATTGAGCGCAACACCACCATACCTACCAAAAAGAGCCAAATATTCTCAACTGCTGTTGACAATCAGCCATCTGTTGAAGTACACGTATTACAGGGCGAACGTGAGTTTGCAAAAGATAATAAGACTCTCGGTGTATTCCACCTTGACGGCATTGCCGCAGCTCCACGCGGTATTCCACAGATTGAGGTTACATTTGACATAGATGCAAATGGTATCGTTCATGTATCGGCAAAAGACCTTGGCACAGGTAAAGAAAATGATATCACCATCACATCTAACACCAATATGTCAAAAGACGACATTGACAAAGCTGTAAAAGAAGCAGAGGAATACGCTGCCGAAGATAAAAAACGCCGTGAAGCAGTTGATGTTCGCAATAATGCTGACCAAATGATTTACCAGACCGAAAAGACCGTTGCTGATTTTGGTGACAAGCTTTCTGACGATGAAAAGGCAAAGATCGAAACCGCTAAAGAGACTTTAAAAGAAGCTCTAAAGGGCGAAGATATTGATGCTATCAAAGCTCGTCAGGAAGAATTGCAAAAAGAAATCTTCGCAGTAAGCGAAAAGGTTTATAAAGCAGCAGCCGAAGCACAACAGGCCGCAGGCGGCGCCGATGCTAACGCACAGCCTGATGACAACGTTTACGAAGCTGACTTCACCGACGTTGACGACAACAAATAATTGTTTTTAACAATTAAATAAAAGATAAGAGAGAAAAGTGAAAAGAAAATGTGTGTCACTTTGTGACACATATACATAAAGCGTTTGCACAGCAAACACCTTTTCTCTTCGCTCTTCTCTTTTCACTATTCACTGCAAAACCCTTTGGTTTTGCTTTAGGAGAATTCTTGTGGCAGAAGATAAAAGAGATTATTATGAAGTCTTAGGTGTTGATAAGTCGGCATCCGATGACGAATTAAAAAAAGCATATAGAAAACTTGCCAAAAAATATCACCCCGACTTGAACCCCGACGACAAGGTTGCCGAAAAGAATTTTAAAGAGGTCAACGAGGCCTATGAAATTTTATCGGACAAAGAAAAGCGCGCGCGTTATGACCAATTCGGTCATGCAGGAGTTGACCCAAATTTTGGTGCAGGTGGCGGCTCATACGGCGGTGGCTTTGGCGGTTTTGGTGATTTTGGCGACCTTGGTGACATTTTAGGCAGTATGTTTGGCGGTGGCTTCGGCGGCGGTTTTGGCGGCGGAAGACAGTCAAACCCCAACGCGCCGCGTCGTGGCAACGATGCATCCGCCTCGGTAAATATCAGTTTTGAAGAGGCGGCAAAGGGCTGTAAAAAGACAATTAAGGTTACCAAAATTGATAATTGCTCGGATTGTGGTGGTACTGGCTGTGAAAATGGCAGCAGCGCTAAAACCTGTCCTGTTTGTCACGGTAGCGGTCAGGTAAGCTCGGTTCAGCGTACACCCTTCGGACAAATACAAACCCAAACCGTATGTAATCATTGTCACGGCTCAGGTAAAGTCATCGACAAACCCTGTCACACTTGTGCAGGTAAAGGCAGAATTCGCCACACGGTAGAAAAAACCGTAGAGATACCTGCAGGTATTGATGATGGGCAGATTATTTCTGTTCGTGGTGGCGGTGACGCAGGTGTAAACGGAGGTCCATCGGGCAATTTGCGACTTAGTGTAAATGTTCGCCCACATCCGATTTTTGAGCGTGACGGTTATGATATTTACTGTGAAATACCAATAACCTTTGCTCAGGCAGCCTTGGGTGATGAAATTACCGTTCCTACACTAGACGGCAAGGTTAAGTTTACCATTCATGAGGGTACACAGCCGGGTGATGAATTCAAGCTTAAAGGTAAAGGTATACAGCGCCTTAACTACGTAGGTAAAGGCGACCAATATGTTAAAATTGTAGTAGAAGTTCCGCGTGATTTATCAAAATCTCAAAAGGAAAAACTTAAAGAATTCGATAATGCAACCGATGACAAAAACTACAAAAGCCGAAAATCATTCTTTGATAAGATTAAGGATTTTTTTGATTAAAAACCAAATAACCCCCAAGATTTTACTATCAAAATCTTGGGGGTTACAAATTTATTTAGTTGCCATCATTTCCTTTATTTGTTGTTCATATGCTTTTGGCTTTTCGGTTGTGCCATGCTTACCAGCAGGATGATATGTAGTAACTATCGACTCTACAAAATCCTTTGCTTTTTGAGGCTCTTCATAACATATATGCATAAGTTTTTCTATGTTAGTGAACAACTCATCCGAATTAAAATCAGTGGGATTACATATATTTATAAGTTTGTTTGGAGTAGTTCTAAGTCCTTCAGTTTCCATAAGGCGCTCTTCAAAAAGTTTTTCACCCGGACGTAATCCAGTATATTCTATTTTAATATCTACGTCAGGTTTGTAACCTGAAAGCCTTATAAGATTTCGCGCAAGGGTGTCAATTTTTACAGGCGCACCCATGTCAAGTACAAATATTTCACCGCCTGCGGCATAGGTTCCTGCCTGCAATACGAGGCTTACAGCCTCTGGTATTGTCATGAAATAACGTATAATATCGGGGTGTGTAACTTTTACGGGACCGCCTTTTGCAATCTGCTTTTTAAACACGGGAACTACCGAGCCGTTAGACCCCAACACATTACCAAAACGCACAGCAACAAATTCGGTTTTAACCTTTGAGCCGCTGTAAACAAATCTATCCTCGACCTTACTGTCATCATGTTCATAAAGAGGACGCAGCTTTTCAAACTTATCCTCTTTTATCAATTTGTCAAATGATTGAATAACCATTTCGCAAAGGCGCTTGCTCGCACCCATTATATTGGTTGGATTAACCGCCTTGTCGGTACTAATTAAAACAAAACGTTCGCAGCCGTTAAGTGTTGCAGCAAAAGCAGTTTTATATGTACCAAGTACATTATTCTTTATTGCCTCACACGGACTGTCCTCCATTAAAGGCACGTGCT
This sequence comes from Acutalibacteraceae bacterium, assembly GCA_045604215.1. Classification (GTDB taxonomy): domain Bacteria; phylum Bacillota; class Clostridia; order Oscillospirales; family Acutalibacteraceae; genus UBA737. The sequence continues at coordinate 7,954 of JAZUNP010000019.1, forward strand.
TATGCGCGGCAGCGTGATAAACCACCTGTGGCTTATATTTTGCAAACACATCAAAAATCTTGCGGCTGTCACGAACTGAGCCTATAAGCACCTCTAAATCAAGATGCGGATAATTTTCGCGCAATTCCTGCTGGATATCATAGGCATTATTTTCATATATTTCAAAAATTATAAGCTTGCGCGGATTGTGGTCGGCAATCTGACGGCATAGCTCGCTACCGATAGAGCCGCCACCACCTGTTACAAGAATAATTTTGTCCTGTAAAAATGTGAAAATCTCACCCATATCAACGGTTATAGGATCACGACCGAGCAAGTCCTCGATATCAACATCAACAAGTGTATTTTTACCTATTTTTTCGTCGTGAAGTTCGTATATATCGGGCAGTATTTTAAGCTCACAATCAGTTTCTTTACAAATTTCAAGTATCTCTTTTTTAGCGGCAGGTGAAATTGTTGGTATAGTTATATAAATTTTATTAACGCTGAATTTATCTACCAAACGCGGAATATCATAACGGTTACCCGAAATGCACAAGCCATCGATATATTTACCGATTTTGTGGGGGTTATCGTCAATAAGACATACAACCTTATCCTTTGAATCAGTGGCAAGATTCATATCGTGAAGCACCATTCTACCAGCGGCACCCGCGCCCACCAACATAACACGCGATGATTTTTTTGAATTTGCAACCTTGCGACGCGAACGTTCAAGCAATATAAAACGATATGAAAAACGAACCAGTAAAGCAAAAATAAATTGCAAAAGTGCGCCAAAAAAATAATATGTCATTGGCATACGATTAAAGATATATGTTATGCCTATAGAATGAATCAAAAATGTTACAAACGAAGAATATGCAACATTGAAAAATTCACGATAGGATGCAAACGTCCATACGCTTTTATAAAGTTTAAATATAGAAAATACAATTACACAAACTACAGTATATATAGGCACAAAGCTAAGCCATGCCTTAAAGTGAACCGGTGCGTCTGTTACACTTACCGAGCCGTTTATAAGTTCACTTACATTACAGTCATACCTAAACCAAAGCGCCAAAAAATAAGAAATATTTACAGCAAACACATCATATACAAACAGTAAAACCTTAGCAATATTGCTGCGACTTATAGAAAATAAACGATTTTTGTTTTCTCGCATATTAAACCTCTCTATATAATTATACATATTAATATTACTATAAATCGTTGCAAGTGTCAAGAAATAAAAACTACGCAAAGTAGTTACCTTTGCGTAGTTTTTATTTAATTATTAGGTATTAAAATCATTTTATCTTCATTTAAAACATTTTCACTTATTTCATTTATTTGTTTTACCTGACCTACATCAGCAAAATAATTACGTGCTATATCCCAAATATTTTCACCCTTTGATGCAAAATAAGCGGTCATCGCACCTCGCATAACCTTTTTTACAGGCTCATCACTCAGCTTTATATCCAAAATAAGCGGTATATTACTGCATTCATAGATGGCCGCAGATATATTAAGCTCTATACACAGTTCCATATTTGATTCGCCTGTAATTGTGTAGTTTACCGCCGATACGGTAATTTCGGGCGAACATTTAAAATTATTATTTTCCACATTCATAGGATGAATATATTCGAAATCAACAGCCTTTTCATAAAAACAGGGAGTATTTTGATTATCAAGAACTATTATATAAGTTGAAACGACGCCATTTACGGTCATTCCCTTATCGGTAAAACGGACATTTTCTATTTTAACCTCAGACCACATATCAGAAACCGCCGAAAGTGAGCCGCCCGCAAACTCAATGCTTTTCTTACAGCTAAAACTTTCGTGTATATTTTCGCAAATATTACTAAAGCATACCTCACTTTTTGAAATATCTGCCTCATATCTTCGCGAATACGCATCAAGTATTACCGAAACGTCATTGCTACAATAACACTCGCTTGTAACAAGTAATTTAGAATTAAGCAAAAATGAACGGCTATCACCCGAAGCCGAAATGCGCGGTTTTATTTCAAGATATGCAATGCAAACCTTTGATTCACAACTACACTGGTCGGTTATATTTTCAAGTTCAATCATCTGGCTAAAAGGTATACAACTTCTTACCGTATGCACAGTGCCATTTTCGGTGGAATAGAGCATTTTTATATTCATTTCACCCTTAACCACTGATTTCCCAGCCATGATTTTACTGTCGGTAACCGACGCTTCGGCATCATAACGTATAAGACAGTGTATATCAGGTTGACCTGTACCCAGTTCAAGCTCTTCCTCAATTGTAAGGTACTTATCGCTGCAGCCTATTGGCATTGTGGCGGGTATGTTGCCCCTTAAAACCTCAACATTCGGATTGTCAACATCTGATACGACCTCGGTAATTTTTCGTCGGGTAAGATTTACGTATATACCCGCGGCGCCATGAATGTCAATTTTTCTGCCTGTTACAGCGCGGCAGTTTATGTATTCACATTTGGTTTTAACGCTTAAAATACACCCCTCGGTATTCATCCCCGTATCAAAGGTTTTTGAAAACGGATGCTGATGCTCATACGAGCTGATACACCCGTCACTTCCGCAATAAATTACGGTTATGGTTACACAACCCTCTACCGAGATATAACTGCCGTTTATACCCTTGGAGGATATTCGGGATACCGCTCGGCATTTTAAAATTTTAGATATATCGGAATAATAATCAGGTAAAGTAAAGTCCGCGTCAATCGGTTGCTCTGCCGACTCGCAAAATACTGAATCAAGGCTAAATACATTCGTTTTTAAATTTTTTTGCTCCATTATATACACACTCCATAAAATACTTTTTACTTTATTGTATTCTTTGAGCGCATACATTATGACAAAATAAAGACGGCTGATTTCAACCGTCTCTAAATTCTATTACTGAACATCATCGACATCAGGTACTTCACATACAAGATAACCGTCTTTAATTCTATTTTTATGCGTAAGTTTATCAAACACTGCAAGGGCGCTTACGACAGCCGAAAATATCGCTACTACTGTACCTAAAAATTTAAAAAATCCTTTCATTATGAAATACCTCCTAAGTTTTTGTTCTTTATTTAATAATCCGCTTTTTTAACTCTAATGTCAAGCATTTTTTACATAAAGGGTGCAAAAAGATGCAAAATTGCGCGTTTTATTCTTACATACCACGGAGATTTTTTATGCTTTTCAAGTGTTATTTCCTCGCACTGTAAAAGCAGAATGTTAAAATGCTCTTTAATATCAAGTACAGTTTTGTTGTCGCACATCCATACACCGCATTCAAAATGCGTTATAAAACTGCGATAATCCATATTCACAGTACCTACAGTTGCAACCGAGTCGTCCGATACGAAAAACTTTGAATGGATAAATCCAGGTGTGTATTCGTAAATCTTTACCCCCGCATCGAGTAAATCATAATAATTGTATTGTGTTACTGGGTGAACATACCATTTATCAGGTATATGCGGCGTTATTATACGAACATCTATCCCCGACTTTGCCGCAAGGCGCAGACATTCCTTCATTGAATTATCTATAATAAGGTATGGAGTCGCAATATAAACATATCGTTGCGCCGAATTTAATATCTGCATATAAATACCCTCGGCTGGGTTTTTATTATCGAGTGGTCCATCAGCATAAGGCAACAAAAAGCCTTTTTCCAGCACCTTTTCCCCAGAAATATGCGAGGATATATCTATCTCTTTACCTGTAGTAAATTCCCAGGTGCTGCAAAACATTGCTAAAAAGCTTTTTACCGCATCGCCCTTTATAATTACCGCACAATCCATCCAATAGCCGAAACGCTCGAGCTGATTTATATATTCGTCGGCAATATTTAAGCCTCCCGTTACTGCCACCTTGCCGTCTATTACGACAATTTTGCGGTGGTTACGATTGTTCATGAAAATATCCAACGACGGTCTAATCTTATTAAACACAGCAACCTCAATGCCCTTTTTACGAAGCCGCCTTATGAAGGTTTTATTTTGACGCTTTATTGAGCCAAAATCATCAAATAATACCTTAACCTCGACACCCTCAAGCACCTTGCGTTCAAGTATGTCGCAAACCGACGACCACATTTTGCCCTCGGCAATAATAAAAAATTCTATATAAATATATTTTTGTGCCTTTTCAAGTTCCTCCAAAAAACGAGGCAAAAAAACTTCACCAGGTGCCAAAAACTCTGCCGACGAATTTTTGTATAGCGGATAGCCCGATTCTCTGGTCAAATAATCCGCTTGACGTGAATGAAGACCGTCACTGTAACGCAAGGTTTCGTACGTATCTTCATTGTCGGGCAATTGTTTAATATATTTTTCTTCGCACTTATACATTTTTCGTTTAACATGGGGAAAAACGCGACCGCCACCAAGAAGCGTATATGCCATTACACCAAAAATAGGTACGGCTAAAATAAAGATTATCCAAAGTATTTTATAGCCCGATTTCCCACTGCTGTTGGTTATATAAAAAACTGTTATAATTGCAAGTATCGTACACAGTGTATTAGCAAAAAAACTGTATTCCCTAAGTCCCTGTACCATAACTATGAAAAACAAAATCTGGACTATAAGCGCTACAGCCGAAAAAATAATATGGGTTGGAAGCGGTATGCCGCGTTTATTTTTTAACTTGGTCTTTATTTTAGTCACCACCTCTAATTTATTCCTACATAATTTTACCACAAAATTATGAATAAATATACACAAAAAATTAAAAATCCTTCAAAGGCACACGCTTTAAAGGATTTTTAAACTATCAATTTTCTTTTTTGCTTTTATTACATCCGCAATCGCAGCTACTGCACTTACTGCCATACGGACAACCGACACATTTTACTCCCTTTTTCTTTTGTCTTACAATGTATATAGCCGCGAGAGCTACTATAATCACTATAAGACCAAGTGCTATATAATCTCCCATAAGAAGCTCCTTTTTAAGCGTTAATCTTTTCTTTAGCCTTCAAAGCATATTCTTTTTCAAGCTTTTTATCTGTGCCTACAATAAGTGCGGCTACAATACCAATCATAGCAATAACAGCTATAAGACCCGGAACAAATGCCGCACCCACAGTACCCTTTGTAATGAGTGTGCCGATTTGATACACAAGGAAGGCTACCGTATATCCTACAGCAAGCTGTAGACCTATACCGCCCCAAAGCCATTTTGCGCTCTTCATTTCGGCATTCATAGCGCCGATTGCCGCAAAGCAAGGCGGTGAAAACAAGTTAAACATTAAGTAAGCAAGTGCCGCAGCGGCAGTAATTCCCATTGTTTCTTGAACTGTTGATGCGCCGCCGATAAGCTCTAATGCATCAGTGTCAATGAAGTTGGTAATCGAGAAACAAACAGCCAAGGTGCCGACAACATTTTCCTTTGCGATAAAGCCTGTAACGGCTGCAGCCGCAAGCTGCCAAGAGAGAATACCTACCACAGGCATTAACAGGTATGCAAACGGTGAGGCGATAGATGCCAAAATAGAGTTACTTGCTGTATCGTTTGCCAAAGTAAAGTGCCAAGTAAATGTTTGCATAATTTGAACAGCCGTATTACAAAGAAGAATAATTGTAGCCGCCTTTACAATATATGACCAACCGCGCGCACACATTGACTTAAACGCGCCCAAAAGGGAAGGAATTTTATACTCAGGAAGTTCGATAATAAAGAAAGATTTACGAGCCTTATGACCTGTAATTTTGTTTACAAGCAGTGCGCCAAGGAATATAAGCAGTATGCCCGATAGGTAGCAAACCGTACTTACCCAACCTGCTTTATTAAAGAATACGCCCGCAAAAAGTGAAATTACGGGAATTTTAGCGCCGCAGGGCATAAAGGGCGAAAGCATTGCGGTAGCTCTACGCTCACGCTCGTTACGAATGGTACGACTTGCCATAATGCCCGGTACTGCGCAGCCGATTGTAATAACAAACGGAATTACCGATTTGCCCGAAAGACCGACCCGTTTGAAGATTGGGTCAAGCACTACAGCCACTCGCGACATATACCCACAGTCTTCGAGTAAGGCAATAAGAAAATACATTACCATAACAAGTGGCAGGAAGCCAACAACCGCAATAACACCGCCTATGATACCGTCAATTAGTATTGCGTAAAGCAATTCGTTAGTAACAAAGCCACCGATCCAGCCTTGGAAGCTTTCAAGCCAACCAACAAGCAAATCAGCAACTGGCTGACCCACCCAAACCTGTGAAATTTGGAACACAAGGAACATAACAACCGCAAAAATCGGAATACCAAGCCATTTGTTAGTAATAACAGCGTCAATCTTGTCACCAATGTTTTTATCCTTTGTAAGCACCTTACGTGTTTCTACTTTCTTTACGATAGCATTTACAAACTCAACACGCTTGCGGTCAGCCTCTACAACATCCTTTTTATCGGTAAGGTCAATTTTACCTTGATTATACGGTGCAGACTGCTCATTACCAACCAAGGAAACGGCTGTTTCAATCACATTTTTAAGTCCGTCTGCCGCAATAGATACTGTCTCCACCACAGGACAACCGAGCTTTTGCGATAAGGCAGCCTCGTCGATTACTGTTTTCTTTTTCTCGTTAATATCACTTTTATTAAGCGCTACTACTACAGGAATACCAAGCTCTAAAAGCTGGGTTGTAAAAAACAGGCTACGGCTTAAATTGGTAGCATCTACTATATTTATAATAACATCGGGATTTTCGTTTTTTACATAGCTGCTTGTAATGCTTTCCTCACTTGTAAACGGTGACATTGAGTAGGCACCCGGGAGGTCAACTGCTATTAGCTTTTCTTCTCCGCTGTAAAAAGTTTTTTTAATCGGACTTTCCTTTTTGTCAACGGTAACTCCTGCCCAGTTACCTACCTTTTCGTTGCTACCCGTAAGCGCGTTAAACATTGTTGTCTTACCGCTGTTGGGGTTGCCTGTAAGTGCAATTCTCATATCCTTCTCCTTATGTAAATTTAATTTTTAACTTAAATTGCGGTTAGCCAGCGCTAACTCAAATTGAAAAATTAAGGCGGCTGCATAAAAATTTTTATTCAAAAATTTCGATTGCAGCTGCAAGCTCGCTGTCGATGCTGTATCTACTATCCTTTATAGATACAACACAGGTCTTTTTTTTACGCGCTACTACGGTAATTGGCTCACCGCTGTAGCAACCGAGTGAAAACAAAAATGCATCTAACTCCTCGTCATCGGTAACAATATTTTTAATTATATACTCCTTACTCTCTGCCGCCTCATTTAAATTCATTTTGCTTCACTCCCTTTAAGGTTAGCCGACGCTAACTGAACTTTACAAAATAAAGGTTAGTCCTTGCTAACCACGTATTATAATACACCTTTTGCCACAATTTGTCAAGAGGTTTTTACATAAATTTTAACTGTGCATTCGTAAATGTCCTCTACTTGCTTTTTTATTTCGTATGTGTTAAAATGTTTAAAAAGAGGTGTTTATATGCGTTTGCAGGAATCGGGCGAAATGTATATTGAGTCCATTTACGTACTTAATAAAAAAATAGGCAATGTGCGTTCTATCGATATATGCGAGTATTTGGGTTATTCAAAGCCGAGCGTCAGCCGAGCAATGAGTCTGCTTAAAAAAGGTGGTTTTGTCGAGGTTGATAATAACGGATACCTAACCCTTACCGATGCGGGTCGCGAGGTTGCTGAAAAAATGTATCAGCGCCACACCGTATTATCAGAGCTTTTAATACGACTTGGCGTTGACGAAAAAACCGCAATTGACGATGCCTGCAAAATTGAACACCACATAAGTGATATATCATTTAATGCGATAAAAAAATATGTTGGGAAATAAGGATTAAAGCACTTACCATGGTTTTATGGTAAGTGCTTTTTAAATTATTTATTTAATTTGGCTTTGCACAAACTCAATCTGATTTTCCACCGATTCTATCGAGGTGCCGCCTTCGGAGATACGGCGTTTTACACAGTTTTCAAGGTTTACTGCGTCGTAAAGCTCCTCGTCGAAGAGGTCACTAAACTGCTTATATTCTTCGAGCGGTAAATCCTCAAGAACAATTTTCTTCTGCATACAAAGCGCAACAAGCTGACCTGAAATCCTATACGCTGTGCGAAACGGCATACCCTTTTTAACAAGGTAGTCGGCAAGGTCGGTGGCGTTGATAAAGCCATCACCTGCCGCTTTTTTCATATTGTCGGTGAGAACTGTCATTGTAGCAATCATTGGTGTAAACACTTTTAGGCACATTTTTACCGTGTCGCAAGCGTCAAACACACCCTCTTTGTCCTCTTGCATATCTTTGTTGTAAGCAAGCGGTAAGCCCTTGAGTGTAGTGAGCAAACCTAACAAGTCGCCGTATACCCTACCCGTTTTACCGCGCACCAGTTCCGCCATATCGGGATTGCGCTTTTGCGGCATAATTGACGAGCCTGTGGTATAGTTGCTTGAAAGCTCGATAAACTTAAACTCCCAGCTTGACCAGAGTATAATCTCCTCTGAAAAACGGGATAAATGCACCATAATAAGCGATATTGCCGACATAAGCTCTACGCAAAAGTCACGGTCAGATACACCGTCGAGTGAGTTCATACAAATGCCGTCAAAGCCTAATTTTTCCGCTTCAAAACGGCGGTCGGTATTATAGGTAGTACCCGCCAAGGCACAACAGCCTATGGGCGACATATTCATTCTTTTTTTGCAGTCAGCAAGTCTGTCAATATCGCGAAGCAGCATCATGGCATACGCCATCAAGTGATGACCGAATGTTATGGGTTGAGCGCGCTGCAAATGTGTATAACCCGACATAATGCTTGACTTGTGTTCGGCGGCTTTTTCACAAAGCACCTCTACCAATCCTTTTAAAAGAGCCGTCATTTCGTCAATTTCATCGCGCAAATACATTCTTATATCAAGCGCTACCTGGTCGTTACGGCTACGAGCTGTGTGAAGCTTTTTACCCACGTCACCGATACGGGCAGTAAGCTCTTGCTCAACAAACATATGTATATCCTCGGCGCTCATATCAAACTGCAACGCGCCGCTTTGCAAATCATCGAGAATGCCCTCAAGTCCCGAGATAATTGTGTTTGCTTCCGTCTCGGTAATAATGCCACAAAGTGAGAGCATCATAGCATGTGCCATACTTCCCTTTATATCGTGAGCGTACATTCTTGAGTCAAAATGTATTGAAGAATTAAAATCATCGGCTATACTATCGGTAACACCGTCGGTAACGCCTGTCCACATTTTTGCCATCCTTAAAAATACCTCTTTATTATAATATTTTAATATTATATATAACTAACATTCCGTTGTCAAGTGTTTTGAATAAATATGCAAGACTCCGTGCATAATATGCGCGGAGTTTAATTTAAAAACATTTACCCAGCCTTTGCGAACGGCAATTTGCCGTCTTTCCGCAATGATAGCAAAGCTCGTTTCGGCTTCCGCCGTTGTTAAATATTTCCTTAATATTATTAACCGTCGTTTCGGCTATGTTACCAAGTGCTTCCTCTGTTAAAAATGCTTGGTGGGAGGTCACAATAACATTCGGCATCGAAATAAGTCGCGCCAGGGTGTCGTCATCGACAATGTGACCCGAAAAGTCCTCAAAGAAAATGTCTGACTCCTCCTCGTACACGTCAAGACAAGCGGCGCCGATATGTCGCGATTTAATACCGTCAAGCAATGCCTCGGTATCAATAAGCGCGCCACGCGAGGTGTTAAGGATTACTACGCCTTTTTTCATTTTTTTAATTGAATTTTCATCTATAATATGATTAGTTTCACTCGTCAGTGGGCAGTGAAGTGAGATAATATCGCTTTGCTCAAAAAGCTCGTCAAGGGTTACGTACTCGATGTTTGTATCGTTTGCAGGGTATTTATCATACGCCAAAACACGCATACCAAAGCCGCGGCAAATGTCGATAAACACGCGGCCTATTTTACCCGTGCCGATAATACCCACAGTTTTACCGTAAAGGTCAAAGCCTGTAAGTCCCGAAAGGCTAAAATTGAAATCCTTTGTCCTGATATACGCCTTGTGTATGCGGCGGATTGAGGTAAGCAACATTGCCATGGTGTGTTCGGCTACCGCGTATGGCGAATAAGCGGGTACGTGTACCACGTGAATTTTACCAAAAGCGTGTTTTACATCAACATTGTTGTAGCCCGCGCAACGAAGCGCCAAAACCTTAACACCCAACTCATAAAGTCGATCCAAAACCTCGGCTGATGCGGTATCGTTTACAAATATGCACACAACATCACAACCGCGAGCAAGGTCAGCAGTGTCAATATTAAGCTTGGTTTCAAAAAACTTAAATTTTAAATCATCGTTGGCAAATTTTTCGAAAGATTCTTTATCATACGGTTTTGTGTCAAAAAATGCTATTTTCATTTTATCACCTTAACTGTTAAATTTATTGTATATTTTTTCCGCCAAAGCCCGATTTATGCCACTTACCGAGCAAAGTTCATCCACACTTGCCAATTTTATTGCCTTCATAGTTTTAAAATTTTTAAGCAATGCGTTTGCCTTTGCCTCGCCTATACCGTCAATTGCAGTAAGTTCGGAAGAAAGCATTTTTTTGCTTCTACGCTTTTTGTGATAGCTAATTGCAAAGCGGTGCACCTCGTCTTGAATAGCGGTTACAAGTCGGTATGCCGATTCATTTGCCTTGATAGAAATATCTCCGCCGTTTGTGGCAATTGCACGTGTACGGTGTTTTGAATCCTTTACCATTCCAAAAAGAGCCACGTTAATATTATGCTTTTTAAGTATTGGCTCTACTGCCGAAATTTGTCCTTTGCCGCCGTCAAGCAAAATAAGGTCGGGCAATGTGGTAAAGCCCTCATTTTCGCCCTTTTCATACTCAGTAAAGCGTCGGTCAAGCACCTCAGCCATTGAGCGATAATCGTCCTGACCTGTAAAGCTTTTAATCTTAAACATTTTATAATGCGGCTTATAGGGTTTGCCGTCTCGAAAGACCACCATACCCGCAACGTTTTCGTCACCCGCGGTATTAGAAATATCATAAGCCTCTATAATTCGCGGCGCAGTTTTAAGTCCCAAAAGACGCGCAAGCTCATTAAGCGCCGACATTTCGCGACCTAAAAGCTCGGTTTTTTGCGCCAGATTATCGGCGGCATTATTGCGACACATATCCACAAGAGACTTTTGTTCGCCTCGCTGTGGCAACAAAATTTCTACCTTTTTAACACACCTTTCGCTAAGCCATTTTTGTAAAATTTCACGAGAATCAATGTCGGTATCTATTAAAACGCGCGGCGGTATTTCGCTCTCGTCATAATACTGTGTAAGGAACTGACTGTATAGGTCGTTTTTATCGGTAAAAGTATCTATTATAAAATGCTTTTTATCGGTAAGTTTTCCGTTTCTAAAAACTAAAACGGCAATGCAGGCTGAGTTTTCAAGCGTAGCACTGGCAAAAACGTCTTGATTTTTATAGTTGCACATTACAACCTTTTGGCTGTCAGCCAACTTTTTAATTGCATTTATGCGGTCGCGTAGCTTTGCGGCATATTCAAAATCAAGCTTTTCGGCGGCTTGCTGCATCTTGCCGTGAAGCAGCTTTATCATATCTTCCCCACCGCCGTGCTTTATAAAATCAATAGCAGAGTTAATAATTTCGTTATACTGCTCTAGGCTCATATTCGCGCGACAGGGCGCATCACAAAGACCGATATGAAAATTTAGGCACGGCTTTGTGTACTTGTCAAAACTGCGGTTACAGTCAGGCAGTTTAAATATTTTTTGCACCTGTGATACAGTATCCTTTACAACCGCCGAAGAATAGTACGGACCTATATATTCGGCATTTTTGTCGTCAATTTGCATTGATGTTGTAATTTTTCGCCATTTACCGTTTGCAATTTTTATATAATGATAGCCCTTATCATCCTTAAGCAAGATATTATATTTAGGCTGATTTTGCTTTATAAGTGAGTTTTCAAGTATAAGCGCTTCGAATTCGCTGTCACAAAGTACATATTCAAAATCGTCAACAAGACTTACCATTTTCCGAACCTTTTCGGTATGATGATTCCCCGCGCCAAAATACTGCGTTACTCGGTTTTTAAGTGATTTTGCCTTGCCGATATATATTATTTCACCACTTTTGTTTTTCATAATATAAACGCCGGGTGTAGTAGGCAGACGGTTTGCCCTTTGCTTTAGCTCGTTTAATTTTATATTTTCACTCATACTTGTCACCTACCTTTTATAGTATTATACAAAAAAACTGCGCCGATAGCAACAACTATCGGCGCAATATTATTCTTTGCAAAAAATAATATAGTTTTAATTTAAAATTAAAAATTATGCATTAGCATTGAGTTTTGAAACAAGAGCAGATTTCTTTCTAGCGGCATTGTTCTTGTGAAGAATACCCTTACCTGCAGCCTGATCAATTTTAGAAACAGCAACCTTTACAGCCTCTGCAGCCTCAGGAGCCTTAGCATCAATAGCAGCATTTGCCTTTTTGATAGAAGTTCTAAGTGCAGAACGGGTAGCCTTATTTCTTTCAGCGTTAGCAGCGCTTACAAGTACGCGCTTTTTAGCAGATTTAATATTTGGCATTGTGACACCTCCCTGACATTTACTCACAGTGTCTAATATGATAACACAAACGCAACAAAAAATCAAGTATTTTTTTCAAATGTTAACAAACTTAAAAATACAAGTGTTTTTTGTCGAAAAGAAAAAAATTTTTTTAGTTTTTTAAAGCATTACCTCGGTAATACTGTTTTTATGAAATCAAGTAAAAGGGGAGTTCGCTGTGTATGCTAACAAGGTAGAAATTTGTGGGGTCGACACCTCAAAGTTACCCGTTATGAAAGAAAAGGACAAGGAAAGATTATTAAAAGAGGTAAAAAACGGAAACAAATCTGCCCGTGATGAGCTGATAAACGGAAATTTGCGATTGGTGCTAAGTGTAGTACAGCGATTTACAAACCGAGGTGAAAACCCCGACGATTTGTTTCAGGTGGGTTGCATAGGACTTATAAAATCCATTGACAATTTCGATATTACCCAACAGGTAAGATTTTCTACCTACGCCGTTCCAATGATAATAGGAGAAATCCGACGTTATCTTCGGGATAACAATTCCATCAGGGTAAGTCGCTCTATAAAAGATACCGCCTACCGCGCTATGCAGGTGAAAGAAGCACTCATAAATAAAAACCAAAAGGAACCTACCGTTAGCGAAATTGCAAAGGAATTAGGGATTCCACGCGAAGACGTTGTAATCGCTCTTGAGAGTATTGTTGACCCTTTATCCCTTTACGAGCCTGTTTTTTCGGACGGCGGTGATACAATATATGTGCTTGACCAATTAGGTGACAGCAATGACGATAAAAACTGGCTTGACGAAATATGCATAAAACAGGCAATAAAAGACCTTAGCGACCGCGAAAAAAAGATTTTGAGCCTACGCTTTATGCAAGGTAAGACGCAAATGGAGGTATCGGAGGAAATCGGCATCAGTCAAGCGCAGGTCTCTCGTCTTGAAAAATACGCGCTAAAAAAAATAAAGTCATAGAATATGAGCGGACAACTTTTAGTTGTCCGCTCGACTAACATTTATAAATTTATATTACTTCTTATAATTTCTACCACATGTCATGTATATAGAAATCTGATGAAAGTTCATCATATCGATTTAAACAGTATGTACTGAATTTTGGATTGTTCTCTATAAATTTATATAGCGTATTATACGCGCGGTTTTTTGGTGCGCTGAAATACGAAAATCCTGTATACCTTTGGTGCTTTTGCAGTTGCTTTGCGTCAAAGCCCTTTGCAAAATGCATATTGACAAAATAATCCTCCATATATATGCTTACCAAAAAATCCTGTGCCTTACTTGCAACCTCCTTATTTTTGCTACAAGCTAATTTTGTCAAATACGGCACACCCTCATCTCCAAGATTATACATAGCCTCAACATCTATACTGTCAAGCTTTCCCGATTTATATGCATTATAATTATATCGGGCGCAAACAGCGTTTACATTTACCGTTCCAAGTAATAAAACTATTATACATGCAGTAACAACAGTTGTTTTTATTATATTTACGTTACTCAAATATATCCGCAAAATTACCGCCATAAAGGTAACCGCCAAAAACAGCATAAACGAGCTTGTTGTAATTCTCAGTACTGTCATACCGTAAGCGTTTATATAAAGCACCATTTTTGATATTGCAGTTGCTATAATTATTAGCGTAAATGCCGATATAAACATAGTTGATATTTTTATTCCAACACACACCTTACCACTTTGTTTTTTAGCAAGTATTATACTTAAAAAAACAATACCCAAATTTATGACAGCAATAACGCACATTTCAAAAAAGCCTTTACGCGCATATTGCGAATATGTAATTTCTCCATTAGGCAAAAAACCTTTAAAGGCACTAAAGAAGTAAGCAAGTTGTGAAAACAAATAAAGCAGATAACATAAAGATATTGACGATAAAAAAGAAATTATATAGATATTATCTATACCTTCAAATTTCGACTCCTTCACCTTTGACAAACGACTGTATTTCAACGAAAAGCCATAGGAAATAATAAAAATCGAAAGCAAAGCACCGAAGACAACCTTTAAAACAGTCAAAAAGCCATTCCCCGAGCGATTTAAAATGCTGCTCATCATACCGCTGAATGCATCATCCGAGGACAACAGCAAGGGTACAACCACAATAAGCACAGGTACTGCGCAAAGCAAACCAACCATTACCTTGCCAACCGACTTTTTATCGCCGTCAGGTTTTGAAAAGATTGATTTCATTGATACACCAATATTACACATCGTAGCTAAAGCAGAATAAAAAGCACCTAATGTATCACGATTTCCCATCTTTTTGCCGTTTGCAAAGCCGTCCACACCCACAAGTGTGCATAAAAAGCTTACAACCACAGCAAAAAACCTAACACTGCCATTACTTGTTGTAACAAACACTGACAAATTTGCAAGTGCAAAAACCGTACAAACCAATGAAAAAACAGAAATATTTTCTCTTTTTAAAAGGTATACTACAAGCATTACCACTACAAGCAACGCAGACATTAAATATCCTAATGCAAAGCCACCAAAAATACCAAAAACACTTAGAAACACACCTGCTACTAATGCACATACTGCAAATATAGTATCGTTTTTGCAAAGCTCGAAAAGCAGCTTGGGTTCATTGGTTGTAGCAAAAATTTCTTCGGGCAATTGGTGTTGTTCATCCATCTGCTCATTTAAAATATTATTTTCATCCATATTATCACTTCTCCTCGGTGTATTTTATTATATCTCCCGGTTGGCAATTAAGTGTTTTACATATAGCCTCAAGTGTGGAAAAACGGATTGCCCTTGCCTTACCCGTTTTGAGTATAGAAAGATTTGCCTGTGTAATGCCTATCTTTTCCGACAACTCAAGTGAGGTCATTTTGCGCATAGCAAGTATAACGTCTAAATCTATTTCAATCATTTTTATACCTCGCTTATATGGTTAATTCGTTTTCTTCGCTTATCTCTACTGCATTTTGCATAACATTTTTCACAATGCGTAGCATAAGGCCTACAAGAGCAGCCGCTATCGCTATCAATAAAAACGGTATGTATAAAATTCCGCCCACAAGGGTTATGAATGCCACTGCAAAGCAGCACCACGAAATACGGCGGAGATATTTTACGTTGCTTTCTATGAAAATTTCTTGCCTCTTAATATTAAATAGCAATTTTAAAAGGCTGTAGAGCGTGATATACGCAAAAAATGCGCAAGGGTAAAAACAAGTGGCAAAAAGTGTGCTCATGTTTTGCATAGCCTCGCCGCTTGGTTGCCATCCGCGATAAACAGTAAACCAAAATTTCACAAACCAAGGACCTGCAAAAAGCGATACTGTAAGAAGCCCTACAAATATAAAGCAAACTACAATTGACAGTGTTACCGAGCGTTTTATGTTCCACATAAAAATTACCTCCAAAACCATTTTCTAACAACAATATAACACTAAAATTATTGTTTGTCAATAATATTGTTATTGAAAAACAATAATTTTCATTTCTTCCCAGTACGCGAACACCTTACCTCTTCACTATTACTTCTTACCT
>JAZUNP010000020.1:0-23197 GCA_045604215.1 Acutalibacteraceae bacterium
TCGATATCCCATATGGTGTTCCCGCATATCCATTATAACACCTATTTTGAATTCTGCACTATACTTTTGTTGTATTGTTCCTTTTTTTGCCATAAAAATATGCACCTCCAAAAGTGTCTAACTTTTGGGGTGCATATCAAAAATCGGGGATTTTTAAATCAGTATTTTTTACTCAAAATCATATAACTTATCCAGTAAATCAAAACCATAAGGCAAACACCGCCACTACAAAGCATCATTAAATCTTCTTTGCCCATAAATTTAAAAACAATCGTGCCGACAGCCGCAATTATGACAAACATATACCCTGCCCAGCTCCACGCTTTAAGTGATAAATATTTATTGCGCTCATCGCCCATTTTAATGTCAATTTCTTCACGATATTTTTCATTTGTTTGGTATTTAATATTACGCAAAAGAAAAAGTGAACCAACAATCAACAGCGCCACACCAAAACCTGACCAAAATTCATCAACCAAATTCATAAAGCTTAACACTAAAAACGTGATGCCTATTATAATCTCCAAAACGCTTGCTATAATTCTTACCTTTTTCATTTCATATCCTCCCCGTCAAAAATAAATATTTCTTCAATAGTCATATTAAAGCACTTTGCAATTTTATATGCCAAAAATATTGACGGATTATATCTACCTGTTTCTAAAGAACTTATAGTCTGTCTTGATACACCCAAAGTTTTGGCAAAATCTTCTTGTTTAATACCCTTTTCTTTTCTAATTTGCTCAATTTTATTTTTCATTAAACCACCACATTCTAATGTAAAGTTCGCTTTACATCTATATAATAGCATATGTCCGAACAAATGTCAAGCGCACTTTACATTTTTTAAAAAATTAAATCCCCGTGTGAATCGGGGATTTAAAAATTTAATTATTTATCTCTTTTCTTGAAGCCGCGTCTGTCACGGGTGCCGCTGTTTTTGCGTGGTGCTTCCTCGTCTGTATCGTCTTCAATAACTGCGCCGTTAACCTCTACAAGCGCATCGCGACGTGAAAGGTTAATTCTGCCTTGGTCGTCAATTTCGGTAACCTTAACGATTACTTGGTCGCCAACTGCAACAACGTCTTCAACCTTTTCTACACGCTTAACATCAAGCTTAGAAATGTGAACAAGACCTTCCTTGCCTGGTGCAATTTCAACAAACGCACCAAAGGTCATAAGTCTTGTTACCTTACCGCTATAGATAGCGCCGATTTCTGGGTCATTAGCAATAAGATTTACTATATCAATTGCAGCCTGAGCTTTACTGAGGTCAAGACCTGAAACAAATACATGTCCGTCTTCCTCAATGTTAATGGTACATTCACACTGCTCTTGGATAGACTGAATAACCTTACCCTGCTTACCGATAACATCGCCAATCTTGTCAGGACTAATGGTGGTTGTAAGCATCTTAGGTGCGTATGGTGAAAGCTCTTTACGATATTCGGGAATGCACTTGAGCATTACGTCATCAAGGATGTGCATACGAGCTTTCTTTGTCTTTGCAAATGCTTCTTTAATGATTTCAGGTGTAAGACCGTGTACCTTAAGGTCCATTTGAATAGCGGTGATACCCTTGTGGGTACCTGCTACCTTAAAGTCCATATCGCCATAGAAGTCTTCAAGACCCTGAATGTCAACCATTGTCATAAAGTCGCCGTAAACGCCCTTGTCACCTGTGATAAGACCGCAAGAAATACCTGCTACAGGAGCCTTGATTGGAACACCTGCTGCCATAAGAGCGAGTGTTGAACCGCAGATAGAGCCCTGTGAGGTAGAACCATTTGAAGAAAGCACTTCACTAACTACACGAATAGCGTATGGGAACTCCTCAACCGAAGGAATTACAGGAAGGAGTGCGCGTTCAGCCAAAGCGCCGTGACCGATTTCACGACGTCCCGGACCGCGAGATGGCTTGGTCTCGCCTACTGAATATGACGGGAAATTATAGTGGTGGATATAGCGCTTACTAACCTCTTCATCAAGGCCGTCAAGCTTTTGAGCCTCACTTACAGGAGCGAGTGTTGCGATTGAGAGAACCTGTGTTTGACCACGGGTAAACATACCTGAACCGTGAACACGTGGAAGAAGGTCAATCTGTGCATCAAGCGGACGGATATCATCGATACCACGGCCGTCAACACGCTTACCCTCGTCTTTAAGCCAAGCGCGAACAACGTGCTTTTGAACAAGATACATAATCTCGTCAAGCTTAGCTTCATTGCCTTCAAAACGCTCGTCAAACTTAGCGTGAACAGCGTCATAAATTGGAAGAAGAGCTGCATCACGAACGTTTTTATCGTCAGTATCAAGTGCTTTTTTTACGTCTTCGATGCAAAAAGCCTCAATCTCTGCCATAATTTCTGGATCAGGATTGCTTGATTCAAATGTAAATTTCTCTTTGCCTATTTCAGCAACTATACCGTTGATGAACTTAACTATTTCCTTATTAACCTCGTGACCTGCCATAATACAGTCAAACATAAGGTCGTCAGGAATTTCGTTACCGCCCGCTTCAATCATAGCAACAAGGTCTGCAGTTGAAGACACGGTAAGGTTAAGCTCGGTAGCAGCGCGCTGCTCGAGGGTTGGGTTAATGATGATTTCACCGTCAACGAGACCCACGCTTGTAGAAGCGATTGGGCCATCCCAAGGAATGTCGGATACAGCAATTGCGGCAGAAACACCGATAGCAGCGGTAATTTCGGGTGAGCAGTCAGGGTCAACCGACATAACTGTTGCAACAACCGAACAGTCGTTTCTCATATCCTTTGGAAAAAGTGGACGGATAGGTCTGTCAATGCAGCGTGAAGAAAGGATAGCCTTTTCACTTGCCTTACCCTCACGGCGTTGGAAAGAACCGGGGATACGACCTACTGCGTACATTTTTTCTTCAAAGTCTACTGAAAGTGGGAAAAAGTCAATGCCCTCGCGTGGCTTTGAAGATGCAGTTACAGTACAAAGAACGCTTGTGTCACCATATCTTGCCATAAAAGCGGCGTTTGCAAGACCAGCCATTTTACCTGTTTCAAGGCTAAAAGGTCTGCCTGCGATGGTGGTTTCATAAACCTTAAAGTTTTCAAACATTTTTCTAATCTCCTTTTTGTTTTTATCCTTTTTATTTCAAGAGATTTTCCGTTTAGCAATAAAATCAATATCCAATTTTTTGGATACTCATTTTACCGCTAAACAACAAAAAATCTCTTTTTAAATAGTAGCTTATTAACAAAATCAAACCGAGCAAATAGTGCTTTGCTCGGTTTGTTCGTTACATAATTACTTACGCAATCCGAGCTTCTTAACGACAGCACGGTATCTTTCGATGTCTTTCTTCTGGAGGTATGCAAGAAGGTTTCTTCTGTGACCTACCATTTTAAGAAGACCGCGGCGTGAATGGTGGTCCTTCTTGTGAGTATCGAGGTGAGCGTTGAGCTCATTGATACGATAAGTAAGAACAGCAATCTGTACCTCAGGAGAACCGGTGTCACCCTCGTGAATAGCGTACTCAGCCATAATCTGCTGCTTTTGTTCGTTAGTCATTCTTTTCACTCCTTTTCTAAAATTGTCTGCCATATTCCAAGCCAAAGGTCCCAGAGTGTTCCGAAAAATCGGCAGTCACCAAAAGCATAGAATATGGTACCTGACCATAGTCAGCCATAGCATTGTAACACAAAACTTTCAAAAAGTAAAGAGTTTTTTTATTTTTGTTTTACAACAATATTATTTACGAATAATTCACACTTTAAAGGCATAAATGTAATAAAATTATTTTACAATAATTACAAAGTCTTTCATTAGAAAGGAAAAGTATATGAACGAATTCGAAAACAACAATATTAATCCTCGGGAAAATTCAAACGACAGCTTTTACAGCAAAACTGCCAATGATATTATTCAGGATGAGCCTAAAAACAGCAGGCAATTCCAATCGCCACCCTACACACCACCTTTTCAAAGCAGTTTTGTTGGAACGCCAAAACCGAAGAAGCAAAAAAAGACACATAGTACAGCCGTTGTAATTGTGTCGTGTGTTTTAGCAGCAATTGTCGGCGTAATCAGTGCCACGGTTATCTTAGGCAGTGTTTTTTCTTTCGACACAAGCACTACCTCTACCACACAGCAAACCGAAATGACAAAAAACAATGTAAATATAAATATAGATGAAACTGCATCTTCTATTGCCGAGGCGGTGGCAGTAAAATGCACCGACAGTGTTGTAGGCATACGCACAACGACCTCGGTTATGAGCTTTTTCGGTGGCAGTCAAGAGCAAACAGGTGACGGCTCAGGCATTATTTATTCGACTGACGGATATATTATCACCAATTACCATGTAATAAGAAATGCTGTTGAAGCGCGAAGTTCTAAAATTGATGTATTCATAGGAAACAACAAATCAAACTCTTACCCCGCAACCGTTATCGGTTATAATATATCTTGCGACCTTGCCGTGTTAAAAATAGATGCCAAAAATTTAACCCCCATTGAGCTCGGAAACAGTGATGAATTAAATGTGGGTCAATATGTTGTAACGATTGGCGCCCCCGGCGGTCTCGAATTTATGGGCAGCGTGACCTATGGTATTATAAGCGGTCTTGACCGCACCGTTTCTACAAGCACAGATCTTAAGCTAATACAAACCGACGCCGCTATAAACCCAGGTAATTCAGGCGGCGCACTGCTTAACTCGCAAGGAAAACTCATTGGCGTTAACAGTTCAAAAATTGCTTCAGTGGAATTCGAGGGTATGGGTTTTGCAATCCCAGTAAACACAGTCAAAGAAAAATGCGATAAAATTATCTCTCGCAAGGGTGACTCAGCAGCATACTTCGGTGTAAGTGTCAGCAGCACCTACACAAGCGAAGTTCTCGCATTTTATGGTTATCCATCAGGTGCTGTTGTATCGCATGTTGCAGACGGCAGTCCCGCCGCAAAAGCAGGTATTGAACGCGGCGATATAATCACCGAATTCAACGGTGTTGAAATCAGCGAATACACCCTGCTTGGTGATGCGCTTTTTGATTGTGAAGCAAACGAAACCGTCAAGGTTACAATCTACCGCAGCGGTCAATATTATACCACCGATGTTACCCTTACTTCTGATACCTCAAATTAGACTAAAACACAGCAACGAAAAATTTCGTTGCTGTGTTTATTTTAATTCATATTATTTCCATTTAAAATCACTACAAAGCAGTGTTGTTTTATCGACCTGCACGGTAAGGATTCCGCCGCCTATATCGGCGAATTTTTCCTCCGCTTCGGACATAACAATTTTACATTGCCCTGACTTCACCGCAGTAATAAAGGGGATATGCCCTGCCATAACAGCAAGTTCACCCTCAGTACCGCGGACTATTAAAACCTCGGCATTATCATCAAAAACACTACCGTCAGGTGTAGAGATTATTAGCTTATAGGTGTTCATTATTTATCACCCTTTTTAGCTTTAGCCACGGCTTCATCAATAGTACCAACAAACAAGAACGCGGACTCTGGTAAATCATCATGCTTGCCCTCGATAATTTCTTTAAAGCCACGGATTGTTTCACTAACAGGCACATAAGTACCCTCGATACCGATAAACTTTTCAGATACGTGGAAAGGCTGTGAGAGGAAGCGCTGAATTTTACGAGCGCGACCAACAAGCAATTTATCATCATCGGAAAGCTCATCCATACCCATGATAGCGATAATATCCATAAGCTCGTTATAACGCTGCAAAATTCTTTGCACCTCACGAGCAACGTTATAATGCTCTTCACCCAAAACCTCAGCCGAAAGTATACGACTGGTTGATTCAAGCGGGTCAACCGCAGGATAAATACCCTGTGACGCTATACTACGCGACAAAACGGTTGTAGCGTCCAAGTGCGCAAATGTTGTAGCAGGCGCTGGGTCGGTAAGGTCATCGGCAGGTACATAAACCGCCTGAATAGACGTAATAGAACCCTTTTTGGTAGAGGTAATGCGCTCTTGCAAAGCGCCCATTTCGGTAGCAAGTGTAGGTTGATAACCAACGGCTGACGGCATACGGCCAAGGAGAGCCGAAACCTCACTACCCGCCTGTGTGAAACGGAAAATATTATCAATAAAGAGCAGCACGTCTTGATTTTCTTGGTCACGGAAATATTCAGCCATTGTAAGACCTGAAAGGCCAACGCGCATACGCGCACCTGGCGGTTCGTTCATTTGACCGTAAACAAGCGCAGTTTTTTCTAAAACGCCCGACTCTTTCATTTCGTTGTAGAGGTCATTACCCTCACGGGTACGCTCACCAACACCTGTAAATACCGAAAGACCGCCATGCTCTTTGGCAATATTGTTGATAAGCTCCATAATAAGAACGGTTTTACCAACGCCCGCACCGCCGAAAAGACCGATTTTACCGCCCTTTGAATAGGGGCAAATAAGGTCGATAACCTTAATACCTGTCTCAAGTATTTCGGTACTTGTTGAAAGCTCATCATATTCGGGAGCAGGTCGGTGAATATTCCATCTTTCGTCGGTCTCGGGAGCAGGCTCATTGTCAACAGGCTCGCCCAAAACATTAAATATTCTGCCCAAGGTATCGCGACCAACAGGCACACTTATTGCTTTACCTGTGTCGATAACAGAAGTTCCACGCTGTAATCCGTCGGTAGAAGCCATAGCAATACAGCGAGCAACATTGTCACCAATATGCTGTGCTACCTCAACGGTAAGCATACGCTCACCGATAGGCATTGAAAGCGCATTATAAATAGCCGGTAGTGCGCCCTCATCGAAACGCACGTCAACAACAGGTCCCATAACTTGCGACACTGTACCGGTAGTTTTGTTTTCCATTAAGTTTCATCTCCTTATTATAAAAGAAAAAATGAATAATGAATGGTGAATAATGAATAATGAATAATTACGGTATGCCTACGACACAAATTTATATCCGTTGGTGCTTTGCACTAACACAATAATTTTTCATTTTTCATTTTTCATTTTTCATTTTGATGCGTAGCATCAGTTGCCGGCTCCGGCAACAATTTCGGTAATTTCCTGCGTAATTGCACCTTGACGAGCGCGATTGTATTCGAGCATCAGCTCATCAATCATTTGCTGCGCATTCTTACCTGCAGAGTCCATCGCCATACGGCGCGCCGCAACCTCACTTGCAAAGCTTTCGCGAACACAGGCTACAATCACACCCGAAAGATATTCGGGAACAGCTATATCAAGTATTGTGCGTTCGTCAGGCTCAAATACTGCAGCGGTGTTTTGTGCATTTTCACTCTTTGTAAGCGGTAATACCCATTTTATTTCAGGTGTTTGTGTCATCATTGAAATATAGTTTGTAGTAACTATTCCAAGGCGGTCAAATTCCTCCGCTTCAAACTGTTCGCAAAGCTGCTTTGCTAATTTAAAAGCATCGGCAGTATAGAATTTTTCGCTTGATACTATTTCTTTGCCGTATCTCTCGCAAGCGCGCTTGCCGATTGGAATAATCTCGGCATCACCAAAATCACGTACGGTACGAAAAACATTTGCGTTATATCCCCCCGCAAGTCCGCGGTCGCCCGCAATTACAATAAGTCGGGTTTTGCCGCCATCTTTAAACTCGCGCATAAATGGACTGCTTTGACATTCAGGCACTGCGGTAAGCAATTCAACCACGTTTTGAACAGCCGCCTCATACTGACGACCTGCCGCCATAGCCAAGTTGGCCTTTCGCATTTTAGATGACGCTACGAGACCCATGGCCTTTGTAAGATGCAATGTCGAGTCAACGCTTTTTATACGCAGTTTAAGCGTTTTTGTGTTACCTGACATCTACCTCACCTCGTCATTTCTGTGAGTGTTTCCTCAAGATAAGCTATATCCACATCCTCAAAATAACCCTCTTCAAAACGCTGGAGTAGCTCTGGTTTTTGATTTTGTAGCTTTTCAAATAAATTTTCCTCAAATTTGTGAACGTCAGAGACAGGAATACTGTCAAGCCATCCCTTTGTTACGGCATAGATAATCGCAACCTGACAGCCAACCGACACAGGACTGTTTCTACCCTGTTTTAGCACCTCAACTATACGCTCACCAAGCGCCAAACGCGCTTTGGTATCAGCGTCAAGGTCGCTACCGAACTGTGCAAATGCCTGTAATTCACGGTACTGTGAATAAAGGAGTTTTAGCTCGCCCGAAACCTTTTTCATACTCTTCTTTTGAGCAGAACCACCAACACGGCTTACCGAAATACCGGGGTTAATCGCCGGCATAACGCCCGAGTGGAAAAGCTCGGTTTCAAGGAATATTTGTCCGTCGGTAATTGAGATAACATTTGTAGGAATATATGCCGAAACGTCACCAGCCTGTGTTTCAATTATAGGAAGCGCGGTAATAGAACCGCCGCCGTATTCGGGCGCTACACAAGCCGCACGCTCCAAAAGACGCGAGTGCAAGTAGAACACGTCACCTGGATACGCCTCACGGCCGGGTGGACGACGGATAAGCAGCGACAACGCACGGTATGCGACAGCGTGCTTACTCAAATCATCATATATAATAAGAACGTCCTTACCCTGTGCTCTGAAATATTCAGCCATAGCGCAACCTGAATAGGGCGCAATATACTGAAGAGGTGCGCTCTCAGATGCAGATGCTGAAACTACGATTGTATAGTCCATGGCACCCGCTTTTGTAAGGGTATTTACAAGGCTTACAACCGATGTGTTCTTTTGACCGATTGCTACATAAATGCACAAAACGCCTGTATCCTTTTGATTTATGATTGTATCAATGGCAATTTCGGTTTTACCTGTTTGACGGTCGCCTATAATAAGCTCACGTTGACCGCGACCGATAGGAATCATGCTGTCAATCGCCTTAATACCTGTCTGAAGTGGCACCGATACGCTTTTACGTTCAATAATTCCTGGTGCTTCCGCCTCGATTGGATTAAAGCTGCTATATTCAATAGGACCTTTACCGTCAATCGGCTCACCCAAAGCATTTACAACGCGACCCAGCATATTTTGGCCTACAGGCACCGACAATACCTTACCAGTACGACGAACTACCGTACCCTCACGAATATTGTTATTATCAGAAAGCACAGCCACCGATACGGTATCTTCCTCAAGATTTTGAGCAATACCAGCCGAGCCGTCTTCAAATTCAAGCAGCTCGTTTGCCATACAGTTTGTAAGGCCGTAAACACGTGCGATACCATCACCGACAAGAATAACCCTGCCGGTTTCTTTCATTTCAATTTGTGAGCGATAATTTTTTATCTGCTCTTTTATAATATAACTTATTTCTTGCTGTTTTTCGCTCATTCGCTAATCACTTCCCTTGCGCGTTTTAGGTTTTGTTTAATACTGCCGTCCAGCAGCTTACCGTCAAGCTCTACTGCAATACCGCCAAGCAACGAAGCATCAACAACACATTTAAGTGAAACAGTTTTACCTGTACGCTTTTGTAGACTTTCAATAAGACCTTGCTTTTGGGACTCGGTTAACTCTACCGCAGTTTTGACAACAGCAACAACAGTACCCTGTGCCCACTCACGAAGTCGCGCAAACTCACTTACGCATTCAAAAAAGCCTTCTGCCCATGCGTGTTCGCAAAGCAGTTGTAAAAAGGATAAAATATGGGTGTTGATTTTACCTTCAAAAGCCGCTGATAAAGCCTGTGTGCGTTCATCCTTAGGTATACTCGGAGTCGATAAAAACTGTAAATATTCGGGGTTTTCTTTGAAAACACCCTCAACAGTTATTAAGCTGTCATAAAACTCGTCAACGCTGTTTTCCTCACGAGCCAACATAAACAGCGCTTCGGCGTAGTTGTTACCTGTCGCTGTCATCGTCTTCACCTATTTTGTTTATAAACTCATCAATAAGCGACTTGTGGTCGTCGGCATTTATTTCGCGCTCTAACATTTTTTCAGCCAAAGCGGTAGAAACTTCAACAATCTGCTGTTTGATGGTTTGATTAACTCTCTTGCGTTCAAGTTCGGCATCCATTTCTGCCTGACGGATAATTCCGTCGGCTGTCGCTCTTGCGTCCTCAACAATTTTATTACCGCGAATTTTAGCGCTATCTGCCGCTTGTTTTACAATGTCCTCAGCTTCCGTTTTTGCATTTGCAAGACGATTTGTAAGCTCGCTCTCCTTTTCCTCAGCACTCTGCTTTGCAATTGCGGCGGCGGAATAATCACTTTCGATTTGACCCCGACGCTCATCAAGCATTTTAAGCACCGGCTTATACAAAAACTTTTTTAGCAGCAAAAACAAAATTGTAAGGTTTGCAAGGGATATAAGTATCTGCCATATATTTACGGATATAATATCCAAACTTTGCATTTAACGTTCCCCCGAATTATTTTACTGCGTTAAGTAAAATATTAACAAGCATATTGGGCGCAACAAATATAAGCAATATTGCGATAACAAGCGCATAAAGGCCTGTTGTTTCTGCAATGGCGCAACCCATAAGCATTGTAGTTGTAACCGAACCTTTACACTCTGGTTGACGACCAATAGCCTCACAAGCACTTGCTACAGCGTTACCCTCACCGATACCGGGGCCTATACCTGCTATCATTGCAGCACCTGCACCTAAAGCACAACAACCTAAAATAATACCAATTGCGAGTTCCATAATTTTTCCTCCATTTATATAAATTTTATTTTTTTGATTTTGCTAATTTTTTTGCACGTCTTGAAAAGTAATCCTCTTCAGGAAATCCACTTGCGACATACAACATTGTAAGCATTGCGAAAATAAATGCTTGTAAACAACCGCTAAATATATCAAAATAAATTGAAAATATTGCCGGTAACCCTATTTGTAAAAACGGTATTTCGCCAAGAAATCCTGGCAACCAGCCAAGTAGCATATTTGTAAGACCCTGCAGTCCGGTTGCTAACAATACCGAAATCACCGCACCCGACAACACGTTTCCGTAATGACGGAAAGCCATTGAGATTGGTGTTGCAAATTCACTTATAACATTAAGTGGCGATAAAAACGGAACCGGATCTCCAAAGCTTTTTAAATAATGAACAGGACCACACTTCATTTTATAATATGTTATTAGCAAAAATACGAGTATCGCCCATCCACCCACTATATTTATATCCGAAGTAGGTGGATAAAGCCCTACAAGTGACAATAGACTCGAAAATGCCGAAAGTCCCATTATAGACGCAACGAATGGTGCAAAACCTGAGAAATAATCTCCCATATTTGTTTTAACCAACGACTGAGTTTGCTTTACTATCCATTCCGCAATCAGTTGTCTTTTTAGCTTCGCCTTAACGGACAAACCATGCGTAAAATATAGACACAGGAAAAATATAGTGATGGTAACCAACGCTGAATTAATCTGTGATTCGGTTATAGGCAAATTTTGAAACGGTGCGGGGATAGTAAAATATATCAACGCTCCCGAAACACTAATTCCTGTTTTTTCAGGTGTAAAAAGAATTTTAAGAACCATTCCAAAAACAAGTGGCAATATGGCTCCAAGTAATAATAATATATCTACTATTCTAAATCCAACACTTTTTTTAGATACCGTAAAGCAACACCTCCTTAAATAATGGCATAATTATCTACTTTTATCTATAAAAGGTCTTATTATAATTGAGATACGCGGAAAAATAAGCGGAACCAATATTGCAACCCTGACAGGTGTTTGCTTAAAAATCAGAACCCCTATAACAACCAAAAGAAAAATGCAAACCATTCGCAAATGCTGGGATGCTCTTACAGTCTGGCGCGCATCTTTTTCGTCCTGTGTAACAGCCTTTTGAACAAAAAGCCCCATCACAAAGAAATTACCCACAGCCACTGCCGCGCCGTAAATATTTCCAAGCAAGACTGTGTAATCCCATTTGGAAATTATTAAAAATACCGCCTGCATTAAAACGCTGAAAATAACTACAAATGAGGCGATATATTTAGTTTCTTTTATAACAGTTTTATCAATTTTCATAAGAACATTCCAATTCCAACCCATTTTAATAATATTCTACCACAACTAGTATAATATGTCCATAAAAATTAAAAATTTAACAAAGAATTTTTAAGATATATTTAGCATATATTTATGTGGGGTGATTTTTTGAAAACACTTGGGATACTCGCTATAATTTGGTTGTCGTTATGCGCGTTTGTGCTGTTTATTTTTCATATAAAAAGCCATAAATTTTTAAAATCGGTATTTTTAAACGCTTTGTTGGGTTTTGCGGCTGTTATACTCATAAACATTACACAAAAATTCACAGGTGTTTTCGTTCCAATTAACCCCTGGACTGTCGGCGGTAGCGGCATATTCGGTCTGCCGTGTGTTTGCGCGATAATTTTAGCACAAATATTGATATAAAATTTACGAGCCTCTTTTGAGGCTCGTTTTTAGTTTATATGTGAATACATAATTTCTGCCGTACCGCAAAGCCTTACTTTAAGTCCTGCGGGAATAAATACGCTGTCGCCTTTTTTAAGTCTCATCATACCGCCTGTGTATGAAAGCGATGCTTCACCGTCTAAAACAAGCAATGATATAAAACTATCATTATCATAAACACCAACATTGCCGTCAAGACTTATAAGCTCGGTAGTAAAGTACTCGCACGAGGCAAGCTCTCTTACCGTCCCGAAAGGATAAAGTGTTACATCGCCCACCGCACCGTACGGTTTTGTTGGCTTTTTAGTCTTTGTAACCTCAACCGCCTGTTTTATATGAAGCTGGCGCGGCTTTCCGTCGGGACCAAGTCTGCCATAGTCGGATACACGATATGTAGTGTTTGAATTTTGCTGCACCTCGGCAATAAGAATACCCTTACCTATCGCGTGCATAGTTCCCGCATCTATAAAGAAAACGTCGCCTTTTTTAACAGGAACATAGTTACAAACAGGCGAAAGATTATTAGTGTTTATTCTTTCTAAAAACTCACCCTGTGAAATGTCCTGATTAAATCCGTAAATAAGCTGGGCGCCCTCGTCACAATCGACAACGTACCACATTTCTGTTTTACCGTATTCACCCTCATTTTTAAGAGCGTACTCATCATTTGGATGTACCTGAACCGAAAGCCTGTCCTTTGCATCAATAAGCTTTATCAAAATAGGGAAATATTCAAATCTTTCGGAATTTACACCGAGAGCCGATTTACCCCATACGTCTAATACCTCTTGTAACGTCGCACCCATAAACTGTCCGTTTTTTACAATGCTGTTACCGTCTTTGTGGCAAGAAAGCATCCAACCCTCTGCTGCTTTTTCATTTTCGGTCTCGAACCCATATTCTTCAATAAGTCGTGTACCGCCCCATAAATAATCCTTTATCGGCGCTTTAAGTAGTAACGGATACATAAATCAACCTCCCAAACATACACTATGTATATTTATTATATCATCATTATTCGCCGTGTTCAAGAGTATATTAAAAATATGTCGAAATTTAACGTTAATTTGATTAAATTTTAACAATTTTATTTTACATAATTTTTTTATTCAGTTTATTTGTGCATATTGTTTTTTCCACTTATTAACCGAGTTTTCCACCGAAATGTTGTCGAAAAAGAGCGTTAAAACGCTATTTTAACTTCGAAATGGTGGATTTTTCGGTGGATAATGTGAAAAATTTTTAGGTTATTCGTGTTTACATAATACTTAAAAATGCAAAAATTTCCATAAATATTGTAACCATTTTGTAACTTGATTTTTTGGCTTTAATACCCTTGTCACAGCAATATATACAAAAGTGCGAAAAAAAGCCACTTGTCAAAAGAATCTTGATACAAAATTAAAATTAAACCTAAAATAAGCAGATCGTCATTCGATAGCAATAAATTGAAACTGTTTATCAAATTTTTATGACTGTTATGCGAAATTTTCTGCACAACGGACTGTTTTTCTGCAGCCTTCTTATTCATTTCCTGCAATTCCTTTATGGCCTCGTTTTTAATTCTTGAGAAGTCTTGCATATCTGTCAATAATTATGCACTCCCTAAAATTCAAATATACCACTTTCCTTTAAAAGCGGTAAAAGGTCAATAAGCTTTAGCATTTTTATAGCTGTGTCAACCTTTTCTCGTCGTGGCGCACTAAGGTGGGGTTTTAGCGCAAGCAGTAGCTTTGAGCGACTGTCATCATTGTCGGATTTAAGCCGCGACATAAGCGACATTATTTTACCTATTTGTATAGGATCAATGTCCATATTGCCGAAAAGTGAGCCAATATCCGCTGGCTGTGACGTATTTTCCGATTTTTTATTTTCGTCTAAAATATTTTCAGCCATTTTACGCACCATATTCATACTGTCAGGATCATTTAGAAGTTCGGCTAATTTTTGGCTTATATCATCCATTTTTGTTTCCGCCTAAAAATTTTATTAAATTTTTTGCCATATCGCTGTTTAAAATTTGCTTTAGCTTATCCTTGTCTGCAAGAACCTCTTGTACTTTTTTGCGATCGTTTTCACTAAGTCCCGACAGTACGGCATCCGTATCTCCTCTACGCGCGGCATCCATAGTGTTTTTGTCTATTTTATCAAAATTATTATTCATTTGCATTTCCCCCAAAAATAAAGTATTATGTATATATGTTATGTTGAAAGCGGGTATATTTATGCGAATAGTGATAATTTCGGATTCGCACGGCCACGGCAGTATTGTAGATAGAATTATCCGCCGTGAAAGTAAAGCCGAAGCTATTATATTTTTAGGTGATGTTACAAGTGATATCGAAGATTTCACTTATGAATACACCAACAAAAATTTTTACATAGTAAGCGGAAATTGCGATAGGTGTTCCAGCCACCCATATAGCACAGTAGCGCAAATAGGCGGTGTCAAAATTTTTATCACCCACGGACATACGCTCGGTGTCAAGGGTGGTATTGATAGCCTTGTTGCTGCTGCACGGCAACAGGACTGTCAAATAGCTCTATATGGTCATACACATATCCCCGATACAAAATATGTTGACGGCTTGTATATTGTGAATCCCGGCTCATGCGCCCGTTCACGCAATGGCTATAACAGTTATGCAGTAATAGATATTCGTGAAAACGGTATATTACCGTCAATTATAAGAATATAAAAAAGAGAGAATCTAAAATGATATGCACCCCAAAAGTGTCTAACTTTTGGGGTGCATATTAAAATTCTCACTTTTTTACTATTCCTTATTAGCTTCCTCTATTACCTTTTGAGCAATATTTGCAGGAACGGTCTCATATCTTGCAAACTCCAATGTAAAGGTCGCTGTACCCTGTGTCAATGAACGCATTGCTGTCGAAAAGTCAGACATTTCAGCGGTTGGCACCTCACCGATAATCTCCTGCATCTTGTTTTCAACAGGATTCATACCGATAATTCTGCCGCGACGCTTGTTAATATCACCGATAACATCACCGAGCATATCATCGGGAACTAAAACCTTTAGTGTGCTGATAGGCTCAAGCAGTACCGGACTCGCATTTGAAATACCCTCTTTGAAAGCAATAGATGCTGCCATTTTAAATGCCATTTCAGAAGAATCAACAGGATGGTATGAGCCGTCCACAAGTGTTGCCTTGATACCAACCATTGGGTAACCCGCAAGTACACCCTTAAGGGTTGAATCGCGAAGTCCCTTTTCAACTGCGGGGAAGAAGTTCTTTGGCACTGAGCCTCCAAATACCTTTTCCTCGAACACAAGTTCCAAGCTGTCAGTTGGCTCAAATTCAATCCAAACATCACCAAACTGTCCGTGACCGCCTGACTGCTTTTTGTGTCTACCCTGTGCCTTAACAGCCTTTTGTATTGTTTCACGGTATGCAATCTTCGGTTTTTGCAGTACAACATCACAACCGAATTTTGCCTTTAGCTTTGATACAATTATATCGGTGTGTTGCTCACCGAGTGTACTCATGACAAGCTCACGGGTTTCGGTATCGTTTTGTACCTTAAGAGTTGGGTCTTCTTCCATAATTCTGTTAAGACCTGAACTTATCTTTTCCTCATCACCCTTCTTAGCTGGGTAAATCGCAGTTTTAAGGTTAGGATAAGGGAAGTCAATTGCGGCAACAGCTACGCTACCTGTTGCTGACAATGTATCGCCTGTAATAGTACCGCCTAGCTTTGATACCGAACCTATGTCACCTGCAAGAATTTCGGTTGCATCTTCTTGCTTGCCGCCTTTGAGCCACATAACCTTTGAAAGACGCTCTTCGTCGCCTGTACGGTTGTTCTTTAACTTCATATCGCCTGTAATTTTACCCGAGATAACCTTAAAGTATGAAAGCTTACCAACGAATGGATCAGCAATGGTTTTAAACACAAAGAGCGCATTTTCTTTGGCAGCATCGAGTGTCACCTTAACACCGCTGTCAAGAGTATATGTGCTGTCAGCTGCAGATGGCAAAATTTCAGCAATGCTGTCAGTAAATAGTCCCACAGCGTCACCTGTAAGCTGAACACCACAATATACAGGGCAAATGTCACCGCTTGCGATACCTGCTTTAAGACCAATAGTAATTTCCTCGGCGTTGAGTTCCTGACCATCAAAATATTTTTCCATCAATGCCTCGTCGGTAGATGCGACTGCCTCGATAAGCATATTACGCATTTGTGAAACCTCGGTGCTGGTTGGCATATCAGTTTCGACAAGATTTATGCCATCAGCAGTGTATGCCTTATTAGCAACTAAATCAACATAACACTTAACAACATCGTCAACTATGTATGGCACTACAACAGGACAAACCACCGCGCCGTAGTTCGCTACAAGTGCTGAAATTACGCGGTAGAAATGCGCATGAGTAGAATTTAACTTACCAATAAAGAAGCCTACTGCCTTTCCTGCGGCACGAGCTTTGTCGAACGCCTGCTTGGCACCTACAGTAAGACCTGATTTACCTGAAATAGTAACAATAACACTGTCAGCGGCTGCCAAAGCTTCGCTAACTCCTCCCGCAAAGTCGAAAAGTCCCGGTGCATCAATAAGATTTAATTTAATGTCACCCTTTTCAAGTGCGTAAACAGAGGTTGAAACCGAGCAACCGCGTTTCTTCTCTTCTGCATCAAAATCAAAAACCGAGGTACCCTCTGAAGTATTACCTATTCGCTCGATTGCTTTGGAATGGTAAAGAATCGCACTTGCAAGTGTGGACTTACCGGAATTTCCGTGGCCTAAAAAGGCAATGTTTTTAATTTTGTCAGCTGAATAGTTTTTCATAAGTGTATCCTCCTTGTGAATTATATACAAATAAATCTAATTACCGAATAAGTATAACATACTTTTTTAGCAATTACAACTAAAATTTAAAAATAAATTTAATATCTTTTATTTAAATGTCACAAATTGTAATGTTTTGTAATAAACAAGACCTAAAAGTTACAAAATTGAAAACATTTGTAACCAAATTGTTGCTTAATTTTTTGCGTATAAATATATATAATAAAATACAGAGATTTTGAAAGGAGTGGTAAGTGATGAAAAAGATTTTAAGCCTGATTTTAAGCGTTGTTATGTTAGCAATTTGTTCATCGCTTATTGCTCCCGTAGTTACCGAAAGTCAGCAGGTATCAGCTGCTACAGTCGATGTGGTTTTAACCAATGTAAACGAGGCACGTTTTTTGAATATGTTAAACCACAATTTTGTATACAACAGTGATTTTTACAACGCCGATACAGTTGTTAATAATTCGGTTTTGGCTTTGCTAAACCTACGAGACGTGGAAAATGAAGATTTTATTGCCAACACTTATGTAAAAGGTTTTGTCAGCGATATGTACGGTATTGAAATTGCCGATATGAGCAAATTGAATGCTGAATATCCTCAACTTGACGGTTATGTATATATAATCCCTCGCGGATATACAAGCTATAACCACAAAATTGTATCTATCGAGCAAAATGCAGACGGTAGTTATACCGTGGTAAGTGACGTAACCGTTAATAATCACGATGCCGCTGCAAGGCCGCAAAAGGCTGTTTCACTCTTTGTAGAAAACGAAAACTCAGCTTTTGGCTATAATATGATTTACTGCAATTTGGTAACCGATAGCACTGATATTTAATTTATAATGTGTAAAAATACGGGCAAATTAAGTTTGTCCGTATTTTTTTGAAAATTTTTCTTGACAAATTGACTTATAGAATATATAATATCTTGGCACGGTAAAAAACTGATAAATGCGGCTGTATAGCTCAGTTGGCTAGAGCACACGGTTCATACCCGTGGTGTCATTGGTTCGAATCCAATTACAGCCACCAATTTGGCCCGTTGGTCAAGAGGCCTAAGACACCGCCCTTTCACGGCGGTAACACGAGTTCGAATCTCGTACGGGTCACCAAAAGGAAAAGAACACCTA
The DNA here is from genome assembly GCA_045604215.1 of Acutalibacteraceae bacterium. Classification (GTDB taxonomy): domain Bacteria; phylum Bacillota; class Clostridia; order Oscillospirales; family Acutalibacteraceae; genus UBA737. The sequence continues at coordinate 18,336 of JAZUNP010000020.1, forward strand.
CAAAGGTGTTCTTTTCCTTTTTGCTGTTCGAGATTCGAAAAGCACGGTTGGCTTTAGCCAATTCTAAATGTCCAGTGGACATTTAGAAAGTGCGGGTGCGTGTCGGCGACATTGTCGCCGAGCGAATCGGACAAAAACATTGATGAATAAAAATAAAAGTTAGCATACACCTACAAAGGTGTTCTTTTTCTTTTTGCTGTTCGAGATTCGAAAAGCACGGTTGACAGTTTTCGCTTAATCATCAGCAACTTCTGTTTCGTCGGTATCAATAAAAATTTCTTCACACGCTCTTTGCGCATCAATCAACAAATTTATTGATTTTTCGACAGCATCAAACAATGTTAAGTACATTTGCTTGTAATCAGGCATAATATACCCTCCCTTTATAACAAAATATTATTTGTTACAACGGCCATTGTAAAAAACAAAAAAGTGCGACTGCCGAAGCAATCGCACATAAAACACAAGCTCCGCCAGTCGCCAAACCTAAACATAAAAATATTCGCATATATCTATGTCAACGGAACTTATATTTTTCTAAGTTCAGAACATAGATACAAATGGCTACAATACCCCTATTGCGAATATTTAATTTTAAGTTTAGATTTGGCATAATTATATTAACATAAATAAAATTCACCGTCAAGTCATTCGACAAAAGTTCTTATTATAAAAGGTCGCAGTTTTCGACAAAAATGCGACCTTTAGTGTGATTATATTATTCTTCCGAAAAATCTTCTTTTCCAACGCCGCAAAGCGGGCAAACAAAATCGTCGGGTAAATCCTCAAAGGCTGTTCCTGCTTCGATACCGTTGTCTGGGTCGCCTACAGCCTCGTCATAAACCCAGCCACAAATGTTGCATACGTACTTTTTCATTATAAATTCCTCCAAAAATATTATTTTATTTCCTCAAAATCAGCGGCGCCATGCTTGCAAAGCGGACAGATAAAATCTTCGGGAAGCGTATCACCCTCATAGATATATCCGCAAACCTTACAAACAAAGCCTTTTTTGCCGTCAATTTGTGGTTTCGGTTTTACGTTGTCGTAATAATAACTATATGTCATCGTTTCCTTGTCAGACAACACTCGCGCCTCGGTTATTTGGCAAATAAACATACCGTGGGTATCAAGGTCAACATATTGCTCTACCTTTAGCGACATAAATGAATTTATATGTCTTGGCAAGAAAACAAGTCCGTTATCGGAACGCATTGGTGTGCAACCCTCGAATTTGTCGACATTTCTGCCACTTGCAAAGCCGAATTTTTCAAAAACGCTAAAGGGTGCATCAACACTTAAAACGTTAACGTTCATTTTACCCGTTTGCTTAATAATGTGATGCGAATAATTTTCCTTGTTTATGGTTACAGCGATTTTGTTCGGTGTGTTGGTAACCTGTGTTACGGTGTTTACTATAAGTCCGTTATCCTTTTTACCGTCGTTACAGGTAACAACGTAAAGTCCATAGCCTATATTAAAGAGCGCTGACAGGTCATTCTTGTTAGCGGTTTCATCCTGCTGCGCTAAATAATCCATACACAGCTCATCAGCGAGAGCCGAAAGCTGTTTGCCGCTTTCCCCATTCAATGCCGACAAAATTTTTACCGTGTTTTCAGCAAAGGTAATATTTTTACTCTTTACAAACAGTTCCTTCATAACCTTGGCAGCCATAGGCGCCCAGCTACCGTTTTCGATAAAGGCTACTGTGCGGTTTTGGAAATTGCGCTCGGTAAGATGATTGATAAACTCGCGCATAAAGGGAAAAATCTCGGCATTGTAGGTGGTGGTTGCAAGAACAAGCTTACTGTAGCGGAATGCATCCTCAACCGCCTCTGCCATATCGCAGCGCGCAAGGTCGTTTATAACAACCTTTGGACAGCCGTTTGCGCGAAGCCTATCTGCAAGCTGATATACCGCTTTTTTAGTATTGCCGTAAACCGAGGTATAGGCAATTACTATTCCCTCCTCCTCTACCTGATAGCTAGACCAAATATTGTAAAGATTTAGATAGTAGCCTAAATTACTGTCAAGCACAGGTCCGTGAAGAGGACAAATTTTTTGTATATCGAGTGTTGCGGCTTTCTTTAAAAGATTTTGCACCTGTGCGCCGTATTTGCCAACTATACCAATGTAGTAACGTCTTGCCTCACACGCCCAGTCCTCGTCCGTGTCGGGTGTACCGAATTTACCAAAACCGTCAGCCGAGAATAAAACCTTGTCGGTGCTGTCGTAGGTAACTATTACCTCGGGCCAATGTACCATAGGTGCAGTAACAAAGGTAAGCTTATGCTCGCCTAAATCAAGGGTATCACCCTCGCCCACAATAAGTCGATTATCGGTAAAATCGGTATCAAAGAACTGATGCATCATAGCAAACGCTTTAAGGGATGATACTACCGTAGCATTTGGATAACGTTTAATAAAATTAACAATATTTGCCGAATGGTCGGGCTCCATGTGTTGAATTATAAGATAGTCGGGTGCTTTTTCGCCCAAAACATTTTGAATGTTATCAAGCCATTCGTGAGTAAATGCGGCATCAACCGTATCCATAACAGCAATTTTTTTATCTAGTATAACGTAGGAATTATATGATATACCGTTAGGCACAATATACTGACCTTCAAAAAGGTCAATTTTTTTGTCGTTTACACCTACGTACTTAATATCGTTTGTAATAATCAAAGCGTTTGCCTCCTGTTTGCAAAAATTATTATATGCAATATTTTGATTTTAATTATTCGGTTCTTATTGAAACGGAGGTTATTACGGGTTGTTTTGATGAGGGGATTGTTCCGTTGCCATCAATAGGCTCAGCATCGGCGCAAACCTTATCCACGATATCCATACCCTCGGTTACATAACCGAACACTGCATAATCTCCGTCAAGGTGTGAACTGTCCTTATGAACGATAAAAAACTGTGAGCTTGCACTATTAGGATCACCCGAACGCGCCATAGAAATTGCGCCACGGGTATGCAAAAGGGTGTTATTATAACCGTTTGAGGTAAACTCGCCCACAATATTTTTATCCGATCCACCTGTTCCGTTGCCGAGCGGGTCGCCGCCCTGCATCATAAAATTTTCTATGATGCGGTGAAAAGTAAGCCCGTCATAAAACTTTTGGTTTGCAAGTGATACAAAGTTAGAGCAGGTAACAGGCGCGTTTGTTTGGTCAAGTTTTACGGTAATTTTGCCGTAATTTTTAATTTGTATATCAGCGTAATACGTCAGCGTCGTGTCAAGTAAATCTTCTTGCTGTGCATTGCTGTCAACCGAAGAAACGGTAGAATTTTGACCCTTGCTGTTAGTTGTACTTGTGTAGGAGTTGTTGTTAGGCTTAGTTAAAAAGAAAACTCCCACGCAAATACACAAAACCAATGCAACAACAATTACTACCACTAAATTATTTACTTTGTCCTGTTCTTTATTCTTTGACATAAATTAAAATTTCCTCTCAAAATAAATATTTATTGCTTTACAGTTTCATCATTTATTGTAGCCATAGCATCTTGGAGGCTCATACCGTCGGCAATGGCCGCCTTACGCGCGGCATTTACCGCCTGAATTGTTTTAACGCGCTTACCGTCAAGCTCGTAGCCCTTCATAGCCCAAAGGGTGAGCGCCCACGCAACCATAGGCACTATGCAAAACAGCGCAATTACGACCCAGTTCATACCGCCCACGTAAGAGGTAGTTTTTGTCGGAAGGTCGTGAACGTTTATAAACAACAGGGCTATACTTACAACCGTTGCCGAAAGTGACGAAACAAGCTTATCCACAAGACTAAAGAGCGTACCCATAATACCTGGTATAAACTTACCCGAGCGGTAGGTTTCATAGTCGGCGCAGTCGGCAACCATGGGAATCGGCATATCGGCTGTTGAATAATACGCGCCGTAGCCTACACCAAAGAAAAGTATGAATAAAATAGTATAAAGATTTGGCGCAAATTTTCCGTTGTAAAACAACGTAAAGTTAAATGCAGGGTTGCCTTGTTGCCACAAAAGCAGGAGAGCAAGCACCCCTATATAACAAGCAAGGGCTACTGCGACATAGGTCATAAGAGATTTCTTTTGACCGTGCTTTTGCGAAGTACGAACGGTAAGCAGGAAGAACGGCGCCGAGAAAACATAACCTAAAACCATCATAATAAGGTAAAGGCTGTCATATTTATTGCGACCTGCAAGTTTAATAGTGTCTTCCGCACCAATGCCGCCTATTATACCGTCGCCTGTGATACTAAGCGGAATTACCTCGTTTTCAACGTTTATAAGCAATCCGTCATCATTTACAAGAAGACCTATTATAGTGTCAGACTCGGGCACGCTAAGACCTGTTATTTTGCCATTATTGTCATACTGCAATCCTACGGGTTTTCCGTCTTTGTCAATGTCAATTTTTTGAGGATTGCCCTCTTCATCAAAACACAAAACCACTGCTTGAACAGGCTCTAACACCTTGATAGTAGAAGATACCGGAGGATCTGTACCTATCAGCTTGTCGGCCGTTGTTACAGCAATGCTCGTTATATTTGCATTTTTGCCTATTTCATACTTGACTTTGCCGTCTTTTTCAACCGCTTCAATAGCAGGGGTATCGAAAGTTAAGCCGATAATTTGCGTATCTTCTTCAATTTTTAAATTGACTATCTCTTTTGTGTTATTTATCTCAATTTTATCATAAAAACCTTTAGTTATGCCAAGTCCAAACTGTGTCATACAACCGTAAATCATACAAAGCACGGTAACGTTTGTGGCAATAGCGAGCGCCAATTTACAGCCGCCGCCCGCTACCATAAGTCGCTGTAGCGGTTTGTTTGCCTTGATAATAGAAATATATTCCGAAACCTTAACCT
>JAZUNP010000021.1:0-13179 GCA_045604215.1 Acutalibacteraceae bacterium
TTGTCGGGTCCTTATTATCTTGTCGTTGTTTAATTTTCAAGGTTCGTTTAGTGCCCTTTTAGGCACTCCAAGCTCACCCTTTCTCAAAGGTGCCCGATTATATTACCACAACTGTTCACGTTTGTCAACACTTTTTTTCAAAATTTTAAAAGTTTTTTAAAACTTTTTTTCACATCAAAAAAATACACTATATATAGGGGTTTGTGCGTATTTGGCAACACAATTTTATAGGCAAAAAGCGAGCAAACTATTAATAATTTGCTCGCTTTAAAATTATTTTCCTAAAAAATTAAATAATCCTATTGATTGTAAAAATAAAATTATCATTAATGCCGGCGCTATATACCTAATCATAACTGTATAAAGTTTTTTTCTACCAAATCTGGCACCACTGATTTCTACCTCGTCAATAACCCATTTGGGTTTAACAACCCAACCAATAACTATGCAAGTAAGCAATGATATTATCGGCATAAGCAAGCTATTGCTTATATAATCAAGCACGTCAAGAAGATTTTGACCCGTAGCACCGGTTGGTAAGATTATGCCAAAGCTCAACACGTTGTAACCTAGACAAACCACAACCGCAGCTGCGGCGGCTATCACGGTTATGATAACACTCGCCTTTTTGCGTGTTGTTTTAAACGTTTCTATGCAAGCACCAACAATTGCCTCCATAATTGAGACACTTGAGGTTAATGCCGCAAACGCAACCATTATAAAGAACGAAGGTCCAATTATGCGACCAGCAAGTCCCATTGCGTTAAACACCTGCGGTAAAGATTGGAAAATAAGGCCGGGGCCGGCTTTCATACCCTCGGTGCCCATAAATACATATACGGCAGGAACAACCATAAGTCCTGCAAGAAATGCAACAATCGTATCAAATATTTCAATTTGCGCTACCGATTTATTAAGGTCTACGTCCTTTTTAACGTACGAGCCGTAGGTTATCATAATGCCCATGGCCACAGATAACGAGAAAAACAACTGACTCATAGCATCTAGTAACACGCTCATAAAGCTTTTGAAAGTAAGTCCTGTAAAATCAGGCTTCACATATATCATCAACCCCTGTATGCCCGTGCGAACGTCTCCGTTTCCATCGGCCTTTTTAGTGCATAGTGAAAACACACTTATTCCGATAATAATAACAAAAAGTGCTGGCATAATGATTTTTGAAAAGCGCTCGATTCCCTTTTCAACGCCACAAAAAACTATAAACGCTGTTATTGCAAGAAATACGAGCATCCAAGCAATCGGCGGCACCTTAGACGAAATAAAATTACCGAAATAATCGCTTTGAGCAGTTGCAGTAAATTCGGTTACCGAGGACACCATATATTTAAGTATCCAGCCGCCTATGACAACATAATACGTAATAATGATAGATGGTACGGCAAAGGTAAGTTTTCCAAGAAAAGACCATTTGGTGCTTATTGTTTTGAAAGCATCAAGCGAGCTTTTTCCTGTTTTTCTACCAATTGCAATGTCTGTCATGAGGAGTGAAAAGCCAAAGGTTAAAACAAGAATTAAATAAACCAGCAAAAACAGTCCGCCGCCATGACGCGCCGCAAGGGTAGGAAATCGCCATATATTGCCAACGCCTACTGCGCTACCCGCAGCCGCGAGAACAAAGCCTAATCTGCCGCTAAAGCTACTCTTTTTTGTTTGAGTTGACATATCAAGTCCCCTATCATAAAAAAATAAAATAACCATTGTGTGAACAATGGTTATTTTATCACTTTAATGTGTTAAATGCAATAGTTTTTTATCCCAATATTACTATACCTGCAATCACAAGTGCAATAACAGCATAATGTTTCCAAGACATTTTTTCTTTTAGGAATATTCTGCTCCAAAGAACCGAAATTGCGCAGTAGGCAGATATAATAACCATACCTGCAGAGAAATCGCTGAACATAACCGCCATATAGAACACCTGTCCGACAGTTTCACAAAGACCGCCCCAGAACAAGTTTTTGTTACCCTTGAACACTTTATCCTTTTTGATAAACTTTAGCCACACAAACGCAAACATCGATAAAACAAAGAACGTAAGCTCGAAAGCTGAGTTTGCTGCATAGTCGCTCATTTCTATTCCCGTTTTTTCAATAAAACTATCAGAGAAAAGATATTCGTCACCAACTGTACCCAAAGCATCGATTACAAGATAAGCAATTGGAAGCAAAAACGCAAGTATACTTTTCGTGTATTTACGATTTGCCATTTCCTGTCTTGCCGCTTTAATCTCTTCGTCTTCTTTTTGCTCAATAAAGCCTAATGCTATAATTCCCACAGTTATCATCACGATGCCCACAATTGTGGTGATTGTGATATCTTCGGTAGAAAAGATTCCAAAAACAACACAAAGCAAAAACGCAAGCGCACCAGAAGAATTGCAAATAGGAGAAGATATCGAAAGCTCAATGTAGCGAAGACCAACATAACCCAATACCATTGCCAATATGTAAAGCGCAGCGATGGGTAAGTATGTTACAAAGTCCATAATCTTAAAATCTGTGTAAATAAGGCTCGCTAAGGTTTGGCTAATATTTTCTACGCCCACGGTTTTATCGATTATTATACCGCCTATAACGGTTATAAAGAAATGAATCCCCATTATAAGACCTACCGCAAAAACAACCTTCCAATGACTGTTTTTGTCGTTTTCGCGAGTTCCCATTTTCGAGAAAAGGTCTGATCCGCTCCAACAAAGGAGTGCTAGAATAGAAAAAATAAAAAATATGTTCATTTTTACACCTCTTATAAAATATTAAATTTTTCGTTTTTTTAATTTCATATTTTATAAGGGGGTGGTCTGCGGCGAAAGTGCCGATTTGCAGCACAGTTTCTATGTCGTTTTGTCATATATTATTCAGAAAGTTTACGGGCAAAGTCGGCAAGTTCTTCTTCACTGTAAAACTCTATGGTGATTGTTCCCTTGCCCTTTCCTTTTGACTTTATGTCGACCTTTCTGCCAAGTTCATTTTTAAGCGAAATTTCTACCTCGCTGTAAAAATTGTTTTTCGGTGTCAGCGGTGTTACCTTTGTCTCCTTGGTTTGCGCCTTTGACATAGCTTCAAGCTCACGCACCGAGGCGCCCGCAAGCGCCTCTTTTAACATTTTGTCAGCAAGTTCTTGTGTATCGGCGGCAAGTATTGCTCGAGCGTGTCCAGCAGTAATTTTACCGTTTTTTAGTACCTCGAGTGCTTTTTCACTAAGATTTAAAAGCCGTAACGCATTTGTAACAGCGCTACGCGATTTACCAACACTTTCCGCAACCTGTTCTTGTGTAAGACCATATGCATCTATAAGTGTACGATAGCCCTGCGCCTCTTCAACGGCGTTAAGGTCTTCACGCTGTAGATTTTCTATAAGAGCTACCTCAAAATATTTTTGGTCATCAAGTTCCTTTATAACAACAGGAACTTCACTCAGCCCTGCCGTTCGGCAAGCGCGCCAACGACGCTCACCCGCTACAATTTGATACGCACCGCTTGAGGTTGGTCGAACAACTATCGGCTGAATGAGGCCGTGCTTTGCTATGCTGTCAGCAAGCTCGGCAAGTGCATCCTCGTCAAAACTTGTTCGCGGTTGATTGCGGTTAGGCTCTATTTCTGAAAGGCGAAGGGTTACTACACCTTTTTCATCGCTTGCATTTTCGTTAAACAATGCGTCAAGACCGCGGCCAAGACCACCTTTTTTTGTTGCTGCCATAAATTAACCCCTCCTATTTCTTTTTAAAAACTCTTTTGCAAGGTCGTTGTATGCGATACAACCCTTTGAGCGTTTATCGTAATACTGTATCGGGCAACCGTAGCTTGGCGCTTCCGAAAGTCGCACTCCTCGCGGAATAACCGTTTTGTAAAGCTTGTCAGCAAAGAATTTTTTAATTTCACCTACAACCTGCTGCGTAAGATTAAGTCTGCCGTCAAACATTGTAAGCACTATACCCTCAATTTCAAGCATTGGATTATAAAGCCTCTTTACCTGACGAATCGATGCCATAAGCTGCGAAAGCCCCTCAAGCGCAAAGTACTCGCACTGAATAGGAACAAGCACAGTATCTCCTGCATTAAGAGCATTTATAGTAATAAGTCCTAAGGATGGCGGACAGTCAATAAAAATGTAATCGTAGTTTTCCCTTATCGGTGCCAAAGCATTTTTGAGTGCCGACTGACGGTTTTCAATTTCTATGAGGTCAACCTCGGCGGCAGCCAGATCCATTGAAGCAGGGATAACGTCTACATTTTTAAACTGCGTTTTAACAATAGCCGTTTCTACCTTTGCTTCACCTATAAGCAATTCGTAGGTTGTAGCTACACTTTGTTTTTTGCTAATACCATACCCGCTGGTAGAATTTCCCTGTGGGTCGGCATCAACGAGTAACACTTTTTTTCCCGCAAGACCTATTCCCGCGACAAGATTTACAGCGGTGGTAGTTTTACCTACGCCACCTTTTTGATTAACAATAGATATAATTTTACCCAAAACAATATCCTCCACATTTACTATATATGTAAGTAATATAAATATAGATATATAATATATAAATATAAGGCGAAGCCGAAAGGAAGTAATGTTTCACGTGAAACATTACTGCCTCTATTATACACACAAAATTGTTGATTGTAAATAAAATTTTATTATTTGTCCCCAGATTTAAAAAACAACGACATAAGAAAACCAAAAAATATAGCCGCGGTTATTCCTGCCGCCGTTGCGGTTAATCCACCACTCATTATTCCGATAAAGCCGTATTGATCTATTGCCTCTACCACTCCGTTAGCGAGTGAATACCCAAAACCAGTTAACGGAACAGTAGCGCCTGCGCCTGCAAATCTGACAATTGGATCATAAATCCCTATTGCAGTAAGCAACACTCCACCAACAACATACGTCACAAGAATTCGTGCAGGGGTAAGCTTTGTATAGTCAATCAAAATTTGACCAATCATACAAATAAATCCACCAACAAAAAACGCCTTTATACATTCTGTAAATAACACCAAATTATCACCCCTATGTTTCACGTGAAACATTGTTTGGTATTATTCTTTACCATAGCAGGCATTTTATTCGTCGATGTTTAAATTAAACTCTTTGTTTATTTTTTCTATCACTTCTTCTATGTTTAAATTTTTCAATCTTACACTATCCGCAAATTCGCTACGCACCACAAACTTTAATTTACAGGTTTTAAATTGTGTGTCGGCAGGCGTTTGAGTTAATTTTATAACCCCTATTTTGCTTTTGTCGCAATACAGCTCTCTCACAATTAATCCCTTTGTGCCCGACGCTAAAATATATTCACCGATTTTGACCTGTCCAAATTTATATCCATAATAGCAAACACTACCGTAATATAAATCTACACATAGTGCTAATACAGTTAAAAACAGTATTAAACGGTCAAAAAACGGAAAAACAATAATCAAACTTAACCCTACACCGATTATCAATAGCGCCAAAAGGGCGGAAATATATAAAAATCTGTTTAAATTAAATATGGTTTTAATCGGCGCTATACTTTTACCCTGGGATTTTAAAAACGGAAAATGAATTTTTAATTGTTCTTTTAATTCTGCGCGTCTGGCAACAGGAATTATTATCGCATTTTCGCCCTTGCCGTTGCCGTACCCTCCAATCGAAACCCGCATAGAATATTTTTTTATAAGGCGCATAAGAGGCGTTTGCTCGAAACACACATCATTTACCTTTGATTTTTTAAAAATTGTTTTTCTTCTTGTTATTAATCCCGATTGGATTTCGATACTGTTATTACCGCTTTTTAATTTAAAGTTTAGATGCTTTATAAGACACACTAAAAACGATACACCGTAGGCAATAAGCAATATAACGGTTATTGTGTTGACGACAGGCGGAAAAACACTGTTAAATTTAGCTGATACATTGTTTATTTCATCGATAAGCATATCAGAAATTGCAATACCTATTAAGTCACTTATCTTGTTTATAACGGGTATCCCCACAATAATTCCTGTTGCTGCAGAAGAGACGGTTGCCGCGAGCAATGCGATACGCAACGGCGAAAATTTAATAATTTTCATATCTTCCTCGCCATAAATCATAAAATACAAGCGTTTTGCCTCGCTTTTACACAATTTTATATCAAAATCGCTTTTTCGTGGAGTTCCTGCCTCGGTATTTATTTTGCAACTAACACTTTTAAAAATAAAATCAAAAACATCTTGATTTAGAGATATGCTCGAAATTCTTGAAAGTTCTATTACTGCACACGATTTTATTAAAAAACCTGTTTTGACCGTTATATAACGGTCAGATACCGAAATCAATATAGAATTCCAGCTAAATACCGCAAGTAATATAATAAACGCAAGTGTTATAATCTCAAGCGCCAAAAGTCCGTTTGTTTTACTTGCTGTGAAATACTGTATAACCGCGCGAACAATCGGTAATATCAAAATAAATAAATATGGCTTTATTAGCTGTACTATCATTATAGGATGGGCTTTGAATACCGATTTAATCATTTTTCTTTATCCTTAAATTATCAAGCAAATAATCTGCATTGATATTTTCTATTTCAGGTATAAGCATCCAGCCACGCGCCGCCTTTAGCATAACGCATTTCATTTTCATCACAGACGACAGCGGTGTAGAAAAACTTTGCGCAAAAACAAGCCGAGGATACGGCATAATGTTGGTTGTTTTAAAAACCACACCTTTAATTACTATAATAGAATTATTATCAACCGATATTTTATAACTTTTAAAATAAAACGGTATATATACAAAAGAGACCACCAGACCTATTGTAGCAATAATCGCAGCAGGCAATAAGAACCATAATGTAAAGCGGCTGAAAAACACAACCGCCGCGCAAAGACACAAAAAAGCAAATACTATTCGTATTTGCCATAAAATTCTTGTTTTTTTAGGTAAAGAAAAGCTCATAAAAACACCACTGTTATTTTTTTATTTTATCCCAATAATCCTTGAAACTTTGTTCGTTCTTATTATCACCGAAATTATAATATTTTTTGTTTTTTATATTATCCGGTAAATATTGTTGGTTTACATAATGCATAGGGTATGAGTGAGGATACAGATAGTTCTGTCCCTTTACTTCGGCATCCTCACCATCAAAATGCTTATTCTGTAAATGACGTGGTATATCGCCGCCAATACCCTTTTCAACATCCGCCATTGCGGCATTGATGGCATCGTGAGCCGATACCGATTTTGGACTTGTTGCCACAAGAATTACAGCGTTTGCAAGTGGTAAGCGCGCCTCAGGAAGTCCTAATGTCAAGGCAGTGTCTACTGCCGCCTTAACTATAGGAATTATCTGGGGATGTGCCAATCCGACATCCTCATTAGCGCATACCAAAAGTCTGCGACAAGCACTGGGTAAATCACCCGCGGCGAGCAGTCTTGCGAGGTAATAAATTGCCGCATCAGGATCAGAACCGCGCATAGATTTTTGATATGCCGACACAATGTCATAATGCTCATCACCTTCTCGGTCGTAACGCACAGAATTACCCGCTAATATTTGCTCGACTATATCATCTGTCAACTCAACGTTATTTGTGTTTTCGGTTAACATAACGCACAACTCTAACATGTTAAGCGAACGCCTTACGTCACCCGCAGCTGCACGTGCAATTTTGTTAATATTTTCCTCACTTGCTGTTATCTGTTTGTTGTGTTCTCTACATAAAATATTAATTGCTCTTTTTAAAACGATAGCAATATCCTCGCTTGAAAGCGTTTTAAATTCAAAAACGGTTGAACGACTAAGTATAGCATTATATACATAAAAATACGGATTTTCGGTGGTTGAAGCAATTAGTGTTATTTCACCGTTTTCGATATACGACAAAAGTATTTGCTGTTGCTTTTTATTAAAATATTGAATTTCATCGAGATAAAGCAATATACCCGACGCCGCCTCCATTGTGCCTATCTCGCCTATAATTTCCTTTATATCGGCAGTAGATGCCGTAGTAGCGTTGAGATAACATAGCTTTTTACCTGTTTGAGAGGCAATAATCTTGGCGATGGTTGTTTTGCCCACGCCCGACGGACCGTAAAATATCAAGTTAGGAATTTCACCAAATTCTATAATTTTGCGAAGTATTTTCCCCTCGCCTATAAGATGCTTTTGCCCTACAACCTCTTGAATGGTTTTAGGTCTTATTCTATCTGCAAGCGGTGTTTGCATATATACCGCCTCCTCAAACTATTTGTTGTTATTATTTTACATTAAAAATCATTCTTTTTCAACCGTAAAAGACATATTTATATTTTGGGTGAAAAAATGAAAAAAATTGTTTTTATTAAAAACGCGGCAATACTTACGTTTTCGTCGCTCATTCTGCGATTTGCAGGAATATTTTTTAAGGTGTGGCTTGCCGCAAAAATAGGTTCCGATGGTATAGGTCTTTATCAGCTTATATTTTCAGTGTATATGTTTGCCGCAACCTTTGCAACAAGTGGTGTTTGTACCGCCGTTACGCGACTAGTAAGTGAAGAACTTGTGGTAGGCGATAAAGCTGGGATCAAACGGATTCTTACCCGTTGTATACAGTTATCCGTTCTTATCGCTGCTTTTACAATAATAGTTTTATTTTTTGGTGCAGATTTTATATCCTCAAAGCTACTGCATCAGCCGAGCGCTGCGCTATCGCTTAAAATTCTTGGGTTTTCCCTACCCTTTATGAGTATTTGCAGTTGCATAAAAGGTTATTTTATAGCAAGGCGAAATGCAGCACCGTCATCGGTGTCTCAACTGATTGAACAGGCTGTAAGAATTGCTGTTATTATCCCTCTTGTTATAAAATATAACGACTTAGGTTTAGAATATGCATGCGCAGCAGTATTGCTCGGAGATACGGTTGCTGAAGCCTCGTCTTGCATTTATGTATACTTGAGATACAGATTTGATTTTAAAAAATTATGTATCCAATCAATTACTACAAGAAAACCGTACAAATTACTGCCTGTAATATCTCATATAGCACTGCCCATAACCTCGGGTAGGTATTTAAATTCGCTACTTCGAATGATAGAAAACATTTTGGTGCCTATTTGCTTGTCAAATTCACACTTACACAGCAACGGTATTTCGCTTTTTGGCATGATAAAGGGTATGGCATTACCGCTTCTGTTTTTTCCGTCAACCTTACTTGGTGCATTGTCTACCCTACTGCTACCCGAAATATCCGAAGCGGCAATACGGGGAAAAAACGGAATTGTTAAAAACATTGTAGCCCGTATTATAAAAATCACAAGTATTGTAGCAATAATTTTTTCAGGCGTTTTTTTAGTATGCGGAAAAAATTTGGGTGTTTTAATTTATAACAGCAATGATATTGGATTTTTATTGTGTGCTCTTTTCCCTATCGTTCCGTTTATGTATTTAGATGCCATATCCGACGGTATTTTAAAAGGTCTTGACCAACAAAAATTCACATTTTATACAAGCGTTATTGACTCAAGCATAAGAATTGCACTTGTGCTACTGCTTTTAAAAAAGTTTGGCATTTACGGTTTTATAGGAATAATGTATTTTTCGAACTTTTTTACATGCTTTTTAAATACCAAAAGGCTTTTAAAAACAAGCAATTTAAAAATAGATTTAATGCAAAATTTTTTCCTACCGACAACAATTTCTTTTTCGGTATGCCTTTTTGCAAGGTTTTTCCTTTCTGCGTTTAAGTTATCGAATTTAATTTATGTAATATGTATTTGCACTATTTGCGTACCGCTATATTTTATAATTTTATTCCTGTTTAAAGTAATTGACTATGACGATATAAGCTTTATAAAAAGAAAATAAGGAGAGTTCTTCGCCCTCCTTATGTTTTTACTTTTTTAGAAATGAATTTTGCTAGAAAAACAAGAAAAATATCTTTGATTATAAAGGGTACTGATGCACTTAAAAACGCTATCAAAATTCCGTTTCCTGTAACAATACTGTACTGTATTACACCTATTATATGGCAAACAACTACCGCAAGAAACATAAGAAAAATATTAACATATTTTTTTGAAACAATTTTCGTTATACCGCAAATAACCGAAGTAGGTAAAAATCCCCATAAAAACCCGCCAGACGCGCCAAACAAAACTCCCACTCCGCCTGAAAACAAAGAAAAAATCGGCATTCCTACCGCGCCTAAAACTATGTAAGCAAGTGTTGCCGCAACAGCGCCTTTTGCGCCAAGGCAAAATCCCGCAATGCATACACCAAACAAAGAAAAGGATAAATTGACACCAAACGGTGTTGGAATTGAAATCCAAGCGGATGCCGCCATGACAGCCGTAAAAAGTGCAGTAAAAGCTATTTTTTTAATCCTAATTTTATTCATATAGTCAACTGCTCCATCCCGATTATTTGTATCTCTCCGTGTGATAGGATTTGTTCATTGTCGTCTATATTTACCAAAAGTCTTGCATCGTCATCAATGCCATTTACCACAGCTGTATAGGTTTTACCTTCTTTTGTATAAGTTACTTTTTTACCGTTTAAAAATGATTTTTGTTGATATTCTTTTATAAACTCTTTTTTATCTAAATTTTTATAAAGCTTAAAAAATTCATCTAAAAATTTTATTAAAATTTTCTTTTTGATTGGTTTTTTTAATAAAACACCATCTTTTTTGTGAAAAATACTATCTGCAAGCGGTATGTTTTGGGGAAATTTTTCCTTTGGCTCGAAAAGGTTTATACCAACACCTAAAATTGCATATTCGATTTTTCCTTCTTTATCAAAAGCGCCTTCGGTTAAAATTCCACATACCTTTTTATTATTTATATAAATATCATTTACCCATTTTATATCACATTTTTTATGTGTTACATTTTCTATTGCGCGCGTGGCAGCAACAGCGGCAGCAACGGTTATAAAAATTGTGTTTTTTATTTCCTTTTTAGGCCTTAAAACCACCGAAAAATAAAGTCCGCCCTTTTTTGAAAAAAAAGTGCGACCAAGTCTTCCTTTTCCTGCTGTTTGCTCTTTTGAAGCAATAACTGTTCCCTCTTTTGAGCCTTCTAAAGCAAGTTTTTTCGCGTAAATATTTGTAGAATCTATTTTTTGGAAGCAAATTAAATTGTATTTTCTTTTCATTTTTTCTTTTTTGCCTCATTTATCTTTTTTTACAAATATATCATTTTTTTTATTTTATTTCAACATTTTTTATTTAACCAATGTTCCGTCTGAATAAATTTCATCTTGGTCTTTTGAACTTTTCATAGAACCAATCCACCCTACCCTAAATTTTTCAGGGTTTTCCTCATTGAATTTTATAATTCTTCCCCCTCTACAAAATTCATCACTATAACAACCTGTTGATAATTTACCTGCAAATCCAAGTAAAACACCTTTGTAAGAGCCTATTATGTTTGTGTTGTGTTCGTGACCGAAAATAATTGCTTTTACATCCCCTTGCTTTAAAACTTCATTAAAAAAACCTCTGTCATTTTGCGGCGCAGTAACGTGAAGATAACTTTTGTTTACAAACGTACCGTCACTACACGTGTAATTTTGAACAGCAGCACCTTTTTGATTTGTAACACCGTATACCTTGTATACTCCGCCATTTGTTTTAGCCGTTGAATAGCCTCCGCCCGCGCAGTAAAACATATCAAGTGTTTGAGTAATTGGAATATGCATACAAACTATTGATATTACTTTCTTATTTTCGTTTAATTTTGCAAGATTTTTCGATTTTTCTTTATACCAATTTATTTGTTTTTTTGTAAGGCCCTCATATCCGTACTTATTACTTGTACCTGTATCCATACCGTAAATTGCAAAAACAATTTTTTCCCCATTGTTTGAGTATATGGGTATTACATAATTCATAGGTCTTTTATTTTCATAATTTTTATCACCTTGGTTTACAAGTGAATTTAAGCAATTATTGTATTTTTTATACATTTTATAATTATTTTTTGTAAAAAAATCGTGATTTCCATTTGTTGTTGACCAATATATTTTTCGGCTTGTAATTGGCTTTATAAAAATATCCCACATATCACTGGGTATTTTATTTCTTGAATTCATATCACCGTTTATTATAACAAAATCAGGATTTGAGCGAGTAATTAAAATTTCAAGTTCATCTCGCGCTTCATACCATTGCTCTTTAATATCACATTGAGGGTCGGACACTACAAGAATAGTAAAATTCCCGTCATTATTACAATGTAAAATTTTATCTTCTTTTTCATAAGTTTTAGAAAAAAAGAAAAAAGATGAACTTAAAATAAATATATTGAACCATATTAAAAAATTTTTCATAAAATTCCCCTATCTTTAAAGCACATTTATTTTTTGTTTTAAAAACTTTTTTAGTGCTGTAAAAAACAGGTATAAATTTATATTGACTTTTTATTTTTGTTTATATATAATAAATAGGCTTATTTATTATACTAACGAGATGTGGCTCAGTTTGGTAGAGCGCTGCGTTCGGGACGCAGAAGCCGCAGGTTCGAATCCTGTCATCTCGACCAAAAATTCCAAGAACTTAAAAGTCTTGGAATTTTTACTTATTATATCTTCACTAAACAATATTTAAAAAGGAAAATTTTATGGAAATAAAGCCTATAGCCTTTATTAAAACCGATTTTAAAGAAAAATTTGGTATTCCAAGACAAAGTGGAATTATAGAAGAAATTAAAGGCGAAATTATTTTTGAAAAGGAATTTCGAAATCCTGACGCAATCCGTGGAATAGAAGAATATTCTTACCTTTGGCTTATTTTTGATTTTTCAAAAAACCACAGGGAAAGATGGTTTCCTACAGTAAGGCCTCCTCGTCTTGGCGGAAATAAAAAGATAGGGGTTTTTGCCACAAGATCACCTTTTAGACCAAATAATTTAGGGCTTTCATGTGTAAAATTAGAAGAAATAAAAACAAATAATGAATACGGATTTTCTCTTATTGTAAGTGGTGTTGATTTACTTGATAATACTCCTATTTACGATATAAAACCCTATATTCCTTATTGCGACTGCAAACAAAATGCAAAAGGCTCTTTTGCTGAAAAACTGAAATATAATAGTATAGAAATTTTATATGATGAAAAATTATTTAATAATATAAATGAAAAAAAAAAATAATAATAGAATTAATAAAACAAAATCCCAAACCAGCTTACAAAAATTCTCAAAAAAAATATA
>JAZUNP010000022.1:0-2861 GCA_045604215.1 Acutalibacteraceae bacterium
GTTAAAAGATACGGTAGTGCAGGGAAGTCTGCGCGTAACGGACACGACATATACGACAGACCTAATAATAAGCGGAAGTCAGACCGCTAAATATGTTCTTGCCGCGCCGAATGGCGCAAATGGTGCTCCTACTTGGAGAGCGCTGGCTGCTAGTGATGTTGGCCTTGGAAGCATAAGCAACAATGCCGCTTTAAATAGCACCACTGGCGCGAAAGGTGATATAATTTATTGGAGTGCAGCAAATACTCCTGCGCATTTAACTAATACAAGTTCAACTACAAAAAACTTTCTGTCAATTACTAGTTAGGTGCCAGCTTGGACTACATTAAGCAAAAGTGATGTTGGCTTAGGAAATGTAGAAAATACAGCATTAAGTACTTGGACAGGTAGCAATAAAATTACAACAGTTGGCACCATAACAACAGGAACTTGGAACGGCACTGCCATTCCCATTGCCAATGGCGGAACTGGTACAACTAGTGCTGGAGCAGCACACTCTAATTTAGAGGACGGTAATTATTTATCATGTACTACCGCAGCAAGCACCGCCGCAAAGACCGCAGCTTATACGGGATTTGCTTTAAAAACTGGTGTAAGAATTAGTATTGTTTTTACTGTTTAGAATACGGCGGCAACGCCAACATTAAATATTAACAGCACTGGCGCAAAAAATATATATTGCCGTGGTGTACAAGTTAAATCATACGGTTTAATGGCAAATTATATTTATCATATGATATATGATGGCACGCAATGGCAAATATTAAATCCTCCTACAGGTTTGTATGGAGAGTGTGCTACCGCAGTTGGAACTGCCGCAAAAACAGCAAACATTCCGGGCTTTGTGCTATATCCGGGCGCGGAAGTGTATATAAAATTTACTAAAAATAATTCACATTTAACACCTACATTAAACATTAATGGTATTGGCGCAAAGGCAATTCGTAATAGAAATGCTACTTCAGGAACATTTTATTATGTATTCTTACCTAACCATTATTATCATTTTATTTATAATGGTACTGATTTTACTGTAGCAAACCATATTATACAAGAGGCAGTAACTTTAGGTGTCACTGCTGTAGCTGAAGTTACAGACCCGGATACTGGTGAAGTTACAACACCGGCAGTAGCACAGGTTCATGGAAAAGACGTATTATCTCTTGGTAATATTACGACATCTACAACTAACAGCGGATTAACTGGTGTTTTAGGATTATATAATGCTGGTACAAAAGTAATATATATTTCACCAGAATTAAATACTGCTACCAATGACCGTACTTGGTATTTGCCAAACTTAAATTCAAATCGTTATTTCGTAACCCATTCTTCAGCGTCAGCACTTGGCTCCGACACGTAGCCACTTAAATTAGGTGAAAATGGCGCATTAACCACTGCTAGTACGTATGCTGGTGGTACAGCCGTTACTTTAAACAACAGTAGCAAGGCGGCATCAACGGCGTCTTTCTATGCTCCTACCGCAGGCGGTGCAGCCGGGAAAGTACTAATTGGCGCGGGTACTACTACTATGCCAGCGTGGACTGCCGCGGCAACGCTCACTAGTGCAACAAGTACTACCGCAAACACGGCAGCATATACAGATTTAACATTGGGCAATACAGGTAATGTTTCTACCACAACTGCACATAGCGAAGGCCGCATCTTTCTATATTCTGCAGCCACGAAATATCATTAGATTAGTGGAACAAGCACCACTACTAATTATATACACTATCTACCAAATAATACTGGTTGGGTAGCAACTGGCGGCAATGGAACGAGCACGGGAGTTGGAGATAGCGATGAACCGGTGTACTTATCCACCGGAGGTATTTTAACTAAAGGTAGCGTATATGCCGGAGGAACAAAAGTCACACTTAATGGAAGTGATAAAGGCGCATCAACTGCTTCCTTTTATGCTCCTACGGCAGTAGGAACAGCAGATTAGATACTAACTTCTGCTGGTAGCGGCGCGCCGTCATGGTCAACACTGGTTGATTTAATATTTCCTGTGGGTGCAATTTATATTTCGTCTAGCAATGCCTTAGACCCAAATGATCTTTTCCCTGGGACTACTTGGGAAATGATAAAAGAACGCTTTTTATACGGCGGTGGAGAAGGAACTGCATTTGAGACTACTGGTGGCGCTATGTATTATGAACTAGTTGCTAATGCAGGTGCCTACAACAGCGACATAACTTCGTATATGTATTGGTAGAATGCTGCATCTAATTTTTAGAATAGATATAAAACTGGTTCTACAAACGGTTCTACGCCACCTTCATATAAAACTAATGGCTTTGATAGAAATACTGGTACAATTTCAACAGCCAATCATTCTACAATAGTTACCAACAAATCAGCTTCTACAACTGGCACGGTTGAAGATGATAGAAAAACAAAAATAATGCCTCCATGGTATTCCGTGGCATTTTGGAAACGTACAGCATAATTAATATAAGAGGGTGATACTTAATGGCATATACACGTAAAACTTGGGAAAACGGCGAGGTTATTACTGCAACCGCGCTTAATAATATTGAAGAAGGTATATCAGAATTAAAGACTTCTACCGCTCAAATGAGCGGTTCTATAGAGAGTAGTGAATTACATATTAGCACAGCTCTTGGCACAGTTGATGCCATCAATGGCAACTTGACCGCGAGCAATAAAATTACCTCAGAAGAATTAGAAACTGGCAATGCGGCATTTTCTGGAGCGGTATCAATAACTGGAACAGTAACAGTTCCAACACCTAATGCAGATAGTAATGCAGCGACAAAAGCCTATGTAGATGGAAAAGAAACTAGTATAAAAGCAATTTAGCTTACTACTAATGATGGATTAAGTTTTACTGG
>JAZUNP010000023.1:0-2772 GCA_045604215.1 Acutalibacteraceae bacterium
CCATTTCTACAATAACCAACGCATACAACTTAAAACAAAACTGACTCCGCTCGAAAAACGAAGTCAGTATATTGCTTAAAATTTAATTTTCGCTACCATAGAGCACTTTTTTGTGCTGTCCGCACAAATTGGGGCGGTTCATAAACTGTCACACGCTTTATCATTACGCCGTTTTTTTCTTTTTCGTGGGCTTTTCGGGTTCGATAAGGTGCTTGTTGGGTTCTATATATTCAACCACCTCCGCATAGGCATCTTGGAACTTAAATACAACCTCGATATCTCCGCCCTCGTGTACAAAAATCTCTTGTACCAATTCGGTAAGCAACGGTCTTGTAAGGCGTTCGATATTACCGTACTTTTTGAAACGTGCCACAAACTCGTTCTCTTCGGTAATACCGTCTTGGAACTGCTCTGCAGATTTGTTAAGTGAGGCGATTTTTTCGTCAGCAATCCTCAGTCTTTCATTAAGCCGTTCCTTTAACATCTGATATTCATCCACTGTGATGACACCGCTTTTCCAGTCGGGATAAAGGTCGGTAATCATAGACACAAGTTTTTCACGTTCAGAAACCTGAGATTTCAATGCCTTCTCAATATGACTTGATTCCTTTTTTCGTGCGGAATTATTATTGATTTGCGTGAGCAGTTCGCTCATTGTTGTTGCCGTATTAATCATATTTTGAATGGTCAAAAGCACTGCCTGCTCCAACTTATCAATACGGATAGTGTGATTTGTACACGCTGATTTTTTAAGCTTCCTTGCTGTTACACAGCGATAGTAATGATACGTACCGTATGTGTGTTGGTTGGTCTTTTTGTTCATTACACGCTTACAGTCAGCACACCGCACAAGCCCAGAAAATAAATCAACGTTTTTCTTTTTGGGGCTCTTGCGAATACTTTTGTTAAATAGTGCCTGTGCATTGTCAAAGGTCTCTTGACTAATGATTGGCTCGTGAGTACCTTCAACAATAATCCACTCGTCCTTAGGTATTGCACGGCATTGCTTAATCTTATAACTGTAGGTAGTATTCTTGCCCTGCACCATATCGCCAACATACATTCGGTTTTGCAAAATTCGGCGCACCGAACTATCAGGCCATAGACCGTCATTGCTTCTGCCACAGGGATGCCTGTAATTGAAGCCTTTTTGTTTTTTATACATTGATGGGTTGGGTATGCCCATTTCATTAAGGTCTTTTGTGATGCCAATGATACTCTCACCCCCAATAAACCGCTCGAATATCATTCGAACAATTGGTGCAGTTTCCTCATCAATGATAAGATGATGATTATCGTCCGGGTCCTTTAGATATCCGTATGTGGGGAAAGAACCAATAAACTTACCCTGCTGACGTCTGAGGTTCAGCGTTCCTCGCACGTTAACAGACGTGTTTGCCGCCAGAGATTCATTCATAATATTGGTGACGCCAACCTTCACCAAATCGTTAAATGAGTTTATACCTCTGATACCGATATCAATCTGGTTGTTAATTGCAATAAAGCGAACCCCAAGTTTTACGAAAATCTTATCAAGATAGATACCGCCCTCGGTGTGGTTTCGAGAAAAACGCGAAAGGTCTTTAACCAAAACACAGTTTACCTTGTGGGCATAAATATCGTCCATCATTCTGTTAAAGTCAGGACGGTCAAAATTTGTACCGCTGTAGCCGTCATCCACATATATATCATAAATTTCCATATCTGGATAACGCTTAATATATTCTTTTAAAATTTCTCGTTGCGACGCAATCGAGTTACTCTCCGATTCCGTACCGTCATCACGGGACAGACGAAGATAAAGAGCAGTCTTCCAAACCTTTTTTGGTACGGAGGACTGCTCTAAAATATCTGCATATTTAGCATTTGACATAAAGCTAAAACCTCCATATTATGGGCTGGCGGAGACCTAATACATTGTGGTTTCTCTCGCCGCCTTTTCCCGCCTTGCTCGCGTTCATCCTTGTAAGGTGGACACCTTACTGCAAATCTCACGCTTCGCTTTTCGAAAAAAGGTGGCTGAGATAAACTCTTCGACCCTAAATTAAAAGAATTTTTTGGTGGGCAAAACTGAAGAGTGCAGGAATATGTCATATTCCAAGCGATGAAGTAAAGACCAACGGAAAATTGTTCAATTTAGGGCACAACGGATTAGGTTTCCGTCAGCCCCATATGAAGGTATGGCCGTTTTTCTACACAACCGTAGTATACCATACCTTCGACTTTAAATCAACCCAAATTTGTTTGGTAATTTGCTCCAGACGAAAATACTGAACCGAGAGCATCAGTAAAAGTTCGGTTTCCGCCGAAACTCACCTTCACTCTCACATCGCCGACTTTAAAAAGATAAGGGTTTTTAATTTGCTCAAAATAGTCATTCATTTTCTCAGGCACAGATTTCTCTGCGTCTATCTTCACATCATGCAAATCAACAAGGCTATCTTTAGAACAATCGGCAATGTCAACATTTCTTAACATAATTAAATCAAAAGAATCTAACATAACTTGCCATTCCTTTCATAAGATATTTTTTACCTTGCGAAAAACATTTATACAGCATTTACCAATTGTTTAACGACTTCTTCTTAACGAAAATTCGTGTTTCGACAAATCCCGTGCCCATTCTTCCTGCGCTGCGCTTAGCCAAAGCATTTAAACCTTCATTAGCCTTAAAGGGCGGTTTTCTGGCATCTTTAGGCTCATCGTCACACATAGGCGTTAGCCTTATGTGCTCCTCTTCACCAAAATCTACTCATAAAACCGTAACTTTAA
>JAZUNP010000024.1:0-29967 GCA_045604215.1 Acutalibacteraceae bacterium
TGGCTACGATCCGACTTTAGCGAAATATCTTACACCTGAAAAGATAAGAGATTTATCTGAATTGGAAATTAACGATGTTGATTCAATAGGACGTATATTAAGCGAAACGTTAAAAAATTATTGTGACGGTACAATTTGGAAAGATGAATATGGTAGGATGCTTTCACTTTTTACCATAGAAACAAGAGAAAAAGGTGGATTTAAAAAATCTGAAATAGGTATGGAATTAAGACCATTAGAAGCGATTACAAAGCAGTATTTTGATTATAACAATAATCGCAGCAATCATCTGGTGTTTACTTTGCGGGAAGTGTTCGTTAAAATTAAAAAACCTTTGGTGCTTGATTTTACTCCTTCTGATTTTTCTTTAGTAAATGTATTTGATTTGGTACTAAAAGGAATTATACGTGAATCTGCCTATGTCAAGCTGTCAAAATTAAAAAGCGCTATAAAACCAGCGGAATATCACACAGTATATTCAAAACATTTTAGACAAATTATAAAAAAAGCGGGATTCGACAGTATTATCTATTATGATGAAAATTCAGATGTGAAGTCGCCTGTTGTAGTTGTTTTTGATGAATCGCAAGTAGTAGATGTTGCAACGAACGGTGTATTAGGAGAAAATAGCGGTGTTACTCAACCTAAATTTGATTTAAATTCTATAGAGGAAAAATCAAAATCCATAGATAATATTGAAAATATTATACAGCTTACAAAGGAAAAGGAACATTATGAAAAGAAGTCTGAAGAGGTTAATGAAAAAATAGAAGCCGGTAGCAGTGATTTTATGGAGTATATCCAACAAAACGATACATATACCGAATTGTCGCTTATAAAAAGTATTAATGAGAATTTAAATGTTGAGTTAAGCGGTAAAGATACGATTGGAAGAAAAAGAGATATAAGTGAACGCGGCAATACGGTGTTTAAGACAAAAAACGGAGATCTGTTATCGTTTTATATACATTTATTGCCGAGGAGAAATATAAAAAACATAATAAACACGGCTAAGACATTTGGAACATTGAATTTTGCTATCGAAGAGCTTTTATACAACAAAGCAAAGCATAATAGCGGCTATTACGGAAATATTTTAGAGGCGCATATATTTGCTACCAATCCTTTTGTTGTGAGACTTGGCGAGTGGGATACTATAAAACTCGCACAAATAGCACTTGAAGGAGGTATAATTACACAAAAATATTACAGCGGACTTTTACAGCGTAAAACGTCTCGTGATAAGGGCTTTGGCAGTAAGTGTTCTATGACATTGAAGAATCGAATAGCTTTGAAGGGCTATGATTGTATTGTATTTATTGATAGAGAGGGTACTAAATCTGTAATGCCGTTTTATGAGAGTCAGATAATGGTAGTTGCCCAAAATGGTTTGCCAATAACTGAAAATGTTGGTTTAACCGACGGTGCTGTACTTAAGTCAAATACAAGAGCAAAGATTGATACGAAAAAAATTAAAGAAGAACTAAGTGTATTAACCGACAACAGAAGTAAAATGCAAAAAATTGTGCAGAGGATAATACGTGTAAAGAAGATAAGCACCCAAAACAATGAATCAAAAACAGCCGGTAACAGCGGGTTGCTTATAAGTGATGAAATAAATAATTGGCGCACGGTAGAAATTATAAACAAATTACTTGAGTATGCTAAGTTGCCTGTTGCGGATAGAGATACAGTTAATAGGGTATTGTCGAATTATGTCAAAGAACTACTCGAAGATAGTATATTGAAGGATAAGTTAGGTAGACCTTTGTCGGTATATTTATACGAGGTTTATCATAAGGAAAAAAGAAATTTCTATCAGTTTGGTATAAGAGTAGGAACTCTTGAAAGTGCTAAATATTATTGTAGTAAAACAAAGGAAAAGCATCCTCAGGTAAAGGTTGGGGCATACAAAGAATTTTACGGTATAATAAAAAATCCATATATTTTATTGTGTGACCCGGGTGAATTTACGCCCAAATTCTTAGCAGATTGTTTGTTTGAAGAGGGTATATTATCAGAAATGCAATATATGAGTGTTGTATCGCTTGAAGGAGCGGACACAACTTCGAACAAGAGTTCTTCGGCACGGCGCTTGAAAAGAATTCTTATAAAAAAAGGTTACGACAGTATAGCATATATGAATAGATATGCCGACCCCGGTAGTATAGGATTGATTGTTTTTGATGAAAGTCAGTTGATACCTGTGGCAGTTAACGGCTTACCGATAGGAAATAGTGATAAAACACTTGCAGGCTCAGATGAGTCTGCTTTTTTGTTGGACAAAAATACCGAGGATTACGAAAGAGCGACGGCTGAGGATGACGAGGTTTTATTTGTTTCGGAGGAAGCAGAAAATTTTGTCGAAAAAAGTAATAATGATTTGCTTGACAGGGTAAAGGTTAGCAAGTATAATAAAAATAAAGTTGAATTATCATTAGATGAAAAAAGAATAATCAAAGAAAAAACAGGTTGGTCTAATGATATAATTAATTTTATTCGCTCTATGAAAGAGGCTGAAATTTATATTAAAGCAAATTTAAAAGAAGCTGAAATAAACGGTAGAAAATGCTTGATTCGTGATGACATTGATTTGGAGCAGGTTGATAGTAATGGTCTTACAAATCGCGAAAGAATGGCACAGGGTAAACCACCGATTGCCAAAAACGGTGATGAAATTCAGTTGCATCATATTGGGCAAAAGGATGATAGTCCCTTGGCTGAACTAACTGTTTCAGAACATCAAAAAAATGGTAATCATACCATTCTGCATGATTTGAAAATGAAATCGGAAATTAATCGTGGGAAATTTGATTCGCACAGAAAAACACATTGGAAAATACGTTCTGAATAAAGGAGGCTAATAATGAAAAAAACTATTTGTGAATTTTTGGAAAGCCATGGAGATTTTTTGCATAACAATCCGGTGCCGATTGAAAAAATCAGAGAGGCTGAAGAAAAATTAAAATTAAAGTTTACAGACGAATACGTAGAATGTTTATTGAAATATGGTAGTGTTGATATAGAGCATATTGAGCTTACCAGTGTAACGGATCGGAAATATCAAAACGTTGTTAAGCAAACAATTGAAATGAGGGAATTACCGGATGGAGATATGATTCCCGATGATGCATATGTTGTTGAAGATTTGTGCATAGATATGATGATGGCTTGGCAAGATAGCACCGGCGCTATTTATTTGTCATATCCGTATAGCGGACTTGAAAAGGTTGCTGATTCATTGGGAGAATATGTAGAGGATGAATTAAAAAGAGCAGCGGAAGCGGATGAAGAAAATGTATAATTTGAACGAGACAAATTTCTTATCTCGTTTTTGTAATTGAGATTTTTAAGGGAAAAGCTATGAAAATAATTGATTTAATAGGTGAATTAGACGATTTGTTTTTTTTGGATCAACCAAGTGAAGAAAAAATTCAAGATGCTGAATATGCACTTGGTTTGAATTTTTCTGATGAGTATAGAGAATATGTTAGAGTGGGCGGCGCAATTTGTGGCGGAGGTATTGAGCTAACTGGTATAACCGAATGTGAACGTTTAAACGTGGTTGCGGTTACAAACAGAGAAAGAAGAATTAATCCGTTGATCCCTTATAATATGTACGTTGTTGAGGTCACAGGAATTGACGGTATGGTTGTTCTTCAAAATGAAACGGGAACCATTTTTACAGCTCAACCTAATGTGCCCCCAAAAAAGCTGTGTGGTTCATTATTTGAATATATTGAACTTGTTGGTAGATTTACTCCAAATAAAAATGCAAGATCGGGATTTTCCTACGAACAGTGCGATGAATATGGACAGGATTTGCTTGAAAGGATTGAAAACGGTCTTATACCTATACTGCCCAGTGGTAAAATGATACATTTACATCATATGGGTTTATCAAATCAAATGCCAATTGATATATCACCGTTAGCGGAATTTGAGAGTGAATATTATACTCAACCTAGCGTGAGAAAGGTTCTATTTTCGGGTTTTGACGGTGAAACTAACTATGATAGGTTGACAAGTATAAAACAAAAGCAAATGCATTGGAATAACCGTTCCGAATCAGATAAAATAAGTTTTGACGTATAATTAAATATAGTGATTTTAAAATTAATAAATTAAAAACACCTATTCGATGAGGCGCACTCCGTAAGGAAGTGTGCCTCGGTTATATTGGCCAAAAGTGAGTTATATTGCTAAAGCAGTTATATGATGCAACGCATTGTAATACTGCCTTTCGGACAATTAAAGGAGCTAACACAACCTCGAGCGTAAGTCCTTCGGCACGGCGTTTGAAAAGAATTCCTATAAAAAAAGGATACGACTGTATAGCATATATGAATAAATATACTGACCCCCGGTAGTATATGATTGATTGTTTTTGATGAAAGTCAGTTGATACCTGTGGCAGTTAACGGCTTACCGATAGGAAATAGTGATATGAAAAAAAGCAGACTCAGATGAGTCTGCTTTTTTACGTAATAAAAAATAATAATTTTAAGGAGGAAAATTATGGAATTGAAAACATTGAGATATACCGTAACAGCTGACGGTGTATCGCCAAATTATGAAAGAATGGCAGGAACACAGTACGACCATAAAAAAACAGCATTACAATTTATAATTAATAATGAATTTTATGATGAGATTTTGAGTTTAATTGGTGAAGCAAAAGCTTTTTATCGTTTTGATTGTTATGACGGTGAAGGTAAACTGCATATGGGCAATTTAAATGAGTTAGTTGGAATATCACTTAAACCGTATGAATTGGAATATTGGGTTACAAAATTCGGTGGTAAATTAAGGGTTAATCTTATAATTACCTTAACAGATGAAGATGTTACTGTAAAGGAATGGTCATATGAGGTAGTACTTTTTCTTGACGATTTGCCTCAATCGGATATTGATGGCAGTAAATATCAAAGTATGACGACTTTAGCGAATATGACGGCACAGGCATCTAAAAATGCAGATGAGAGGTATTCGCAAATATTGCAGTTGTATAAAGAGGTTGAACGGTTAGAGGATATGTTAAAAAACGGCGAATGGGTATTTGACGGAGAGGCCGGTTCAGAAATTGATATTAGATTTGTTATTGATAATGAATTTGATATTAGCAGTGAACATGCTTTAGCTAATAAAGTCATAACTGAGCGATTAGATAAAATTGATACAGAAATAAGCGTTTTAGCTGATGATTTTAAAAATAAGGTTTACGCTGATATTATATCAAATGTAAAAGATGAAATTTATGATAAAGTTTATCCAATAGGTTCGTACTATTGGTCGAGTGAGCCAACATTGCCTGAAGAAATGTTTGGTGGCGTATGGGAGCAAATAAAGGATGTGTTTGTTCTTGCTGCCGGCGACAATTATAATTGTAATAGTACTGGTGGCGAGGTAGAGCATAAGCTTACTGAGAAAGAAATGCCGAAGCATTCACACAGGTTTGCCCCTAACGTTGGCGGAGTTGACGGCATTGATTTTGTTGTTCCAACAAAAAGTGGTGGTCTTGGCGTCTCGTCAATTAAGAAAGAAGGAAACGCACATTATCCCGGTCATTGGGCTTCTGGAACTTGGGGTACAAACAAAATTGGTGATAATCAAGCACATAACAATATGCCGCCTTATATAGCAGCATATTGTTGGAGAAGAATAGGATAGGTGATATATATGAATTCAAAAATTTATGTTAAGGCGAGATATGTGCCATTGGCAAAAACATTGGCAGAATGGGAAAATGAAAATCCAATATTATTGGCAGGAGAACATGGAGTGGTTGTTGATAGTAATGGATCAAAACGAGAAAAAATTGGTGATGGTGTTACACCGTGGAATGAACTTGATTGGTGGCAAGGGTTGTCCGCTTATGAGACTGCAGTAGAGAACGGCTTTAAGGGTAACGAGCAGGAGTGGCTTGATTCACTAAAAGGCGAAAAGGGTGAAAAAGGCGATATGCCTGATGTTAGCGGTAAGGTGGATAAACTATCAAGGGTCGATGTAACTGACCCTCATGCTTATCAATATGTACAAGGAAGTGTGCCATATTTATATGGTGTGTACGGTGCACCGCATAGTGACGGTACATATACTGAAACACAGGGTTTGATTAAATCATCAATTGGCGGATGTAAGGAGGCAATTAAAGAGCAGATTTTGGCAGAATTTGAAAGTGGTTTAGTTAATGAGAATACGACAGAAATGCATCTGT
This sequence comes from Acutalibacteraceae bacterium, assembly GCA_045604215.1. GTDB lineage: Bacteria > Bacillota > Clostridia > Oscillospirales > Acutalibacteraceae > UBA737. The sequence continues at coordinate 6,218 of JAZUNP010000024.1, forward strand.
CTCAGGTATATGCCGGTATAATCCCATCTCCTTATACCTATATGTTAGACCCACATACAATTCCTATCCGTGATGGAAACTGTGCTATTCCAGTAGGTATTCATATATATGATGAAGATGAAAATGGTAATATAACAAATAGCAAGTTATATTACGGCGGTGCTGTGCCTGAAGGATATATGCGAGATTATATTACCGAACGAATCGGAGAGTTACACATTAAAAGCAGTTCGGGTGATTACAGCCTACAACAAAAGCAAGATTCGGGTTACACAGGACTTGACGTTAATGCCGACAATCCTAATGCGGTATCACTTGACTCCGATTTAAGTGAAACACAACAAATAGGTGCGTTTGGTGCTTTTTCGGCAGCATTTGGAGGTTGCAGTTCAGCACAGGGCAAGCGTTCCTTTGCTTGTGGCTCAAGCACTATTGCCAAAGGTAAATACGCATTTACATCGGGTGTAAATGCGGTAGCATTAGGCAGTGCTTCACACGCAGAAGGACATACGACAACCGCCGCCGCCGAAGGTGCACACGCAGAGGGTAATAACACGGTAGCAAGCGGCACGGCGGCACACGCAGAGGGACACTCAACTAAGGCAGTTGGTGACGGCTCACACGCAGGTGGCTCAGGGTCGCAAGCAAATGGACAACATGCTTTTGCGCACGGAAACGGTGTAATTGCTAACGAGGCTAACCAAGTTTGTATAGGTATGTTTAATGCAAATGATGTTAGTAATATATTTGAAATTGGCAATGGTTCTAGTAATTCATATAGGCATAATGCATTCTATATTCATAGAGACGGTAACGCTTATCTTCCAAGTGCACATGGTAGTATTGATACTAGCCTAGAAAACGCTGGTATTGATACTAGCTTGGATGATACTAAAGTTGTTACGGGTGTTATGTTACGGGAAGCTTTTAAAAATCTTCCAATTTATGGCAACCGAGAAAAGAATACACTGTATAGAAAGGGTAATACCGCGTCTGGCTCATATGATATGGCATTAGGTACGGGGACTACAGCAAGTGGAAGTAATGCTGTTTCTTTTGGTGACGGTACTGTTGCATCGGGACATTGTAGCTTTACATTAGGAAAAAGAACTCAGGCAAAAGGTATGGCAGCACAATCAATCGGATACGAAACAATTGCTGAGGGAGAAGCCTCTGTTGCTGAAGGCAATACTACTCACGCTGTAGGTGCATATTCACACGCGAGCGGCAATAAGACAATAGCTGGATATCATAATCAATTTGTTGTCGGTAAGTTTAACAAAAACAATAGCGATACTATTTTTGAAGTTGGTAACGGCGGTGCTGAAGACAATCGCAATACTCCTTTTGCTGTGCTTAAAGATGGCAATGCAATACGTGTCGGTAATACCACATTAACCGAGGAGCAACTGATTAAATTGTTGGCATTGATAGGATAGAGGTGATTCTATATGAGCAGTTTAACCGAACAAATAATTGCAATGGCGGCTGTAATATCCGCCGTAACGGTAGTTATAACCGCTATAGTTACAGCATATCGTTTTATTCGCAAGTGGGATAAATGGCGAGAGGAAAAGGATTTGCATGACAAGGAAAACTATAAAGCTATTCTTCGCCTTGTAATTATGACACCCGAAATGCCATTGTCTGAGCGTATCGAAGCTGGCGATACATATGTAAATAAGCTTAACGGCAACGGCGGTGTTAAACAAAAATATAAAGAGCTTTTGCAAAGATTTGCAGACGAACATAAAGAATGATTACGGGAGGTATTCTCATGAAAATTATTAAAAATTTAGTAGACAAGGCAAAGTACGGTATTAAGTGTCCTTTTGCTATGACAGCAACACGCATTGTAGTGCACGAAACAGCAAACGATGCTACGGCTGAAAATGAAATCAACTATATGCGTACCAATGATAAGGAGTCGTCCTTTCATTTTGCGGTAGATGATAAACAGGCGGTACAGGGTATTCCGCTTGACCGCAATGCTTGGCACGCGGGTGACGGCAACGGCAAGGGCAACCGCGAGGGCATTGCGATAGAGATTTGCTATTCAAAATCGGGCGGTGAGCGTTGGCGCAAGGCAGTAGATAATGCCGCGCAGCTTATAGCCGAGCTTCTTAAGGAACGTGGCTGGGGTATAAACAAGGTCACCAAGCATCAGGACTACAGCGGTAAAAACTGTCCGCACCGTATTCTATCAGACCTTGGTTGGAATAACTTTTTAAACCTTGTTAGCAATTATCTTGCTGATAAGCCTGCATCGGCGCCGGTAAATGAAAAAATATCTGTTAAGTATCAGGTGTGGGATGACGTGGGTAACGCTTGGTTGCCCGTTGTTACTGACCTTACTGATTATGCAGGTATATTTGGTCACGACGTGTGCGCAGTGTTTGCCGAGCTTACCAAGGGCAATATCTTTTATAAGGTACATACAAAGGATGGCAGATGGTTACCAGAGGTTAAAAACCGCGAAGATTATGCAGGCCTTTTCAATAAGCCGATTGATGCTCTTATGATGCGCACAGATACAGGCAGAACAATTAAATATGCTGTGCATTTGCGCCGTAGCGGTCGTTGGCTGCCGTTTGTAACGGGCTATAACGAAAAGGATAGCAACAACGGTTTTGCAGGTATACTCGGTCAAGAGATTGACGCAATTAAGATTTATATTGAATAAAGGACAGTGAAAAGTATGAAAGAAAAGTTTTTAAACTGGGCAAAAAAAGTGGGCATTAAGGTCGCTAAAACTATGGCCGAGACAGCTCTTGCAGTAATTGGTACCAACACAATCGGTATCACCGACGTTGATTGGCTCGGTGTGCTTAGCGCATGCGCGTTATCTGGTGTGGTGACTGTGCTCTTTAATATTAAGAGTCTACCGGAAAGTGATATTTAAAATTTAATAATACAACATCCCGTAGTCGCATAAGATACTATGGGGTGTTGTTATGGTTTTTAAGTTTAATTTAAAAAGGTTTTTAGTAAGTATTGCAATTCCGTTAATTATAGGTGGTTTGTCGGCAATTTTGACAAGCAGAAATATGGAAATATATTCGCAAATAATAAGGCCGCCATTGTCACCGCCAAGCTGGGTTTTTCCGGTAGTGTGGACAATACTTTACACATTGATGGGCGTGTCGCTTTATATTGTATGGAACAGTAACACTAATGAAAATGAAAAACGACGAGCGTTCATATTGTTTGGAATTCAGTTGTTTTTAAATTTCATTTGGTCACCAATATTTTTTAATATGCAATGGTTTTTATTAGCGTTTATAGTTCTTATTTTCTTATGGATTTTTACACTTTTTATGATAATTTCATTTTACAGAATTTCAAAGCTTGCGGGACTTTTACAAATACCGTATTTGTTGTGGCTTACATTCGCGGGATATTTAAACTTTGCAATATATTTACTTAATTAAAAAAAGGCGGTAATTCTAATTTTAGAATTACCGCCTTTTTTTATGTACATTTAATCTTTTAACTCTGATGTGCAGTGAGCACAACGAGTAGCTTCGATAGCAATTTCACTTTTACAGAAAGGACAAACCTTAGTGGTAGGTGTTGTGGGAGCTTCTTCTTTCTTTTTACCGATTGTCATAATTGTGTTCATACCTTTAATAAGTAGAAATAGTACGAATGCAATAATAATAAAGTTAATAATTGCGGAAATAAATGCCGAAACATAGCCAAGCAAAATTTCTTTTGTGTAGTAATCAGCTGTGTGTGTACGTGTAACGAAGTCAAGTATAGGTTGAATGAAATTGTCTTTAAGAGCTGTAACAATAGCCGTAAAGGCACTGCCTATAATCATACCTACAGCCAAGTCCATTACGTTTCCGCGAAGCGCAAAGGTTTTGAATTCATTTAAAAATTTTTTCATAAAAACACCTCAAAAATTTTATTTTTAAAATTATATCATATTTTGTCGTATTTATAAACAGTTTTTTTAAAAAATGTGAGTTTTTATTTTTTATATATTGAATTTTTTTAAATACCGTACGAAGCAAATATGTAAAACAGGGTGAAATAAAATATTTGTGGTGTAGGCTGTAATGTTTTTTGATTTTATAGGCAAGGAATTTTCCTTCCCTTTTTTGTTACCGCAAACACGCATAAACAGACGATTTCTACTGGGAGTAGAGTTAACGATTTTTTCGGTAGAGTTGAAAAAATATTTGGTAGATAGTATTTTTGTCAAGTTTTTAATAAAATGATATTGTTATATTTTTGCTACCAAACATTTTTCTAAAGGAGTATATTTTCTATGCGTGATTATGTAATTTTTGCTGATTCTGCTTGCGATATTTCGTGCGATTTGTTAAATGAGTGGGGTGTAAAAATTTGTGAATTGAGCCTTGCTTTTACTGATGACCCAAAGGAATATTCCGACCACGAAATTCCTGCAGCTGAATTTTACGATAGAATGAGAAAGGGCGAGCAACCTAAAACCTCGGCTGCTAATATGGGCAGGTTTTGCGATGCTTTTGAGGCGATAGTAAAAGACGGATACGATATTATGTATCTTGGCTTTACATCGGGACTTTCAGCTACCTGTAATTTTGCTCGTGAAGCGGCTGGGGAAATTATGGCGCAGTACGAAGGAAGTAAAATATTGGTTGTTGACTCACTTTGCGCGTCAGCTGGTTACGGTTTGCTTGTAAAGCTTTTAGTTGACAAGAAAAACGATGGAGCCGATATTGACACGCTTGCACAATTTGCCGAGGATACAAAAATGCATATTACTCATTGGTTTACTGTGGATGACCTTAAATACTTAAAGGCAGGCGGACGTATTAGCGCTACTACGGCGCTTGTGGGCGGTATGCTAAATATTAAGCCTGTTATGAAGGTTGACGAAAACGGTAAACTTGTAAGTGTGTCAAAAGTTCGCGGTCGTAAAGCGGCACTTAAAGCAATTGCCGATATATACAGTGATACTGCCATTGATAAAAAGGATGGTGTTGTGTTTATTTCTCACGGTGACTGCATTGACGATGCAAATGCTTTAGCGCAAATGCTAAAGGAAAACAACGGTGCTACCGTACAACTTATTACAAATGTGGGTCCCGTAATTGGCTCTCATTCGGGTCCCGGAACATTGGCGCTTTTCTTCCTTGTTGAAAAAAGATAAATAATTCTTACGCTAAAAAACATTAGTCATTGCGAACCGCGCTAGCGGTGTGGCAGTCCGCAACATTCAAAAAATGGCGCAGATTACTATGGTAATATTATGCCTCGTAATTACATAATTACAAGCCTTTGCTTAATGCCGAGGCTTATTTTTATTGGTTAATTTACTTTACATTTTCTTTTTTTAAAGTTATAATGTGAAAGATACATTTAGGGTGTCGTAAATTTTATGAAAAATTTAAAACCTTTGTTTATTTCCACGGTGGCGGTATTGAGGCCGATAATCATTTTGGCTGATTTAAATTATATCGTAGGTTAGGGACTTGCTTCTGGCAAATTTTAATGGAACGAGCAACCCCTTTTCCACAAATAATTTTCGGTTTTCAACTTTTAATTTTTATTTTTTATTTATAAAGGTAGGTGAAAGGTATGTCTTTTTGTCCCGAGGTTTTATCTCCTGTCGGTGGCCTTGAATCATTACAAGCGGCGGTGCGTAGTGGCGCTGATGCGATATATATTGGCGCAAAACAGTTTTCGGCGCGCCGAAACGCCGATAATTTTGACGATAACGATATAGCGGATACGGTACGCTACTGTCATATACGCGGGGTAAAGGTGTACCTTGCTCTTAATATAATGATAAAGCAGTCGGAGCTTAAAGCAGCATTCGAGACTGCACTTACCGCTTACAAATGCGGCGTTGATGCTATTATCATTTCTGATTTAGGTTTGGCGTCACTTATACACAAGCATATACCAAATTTGCCATTGCACGCATCAACACAAATGACAATTCATTCTTCCTCAACGCTTAAAATTCTAAAAGATTTAGGTTTTAGCCGTGTTGTTGTATCGCGTGAAATGAGTAAGATGGAACTTGGGGAATTTTGCAAGGTGGCAAATGAGGTTGGCATTGAGGTAGAAGTATTTGTTCATGGCGCGCTTTGCATGAGTGTGTCAGGACAGTGCTTACTATCATCAATTTTGGGTGCGCGTAGCGGTAACCGAGGTCTTTGCGCGGGACCCTGTCGATTACCATTTAAAGTGCAAGGCGGCACAGGTTATGACCTAAGTCTTAAAGATTTATGCCTTTATGAATATATAAGCGAACTAAAAGATATGGGCGTTGCATCCTTTAAAATTGAGGGTAGAATGAAGCGCCCAGAGTATGTCTCAGCCGCAACTGCCGCGTGCAGACAAGCGGTTGATAATGGCTTTATCGACGATAAGCTTTTTAAAACCTTGCAGGATGTTTTTTCGCGTTCGGGCTTTACCGATGGTTATTATAAATCATCTCTTGGAGTTGGTATGTTTGGTATACGCACAAAGGATGACGTTATAGCGGCAGGGGATACCTACTCTTATTTACATGAGTTATATCGTTCCGAGAGGCAAGGTATCGGCATAAAAATGAGTGCAGAAATATTGATTGATAAGCCGATGGTGCTGAGTATTACAGATGGAGTAAACACAGTAACTGCAATAGGTGATATACCGCAAATTGCTAAAAATAAGTCGGCGGAAAGAGGGGGTGTTATTGATAACCTTACAAAACTTGGCAACACTCCGTATTTTTGCGATGATATAAATGTATTGCTTGATAACGGACTTTTTGTAGCAGCAAGTGCGCTTAATGCTCTTCGTCGTGATGCAATTGAACAGCTTGATAACAAAAGAGCGGAACAAATTTTAGGTCAATATACCGTGCCGCAAATCAACACAAGCGGCAATCTAAACGGTAAAAAGCGTTTTGTTGCTCGTTTTGCAAATACCCACCAAATACCGAAAAACCTCCAAGGTGTTGATGCGATAATATTGCCGTACGAGTATGATATGCCAAGTATTGACGGTGTAAAAGTTATTGCCGAATTGCCGAGATATATCGGCAAAGAAAGTATTGTCAAAAAAAGACTGACAACACTTAGAGAGCAGGGAATAGATACTGTTTTTTGCGGTAATTTGTCAGCGGCTACACTTGCAAAGGAACAAGGGTTTAATATAATTGGTAGCTGGGGATTTAATGTAAATAACAGCGAAAGCATTTCGGTATTAAAGAAAATCGGTCTTGATAGCATTATGTTATCTGCTGAAATTTCGCTTAAAGAGATTGAAAAAATAAGGGCTGATATACCGCTTGGGATTTTTGCTTACGGTAGATTACCGCTTATGCTTACACGCAATTGTCCTATAAAGAACGGTAAAACTTGCGCAAACTGCGATAAAAAGGGAATGCTTATTGACCGAAAGGGAATAGAGTTTCCCGTTATGTGCCGCGCGGGGTACAGCGAGATGCTAAATTCAGCACCGCTTTATATGGGGGATAGACTTGGAGAAATACCAGATATTGATTTCCTGACTTTATATTTTACAATTGAAACGCAAGACGCGGTGAGTGAAATAATAAACTCTTATAATCTTGGCGTAAAATCAAAGGGTCAATACACGAGAAATTTATATTATAGAGATTTGATATAAAATGTTACTGCAAAGGCAAAAAAGCCTTTGCAGTTATTTTTATTTTATATTTTTTCAAAAACCGCTTGACAACGTCACTTACAGGGTATATAATATGAAATTACTAATGATGGGGGATTGTGCGCCTTTTTAACGGATTGGATGAAGTTTTTGAGGTAAAAATTCCACAAATTATTGGCAGATATTTCTTATGAAATATCGCGATTATTAAAGTAGGAGTGATTGAAAACCTATGGAGCCAAACAATATGGTAAAACCTATCCAGATGGGAAAAAACACTCGTATGACCTTCTCTAAAATCAATGAAGTTATTGATATGCCAAACCTCATTGAAATTCAAAAGGATTCATACAATTGGTTCATCACTGAAGGCCTGATGGAGGTCTTCAAGGATATGTCTGCTATTACTGACTATAGCGGCAATCTTGTGTTGAGCTTCATCGACTACCGTATTGATGAACAGCCAAAGTACAGCGTTACCGAATGTAAGTCACGCGATACAACATACGCAGCACCTCTTCGTGTAACCGCAAGACTCACCAACAACGAAACAGGTGAAATTAAAGAAAGCGAAGTTTTTATGGGCGATTTCCCGCTTATGACCGAATCAGGCACCTTTGTAATCAATGGTGCTGAACGTGCTATTGTTTCACAGCTTGTTCGTTCACCAGGTGTATACTTTGCTAAAAAGATTGATGAAAAAACAGGTAAAAAGTTATTTTCATCCACAATTATTCCAAACCGTGGCGCTTGGATTGAGTATGAAACCAGCGTAAACGATGTGCTTTATGTTCGTATTGACAAGAACAGAAAGCTTCCTGTTACTACATTTGTTCGTGCTTTGGGACTTGGTACTAACGAGCAAATTCGTGAGCTTCTTGGTGATGATGAACGCCTTAGCGCAACACTTGAAGTAGATGAGACCAAGAGTGTTGAGGACGCACTTGTTGAAGTTTACAAAAAACTTCGCCCAAGTGAGCCTGTAACTATCGAAGGCGCTAAAACATATCTTGAGCAGTTGTTCTTTGACCCAAGACGATACGACCTTTCTCGCGTTGGCCGTTATAAGTACAACAAGAAACTCGCAATCGGCGCGCGTATTCGCGGCAAGGTATCAGCTCGTCCAATCATTGATGGCGAAACAGGTGAAATTCTTGTTGATGCTGACACCGTAATCAGTCGCCAAATGGCTGATTTAGTTGAACGCAAGGGCGTTATGGAAGCATATATCAACGTTCAGGATACCGATGGCAAAACCCGTGAGGTTAAGGTGCTTTCAAACGGCATGGTAAATCTTAGCGATTTTGTAGACTTTACTGCAGAAGAGCTTGCAGAGCTTGACAAGGCAGGCGTTAATGAAAAGGTATGCCTTTCAGTTCTTAAAGAAATTATGGAAGAGTACAGCGATAAGGAAGAACTAAAGACCGCTCTTATTGACAACGCTTCAGTTCTTATTCCTAATCATATTACTCTTGACGATATTTTCGCAACTGTTAACTATTTCCTTGGCCTTCCAAGCGAAGTAGGCAACATTGACGACATTGACCACCTCGGCAACCGTCGTATTCGCTCGGTTGGTGAGCTCTTGCAGAATCAGTTCCGTATTGGTTTCTCACGTATGGAGCGTGTTGTTCGCGAAAAGATGACTTTGCAGTCACAAGACCCCGAAAATATTACACCGCAGTCACTCATCAATATCCGTCCTGTAGTAGCGGCTATTAAAGAGTTCTTTGGCTCTTCACCACTATCTCAGTTTATGGACCAGACAAACCCACTCTCCGAGCTAACTCACAAGCGCCGTTTGTCAGCGCTCGGTCCCGGCGGTTTGTCAAGAGACCGCGCATCCTTCGAAGTGCGTGACGTTCATTACTCACACTACGGTCGTATGTGCCCGATTGAAACACCTGAAGGTCCTAATATCGGTCTTATTTCTTATCTTGCAACATATGCAAAGATTAACAAATATGGTTTTATTGAAGCTCCTTTCCGCCGAGTTGACAAAACAACAGGTCAGGTGCTCGATGAAGTTATATATATGACAGCTGACGAAGAGGATGAGTTTGTTGTAGCACAAGCTAACGAGCCACTCGACGCAAACGGCTTCTTTGTTAACAAAAAGGTTAATGCACGTATTCGTGATAACTATAGTGAGGTTGAAGCCTCACGCGCCGACTTTATGGATGTATCGCCAAAGATGGTTGTGTCTGTAGCTACCGCTATGATTCCGTTCCTTGAAAACGACGATACCAACCGTGCGCTTATGGGCTCTAACATGCAGAAGCAGGCTGTTCCTCTTCTTAAACCTGAAAATCCAATTGTTGCTACTGGTATGGAATACAAAGCGGCTGTTGACTCGGGTGTTGTAGTACTTGCAAAGCGCGCCGGTGTTGTAACCTACGTTAGCGCCGATATTATTAAAATCCGTGCTAAAAACGGTGAGATTGATGAGTACAACCTTATCAAATTCCTACGTTCTAACCACGGTACCTGTATTAACCAGAAGCCTATCGTATCAGTAGGTGATACAGTAGCAGAAAAGGAAGTTATTGCCGACGGTCCTGCTACAAGTCAGGGTGAAATTTCACTTGGTCGTAACGCACTCATCGGCTTTATGACTTGGGAGGGTTATAACTACGAGGATGCGGTACTCCTTAATGAGCGTCTTGTTCGCGAAGATATTTACACCTCAATCCACATTGAAGAGTATGAAATCGAATGTCGCGATACTAAGTTAGGCCCCGAAGAAATCACACGCGATATTCCAAACGTTGGTGACGATGCACTCAAAGACCTTGACGAGCGCGGTATTATCCGCATAGGCGCCGAGGTTAAATCAGGCGATATACTTGTAGGTAAGGTGACACCTAAGGGTGAAACCGAGCTTACAGCCGAAGAGCGACTTCTTCGTGCAATCTTTGGCGAAAAGGCTCGCGAAGTTCGCGATACCTCTCTTCGCGTACCTCACGGTGAATATGGAACAATCGTTGATGTTAAGGTGTTTACCCGTGAGAATTCATCAGAACTCAGCCCCGGTGTTAACGTTGTAGTTCGTTGCTACATTGCCCAGAAGCGTAAGATTTCTGTGGGTGATAAGATGGCAGGTCGTCACGGTAATAAGGGTGTTGTATCAAGAATACTTCCAAGTGAGGATATGCCATTCTTACCTGACGGTACTCCACTTGATATAGTTCTTAACCCATTGGGCGTTCCTTCCCGTATGAACATCGGTCAGGTTCTCGAGGTTCATCTTGGCTACGCCGCAAAGGCTCTCGGTTGGAACATTGCTACACCTGTATTTGACGGCGCACACGAGTCCGATATTCGTAAGTGCTTCAAAATGGCAGGTATGTCAGAAGATGGTAAGGTACAGCTTTATGACGGTCGTACAGGTGAACCGTTTGATAATAAGGTAACCGTGGGTTACATGTATTACCTCAAACTTCACCACTTAGTTGACGACAAGATTCATGCCCGCTCTACAGGTCCATATTCACTTGTAACCCAGCAGCCTCTCGGTGGTAAAGCACAGTTTGGTGGTCAGCGTTTTGGTGAAATGGAAGTTTGGGCGCTTGAAGCTTACGGTGCGGCATATACCTTGCAGGAAATTTTGACTGTTAAGTCTGACGACGTTGTTGGACGTGTTAAGACCTACGAAGCAATTGTTAAAGGTCAAAACGTACCTAAGGCTGGTATTCCTGAGTCATTTAAGGTTCTTGTTAAAGAATTGCAGTCACTCGGTCTTGATATGAGAGTACTTGACAAAGACGGTTTTGAGGTTGACTTAAAGCAAACATTTGATGATGATGACGATATTGGTCTTTCAAAGGCAACTATAGCTGAGGATGTATTTGAGAATACAACTGTTGAAGACGGTAAATTTGACGGATTTGGCATTCAGGACGAAAACGGCGAAGATATCGTTGAAGAAACTTCGTACGACGATTACGACGAGTCAGAAGAATAATTGATGGAGGGTGAGAGATTATGTCAGAAGAAAAGAATTTAGCATTTGAATCTATAAAAATCGGTCTTGCTTCTCCCGAACAAATTAGAAGTTGGTCTTACGGTGAGGTTACCAAACCTGAGACTATAAACTACCGTACACTTAAACCCGAAACAGGAGGTCTTTTCTGCGAACGTATTTTTGGACCTACAAAGGATTGGGAATGTCACTGCGGTAAGTATAAAAGAATTCGTTACAAGGGCAAGATTTGCGAACGCTGTGGTGTTGAAGTTACTCGCGCAAAGGTTCGCCGTGAGAGAATGGGTACCATTGAACTCGCAGCTCCTGTATCACACATTTGGTATTTCAAGACTATTCCTTCACGTATGGGACTTGCTCTTGACGTATCTCCAAAATCGCTTGAGCATGTACTTTATTTTTCACAGTACATCGTAACTGACCCAGGTGATACACCACTCGAAAAGAAGCAAATTCTTAACGAAAAGCAGTATCACGAAATGCGCGAAAAGTATGAAGACGCATTTAAGGCAGGTATGGGTGCTGAAACAATTAAAGAACTGCTCGCTGAAATCGACCTCGAAAAGACCTGTGCCGAGCTTCGCGCAGAACTTGAGGAATCAAGCGGCCAAAAGCGTGTTCGTATTCTCAAGCGTCTTGAGGTGCTTGAAGCGTTCCGTCAGTCAGGTAACCGTCCTGAATGGATGATTCTTGATGTTATTCCGGTTATTCCACCCGATTTGCGTCCTATGGTACAGCTTGACGGTGGCCGTTTTGCAACAAGTGACCTTAATGACCTTTACCGTCGTGTTATTAACCGTAACAATCGTCTAAAGCGTCTTTTAGAGCTTGGCGCTCCTGAAATTATTGTTCGTAACGAAAAACGTATGCTTCAAGAGGCTGTTGACGCTCTTATCGACAACGGTCGTCGTGGCAAACCTGTTACAGGACCTAACAACAGAGCATTAAAGTCACTTTCTGATATGCTTAAAGGTAAGCAAGGTCGTTTCCGTCAAAACCTTCTCGGTAAACGTGTTGACTACTCAGGACGTTCGGTTATCGTTGTAGGACCTGAACTTAAAATGTATCAATGCGGTGTGCCGAAGGAAATGGCGCTTGAGCTCTTTAAACCGTTTATTATGAAGCGCTTGGTAGAAACCAAGTCGGTTACAAATATCAAAACCGCTCGTAAGATGGTTGAACGCGCATCAGCTGAGGTTTGGGATGCACTCGAACTCGTTATCAAAGAGCATCCTGTTCTCCTTAACCGTGCGCCAACACTTCATAGACTTGGTATTCAGGCATTTGAGCCGGTACTCGTTGAGGGTAAAGCGCTTAAACTTCATCCACTTGTATGTACTGCATACAATGCCGACTTCGACGGCGACCAGATGGCTATTCACGTGCCTCTATCAGCAGAGGCGCAAGCCGAAGCTCGTTTCCTTATGCTTGCTGCTAACAACCTGCTTAAACCTGCTGATGGTAAGCCTGTTGCAGTTCCTACACAGGATATGGTTTTGGGTTGCTACTATCTTACACTTGTTAAGTCAGATGAGCCCGGCACCAACAAGGTATTTCGCGACAAGGACGAAGCTATGATGGCTTACAACGACGGTGTTGTTGGTCTTCATGCACCTATCCGCGTTCGTATGACAAATGATGAGGGCAAATCAGCGCTTGTTTGGTGTACTGTTGGTTTCCTTATCTTTAATGAATCCATTCCTCAGGATTTAGGCTTTGTTGACCGCTCAAATCCCCAAAATGAATTTAACCTTGAATGGTGCTTTAGCCTTAAAGACGCTACAAAGAAATTTGTTGAGTCTAATGATGACATCATTCAAAACAAGGTTGGTAAAAAAGCTCTCGGTAAAATTATTGAGCGTTGCATTGATACCCACGGCACAAGCGAGTCATCAATCGTGCTTGATAAGGTAAAGGCAACGGGCTTCAAGTTCTCTACAAAGGGCGCTATTACAGTTGCCGTTATCGACGCTGTTATTCCTCCTGAAAAGAAGGATATACTTGCCGAGGCTGAAAAGAAGATTGACACTATCAACAAAAATTACCGTCGCGGTCTTATCAGTGATGATGAGCGTAGTCGCCACGTAATCGAAATTTGGAACAACGCTACTGAGGATATTGCAGGCGCACTCAAGGGCAACCTTGATGAGTTTAACCCAATCTTTATGATGGCTGACTCTGGCGCTCGTGGTTCTATGAGCCAGATTCGTCAGCTTGCAGGTATGCGTGGTCTTATTGCAAATACTGCAGGTAAGGTCATTGAAGTTCCAATTCGTGCTAACTACCGTGAAGGTCTTAACATTTTGGAATACTTTATTTCATCTCGTGGTGCGCGTAAAGGTCTTGCCGATACAGCGCTTCGTACCGCTGACTCTGGTTACCTTACACGTCGTCTTGTTGACGTTTCACAGGACGTTATCGTTCGTGACATCGACTGCGGTACCGATGAGGGTCTTGAAGTATTTGATATTAAAGACGGCAACCACTTGCTCGAATCACTCGAAGAGCGTCTTGTTGGACGTTTCCTCCTGGAAAACGCAGTTCACCCTGAAACAGGTGAGGTTATTTGCGGTACTGACCATATGATGACCAAGGAGGATGCAAAACGCATCGTTGACGCAGGTATCGAACGCATTAAAATTCGTTCAATTCTTACTTGTCACAGCCATCATGGCGTATGTCAGAAGTGCTACGGTGCAAACCTTGCTACCAATAAGCCTGTTACCGTTGGTGAGGCAGTTGGTATCGTTGCAGCTCAGTCTATCGGTGAGCCTGGTACACAGCTTACAATGCGTACTTTCCATACCGGTGGTGTTGCGGGTGGTGACGTTGCCGACGTTACACAGGGTCTTCCACGTGTTGAAGAACTGTTCGAAGCACGTAGACCAAAGGCTTGCGGTCTTATCGCCAAGATTGACGGTCGTGTGCGTATGGTTGAAGAAAAGCGTAGCAACGTGATTGTAATCAACAACGAGGAAACAATGGCTGAAGAAAAGGTTGTTATTCCTTACGGCTCACGTGTACTCGTTAACGACGGTGACTATGTAAAGGCAGGCGATATGCTTATTCCAGGTGCTAAATATCCACAGGATATCTTGGAAGCACAAGGCCCAGAGGCTGTTCAGGAATATATCATTGCCGAAATTCAAAATGCTTACCGTACACAAGGTGTTGACATCAATGACAAACACATCGAGGTTATCGTTCGTCAAATGATGCGTAAGCTTCGCATACTTGACGCTGGTAGCACACAGCTTCTTGCTGGTAGCAGTTATGAATATAAGGAAATTGCCGATGCAAATAAGGCTATTCAGGCTCGTATCGATGCAGGTGAAGAGGGACTTACCAAGGCAACATATCAAGCAACCTTGCTTGGTATTACCAAGGCATCTCTTGCAACCGAATCATTTATGTCAGCGGCATCCTTCCAGGAGACCACTCGAGTTCTTACCGAAGCCGCAATTAAAGGCAAGGTTGACCCACTATTTGGTCTTAAGGAAAATGTTATTATCGGTCAACTCATCCCTGCAGGTACAGGTATGAAGCACCCCGACATTAACCCCGAACCAATCGTTGAAGAAGTAGAAGCAATCGAAACCGATATGATGATAGAGGAAGCAGCTGAATAATGCACAATGCATAATTCGTAATGCACAATTAAACGCGGACTTAGGAGTTAACTCCTAAGTCCGCGTCTTCGTTATACAATAAAGCTTTTTCTTTATGCTTATTTGTTAAATCTACTTTATTATAGACTCGCCTGTCATTTCAGCGGGTTGGGGGAGACCTAATATCTTGAGCATTGACGGAGCAATGTCAGCAAGTCTGCCGCCATCACGAAGCTCGCAATCGTAACCAACTACGCAGAAAGGAGCAGGGTTTGTGGTGTGTGGGGTAAATGGATTTCCGTCTTCGCCCACCATACAGTCAGCGTTACCGTGGTCAGCGGTTATAATTACCGCGCCACCCATTTCACGTGTTGCTTCAACAACGCGACCAACGCAAGTGTCAACCGCCTCAACAGCGGCTACAGCGGCATCAAATATACCAGTGTGGCCAACCATATCGCAGTTAGCAAAGTTAAGAATAACTGCATCATATTCACCAGAACGAATCTTATCGCAAACAGCGTCACAAACAGGGTATGCGCTCATTTCGGGCTGTAGGTCAAAGGTAGGAACGTCGGGAGACTGGATAAGAACTCTGTCTTCGCCCTCAAAGGTTTTTTCCTCGCCACCGTTAAAGAAGAAGGTAACGTGAGCGTACTTTTGTGTTTCAGCAATACGAAGCTGAGTTTTACCGCAACTTGCAAGATACTCACCGAGTGTCATTTTAAGTTCTTCAGGTGGATATGCAACGGTTACATTTGGCATTGTTTCATCATACTGTGTCATACATACGTAAGTTACTGGGAAGAAACCGTTTTTGCGCTGGAATCCGTCAAAATTGGGGTCAACGAAGGTTCTTGTAAACTGACGTGCGCGGTCAGGACGGAAGTTAAATGATACAACGCTGTCGTTTGCCTTAATTGTGCCGTCGGCATCTACAACAGTAGGAAGAATAAACTCATCAGTTACGTCGTTAGAGTAAGATTCACTCATTGTAGCGAGAATGTCATTTGTTTGAACGCCCTCGCCGTAAACCATAGCGGCATAAGCCTTTTCTACACGGTCCCAAGCAAAGTCACGGTCCATTGCATAGTAACGACCCATAACAGAGGCAATCTTACCAACGCCGATTTCCAGCATTTTGTCCTGCAAGTTCTTGATAAAGCCGATACCGCTTGTTGTAGAAACGTCACGACCGTCCATAAGACAGTGAACATACACCTTTGTAAGACCGTTTTTCTTTGCCATTTCGAGTAGACCATAAAGATGCTCGATATGGCTGTGAACACCACCGTCGGAAAGTAGACCTATAAGGTGGAGTGCACTGTCGTTCTTTTTGCAGTTAGCTATTGCATTTTTAAGAACTTCAATATTAAAGAAATTGCCTTCTTGAATGTCTTTTGTAATCTTAACAAGCATTTGGTAAACAACGCGGCCTGCACCTATATTGGTATGTCCAACCTCACTATTACCCATTTGACCATCGGGTAGACCTACGTCAAGACCAGATGCGCCAATAGTAGTAAAAGGGTTTTCGCTAAAGAACTTATCAAGATTAGGGGTTTTGGCAGTGTTAATTGCATTGCCGTCATTAACGTCGCGAATACCAAAGCCGTCCATAATACATAAAACAACGGGTTTTTTCATATTAAATCTCCTAAATTATTTGCTTGCGGCTTTAACAATTACAGAGAAATCCTGTGCCTTAAGTGATGCGCCGCCGATAAGACCACCGTCAACATTCACCTTAGAAACCAACTCGTCAGCGTTAGCGGCATTCATTGAGCCACCGTACTGAATAGTAACGGTTTCGGCAATGTCAGCGCCATAAACCTCGGCAATAGCTGCGCGAACGTAACCGTTGCCTTCGTCAGCCTGGTCAGCAGTAGCGGTAACACCAGTACCAATAGCCCAAACAGGTTCATAAGCAATAACGATGTTCTTGAGCTGGTCAGCACTTACATTTGTAAGAGCCATCTTTGTCTGATATTTAAGAAGAGTTTCGGTGTAGCCGAGTTCACGCTGTTCGAGTGTTTCACCAACGCAAACAATTGCTTTAAGACCTGCGTTAACTGCCGCGAGTGTACGGAGGTTAACGGTTTGGTCGGTTTCACCAAAGTACTGTCTACGCTCGCTGTGACCGATTACAACATACTCAAC
The DNA here is from genome assembly GCA_045604215.1 of Acutalibacteraceae bacterium. Lineage (GTDB taxonomy): Bacteria > Bacillota > Clostridia > Oscillospirales > Acutalibacteraceae > UBA737. Next base: position 23,585 of record JAZUNP010000024.1, read on the forward strand.
GCCTGCGGCTGTAAGCATCTGGGCAGAGATTTCGCCTGTGTATGCGCCCGAAGCCTTGAAGTGAACGTTTTCAGCGCCGATTTTAATTTTAGAGCCCTTGGCTGCTTCAACGGCTGCAGCAATATCAATGAAAGGTACGCAAAGTACAACTTCACATTGGGCATCTGCAACAAGTGGTTTCATCTCGTTAATAAGCGCTGTAGTTTCAGCTGGGGTTTTGTTCATTTTCCAGTTACCTGCAATGATTGCCTGTCTTTTTGCTTTGTTCATTTTTAATATCTCCTAACCTAAAAGTTGGCGGCAGGGGAAACCCGAGCCGCCGAATTTGATTTTTTAAATTATTTATCGTTAAGTGCTGCAATACCTGGGAGTTCCTTACCCTCAAGGAATTCAAGGCTTGCGCCGCCGCCTGTTGAAATGTGGGTCATCTTGTCGCCGAATCCCAAGATGTTAACAGCAGCTGCTGAGTCGCCGCCACCGATAACTGTAACAGCGTCGGTTTCTGCCATAGCCTCAGCTACAGCCATTGTGCCTTTAGCCAGAATCGGGTTTTCAAATACGCCCATAGGTCCGTTCCAAACAACTGTTTTTGCGCCCTTAACTTCGTTAGCGTAAAGCTCGGCAGTTTTTGTACCGATGTCAAGGCTCATCATATCAGCAGGAATCTTGTCAGCATCTACAACCTCAATGTCGATTGGAGCATCAATTGGGTCGGGGAATGACTTTGTAATTGTGCAGTCGATAGGAAGAAGTATCTTAACACCCGCGTCGGCTGCCTTTGCCATCATATCACGGCAGTAGTCAATCTTGGTATCATCTATAAGTGAGGTACCAACGCCGTAACCCTTAGCGGCTAAGAATGTGTATGCCATACCGCCGCCGATGATAAGTGTATCAGCCTTGGTAAGAAGATTTTCAATAACAGGGAGCTTACTGTCAACCTTCGCGCCGCCAAGAATGGTAACGAAAGGACGAACAGGAGTCTCAACAGCGTTGCCGAGGTACTTAAGCTCTTTACCGATAAGGTAACCTGCTACAGCTTGCTTTACGTGTGAAACAACACCAACGGTTGAGCAGTGTGCGCGGTGTGCGGTACCAAATGCATCGTTTACGAATATATCTGCCAAAGAACCAAGTTCAGCCGAGAAAGCCTCGCCGTTTTTGGTCTCTTCTGCGCGGTAACGAGTGTTCTGGAGAAGAACTACGTCGCCGTCTTTCATATTAGCTACTGCAGCCTTTGCATTTTCGCCTACAACGTTATCGTCAGCAGCAAAAACTACCTCTTTACCAAGCTTTTCAGTAAGACAAGCAGCAACAGGTGCCAAAGAAAGCTCTGGTTTTGGCTCACCCTTTGGTTTGCCAAGGTGTGAGCAAAGAATTACCTGACCGCCGTCAGCGATAAGCTTTTTGATTGTAGGAAGGGCAGCGTTAATTCTGTTTTCGTCGGTGATAACGCCATTTTTTAGTGGAACGTTAAAATCGCAACGAACAAGAACCTTTTGACCTTTTACATTAATGTCGTCAACTGTTTTTTTGTTAAGTGCGTTCATTTTAGTACATCCTTTCGAGATTGTTAAAAATTATACAATATTATTTTACCACAAATTTCAAAAATTTCAATATAAAATTATCTAAAATTATACATTATCTTCCCATTTATAATTGTGCAATTGACCAAAATTTTCGAGCGCGGGGTAGTCCCATTGACGTAAAACCTCGTAAACACCTATTGCTACCGAGTTTGCAAGGTTTAGACTGCGTATTTCACCCTGCATTGGAATGCGTACACAAGTGTCCGGATTTTTTAGTAGTAATTCCTCGGGCAATCCTTTACTTTCTTTACCAAAAAGCAAATAACAATTATCGGGGTAATTGGGCTCGGAGTGGGTTTGACGCCCCTTTGTTGTAAAGAAGAAAAAGTTTCCGCCCGAATTTTTCTCGAAAAAATCGTCAAGGTTTTCGTAATAGGTAATATCAAGATATTTCCAATAATCAAGTCCTGCGTGTTTAAGCTTTTTATCATCGGGTGTAAAGCCCATCGGCTTTACAAGATGGAGCCTTGCACCCGTAGCGGCACAGGTTCGCGCAACATTGCCCGTGTTTTGCGGTATTTCGGGTTCTACCATTACAATATTTATTTTTGCCATAAAATCACCAAAAGTTATTATATAATTTTTGATAAAGACTTGTCAAGATAAGATAAGTGTTGTATAATGTTTTTCGGTGATTTTATGAAAAGGAATACAAACATTTTAGATTATGTAGAAAAATATAAGTATAAATACGGCATCGAATATGCAAAGGATGGCGGACGACTTGTAAATACACTGTCGGTAATATCATACTTTGCTTGGATTTATACATTTTTTATGACTGTGCTTTTTGTATTAAGCACTGTGCTTATGTTAAATGTCGGTCAGGCAGATTTTAACTACATTGCAATTTCATTTGTTACTATTTGCGTGGGTGCTGTAGTTATGATCGTCGGTGCAGCGCTGTATCTGTGCCGCAAAAAGATTATCGGCTGTGCGATAACTGCGGTATCACAGCCTGTTATGGTAATGTCATATTTCCTTATTACACGCGATTCCGCAGGGATTTTAAATCCGTCTTTTTATTGGCGTCACGCTGTTCCCGGTGCAATTCTTTTGTGCCTCGTGGTTTGGATTGCTGTAGTTCTTACTAGAGCAAATATTAAAACCAACAAGCTGTATAATATGCTCGTAGACGGTCTTTATAAGCAATACGGCAAAAAAGACGGCGAAAGTTTAAGCGAAGAGCAGTGGGAAGAATTTTTAACAAAATACAATCCGTATAAACCGATAGTTTAAGGTAACAATATTCCCGAAAGGGAAGTGGAAATTATGTTGCCAGATAAGGAAAAATATAGTGAAATGACAAAAAAGGCATCGCCACCCTCACCCAAGGTAAAGGATTTTATCTGGGCGTATATTGTGGGCGGTGCCATTTGTGTTATAGGACAATTATTAACAGAGCTTTTTACTTCGTTTGATTTACCCGAAAAGGTGGTAAAAATGTCGGTGCCTGTAGCTATAATTTTTATAGCGGCACTCTTGACAGGATTTGGTATATTTGACAAAATTGCCAAACGCGCAGGCGCTGGGACTTTGGTGCCTATAACCGGCTTTGCAAACGCAGTGGTGTCCCCCGCGATAGAGTTTAAAAATGAGGGGTACATTTTAGGTGTAGGCGCTAAAATTTTCACCATAGCAGGACCTGTAATTATGTACGGCGCAGTAGCAAGTGTAATTTATGGGTTTATTTATTGGATAACCACATTATTCTAACAAAAAGGCTTGACCTAAATGTTGTTCTTATCGGAGAATTTAAAATTCTTTCAATTTTGGTTAATAACTAGCATTGTATTTGTAAGTACAAATTCAGTTGGGCGGTAGCCGAAACCCACCAACAACAGAAAAAGAGAAGATTCGCACTTTATTGACGAGTCTTCTCTTTATTTTTGTCTGTTAGGTGATATGCTCACTAAAGTCAGGGTGATATTTTGGCATTCGCGAAAGTGATATTAAGCGCTTTTGGCTTAGTGATATTCTATTCGCGGCAAACTCGCGTAGCGAATAACACTCGCCGTAAGCGAATAGAGCAGCGTAATACTCCGTTTGGAGTATTACGCTAATTGGTGAAGCCCTTTTAAATTAATAACAAGAAAAGCCCAAATCATTTAAGGTTATATTTACGTTGGGTTTTAAAATTTCGTTTTCAAACTTCAATAAAAATAAATCAATTTTATTTCGTAAATTTTCAATTAACTGCGTTTTTATATCGTCATTTTCTATCGAATTCATTATGTTGAAAAAGTTTCTATTTGTAGAATGTAATGAATCGAGTGGAAACTCACCCTCAATAGTCATATTATCATATATATATGTTAAATAACATTTATTATCCTCAAAGCCATAAACACTTAAAATTATGGTTTCGTTATCACTTGAATAATAAAAGAAAATATCACCAGTTTTTAATACGGTTAAGTAATAATTATTGTCTGATGGCAGAAAATAGCATTTGCTATAGTTGGCATCAACACAATTTAGGGAAAACCAATTATAAAGAATTTCCCGTGCCATATCACTGTTAACTTTAGCGCAGACGGTACATTTACCGTTTGAATATGTGTGCTCACCTTTATCACCTTCGGTGGCACCACAGATATTACAAGTTTTTGCTGATTTACAGGTAGCAGCCTGCCAATTATGTCCGAGTGCTTTACCGTCGGTAGCACCACAGGAGCATTTTGCCGCTTCGGTACAGGTAGCTGATGAAAACTCGTGGGTATGCGTATTTTCGGGTTTGGTTTTTGTAGACTCGCTTTGTGTAGGCTTACTTTCGGTTTCATTTGTGCTGCTACTGAATTGTTCTTGATCATCCATAGAATTATTGTTTTCAACGTTTGTGCTAATAACTATATTAAGTTCATTTGCTGCTTTTGTAGCCGCAATAGAAGCATTGCTTAGAATGACATTTGTATCAATTGAGGTATCCTTTGCTTCTACAATTTCAAAGTTGATTTTCGCATCTTCTTTAATAAAACCATTTGAATTTGCTAATGTAATAAATAATTTTATGACAGTTTGATAATCTGAGTCTTTAAAAGTAAGTTCATCAACAATTTGTTTGGAATCTTGGTTTACTGCTTGGAGAGCCATTACAATGTTATCGTTGCCGATATATAATTTTATTTGTGGATTAATGCTTACTTGTAAAACTACAGCATAGTTATTGGGAGTTTTGAAATAATCGTTTTCAACTATTGCTGGGGTACTGTCATTTGAAAGCTGCTTTTGATTATTTTTGCATGCCGCAAGGGAAAAGGTGATAAAAACTGCCATTAATAATGCTAAATACTTTTTCATTTTATTTCTCCGAACAAAATATAAATTATGTTTAAAATTGTAATTTTTCACGATATTCAGTATAACAAAATGCAAAATTCATTTCAAGGGCTATATTTAATTTTGTTTAAATCACGAATTAAATATTTAACAAAAAAACAACCCGTCACTGAAGGGTTATTTTTTTATCTTCTGCAAACACTAACTAAAAAGTGAGGTAAATGTTATGGCAAAAAGAATAGGAAAAAGAACAATAATTTTAGATAATAAACCAAATATTATTGGTTACGGCTCAGTGGTTGGTAAAAAAGAATTTGAAGGCCCCTTGGGTCACGAGTTTGACGCACACGATGACGATAGTCGCTTTGGAGAGGATAGCTACGAAAAAGCAGAAAGCCTCTTGCAAAAAATTGCGCTTGAAACCGCTATGCGAAAGGCGAATGTTAACGAAAATGATATAAATATGATTTTTGCAGGTGACCTGCTTAACCAATGTATCGGTTCATATTTCGGTCTTCGCGAAAAAGGAATACCGCTTGTAGGACTTTACGGTGCGTGTTCTACAATGACTCTTGGACTTTGTCTTGCATCAATTATGATAGATAGTGGTGCGGTCGACGTTGCGGCGGCGGTAACTTCGTCACACTTTTGTTCTGCTGAGCGTCAATACCGTTTTCCGCTTGAATATGGTGCGGTGCGGCCGCAAACAGCGCAATGGACAGTAACAGGCTCGGGTGCCACAGTTTTATCAAATGAAAAACAAGAGGGGAAACCGTATATTAACGCTGTGTGCATCGGTGAAGTAACTGATTTAGGCGTCACCGATACGAACAATATGGGCGCTGCAATGGCACCTGATGATGTTAAAATAAGACCATACCCATTGGGTTACGGCGTTCGGGATTTAGACTTGTTTTCGGTTGTTATTTCCGCTTTGGCGGTGTTAAAAATGCTCGAAATGCAGTAAAGCATTTCTCCGTTTTTTGCCTTGCCAAAACAAAAATAACTTGAACCCTAAAAAACTTCGTCACACCCAAACACCGCTACCCTCGAAGGTATGGTCTTTTTCTACACACAAATCCAGTATTTAAGGGGGGTTAGAGTACATTTTAACATTGCAGCCAAATTGCAGCGCATGTGCAATATAACTATGGTTTTGTAATAAAAGTGCAGCAAAAAGAAAGTTTTTTGGATACGAAAAAAGACGATGCACAATGCATCGGCTAAAATTTCGATTAAATCTTATAAATTTTGTCAAATACCGCAGTAAACTTTTCATCAACTTCAACATCTTTATGGTAATGACCAAAAAACCATTTTTTACATGCCACACTGTTTTTTATCTTTTCCAGAAAATCTGTAAGTTGATTGATTTCATATGTTGGAGCAATTTTATCTTGAACAGATGTCGGGGCAGAATGGGTTATCACATAATCAAATTCAGAATTATTCTTCTTGAGATTTTCTTCTGCAGTACTATACTCTTTTTCGCTTGGCATTTCATCTTTCCAC
>JAZUNP010000025.1:0-5572 GCA_045604215.1 Acutalibacteraceae bacterium
ATTTCATATGTTGGAGCAATTTTATCTTGAACAGATGTCGGGGCAGAATGGGTTATCACATAATCAAATTCAGAATTATTCTTCTTGAGATTTTCTTCTGCAGTACTATACTCTTTTTCGCTTGGCATTTCATCTTTCCACCAGTTTTTGCCTTCGGTTCGATGTTCTTTGTCGTGCGAGCTTGCCCCACCAAATACGAAGAACTTCTTTCCGTCAATATTATATACTTCGCCCCTGATTAAATGATATATGCCATCATCAACTTTGTGTGCAATACTATCACCAAAATCTACCGTTGGCAGATTATAAAGCATCTCAAAGTTTTCGTGATTACCATCAATAAAAAGTGTTGTGAAATTTTTTCTTTTCAACCACTTTATCCAATATTTTTCTTCATTGCTGCCGTCCCACACGCCACCAAAATCACCACATATGATCACATAATCATTTTTGGTCATTTCTTTTTGCTCGGGAAAACGTTTAGTGGAAAGTTTCTGTATATCGACTGGTATGTGTGTATCGCCTGTAATATATATCACAGCAATTCCCCCTTTCTGTTAATCAAACCAAAGCAAATCGTTAATTGTTTTGTATCCTTTATATGGCAGCGAAACCTTTTGCGTAGGAATTTTATCCAATTTCAGCTGCTTTGCTGCCCTTAATCTATGATGCCCATCAACAACATACTTTGTACCTTTATACTCAACATATTTGATAGGTTCAGTAATCCCATTTTTTCTTATACTTTCCACGAGATTACTATATTGTTTTTTGCTCAACGTAAGCTTATGAGTTTGTGTTAGCTTTGATGGTGCAATCCTTTTTATGCCCTTTGCAGCATCCGACACTTTATCTGCCGTTTTAGCTGCATCTACAGCTTTATCTGCTATTTTAGCGAGTTTTGCTGCATCACCAATCTCACCAACTACCGGGACAACACCAAGTGCACTAAGTCCCGCGGAGACAAAATCCCTTCTTGCAAGGTCAACAGGTATCGATGCCAAGTTTGTAAAAGTATCAAGTCCCGGAATAAGCGATGCAGCTGCTAGCATATTGCTTAATGCATCTAAACTACTACCTTTGGTGTTTCCAAAATTTCCTGATATACTTCCACCCATTAAGCAGTCACCTGCTTTCTGGACTTTGAAAATTCACTTTCAAAAGCTATGATGTTGATACCCATATCCTTATAGGGCTTGAAGATACTGTCAGGTGCACTACCGTAAACTATTATAGTTTTAGGAGACAGCCTTTGCACCATTCGGGCAAGCCCGATTTTAAAGAAGATTTTATCCTCTTTACGCTTAATACAACCATGTGTGCCTACTGCAACAGTTTTGTTTTCTTCTATCCCGTCAAAGCAGAAAGAGAAGGTTCTTTCATCCCCGAATCTTACATTTGGGATGACTTCAACGCCGTTATTCTGCAACCAAACGGCTATTGCTCTGCTACGATATGTATTCCACATTTGCATGATAAGCGGCATATTTCGATGAAGGCTAAAATCAGGGGATATGATACCCTTGAACTTTTTCAACTTATCGAGATATTGTCTTGGCTTGTTCCAAAGCCTTTCAAAATCCCTGTCATGCTCGTAAAAGACCACCCAACAGTCAAAATCGTCCCATGTTTTAGACATTGCCTTTGAAAATATTATGACTTTATCTGGTAAATGGTCGCTTGTCCTGATGACAGGCAACTCATAATAACCATCATAGTCAGCATTTTCTACCAAGAATGCATGGAAAACATCATAATTGTTATTAAATTGTACATTCGTCATAAAGTTTATTACCTCCGTAAACATTAAAAATCGTAGAAATCATAAAAATTTCCTCCAAACTCTTGATTTTTGTTTACGGATATGCTAAACTATACTTAACAACACAGTATGCGTTCAGCATACCCGTAAAGAACACATTGTTAAACTGCGCCAACAGTTTTTCTGATGTGTTTTTTCTTTTTGCTTAAAACAATCAACTTACATCACTCCTTTACAAAAGTTTTTTATTATTCTTCGACTTTTACAAATTCATTGGCACGATAGAGTTTCTCTATGTTGTGTGCCTCTCTTAATTCTCTGTCAGTAAGATTACATAAATTCTTGATATAACCTTCACCAATCATAAAAGCACAGTCCGGTCTTGTGCATTCTGTATGTAATAATGATACTGTGTGAGTTGTAACCATGGACTGCATATTTTCAAAGCTCTGAATTATTGAAAGAATTTTTTCAGAAAGTTCATGATGATAATATGCATCAAATTCATCTATTACAAGAAATGTAAGGTTTGAAAACTCAATAAACCAACAATAAAACAGCATAAGTGTCATCGTTCCAGAAGAAGCTATTGAACTGAATTGAACAACATTGTCATTTTCGAATTTTGCCCCAATAGTCAATGCACCGCTAACGAGTTTTAATGGCACTAAAGTGTAATTAAGTCCCATATCGTTTATAAATTTATTAAAATCATCTAACCTGTTGTTACTTAAAATAATATCATCAAGTTTTTCACTACCCAATTGGTATCCGATATATTTATTGGCATCTTTAAGACTTCTAAAATATAGCATGCCGCTGACAAAATTCATTATTTTTGTTATAACTGAATTTTCGTCTTGAATAGTATTGTTGTATATATATTTAATGACAGATAATTGCTTTTGCAATCCTTTTGTCCTTAAATTTTCTGCCCCAGGGATGTTTATATAATTATCTTTTTCATCAACAAAATTATGAAGAAGAACTTCTTTCCCATTAATTGCAACTGCTTCAAGTAGCAGGGTTGTTAAATTAGCCTTGCAATATGTATATGTAACCTCATCCTTTCCAAATTGAAAAACATATGTAAATGTTGCAAAGTTTTTATTATTTCCTACATATGTGTATAAGTGTCCCGGGACATTATCTTTTTCTGCATCAAGAAGATGGGCGGTTATATCAACAATAGCAGTGCACAGACTTGATTTGCCCGAGCCATTTTTGCCGAAAACAACAGATTTTTTTGCTATTTTATTCTCAACTAAATTTTTGCGAAATCCGTAATCGCGAGTGTCTGATAAGTCCCACAAAAGAGTGTCTTTAAATCCTCTATAATTTTCAACTTGAAACTTTTTAAGCATGTCCAAAACCCCTTTCTAAAATGTATTTTACCATAGCTTTTATTAAATGTCAATACTTTCCTGTATTTTTTATACAGAAGATGCGAAAAATATTTTAATTTGTTGTTGTCCTAGGTGATTTTTCTGTATTTTTATTACGATAACTTTCTTATATTTGGCAAAAATTTATGTGATTCCTATAAAAACCAGTCGTGCGCAAAGCCGCAAATACTATTGGTGTACTATCGCTTGTTTGGCGGTTGCGACCATAAGCACTATTGTCTACTATTCTACTCAGATTCTCTATATAAACGGTCTCAGTATTGCGGGCGTTGTCGCTTATATGGCATTTAGTATTCTTTTAAAGCCGAATTACAAGCGTATTGCAGCGCGAAGAACTCTGCTTATTCCTTTTATCGTTTCACGCTCGTGTTCTTAATCGCTCTTTCTTGCAACCTAATGTTCAACCCTAGACATGCACTCCTCCAGGGCGGCGGCGCTGTTATGTGGTGATATGAATCATTTTGGAAAGTATCCAAAGAATAAGGTATTGAGAAAAAGCATACGAAATGGTATAATTAATATATAAACTAAATTTTAGGAGGGCACACAAATGAAAACCATTATTATAGGCGGTGTTGCAGGTGGTGCAACTGCGGCGGCGCGGCTTCGCAGACTGGATGAAAAAGCCGAAATCATTATTTTAGAGCGTGGCGAATATGTGTCCTTTGCCAACTGCGGTCTGCCGTATTATATCGGCGGTGTCATCACTGACCGCGAGGATTTGACTCTACAAACGCCCGAAAGCTTTAAGGCACGTTTTAATATTGACGTCAGAGTGTTAAACGATGCGGTTAAGATCAATCCCGATACCAAAACCGTTACCGTCAAAAATCTTCGCACAGGCGAAACCTATGAAGAAACCTATGATAACCTTATTTTGTCTATGGGCGCCGAGCCGATAAGACCAAACATTGACGGTGCTGACGGTAGCAACGTTTTCACACTCCGCAACATTCCCGACACCTTAAAAATCAAGAACTATATCGATACCGCAAAGCCGCGCTCGGCTGTGGTGATCGGTGGCGGATATATTGGTGTTGAGATGGCGGAAAATTTAGCACAGGCAGGGATAAAGGTTGCAATCGTAGAGCTTGCCGACCATCTGATAGCGCCCCTCGATTTTGATATGGCGGCAGACGTTCACCGCTATATTAAATCCAAAGGAATTTATCTGCACCTTAATAACGGTGTAAAGTCTATAAACGGAAATACTGTTGTCTTGCAAAACGGCGAGATTACCGCCGATATGATTATTATGTCTGTCGGCGTCCGTCCCGAAACCGCTATCGCACGTGACTGCGGAATAGAACTTAATCCGCGCGGAAGCATTGTTGTAAACAACAAAATGCAGACCAATATACCGAATATTTATGCTGTCGGTGATGCAGTTGAGGTCGAGGATTTCATCACAAAGAAACCCGCCTTTATTCCGCTTGCAGGACCCGCCAACAAGCAAGGCAGAATTGCGGCGGATAATACCGCAGGCTATGAGAGCGTTTATACAGGCACGCAAGGCTCGGCAGTTTTAAAACTCTTTGATATGACCATTGCTACCACGGGTCTTAACGAAAAGTCGGCTACTGCGGCAGGTATTGATTACGATAAGACCTACACCTATTCAGCATCCCACGCCACCTATTATCCCGGTGCGGCACAGATGTCCATCAAAGCGCTGTGGGATAAGAAAACGCTGAAGAACATCGGCGCGCAGATTGTCGGCTTTGACGGCGTGGACAAGCGTATGGACGTGCTTGCCACCGCTATCCGTTTCGGTGCTAAAATCACCGACCTTACCACCCTTGAACTTTGCTATGCGCCGCCTTTTGGAAGTGCGAAAGACCCCGTCAATATGCTCGGCTTCGTTGCCGAAAATATCGTCAGCGGAAAGCTAAAACAGTTCTTCTGGCACGATGTTGAAAATCTTGCACGTGACGGCAGTGTTTTCTTACTTGACACCCGTACACCGTTTGAGGTGATGCAGGGCAAAATAGACGGATTTGTGAATATCCCGCTTGATGAACTGCGTGAGCGTATTGACGAAATTCCGAAAGACAAACCAGTCTACGTGCATTGCCATTCGGGACTTCGTTCTTTCCTTGCTTGCCGTATTCTTATAGGCAACGGGTACGACTGCTATAACCTTGCAGGCGGATGGCGGCTCTATGAATCGGTCATAAACGAGCGCACCGTCCCCGAATACTCTTGTAAAGATTGCAAATAAATATGGTTATAAAAATGACCGCTGAGGAATCGAAACTCCTCAGCGGTGTTTTTTCTATTTCATTACCTTTACAAAATGGAACATCACATCAGGTCCTTCGTTGGGGTCGTGTTCTTCATCGTCGGGCATAGGTCGATCGGGCTGAAAGTATTCACACCAAAACTCATCAATCTTAAAACCGCA
>JAZUNP010000026.1:0-22931 GCA_045604215.1 Acutalibacteraceae bacterium
TTGTCGGGTCCTTATTATCTTGTCGTTGTTTAATTTTCAAGGTTCGTTTAGTGCCCTTTTAGGCACTCCAAGCTCACCCTTTCTCAAAGGTGCCCGATTATATTACCACAACTGTTCACGTTTGTCAACACTTTTTTTCAATTTTTTAAAAAATTTTTCCACAACTTTTTTAGCCACAATATCTTGGGTTTTTATACTTGTGTACTACACATTTTACAGCGAAATATAATTAGGCAGGAGCAAACTCCTGCCCTACATTATCTATTATTTACCACAATTCTTATCGAAATTAGGATTACATGCGTAGAAATTTTTAGAATTTAATCTATCAGTCGTAAGACGCAATGCTTCGCCAAATCTTTGATAATGCACAATTTCACGCTGACGCAAGAACTTGAGTGGATCAAGTATATCTGGGTCATCGATAAGACGAATGAGATTGTCATAGGTTACCCTCGCCTTTTGCTCGGCGCCCATATCTTCGTGAAGGTCGGCAATTATATCACCCTTTGACTGAATATATTCAGCGCGCCAAGGAAGACCTGACGCTGCGATTGGGTAAACGCTTGCTGTATGGTCAACAAAATAGGTGTCAAAACCTGATGACTTAATTTGCTCGGGCGTTAGGTTGCGTGTAAGCTGATAAACCATAGCGCAAATCATTTCCATGTGAGCGAGTTCTTCCGTACCGACATCGGTAAGAAGACCCTTTACCTCATCATACGGCATACCGTAACGCTGGGTAAGGTAACGCAACGATGCACTAAGCTCGCCGTCGGGACCGCCGTACTGACTTATGATTATCTTTGCGTATTTTGGATTTGGATTTTTAATGTTTACTGGATATTGGAGCTTCTTTTCATATTGCCACATACATTACACCTTCCTTTCCCATGGCCACGGGGATTCTATCCAACCCCAACAATCGTTAGCCGGTACATCATCAGTAGTTACAATATATTTACCAAACTTTGCTTCATAAGCAGCTATAGCCTCGCGTTTGCGGCGACGATATTCACGCAACATATGAAGCGCCTTTTGGTCACGCGGATGGGTATCCAAAAAAAGCTCGGTTTCAAGTATCGAAAACTCAAGCGAATCAATACATTTTTTCATAGCATACTTTTCGTTCATCGGCACATTCCTCCCGGCATAAAGGGTTTATTTAGACAAGGATAAATAGTACCGTTTGAAAATCCTGTTTCGTTATCATATACAGAGTTTATATGCTGAACATTTACAAAAGCCATTGCAAGAACATCCTGCTTAGGCTCTTCGTAATGCACATGGTAATTGGTGTCCATATAATTCATAGCCTTTTCTCCTTTTAATATTTTTGGTCCCTTATATAGTATATTAAAAGACAAGAGAATGGGTGAAAACGAAAAAGGAACGACGACGCCGTTCCTTGAATTTACTTCATTTCTTCCGTTTTCTTTTCAATTATATATCTGGGTCTACCCTTTACCTCAAGATATATCTTGCCGATATACTCACCGATAACTCCAAGACTTAACAGTTGAACTCCGCCAAGGAAGCAAATAATACTGACAGTTGATGCCCAACCTGCGACAGTAGAACCAACAAGCGCTGTGATAACCGACCAAATAATACCGATAACACTGAACGCCGACACAATAAAACCAAAAGCGGTAATAAGTCGTATTGGCTTTACCGAAAGACTGGTTATTCCGTCAATTGCAAACGACAGCATCTTTTTAAGCGGATATTTGCTTTTGCCAGCCATTCGTTCTTTGCGGGAATATTCTACGCAAGAATATTTAAATCCAACCATAGGAACCATACCGCGCAAAAACAAATTAACCTCTTTAAACTGTGCAAGACTTTCGAGCGCGCGATGCGACATAAGTCGGTAATCGGCGTGATTATATACCATATCAACACCCATAGCACTCATCAATTTATAAAAGAATTGCGCAGTACCGCGTTTAAAAGCATTATCAGTTTTTCGGTCACATCGCACACCGTAGACAATCTCATTGCCCGATAAATATTCGTCAACCATTTTATCAATAGCGTCAATATCATCCTGACCGTCACAGTCAATCGAAATAGAAATGTCGCACTTTTCTTTTGCTTCCATAAGTCCTGCAAGCAACGCGTTTTGATGCCCGCGGTTGCGACTTAACGAAATACCGCAATAATGCTCGTCAAGACTTGACAGCTCGGCAATAATATCCCAAGTCTTATCACGACTTCCATCGTTTACAAAAAGTATACGACTATTCTCACTGATTTTGCCATCAATATATAGGTCGTTAATCTTTTGCAAAAACATCGGTGCCGTAACTGGCAAAACCTCTTGCTCGTTATAACAAGGTATTACAATGTATAATATAGGCTGCATTTTAGTTCCCCTTTTTATTACGGACGAGCAATGCTCGCCCCTACAATACATATATAAATATACAATTAAAAAATTTTTTTGTCAAGCAACCGAGCCAATCACACTCCGAAGCTTTAAAAGTATTTTCTTTTCCGCGCGCGACACCTGCACCTGAGACATACCAAGTCTTGCCGCGGTTTCGTTTTGAGTAAGATATTCAAAATAACGACAGCGGATTATTTGTTGCTCGGTATCATCTAAATGCGTAAATGCTCGCTGTAACAATAATTTATTTGTAAGTAATTCCTCAGGACCTGCTACCGAAACATCCATTTCGCTTACGCCATCGTCGCTTTCATATGTAAGCGATACGGTAGGAAGAGCGGCCGACTGCGCCTCGGTTATTTCTTCAGGTGTTACACCAAGTTCAGTTGCAAGTTCACTGACCGTTGGCTCACGCATAAGCTTTAATTCCAATGTTGATTTTACACGCGTAACCTTTAGCGACAATTCCTTTAAACTACGCGACACCTTAACCGAGCCGCCATCACGAAACATGCGACGAATTTCACCCAAGATTACAGGAACTGCATAGGTAGAAAAGCAAAGTCCTCTTCCCTCATCGAAACCGTCCACCGCTTTTATAAGTCCTATGCACCCCGCTTGATAAAGGTCATCATATTCAATACCACGACCGACAAAACGCTTACATAGTGAATGAACAAGCGGAAGATTGCTTTCGATAAAGTTGTCTCGTGTGTTTGTGTTAACCATTGACTGTATATCGGGGCGCTATTTTTTTGGTAAGTATTATGGTGGTACCCTTACCCACACGGGAACGCACGCGAATAGAGTCCATAAAGCTTTGCATAACCGCAAAGCCAAGTCCCGCACGTTCGCCACCGACAGTAGTAAAAAGCGGCTCCATGGCCTTTTCTACATTTTCGATACCGCAGCCATTATCACGAATTTTTATTTTAATTATATTTGTGTCGGTAATTTCACCGCTTATGTAAATTTTACCTAAATTTTCTCGGTAGGCATGAACAATACAGTTTGTGACCGCTTCGCTGACAGCGGTTTTTATATCGTTTATTTCTTCAAGCGTTGGATCAAGCTGTGCTGCAAATGCCGCAACGGTAGCGCGGGCAAAGCCCTCGTTTGCCGAGCGCGATAAAACGTTCATACTGAATTTATTTATAATTTCCATATTTTTCTCTCCTTACTTTTTGCACTCATCTATCGTTGCGAGTTTTTCTATTCCCGATAATTTCATAACTTTATAAATTTGTGGGCTTGTTCCCGTTATGTGCAGCTTTGCGCCTTGGCGCGATAAATTGCGGTATCTCCCCATAACAAGTCCTATACCCGAGCTATCCATAAAGCTGACGCGGGTAAAATCTAAAATTAGCAATGATGGCATATTAAGCTCTGCCGCATTGTCAATTGCATTGCGGATTGCTGCCGCCGAGTGATGGTCGATTTCCCCATTTAAATAGGCGGTTGTTACCTCACCGTTTACACTAATATCTACTGACATAAAAACACCTCTTTAAAGGAATAAATATAAAAAAGACAAGCTACTATAATATTATAGAAGCTTGTCCTTAAAATTTTTGTCATATCAGATTGTCAAATTTTATTAATTTTGGTCTTAAAAGCGGTCTTATTTCACTCGCAAGATAAAGTGAACCAAAAATAAATATTGAATTTTTCTTACTCTTTTCTTTTGCTAAACATAAAGCATCTTGTAAATTATCAGCCACAAAAACATTTTTACAATATTGACTGGCGGCATCAGCTAATTCCTCCGTAGGCAATGCTCGCGAAACATTTGGTTTTACGCAAATTGCATTTTTGCAAAGCGGTAAAGTTTTCGAAAGTACCTCTTTATAATTTTTGTCACGCATAACACCGATAATAGCGGTAATATCTTGGTAATTTTCAAGCACCTTACAAAGCACATCAGCGCCGTCAGGGTTATGAGCACCATCAATTACTGTAAGCGGATTTTTTGACACAACCTCAAGCCTCGCGGGTATAAACGCGTTATTAAAACCAAATTTAATATCATCATCACTAAATTTTAGACCGCAGTTTTTTAGCGTTTCTATTGCAACAAGTGCATTTTCAATTTGATACTCGCCACCGAGCGAGGTTTTATAATCCACACCTTTATACGTAAACTCATTACCCAAAACTGAAGCCTTAATATTTGTTAACTCGTTTTTATTAGGTGTTATCACTTTTGGTGCATACTCTTTTATAATATTAAAAGCATTTTTGGATTGATTGTAAGTTGTAACAACGATATTATTTTTTATTATTCCACACTTTTCAGCTGCTATTTTTTCAATTGTATCACCTAAAATAGCGGTGTGGTCAAGTCCGATTTTGGTAATAACCGAAACAAGCGGCGCACCTATCACATTTGTTGCATCAAATCGACCGCCTAAACCCGTTTCAAGCACCGCAATATCAATTTTATTTTCACTAAAATACAAAAAGCCGACTGCTGTAATAAATTCAAATTCGGTAAGTTGGACACCCGTATCGATAACCTGCCCAGACAATCGACACAAATCATCGCGGTTTATATATTTGCCGTTTATTTGTATGCGTTCGCAAAAATCGGTAATATACGGTGATACAAATGTACCAACCTTATATCCCGCGGATTTTAACGCACTAGATACAAATGTGCTAACCGAGCCTTTACCGTTTGTACCTGCAATATGAATTGCTTTAAAATCGTTTTGGGGATTGCCGAGTTTTTTACAAACCTCGGTTATGCGCCGGAGCCCCGCTTTATGCGAAAACTTACCACAAGAATGTATATAATTTAAAGTTCCGTTATAATTCATAAAACACCAAAATTTTACTTGAAATTTTTGAAATTTATTTCATATAATACTATCAAGGATTAAGCAATTAATCCTTTTTAACACAGTAAATATATTAAAACTTTATTTTAAAATAATGAAAATACATTTGCTGTGATAAAAAAGAGAGCCAAAATATTTTGGCTCTCTTTTTGATTATCGTTTTAAATTAAAGAGCCTTGAGATCAGCAATGCTGTCTTCAATCATCTTTATTTTATCAAGCGCTTTTGCAAGACCTTCGCGCTGCTGCTCGATAACAGCAGCGGGTGCCTTTGCTACGAATCCTGCATTATTTAGTTTCTTTTCAAAGAATTCTTTGTCAACCATTGCCTTTTGCAAATCTTTGTTAAGACGAGCAATTTCACCGTCAATGTCAACGAGTTCCTTCATCGGCATATAAACGGTAGCCGCATCGGTAACTACGCGAACAGCGCCCTCGGCATCAAAGCCTTCGCCGATTTCTACTTCAGAGGCCGAAGCCAGTCGGCAAATATATGATGTACCTGTGCTAAATGTATCGGCAAATGTTGTTTGGATGCAAACCTTTGCCTTTTTAGACGGTGGTACATTCATCTCAGCTCTGCGGTTTCTTATAGCCTTGATTACAAGCATAATCTTTTCAAACTCGGCTTCTTCTGCTACGAAGTTAAACTCGTCACGGAACTTAGGCCACTCAGTTACCATAAGTGCCTCATTGTCATCATGAGGTATTGTTTGCCAAATTTCTTCGGTGATAAATGGCATAAATGGATGAAGGAGTGCTAATGTATTTGTAAACACATATACAAGTATGCTTCTTGCGGTGTTTTTAGCCTTCTCATCCTCGCCATTTAAACGAGCCTTGCAAATTTCGATATACCAGTCGCAGAATACGTCCCAAATAAAGTCGTAAAGTTTTTGTACCGCCAACCCTAGTTCAAAACGGTCAAGGTTTTCGGTAACGTCACGAACGAGGGTATTGTATTTTGAAATTATCCATTTATCCTCAAGCGCCAAAGCGTCAATATCAACAGGCAATACCTTGTCGCTGTCAAGATTCATAAGTATAAATCTTGCCGCATTCCAAATCTTGTTTGCAAAGTTACGACTTGCCTCTACACGTTCAGGGATGTAACGCATATCATTACCAGGACTGTTACCCGTAGCAAGTGAGAAGCGAAGCGCATCAGCGCCGTAGGTGTCAATTACTTCAAGCGGGTCAACACCATTACCCAATGACTTTGACATCTTTCTACCCTGTGAGTCACGTACGAGACCATGAATAAGAACAGTATCAAACGGTACCTGACCTGTTTGCTCAAGTCCAGAGAACATCATACGCATTACCCAGAAAGGAATAATGTCATAGCCTGTAACAAGAGTGTTTGTAGGATAGTAATGTTTTAAGTCTTGGGTTTCTTCAGGCCAACCAAGTGTTGAGAAAGGCCATAGGGCTGACGAGAACCATGTGTCAAGCGTATCAGGGTCTTGAACTATTTTTTCGCTACCGCAATGAGCACACTTTGTAGCATCCTCACGGCAAACAGTAATCTCGCCGCACTCTTCGCAGTACCAAGCAGGAATACGGTGACCCCACCAAAGCTGACGTGAAATACACCAGTCACGAATGTTTTCGAGCCAGTGAAAATAAACCTTTTCAAAACGCTGTGGAACAAACTTTGTGTCGCCGTTTTTAACCGCATCAATAGCAGGTGTTGCAAGAGGTTTCATCTTTACAAACCACTGCTTTGAAACTGCAGGCTCAACGGTAGTACCGCAACGGTAGCAAGTACCAACATTATGTGTGTAGTCCTCTACCTTAACGAGTGCGCCCTCGGCTTCCAAATCAGCAACGATAGCCTTGCGTGCTTCGTAGCGGTCCATTCCCGCGTATTTAGGATAATCATCAGTAATTTTTGCATCATCTGTCATTACGCAAATAACAGGAAGATTGTGACGAAGACCAACCTCAAAGTCATTAGGGTCGTGTGCAGGTGTAATTTTAACAACACCTGTACCAAAATCCATTTCAACATAATCGTCTGCAACAACCGGTATCTTACGGTGAACTAACGGCAAATCAAGCTCTTTACCTATTAAATCCTTATATCTTTCATCATTGGGGTTCACTGCAACTGCGGTATCACCAAGAAGTGTTTCAGGACGTGTGGTTGCAAGCTCCAAATATCCGCTGCCGTCGGCAAAAGGATAGCGCAAGTGCCAAAAATGACCTGCTTGCTCCTCATATTCAACCTCGGCATCAGAAATAGAAGTCTTACAGTGTGGGCACCAGTTTATAATACGCTCACCGCGATAGATAAGACCCTTTTCATAAAGATTAACGAACACTTCGCGCACAGCCTTGTTACAGCCCTCGTCGAGTGTGAAACGTTCGCGATCCCAATCGCATGAAGAACCTAACTTTTTAAGCTGCTCGATAATTCTGCCGCCGTACTGACGCTTCCATTCCCAAGCGCGCTCTAAAAAGCCGTCACGACCAATATCTTCTTTGGTAATTCCCTCTTTTTTCATAGCCTCAACAATTTTAGCCTCGGTAGCAATTGATGCATGGTCGGTGCCGGGAAGCCAAAGTGTATCAAAGCCCTGCATACGCTTAAAGCGGATAAGAATATCCTGTAAGGTATTATCAAGAGCATGACCCATATGAAGCTGACCTGTGATGTTTGGTGGAGGAATAACTATTGTGTAAGTATCTTTGCCCTCTTCACATTTAGCATGAAAATATTTTCCGTCAAGCCACATTTTATAAATGCGATCTTCAACGTCCTTTGGGTCATACTGTTTTGCGAGTTCTTTATTCATAAATTTACCAACTCCAAATAAGTATATTTAAATGTAAAATGTTAATAATTTATATTGTCAGCCACGAGTAAAAGCGTTTGCATTTCGAGGCGGACACGCCGCCCGAGATGCGATTTTACTTTGGAAACATTCAAAGTATGTGGCTTTTCGGACGGTTTTTTATTTTACAGTTAAAACCGCTATATGTCAAGTGCGGTTTGTGTTGCCTGTCCCTTTTGCGGCAATGCACCCGCAGCAGGCAAATTCTTGGTGCGATAGCGATGCGGATTTTCAATTGTTTCTATATCGCACGGCTCTGCTGTAAATATGCGCTGGCCTTTTTTTTGAGTCATAACCGCAATACCGCCGTTGTCCTTGGTAGTTTTTGCGGGGATAAGCGCAGTATTAACAAGCAGCATACGGTTGTTTGTCGATTTAAGCAATATATCACAATCCTTATCAAAATAAAGAATTGTATGAATCTTGTGCTTTGCGCAGTATGCTTTAATAAGTTTTTTACGGTTAGTCTTGGTTTCGTATGATTTAAGAGGAACCTTTGCAATACGACCGTTATCAAACACAAATATCATAAAGCCCGAGTAATCGCGGGTATGCACCATATAAAGACTTTGCTCACCCTCGTCATACTCCAATTTGCTTGCGATAAAGTCGCCAAGCAAACTTGCCTTGCCGTCGTTAAAATCAAAGACACGGCTTTTATAAACCTGTGCATTAGTCGTAAAGAACAACAAATCGTGAGCATTGGTTGACTCAATTGTCTGGGTGATTTCGTCACCCTCTTTAAGTTTTTGCTCACCGCTCATACGCAAGGACTGCGGTGTAATCTTTTTAAAGTAGCCGTCTTTTGTAAAGAATAGTGTTACAGGTGATTCGTCAAGCACCTCTGGCTCGTTTGTCACATCTTCGGTTTCTGCTGAAACAATTTGAGTCTTGCGGTCTACGCCATATTTTTTGATAACATCTTCAAGTTCTTTTACAATTATCTTCTTAATTTTAGCCTTTGAGTCAAGTATGCCCTGCATTTCCTCAATTTCTTTTTCCAGAGTCTCAATTTCATCAAGACGTTTTAAGATATATTCGCGGTTCAGGTGTCGCAGCTTGATTTCAGCTACATATTCCGCCTGTGTTTCGTCAATGCCAAAGCCAATCATAAGGTTTGGTACAACCTCTTTTTCCTCTTTAGTATCACGAACAATCTTTATCGCCTTGTCAATATCCAGGAGTATCTTTTCCATACCCTTTAGCAAGTGTAATTTACCCTTTGCCTTTTCAAGTTTGAAGTAAACTCTGCGGCGTACACATTCGCTACGGAAAGCCACCCACTCGCATATAATATCCTTAACGCCAAGCACCATAGGACTGGAGGCTATAAGAATATTAAAGTTACAAGAAAAGCTGTCTTGAAGTGGTGTTAGCTTAAAAAGTTTTTTCATTAACTTCTCCGCATCAACACCGCGCTTAAGGTCAATAGTAATTTTTAAACCGCCAAGATCTGTTTCATCGCGGATATCGTTAATCTCAGTAATCTTTTTAAGTTTTACAAGGTCAATTACCTTTTCGATTATCGCCTCGGTTGTGGTGGTAGGCGGTATGGATTTTATATCAATACAGTTATTTGACTTATCATATTCATAAGTGCCGCGTACCTTAAAGCTGCCGCGACCTGTTTCGTAAATCTTTTCCATTTCGGCGCGGTTATACAAAAGCTCGCCGCCTATTGGAAAATCGGGCGCTAAAAGTGTGTCGGCAACATTTATATTATTATCCTTAATATACGCTATAGTCGTTTCACAAACCTCGCGAAGATTAAACGGACAAATATTACTTGCCATACCTGCCGCAATACCCATATTTGCATTAACAAGTATTGACGGAAATGTTACAGGAAAAAGCACAGGCTCTTTCATTGTAGCATCATAGTTATCTACAAAATCAACGGTATCCTTATCTATATCCAAAAACAGCTCTTCGGCAATCGGCGCTAGTTTCGCCTCGGTATAACGCGAAGCCGCACACTGCATATCGCGTGAATACGACTTACCGAACGAACCCTTAGATTTTACATAAGGGTGTAGTAGCGCCTCATTACCCTCGGACAAACGTACCATGGTTTCGTAAATAGCGGCATCACCATGAGGGTTAAGCTGCATTGTGCGACCAACGATATTTGCCGACTTTATAGTAGAGCCCTTGAGTAGTCCCATTGTATGCATTGTGTACAGCAGTTTGCGGTGAGATGGTTTAAAACCGTCAATTTCGGGTATTGCGCGAGAGACGATTACACTCATCGCATAAGGCATAAAATTGGATTTCAGCGTTTCGGTAACCAAGCTTTCAACCACTGTACCCGCGCCCGCAATATAGGCGTTACTCTGCGGCTTTTTAGTTTTTTGCTCTGTTTCTTTTTTCTTTCTTGGAGCCAATTCTTATTTCTCCTTTAGCTAATATCAGCATCTTCCATATAAAGATAGCCATATTCCGAAATATAGTCTTTTCTTCCTGCCAAATTATCACCCAACAGCAAATCAAACATATCACTCGTGTGTTCGGCATCCTCGGGAAGAATTTTTATAAGACGACGTGTTTCGGGATTCATAGTTGTAAGGTTCATCATATCAGGTTGGTTTTCACCAAGTCCTTTTGAACGCTGCAGGGTGTATTTTTCGTCCCCTATTTCATTTAGTATGTCGGTCTTTTCATTTTCGTCATACGCAAAATAGGTCTTTGCCTTGGTGTTTATTTCATAAAGTGGAGTCTCTGCAATAAAGACCTTGCCCTCGCTTATAAGTGTTGGCATAAGACGGTAAATCATCGTAAGAATAAGAGTACGAATATGGAAGCCGTCAACATCAGCATCAGTACATATTATAATTTTGTTCCAACGCAAATTTGAAATATCAAAGTTTGAAAGGTTTTTGTTGGACTTTGATTTAACCTCAACACCACAACCTAAAACTTTGAGTAGGTCAGTAATAATTTCACTTTTAAAAATCTTATCATATTCAGCCTTTAAGCAGTTAAGTATTTTACCGCGCACAGGCATAATTGCTTGGAATGCCGCGTCACGAGCAAGTTTACAAGAACCGAGAGCCGAGTCGCCCTCAACTATATAAAGTTCACGCTCATTTATGTCTTTGCTACGGCAGTCAACAAACTTTTGAACTCTATCTGCCATTGAATTACCTGTGGCAAGAGTCTTTTTAAGGTTTATTCTTTCCTTTTCGCTGCGTTCTCGGCTACGCTTGTTTATAAGCACCTGCTCGGCAATTTTTTCAGCATCGGCTTTGTTCTCTATAAAATAGATTTCAAGCTGATGGCGGAAAAACTCGGTCATAGCGTCGCCGATAAATTTGTTGGTAATGCTCTTTTTAGTCTGATTTTCGTATGATACCAGACCACCGGGCGAAAATGAAGATACAACAAGCACCAAGCATTCCTCAATGTCGGAAAAGGTTATCTTACTTTCACCGCTTTTGTATTTATTGTTTTGTTTTAAGTAGGCATCAATTTGGTAAACGAATGCATTTCTTACTGCTCTCTCGGGTGCGCCGCCATACTCAAGCCAGCTTGAGTTGTGATAGTATTCCTTTAAGGTGTGTCGGTTAGAGAATGTAAGAGCCGCATTTATCTTCACCTTGTATTCTGGTTTATCATCACGGTCGCGGCCCTTTCGTTCAGCCGACCAAAACTGTACAGAGGTAAGTTTTTCCTCGCCCACCTTTTCATTTACATAGTCGGTAATACCGTTTTCGTAAATTATATTTTGTGTTATATAACGAGCGCCTTGTTGCTCACGAAATTCAAACAAAAGTCCGTCATTAACAATTGCCTGTCTTTTTAAGGTGTCAATAAAATAATCGCGGGGAATGTTTATATCGGTAAAAACTTCAATATCAGGCTTCCAACGGATTTTGGTCCCTGTTTCGCGACCTGTGTACTCTTCTCTTTTAAGTCCACCCTTATTAAAGCCCTTTTCAAAATGAAGACTGTATTTAAAGCCATCACGACGAACCTCAACGTCCATCCATTCAGCCGCATACTGTGTAGCGCAAAGACCCAAGCCGTTAAGACCGATTGACGTGCTGTAGTTAGAGCCTTCATCAGTGCCGTATTTACCACCCGCATACATCTCGCAAAAAACCATTTCCCAGTTTTCGCAGTCGTATTTGGAGTTGTAGTCCACGGGGCAGCCTCGACCAAAGTCCTGTACCTCTATTGAATTATCGCTGTGATAGGTTATAACTATCTTTTTACCGTAGCCCTCACGCGCCTCGTCAATAGAGTTTGATATTATTTCAAAAACCGAATGCTCACAGCCGTCAAGACCGTCAGAGCCAAATATAACACCGGGACGTTTACGAACTCTGTCGGGACCTTCAAGCTTTTGAATACTTGTATTATCGTATTGTGGTTTCGCTTTAGCCAAAATTACACTTCCTTGAAAATAGCAATATTTTTACATATTATCATATATTATACACTAAATATTGTGGCTTAGTCAAGGTCTAAAACACAAAAACACCCCGACAATGTCGGGGCAAATTTATTATTTTAATCCAAATTAATATACGGCGCAGGGTCAACGTTTCTTCCGTTTACGATAACCTCAAAATGAAGGTGATTACCTGTTGACTGGCCTGTAGTACCTACAAGCGCAATAACCTCGCCTTGGGATACGCTGTCTCCAACATTACAGCAAAGCTGACGCGCGTGTGCGTAAAGTGTACGCATACCGTTCGAATGCTCAATAGTTACACAGTAACCGTAGTTGCCGTTCCAGCCTGCCTGAACAACCTTACCGTCGGCTACAGCAAAAATGGACGTGCCGCTTTTTGCGCGAAGGTCAACGGCCTTGTGATTTCTCCCGTCACCGTAGTATGCGCTTACCTGCCACGTACCCGAAGGCAATGGGAATGAAAAACCTGCACTATGTGCTTGTTGCTTTTGCTTTGCGGAAGCAAGTGTTCTTGCAGTACCCTTCACAACAACCTCATTAACAGGCGCTACCACCACCTCATTGCTAACGTCTACACAGAACTGAACCTCGCCATTAACCATTACAACATCCTGTATTACTCGATTAACGCCCGAAACTCCCTCAACACTTACTGCGCTATAGCCAATAAGCTGTTCATTTGTCTTCTTAACGGTTGTGGTATACGGGATAATTGTATCGGTAACCTGACGCGCATTAGTTATTACTGTGAGTGAATTTACAACACCCTCAACAGCGGCTTGTCCATCAAGATCGCTTGTCATAAAAAATCCGTCTTCAACAGTTACATTCTTTTCAAAGCGGCTGTCACACTCGGCGCCATCGATATCAAAACCGCTAAGTCGCGCATCTAAAACGCTGTTTAGCATTTCCTTTTCCGCTCTTGCGACGGCGCTGCCGTCTACTAAAAGGGTTGCCGCGCTGACTATTTCATCGGTGTTATCAATTATTGCGTTTGCAACCTCGGCGGCATTGTTAATGTTTTCGTTAAGAACAACAGTTGTGCTAAACTGTGGATCATCTACGACCGACTCGACATTTTCGCCATCAACCATTTTTACAACTAACTGCAATGCCTCACTAAACTGCTTTTTACTGCTAACAGTAGCAATTTTGTGACCGCTGTAATTTACGTTATATGCTATACGGGTACCTGTTGACAAAAGACTTGCTACTATTGCAACTAATGCGACAACAGCAAATATACCCTGTTTTGCTTTATTTGAACTATTTTTAATTGTAGAGGCTGCCAATTTTACGCTTTTTAAAATAAGCGGAATTACATCACCCAAAACAATTCTCCTCTCAAAAATATTACAATTTTGTAACAATTTCCTTTACTATTATACCAAAAGGTTACAAAATTGCAACCTTTTTCTTTAAAAAACTTAAAATTTTTTACTATTTGTAAAAAATAGCCCTATGTAATAACAAAAAAGCGAGAAGATTCTAAAATTCTTCTCGCTTTTTATTTTAGTTAAAATAGTGACATTTGGTTTGTATCTGGCAAATCTGCCATAGCGCCCAACTCGGCAAGGTTTTGTATAATTGTTTTTGAAACACCTGCTTCAACCGCAAAATCCTCTCGCGATACAAAGTCACCCTTCATAGCCGCCTCGTAAATTGAGTAAGCCGCCTTTTCACCAACACCCGAAAGTGCGCCGAAGGGCAGACGCATTTTGCCGCCCTCGGGAATAAACTTCATAGCGTGGGAATGTTTAATATCAATAGGTAGTATCTCGATGCCGCGAGCCATCATTTCGTTAAATATCAAGAGAGTATCGTATGTATCAAGCTCTTTCTTTGCCGCCTCTTTACCCTTTGCCTTAATTTCATTCATTTTGGCAAGGACAGCGCCCCTACCCTTTAAAATAGTAGGAACGTCAACGTCCTCGGGACGCGCAGTAAAGTAAGCGCAGTAAAACTCAAGCGGACGGTACACCTTGTACCAGCCAAGCTTAATCGCCGATATAACATACGCTGCCGCGTGGGCCTTCGGGAACATGTACTTAATCTTGTAGCATGACTTAATATACCACTCGGGCACCTTAACGGCGCGCATATCTTCTTCCATCTTGCCCCAATCTTCTTTAGAAACCTTACCTTTAGCGACAAGTCCCTTACGAACGGTCTCGGTAATTTGGAAGGCTCGTCCCTCATCCATACCTTGATGGATAAGATATACCATTATGTTGTCACGCGTACCGATAACCTCGGAAATAGTGCAGGTGCCGTCTTCAATAAGGTCCTTTGCGTTACCAAGATAAACGTCGGTACCATGCGAAAGTCCCGAAATCTGCAACAGGTCGGAAAAATTTTTCGGCTTACAGTCAACAAGCATTCCTCGAACAAATGAGGTGCCAAATTCAGGTAAACAGAATGTTCCTGTTTTGGACTCGATTTCCTCGGGCGCTACGCCGAGTGCTTCGGTAGAGGTGAACAGGCTATAAACCTTTGGGTCACTCATAGAGACCTTATTTACGTCTATTCCCGAATATTCGGTAAGATACTTATATGTGGTAGGAACAACGTGACCGAGCTCGTCAAGCTTTAGTATTGTATCGTGGATAGAATGGAAGTCAAAATGCGTTGTTATAATATCGCTGTTTACGTCATCAGCAGGATGCTGAACAGGGCAAAAATCGTAAATAGTTTTATCATTCGGCACGATAATCATACCTGCAGGGTGCTGACCTGTGGTACTCTTTACCTGTGCGTGTTCAACCAAGCTTGCAAGTCGGCTAAGCTCTGCTTGGGAGAGTGTTATATTCATTTTTTCGGCATACGCCTTCGCAAATCCAAAGGCGGTTTTTTCGGCTATGGTAGAAATTGTACCCGCCTTGAAAACGTTGTCAGCGCCGAATAGCGTTTTGGTGTAGTCCTGAATTCTGTTTTGCACCTCATCCGAGAAGTTAAGGTCAATATCAGGTACCTTGTCACCCTTAAAGCCTAAAAACGTTTCAAACGGTATATCGTGACCGTTTCGGTCAAGCGGTGTGTTACAGTGCGGACAGTTTTTTTCGGGTAGGTCAAAGCCCGAGCCCACCGTGCCGTCGGTAAAAAATTCGCTATACTGACAAGTAGGACAAACATAGTGCGGCGCCAAGGGGTTAACCTCGGATATACCCGCCATAGTAGCAACAAAGGACGAGCCTACCGAACCACGTGAGCCTACGTAATAACCAAGCTCTTCACTTTTTGCAACCAGCTTTTGCGCCGAGATATACATTATAGAGAAGCCGTTATTGATAATAGAGTTAAGCTCTTTGTTAAGTCGCTTTTCTACAATTTCGGGTACGGGGTCGCCGTACATAGCCTTGGCATTATTCCAACAAATTTCGCGAAGCAAATCGTCCGAGCCTTCGATTACAGGCGGATAGTTACCCTTTGGCACGGGGATAACATCGCCCGATATCATTTGCGCAATCTTGTTTGGGTTTTCAACAACAAACTCGTAGGCGCGCTCGCCAAAGTATGAGAAATCCTCAAGCATTTCGGTGGTAGATTTAAAGTAAAGCGGCGCTTGATTGTCAATATCGTCAAAGCCTTGTCCTGCCATAACTATCTGGCGGATTATGCCGTCTTCCTTTTTAAGAAAATGCACGTCACCTGTAGCAACAACGGGCTTTCCTAATTTGTCGGCAAGCTCTACAACTTTGCGATTAAAGTCCTTTACAACCTCAATGCTTGTAACATTTTTAAAGCGGTTTGGTGTAACGTTGCCCTTTTTGTCAACCTTATCGGGTTTTACGCTATCACGCACCATAAACTCATTATTACCGAGTGGTTGTATTTCAAGATAATCATAATAATCGGCAATTTCCAAAAGGGTTTTTTCGTCCTTGCCGTCGATTATTGCGCGGTAAAGCTCACCCTGTTCACAAGCAGAACCAACAATTAGTCCCTCGCGATACTGGTCAAGCTGGGAGCGCAAAATAACAGGTCTGCCATAAAAATTGTTAAGGTGCGAATCGGATATTAGCTTATACAAATTTTTAAGACCTACCAAATCCTTTACAAGCAAAATTTGGTGATTGCGTAGCTTGCCAATCTCTTTGTTGGTAAGCTGTGAAATATCATATCTTGTATCATCAATAAAGTAATTTTCGACACCGTAAATTGCTTTAAAGTCGCCGCCGTTTTTACGTATTTTACCGACAGCTTCGGCAATTGCGGGGTACGCCTGAACTACGCCGTGGTCGGTAATAGCAACAGCCTTGTGCCCCCATTTATATGCGAGGTTTATAATGTCCCCCGCACTCGCTACCGCATCTTTAGCTGACATATTGGTGTGACAATGCAGTTCTATACGCTTTTCACCGTCGTAATCGTCAGTTTCTTCGTACTTCTTTATAGTTGCAAGTGATTTTACCTCAAGCACAAAATCACGAGTCCAACTGTCATAAGAATAGTCGCCGTTTACAATTACACACGCGCCGTTTTTAAGCGCAGATACTTGGTTTAAAAACTCATTTGCGGCGTCATCTAAATTTTGGGTGTGTTTGGGGTCAAAAAACTTTGTAAGTGAAGCCGCAAACGAATTGGTTGTATCGCTAAAGTAAAACTTTATTTTAACCATTTTACCGCCGCGCTTGGTATCAAGCACGCGGCTTTCAAGTCCGAATACCTCACCCCAAGCGCATACATACACACTTTCACCGTCGTTTTGGGGTAACATAACCGAAGTTAAAGGCTTTACATTTGTATCAATTTTTCTACCAAAAAACAGTTTTGCACTTTCAAGATATACGGGCAAATTATCCTTTGGTTTGTAATCGTATTTCTTTTCAGGCTCAACCGCCTGTGGTGTCTTTGGCTTATTCTCTGCTTTTTGAGGCGCTTTTTGTACCACAGGTTCAGGCTCGGGTAATACTATCGGTGCGTCCTCAAGCACACCGTCAAAGAAAATATTTACATCAATATCAAAACGGCTTTTTACCGCCATTTTAAATCGTTTTTCAAAATCGCCCTCTTTTATTTTTGCATAGCCGCCATATTTTAGAGTTATTGTAAGGTCAGTGTCGTCAAGACTGTACACAGCCTCATTGAAAAATCCATTGAAAATTATATTCTTAGCGCGGATTTCAGTAACTATATCTTCCACCGCCTGCAAACAAAAAGAACTGCTGTCAAAGCTTATTTCAACAGTATCACTTTGAAGCTGAAGAGCGTGTTTAATCTCCTCGTGCAAAAGATTTATCTTTGCGCAAGGTATATATTTTTTGCTATGTAATTCTAAAGCAAGATTTCGGTTTTCACTGTTTAATATACAATGCTTTACACCTGTATCACTAAAAACATTTATTGTTTCTGCACTTAAATATGTAGAGAACAACTCCTCAAAAGAGTACATTTATATTCCTCACATTTTATTTATTTCTTCTTCTAAAACATCCAAAAGTTTATTTTCGGGCACCTTGGTATGAATAACCTTACCGCCCTTAAATATAACGCCGCAGTCTTTTCCACCGGCAATACCAATGTCGGCAGCGCTCGCTTCCCCAGGTCCGTTCACAACGCAACCCATAATTGCAACTGTTATATTCTTATCTATATTAGCAAAACGCTTCTCGGCGCTCTTTGCAAGACCTATAAGGTCGATTTCTGTTCTGCCGCAGGTAGGGCATGACACAAACTTTATACCGTCGTTCCTAATGCCCAACGCTTTAAGCAGTTTTTTTGCCGCCGCAACCTCTTTTAAAGGCTCGTCGGTAAGTGAAATACGAAGCGTATCACCAATGCCGCGAAGCAGTAAGCCGCCAATACCTGCCGACGATTTTATAACACCCATATTTTCAGTACCTGCCTCGGTAACCCCAAGATGCAACGGATACGGACACTTTTCACTTGCCAACACATACGCGTCGTACATACGCTTTACGTTGGAGGATTTAAGCGACAACACAATATCGGTAAAATCATATTTTTCTAAAAGCGATATATGATAAAGTCCACTTTCCACCATAGCCTCAGGAGTTGCCGCACCGTAACGCGACAAAATTTCCCTTTCCAAAGAGCCCGAATTTACACCTATTCTAATCGGTATGCTTTTTTCGCGACAAGCCCTTGCTACCTCGCGCACCTTGGTTTCATCACCAATATTGCCTGGATTAATTCGCACCTTATCAACACCCGCCGCAACACTCTCAAGCGCCAAACGCCAATCAAAGTGAATATCAGCTACCAGCGGAATGGTAATGTTCTGTTTTAATGCTTCTACAGTTTTTATAGTCTTTACATCAGGCACCGATACGCGCACAATCTCGCAACCCGCCTTTTGCAAAGCGAGCGCTTGGGCAACATTGCCCTCGACATCATGTGCATGCGCGCAAAGCATCGACTGAATGCTAACAGGTGCACCGCCGCCTATGGCAATATTACCAGCTATTACTTTTTTAGTTGTAGCATTTGTATACATTAAATCACCCTGCTATAATCACCCATATATCTTTAAACGAAACCACTAACATAAGCAGCAGCAAAAGCACCAAGCCAACTGCGTGAACAATTGCCTCGTATTTTTGCGGAACAGGCTTGTGGAATATCATTTCAAACAAAATAAATACAAGCCTTCCACCGTCAAGCGCCGGAAGCGGCAACAAATTAAACAGTCCTAAGTTTATGGTTATAAGCGCCATTATAGGAATAATATCAAAAAGATTTTGCTTTGCCACATTGCCTATCGCCGCAGTAACACCCACAGGTCCCGACATGGCACTGATACCGTATCTGCCTGTCAGCAAATCAGCGAGCGAACGGTAAACAACAGCGCAGTTTGAAATGGCTGTATCAAAGGTGTGAGAAACAAAGCTTGTAAAGGTTTTTTCTCTTCCTTTAACGTAAAAGTCAACCGTAAGATAATTGATACCCTCGATTTCCTCGGTGGCAAATTCTACTTGTTCAAGTTGTACCCTTTCACCGTTACGCTTTACGGTTATATTAATCGCGCCGTCATCTACATTTCTAAAGGCATAGCTTAAATCATAGGTAGTGAAAATTTTTCTACCGTCTACTGCAATGATTTTGTCACCCTCTTGTAAGCCGTGATTAACACTTACTGCATTTTCGCGAAAGGAATCAACCGTTGTGGTCGTAAAACGCTGTTGCGGTATCAATGTTATTGATACCAGAACTAATCCCAAAATAAGATTAAATACCGCGCCCATAACGACTATTAAAAATCTACGCCAAGGCTTTTTGTTACAAAAGGCGCGTGCGTCTCCACTCGCTTCGTCCTCGCCCTCCATAGCGCAATATCCGCCGAGCGGCACCAAATTTATAGCATATTTGGTTTCGCCCTTACCCCACTTTAAAAGTTTAGGTCCAAATCCTACCGCAAACTCATTTACACGAACACCCAAAAGTTTCGCTGCTATAAAATGACCGAACTCGTGTATAACAATTAGTATTAAAAATAAAATTATGGCTATAGCGTATGGCCAAATATTATTAAGAATTTCTAAAATGATAATCACAACCTAAAAATCAAATTAACTTTTTAAAACCTCGAAAATTCTATCGGCTATAGTTTTCATACCGAGGTCACAGGTAAGTATAATTTTAGCATTACCGATTTCGTTAGGGAAATTGATATAATCAACATATTACGTTTTAAAAATCCTTACAAGGACAGTTTTTAATAAAGCGTACAACTATTATATCAGCATTAAAATTACGTACATCCTCATAAATTGAGTATGCTAACTTACCGTTTACAAAGGCGTATTTCCTTTTATAATACCTCTCTTACAATTTGACGTGCGACTCTGTCCGCTTCGAAAATATCTTCTACTGTAAATTCAGTCTTGTTTTGACATAAATTCATTGCCTTTTCATTAAGCTCGGCAATCTGTAAAAATTTAATTTTACCCTCAAGGAAAAGTCTAACCGATTCCTCATTAGCGCCATTTATGGCAGTGGGATAGAGACCGCCGCGGTTTATCGCTTCTATACATAACGGCAACAACTTAAATGTGTCATAATCTGGTCGTTCAAAAGTAAGTGTGCCAATCTTAAACAAATCCAAACTTTCAAAACACACATCACGCCCAGGGTATGTGAGCGCATATTGTATCGGCAATTTCATATCGGGTGTGCCAAGTTGGGCTATAACGGCGCCGTCAGAAAGTTCCACTGCCGAGTGAAGAATACTTTGTCTGTGAATAAGTACCTCGATTTGCGACGCGGGAACACCGAACAAATGCACCGCTTCGATAACCTCAAGACCTTTGTTCATAAGACTTGCGCTGTCAATGGTTATTTTTGCACCCATTGACCAGTTAGGGTGATTAAGCGCATCTCTTACCGTTACATTTTCAAGGTCGCTACGGGTTTTGCCAAAAAACGGACCGCCCGATGCCGTAAGCAAAATTTTTTTAAGACTACCTTTTGGCTCGCCTTGGAGGGATTGAAAAATGGCCGAATGCTCACTGTCGACAGGAAGAAGCGTTACACCCTTTTCTTTTAATTTACGGTTTACTATCTCACCGCCTGTTACAAGCGTTTCTTTATTAGCCAAAGCTATTGTATGTCCTGCATCTATTGCGGCAAGTGTAGGGCGAAGTCCCGCTATACCAACAATGGCGTTAAGCACAATATCGCAACTAAGTGAAGCAAGTTCACACACGCCGTCAGTACCCGAAAATACCTTTATGTCGGTGTCGGCAAGTTTGATTTTTAATTCACGAGCCACCTTTTCATCAAAAAGCGCTACTGTTTTTACACCAAATTCTCTCGCCTGTTTTTCGAGCAACTCGGCATTACTACCCGCAGCTATTGCTACAACCTCGTATTTATCGGGATTGGCTCTTACAATATCGAGAGCCTGTGTACCGATAGAGCCTGTGGAACCTAAAATTATAAGCCTTTTCATTACAGCGCACCCAACATCATCAAACAATAAACAAGCGGTGATATAAACAAAATACTATCCACTCTATCAAGTATACCGCCGTGACCAGGTATTAAATTTCCGTAGTCCTTTATACCAACCTTGCGCTTTATGATTGATGCGAACAAATCACCCGTCATACCCGCGGCACAAAGTGGGATTGCAAGAAAAAGTGTCGGTAAAATTTTGCCGTACTGACCGTAACACAAGGTAATTACAATGCTTACTATCATACTTGCGGCTATACCGCCAAGCGCACCCTCAACCGTTTTGTTGGGGCTAATATCGGGACAAAGCTTGGTCTTACCCATACTGACACCGACAAAATACGCACCCATGTCGCACACGCATGAAAAGTTGAGTACCAGCAATAAATAATATATTCCGCCTGTCGCCGTAATAATACTGCCCAAGGTTGCAAATGCAAAGGAAAGCGCCATCGGCATAGCGCAAACCACAACAATTTTACCCAAATCAAATTCCGATTGCTTTACAAGTATCAAAACTGCACAAGTAATAAAGTATAAAACCGATATTACAATCGCCGCTACCGGAGTTGCAGTGTCAACATACGAATATTCTGTAGCAAAAAGCTGATAAACCTGTTCGTTTATTCCGCTAAAAAGATACACCATCACAGCAGTATAAACGGATGGCAACAACGTCCAAACAAGACCGCTGATTCTTGCGGCATTTACGACAAGCTCAAATGTTGCAACAGCAGCAACCGCGGCTATAAAAACCGTTATTATAAACGTTTTAAGCTGTAAACCCAATACCAAAACAAGAGCCACGATAGCACCCATTACAGCGCCTGAAATAATACGTTTTTTCATAACATCACTCCTAAACTCCGCCAAAGCGTCGGTTACGGCGGTTATAATCTTCAATCGCTTTTTCTAAATCCTTTGGTTTAAAATCGGGCCAAAGAATGTCAGAAAACCAATATTCAGCATAGGCTGACTGCCATATTAAATAGTTTGAAAGACGGTATTCACCGCTCGGTCTTATTATCAGATCAGGGTCAGGCAAGCCTGCGGTAAATAAATTATCGTCTATATTTTTCAAATCAATTTCTTCCGCCTTAAGCTCACCCGCTTCAACTTTTTTTGCAAGTGTCTTAACCGCATGAAGAATTTCGTTTCTTCCGCCGTAATTAACAGCAATGTTAACCACTGTTGAGCTTTTATCCGCCGTGTTTTTTTCAAGCGAATCAATAAGCTTTATTATATCAGAAGGCAGCCCTTCTCTCTCGCCGATATAGCGGATGCGAAAGCCCTTCTGCTCGTTTTCTTCTTCCCTGTCGTGAGCTTCATTGAGATAATCTCTGAAAAGATTCATTATTGCCGCAACTTCTTTTTCGGGTCTTTTCCAATTCTCGGTTGAGAAAGCATAGAAGGTTATGCATTCAAGCCCGATTTCGGCAGCATAATCACATATGGCCCTGAAAGTGTTTGCACCTGCCTTGTGCCCCTCGCTTCTTTCAAGACCTCTCTGCTTTGCCCATCTGCCGT
>JAZUNP010000027.1:0-1952 GCA_045604215.1 Acutalibacteraceae bacterium
GATATGGAACACGAATTTTCAGCCGAATATATTAAGAAAATAAAAAAACTAAATCTTCCAAGCAAATCTGAAGACTCTTTAATTATAGTTGGATGAAATCCCAATTTTCTGTTGATGGTATTTTCAATTATCGAATC
This sequence comes from Acutalibacteraceae bacterium, assembly GCA_045604215.1. GTDB lineage: Bacteria > Bacillota > Clostridia > Oscillospirales > Acutalibacteraceae > UBA737. The sequence goes on from JAZUNP010000027.1 coordinate 138, forward strand.
AAAATTTGTTGTCCAAATTTGATTTATATTCAAATTGATAATGTTATTAATATGTTCAGATTCTTTATCCGAAACCGAATTCAAATTCTTACAAATATCATCAAAAAATAAATCGGAATTATGATACCTCTTTTCTAAATCTGCAAGAAAATAAATATCAGTTACGCCCTTTTGGTAAAATTCTTGTGTCTTTTCCGAAAAAATATCTATCCAATTTTTTCTAGTTGCATCAAAATCCGCCCCCGCCCCGCAAAAAACCGAAAAAGTGCCATTTAATAATTCTTTAACTATTTCATCAAGATATTTCATAGTGTTCGCCTACTTTTACTATATCGATATAACAATAGATAATTGATTATTATCCTTTATTTGTAAATAACTTCCACTTATATATGACAAATTTCGCGGAATATTTCAAAAAAATTTTATATTTTTTATATTTTCCGTCTTTTGCACAAGTTGATGCTGTGGAATTTGTTGAAAATTACCATACGACAGTTAAACTAAAGCTGGTTCGGGGTCTTTTGGTGTGAAATCAACAGTTGGTCTAGTAGACTCAGGTTGTGTCTCATTATCCAAATAACTAACGGCATTAAACATATTAACAATCCCGTATTTGACCGGTATATCCGCTGTTTCACAAGAATTATATAGAATCTGCTTTATTTGTTCATTGTTTAAGTTGGGGTGTTGAGTTTTTATCATTGCACAAATTGATGTTACAAATGGTGCAGCGCAGGAGGTTCCTGTAAACTCAACATAATCTCCATCGGCATAAGTGGATGGTAGTTTAAGATTTTCTCCCGGTGCGGCTACTTTTACCCAATCACCGAATGCCGCTTTTTTGTATAATTTCTCCGTTTGATTAATTGCAGTAACAGATATAACACCGTCACAAGCGGCAGGATACTGTGGTTGTTCACTTTTAACATTGCCGACAGATGCAATGTGTAAGGGGTTTGATAACCCACTATTAAATTTTGCAAACATACCATAACTGCTATTTATAAAATCTACGCCATCAAGTTCTGCTTGCATTTCAGCCAAGTGCAAAATGGATAATGTTGTTTCACTATCGCTGAAAATTTTATATGATACAAACTTCACGTTGGGGAGCGTGTTTTCCATCAGAACGCTACACACCCTTGCTCCGTGTCCTGTACTGGAAGCAAACGGGTTTTCCGGTTCTTCTGTAAAACTGTGGGCTGCTACAAGTCGGTGTGCAAAGTCCTCATTTCCCGTTTCAACACCGTCATCGATTATACCTACTACAACCTCCGGTAAATCATTAAGGCTTTTGTTTTTTAATATGTAATTAAATGCTTCCTTACTTTTGATGCGTTCATATCCCCAAGAGTGCTGAATTTCAGCTCTGTGAAGCGAAAGTTTAGATGTGTCAGATGAGTGTGTCTTTTCCAGTTCAATTACAATATCAGGAACAACAAGTTTTATATTGGGATTTTTGTTGTATTTAGTGAAAGCTGAGAAGGCATCAAGGGGAGTAGCATACTGCAATATGTGCATATCACCATAGCCTGAAATGTGATCTATTGCTCCATATTTATCAAAGGCTACATCAGCGTAAACAATTAATCGTTTTGAAGTGAAATGCTTTTGGATAGAATCTTTTATGTCATTGTTATTGTTGAGATTATAGTAGTTTACAAATTGTAAAACTTCTTTTGAAAAAACTTTTAATTCAGAAGAATGGGGAGTAGTATTCTGAAAATTGTTATTTACATTTTGAATCATTGAATCATCCGTTTTTATTAATTTATTAATGAATATAAAGTTTTTAATAGTATTACTATAACT
>JAZUNP010000028.1:0-18418 GCA_045604215.1 Acutalibacteraceae bacterium
GTAAATCAGGGGACGGTTCCCTGATTGATTCACTTACCGCCGTAGGTTTTAACAACCCAAAACAATTCCCCAGTATAGAACAGGCTTTTCCAAACCTTTTTGAACGTGAGGAACAGCAGGACTGGAGAATTATGAAACAAAGGGTAGAAGCGTTTGCAAAGGCGAAAAAGCAAGAGTTGTAACACAGGAGAACGTCCCCTTGTGTGCCCCGTCCCCTCGTGCTTCCCGATAAATCAACTATTAAATTGAGAACTACTTACCAATTCTGTTGCTGATGGAATATTGAAAACAAATCTAATTGTGGCACCATAATCTGGATTATCAAAAACGAATTCAACTGTTTTTGAATTTGTTTGCACCTGTGCAACCTCATATCCCATAGTTTTTTTGCCTGGTGCTAAATCACCAGCAAACAAGTTCTCATGATTTTCGTCAAAATATTTGCTTGCAAAATTTATTCTAGATTGTGCCACATCATCTACATAGTGAGAAATTTGAGTGGACCGTATTCCAAAGGTTATATTTGAGTTGTTGAAAACCTCAAATCGTACACCAACATAATAAACAACATCATCATCTTCAAGCACTTTAATTGTTTTTATATCGGTAGCAACAACTTTAATTTTACCGCTATATTCTTCATTTAAATGCGTAATTATTACATCTTTTGATAAATCTTTATTATTGTTAATTGCTAAGACACTTGTTAAAAACATTAATAAAACAATAAATATTGAGATAATTATTATTTTCACATCTCTTGAATCGTTTTTGCTTTTCATAATATCAAACCTTTCATTATCAAAAAAGGAGGAAATTTTTTGAGTAAATCAAGGGACGGTTCCCTGATTGATTATACTTTTTGAACTAAATAATAACTCATTCCTGTCAAGCGACTAATTTGTCTTATTGATAAACCTTTTTCTTTAAAAAGTTTTAAGCATTTGTCGCGAACATTCTTATCCAACGCTTGAAACTGCGTAATGCTGTTGCATTTTGAGTACTTTTCAATTATTTTTTTTGCTCGTTCATCAGTTACCTTAAGTTTTGGTTTGTGTTCACCATCTAAAAAGTTATCATTGTTTTTCTCATTATTATATTGTGCAAAATCGTCTTTATGTATAATTTCAAAAACAAAGTCAGTATCAATTAAATGCTGTTTTTTTAAAAACTCATTATAACTGCTATATGGATAATCAACTACTTTTTGACAAATCCCCGCTTTGACAGGATTTTGATGAATATATCGTAATACCGCCAAAAAATACCGCTCATCATCGACAGGTTCACTCCTAAAGCGGTCTTGAAATAAGTGACCTACTCTCTGATACTTAATATTATACCAATATACAAACCGTGTTGCAAGTCTTTTAATTATAAGTTCAATAGGTTCCTTTGTTTCCTGTAACAAAAGATGAATGTGATTGCCCATCAAACAATATGCGTATATTTTAAATTTACAAATATCTTTGCAAACATTTAAGATTAATAAAAATTTTTCGTAATCTTCTTGCTCTTCGAAAATCTGCTGATTATTTACACCTCGCAACATAATGTGATATATTCCACTTTCACTCTTTTTTCTGGCTCTTCTCGGCATTGTCATCACCCAAGAAAATTATAGCACAAAAAACAAAATTTGTCAATCAGAGAACCGTCCCCTGATTGACGTTATTTGGTACTTGAAAAATATTTGAAAATATATTATATTATATATTTAGTATATATTTTTGTTATTTTCCTTGGAGGTTTTTATATGTCAAATTACTTACAAATGAGTAAAGACGAATTAAACGCCGAATACAAATCGGCAAAAGCCGAGTACGAAAAGCTGCGCGCTTTGCATTTAACGCTCGATATGTCTCGTGGTAAGCCAGGTGCCGATAATATGGACTTGAGCGAAAAAATGTTTGACCTTGTCGGCAATGACACAGGCTTTAAAAATATTGACGGTATTGATTGCCGCAACTACGGCGGTCTTGACGGACTTCGCGAACTTAAAAACTTATTTGCCGAGGTTTTGAGTCTACAACCCGACCAAATAATTGTTGGTGGTAACTCTTCGCTTAATATGATGTTTGACACCATAGCACAGGCTATGACTCATGGCTTGGGCGGTGAGCCTTGGGGCAAACAGGATGCTCTTAAATTCTTGTGTCCGGCACCCGGTTACGACCGTCACTTTGCAATAACCGAATATTTTGGTTTTGAGCTTATTCCTGTAAAGCTTAATGCTGACGGACCTGATATGGACCAAGTTGAAGAGCTTATCAAGGACGAAAAGGTTAAAGGTATTTGGTGTGTGCCAAAATACGCAAACCCCGAAGGCATTACCTACAGTGACGAGGTTGTTCGCCGTTTTGCCGCTTTAAAACCTGCGGCAAAAGACTTTAGAATTTTTTGGGACAATGCTTACTGCATTCATGAGCTTTATGACCATGGCGATACCCTTCTTAACATTTACGATGAATGTGTTAAGGCAGGCAACCCCGATTTGCCGATTATATTTGCTTCTACATCAAAAATTACCTTCCCAGGTGCAGGTGTTGCAGTAGAGGCAGGTAGTCCTAACAACGTTGCTATCCTTAAAAGCCGTATGTCTTTCCAAACAATTGGTCCTGACAAGCTTAACCAGCTTCGCCACGCTCGTATGTTTAAGTCGGCTGCTGATCTTTACGAGCATATGAAAAAACACGCCGATATAATAAGACCAAAATTTGATAGCGTATTAAATGAATTAGAAACTCTTAGAGACACTGGCATCGCACATTGGACCAGTCCAAAAGGCGGATATTTTATAAGCCTTTATGTACTACCGGGTTGTGCAAAACGTGTTGAACAGCTTTGCGCTAACGCAGGTCTTATTCTCACTCCAGCGGGTGCAGCTTACCCATATGGCAACGACCCTGACGACTCAAATCTTCGTATAGCGCCTACCTACCCTAGCGCTGAAGAGATTAAAACCGCGGCCGTTATTCTTTGCGCGGCGATTAAGGTTGCAGCACTTGAAAAATTGCTCAAAAAATAGAGGCAAACCATTTGACAATGTTTGCCATTTTTAGTATAATTATTAAACGATATTAAAAATATTGGAGGATTCAAAAATGAAGTCTACAACTTCTCGCAAGTCGACCTTTTTTGTAATCTTTGCACTAATTTTAGCGCTTACATATCTTGCTTTCTTTGGTGTAGAAAATTACTACGGCGACATTAGACAGGTTTATGTAAAGGGCGCGAGCGACATACGCTGGGGTATTGATATCAGCGGCGGTGTTGAGGCAGTATTCAGCCCTGACATTCAGGATGTTGAAATCACCGAGGATGATATGGCTGCAGCTAAAACGGTTATCGAAACTCGTCTTGTAAACAACAACATCACCGATTACGAGGTTTACGCAGACAATCACAACCACCAAATTATAGTTCGTTTCCCATGGAAAGCGGGCGAAAGCGATTTTGATGCTCAATCGGCTGTGCAAGAGCTTGGCGAGACCGCTATGCTTACCTTCTGCGCAGGCGAAACCAACGAAAACGTTATTCTTAAAGGCTCTGAGGACGTTAAAACTGCATACGCAGGCGTTAATCCCGAGGATACAACCAAGCCGATTGTAGCACTCGAGCTCACTGCTGCGGGTTCTTCTAAATTTGCAAGTGCTACACAAGCAAATTTAGGTAATGTTATTTCTATTTGGATGGATGACGAATTAATTTCTTCACCTGTTGTTAATGATGTAATCACAAACGGTCAGGCAATTATTTCAAGTGATACCATGACTCCCGAAGAGGCAACCGACCTTGCTAACAAAATCAACGCAGGTTCACTTCCCTTTGCTTTGACGGTTGACGAAAGCAAACTGCAGATTATTTCACCGTCACTTGGCTCTGATGCGCTTAACGTTATGCTTATTGCAGGTGCTATCGCATTTTCTATAGTTTGCATTATTATGATTGCACGTTACCGCGTAAACGGCGTTGTTGCGGCTATTGCGCTTTTAGGTCAGCTTGCAGGCTCAATTGCTTGTATATCAGGCTTCTTCCCCGGTGCTTCAAGCTTTACACTTACCATACCGGGTATTGCGGGTATTATACTTTCTATCGGTGTAGGTGTTGACTGTAACGTTATCGCGGCAGAGCGCATACGCGACGAGTTCCAAAAGGGCAAGCCAATTGATGCCGCTATCAGCTCAGGCTTTAAGAACAGTCTTAGCGCAATTATAGACGGTAACGTTACCATCGTTATTGTATCTATCGTTCTTATGGGCGCGTTTGGCTCACCCGATAGCTTCCTTGGCACTGTGTTCTCACCGCTTATGTCATTATTCGGTAGTTCAATCACAGGCTCTATCTACTCCTTCGGTTACACACTTCTTATTGGTGTTATATTCAATCTTATTATGGGCGTTCTTGCTTCTAAGACAATGATCCGCAGTATCTCACAGCTTAAATGTATGAGAAATCCAGCTTTCTACGGAGGTAAGAAAAATGGCTAATAAAACAATCAATACTAAGAAGTGGTTTAAAATTTCTGTTATTGCTTACGTAATACTAATTATTGCCGGTATTATAATGACCGTTGCTTTTGGACCAAAGCTTGACATAAACTTTATCGGCGGTACAAAAATTTCTTATTCATACACAGGTGATATTGCTGAAAACGACTTTAAGGATACCGTTGCCACCGCACTTGACAAGGAATTCTCTGTAGGCAAGAACACCTCACTTGCAGGCGATGTTAATTCCTATGTTATTACACTTGTGGGCAAAAGCTCTGTCTCAGCCGAAGTTCAGGAAAACATTACCAATGCATTGCAGGAAAGATTCAAAGACAATGGGGTTGAACTTTATGACTCCACCTCTGTAAGCCCTACAATAGCAGGTAACTTTTTCCTTAAAAGTTTGGTTGCTGTGCTTATAACAGCGGCGCTTGTTGTTGTTTATGTTGGCATCCGTTTTAGAAAAATCGGTGGCGTATCGGCTTCCCTTACAGCATTTTGCTCGCTTATACTTGACTTACTTACAGCGTTCTTTATCTGCGTAATATTCAGACTTTCAATAGATATGAACTTCATGGCAGTAGTACTTACAATACTTGGTTATTCACTTAACGATACTATCGTTATCTATGACCGTGTTCGTGAAAATAAGCGTCTTTATCCAAATATGCCACTCAGCGAAAATATGGACAAGAGCGTATCAGACACAATTGTTCGTAACATTGTAACAACCGTTACTACTGTATGTGCTGTTCTTACCATAATCGTTGTATCAGAGCTTTACGGTCTTACAACACTTCGCTCGTTCGCAATTCCAATGGCATTCGGTCTTGTTTCGGGCTGCTTCTCATCACTCTTTGTATCAGGTCCACTTTGGGTTTTGTACAAGGAAAGGAAAGAAAAGCAAAATAAGTAATGCTCAATGCATAATTAAACTAAAATTAAGCACCTGCTTTAAAAATAAAGTAGGTGCTTTAAATTATTGGATTTAAAATAAAAAGCCTCTACTAAATTTAAAAGTAGAGACTTTGTTATAATTGCATTGTGCATTACTTAAACATTGTCTGTATCCCGTCAACTATCTCGCCTGCGGCCTTTACCACCTTTGCAGAGCCTTTTGATACCTTGTGCTTATCCTGCATAACCATTTTGCCTACAACTACGGCTGTAGCGCCTGCAAGCATACCTGCGCCCATACCCTTTATGAATGACATTCCTTTTCCATTTGACATAAAACAAAACCTCCCTTCACGGTTAGTTTAACCGTTTGAAGAGAGGTTATTATTTAATTATTTGTTTTTCTTGTATTCACTAAAAGGTGCATGAACTTTATCTTTATCGGAAAGTTTTATTTCCATACCCTCTGGAATAGGCCATTCGATACCAAAATCAGGATCATTCCACATGAAGCCAACCTCATCATTTGGATGATAATAATCATCAACCTTGTAGCAGAACTCTGCCTCATCGGAAAGCACTACAAAGCCGTGTGCGAAACCCTTTGGCACCAAGAACTGACGCTTGTTTTCGGCAGAAAGTATAACGCCCTCCCACTTACCGTAGGTAGGTGAACCCTCGCGCAAGTCAACGCACACATCAAAAACTTCACCGCGAATGCAGCGGACAAGTTTTGTTTGTGGGAAATTCTTTTGGAGATGCATACCGCGAAGAACACCCTTTGTAGACATGGACTGGTTGTCTTGAATAAAGTCAATATCAATACCGCCCGCTTTAAAGTCCTCTTTTTGATATGTTTCCATAAAATAACCGCGACTATCGCCGTAAGCGGTAGGTTCAATAATTACAACGCCGTCAATTGAGGTTTTAATAAAATTAAACTTACCCATTAAAGCTCCTCTTTTCCGCTGTACATTGTATCATAATACTTCTGATAAGCGCCGCTTGTTACATTGTCAAACCATTCCTTGTTATCAAGATACCATTTAAGAGTCTTCTTGATACCAACCTCAAAACAGGTTTCAGGATACCAACCAAGCTCGTCCTTAATCTTTTGTGGGTCAATACCATAACGGCGGTCGTGACCCTTACGGTCAGTAACGTGCTTAATCATATGCTCGCCAACGGTTTCATCAACATTTTCCTTAATATATTCAATTATTGACTTAACAATAAAGATATTAGGTCTTTCATTATGACCGCCAACGTTGTAAACCTCACCAAGTCTACCGCCTGTGATAACCATATCGATAGCTTTACAGTGGTCTTCAACATAGAGCCAGTCACGGATTTGCATACCGTCACCGTAAACAGGAAGGTCCTTATGCTGAAGAGTGTTATTCATAATAAGAGGAATAAGTTTTTCAGGGAACTGGAATGGGCCGTAGTTGTTTGAGCAACGTGTAATGTTAATCGGGAATTTATAGGTATCGCCGAATGCCTTTACAAAGAAATCAGCAGATGCCTTTGATGATGAGTACGGTGAGTGTGGGTCAAGTGGAGTAGTCTCCATAAAGTAGCCGGTCTCACCCAAGGAGCCGTAAACCTCGTCGGTAGATACCTGTAGGTATTTTACACCCTCTTTGTACTGGTCGTCGCCAATTGTCCAAGCAACCTTAGCGCACTGAAGCATATTAACAGTACCCTCAACATTTGTCTTAACAAAAATTTCAGGATTAGTGATAGAGCGGTCAACGTGGCTTTCTGCTGCGAAGTTAACAACATAGTCAACATCGTTTTCAGCAAAAATCTTTGAAATTGCCTCTCTGTCACAGATGTCAGCCTGAACAAAGGTGTAGCGTGGATCATTTTCAACACTCTTGAGGTTTTCAAGATTGCCGGCATAAGTAAGTTTATCAACATTGATAATCTTTATGTCATCATACTTATTAAGCATATAAATGACAAAATTTGAGCCGATAAAGCCTGCGCCGCCTGTTACTAAATAGGTTTTCATAGGTTTAGTCCTCCAGTTTAGATATATATTCTTTTAATGCGGATTGCCAATCGCGCATTTCGTTACCAATTGTGCATTCAAGCGCCAAGTTACGAAGTGATGAGTATGCAGGGCGCTTTGTTGGGGTTGGAAATTCCTGTGATGTGCAAGACTTAACGGTATCTCCAAGACCAGAATATTCTGCAATTTTTACTGCAAAATCGTACCATGTGCATTCACCCTCACCCGTGCAATGATAAATGCCATATTCTTCGGTTAAAGCCAATTTTAAAAGATGGTGGGCTAAATCGTTTGCATTGGTAGGATTACCGCGCTGGTCGTTAACAACGGTAATACCCCCACGTTCGCGAATAACACGGCGAACTGTTTTAACAAAGTTTTTACCAATGTAACCGTAAAGCCAAGAGGTGCGAACTACAAATGAACGCTTACAAAAGCTTAAAGCGTATTTTTCACCCAGAGCCTTTGATGCGCCGTAAGCACTTTGAGGATCAACATTATCCCATTCGCAATACGGTTTTGTGCCATCGCCAGCAAATACATAATCGGTGGATACGTGAATAAGCTTTGCACCGATATTTTCAGCACTTACAGCCAAATTTTTAACACCCAATGCATTAACCTTAAAGGCGGTTTCATAATCACTTTCGCAACCGTCCACATTTGTCATAGCCGCACAGTTAATAATCACGTCAGGTTTGTTTTGAGCCACATACTCGCTGACAGCTACCATATTGGAAATATCAAGCGAATCAATATCTACTGGCAAAATCTCGGCGCCAAGCACACCTTGAGGCGCTGCACCGATTTCGCTCTTACCGCTAGTAAGGATTGACCGTAGCTCGTTACCCAACTGTCCGTGACAGCCTGTAATCATAATTTTCATTTAAAGTCCCTCCACTTAAATAAAAATTTAAAACAAGAAATTATATGAATAAATAAATATTTTAAACTTTTTGAACTCTCGCGTTCCCAAGCGTGAGTAACGCTAAACTGCGGTAAAAACATTACCTTGCCTTTTCTTTTTGCCTTGAGCGCCAAATCAGCGTCCTCAAGATACATAAAATACCGCTCATCAAAGCCTAAAAGTTTTTTAAAAACTTCTGTCCTTATGCAAAAAAAGCAGCCTGTACAAAAATCAATTTCACAAGGTTCGGTAATTTCCCTTTGTGCCCAGACATATTCGCCGCGTATTTTGTCCGAAAAACGACCAAAAAATAACCTTTTAAATGTTGGCTTTTCCTTGGGTAATTTTTGTTCGGTACCGTCGGTGTTAAGAATTTTAGGCATTGCCATAACAACGTCGGGATTAGCCTCAAAATAATCCACCATATCCGATATGCAATCAGAATTTAAGGTTATATCAGGATTTATAACAAAATGATATTTTCCAAGCTCGTGCGACAGCACCATATTGTGTGCGGCGCCAAAACCTAAATTTTTTGAATTTTTAACAACCGAGACTTGTCCCAATTTTTCGATTAAATCGGCTGTGCCGTCGCTGGAAGCGTTATCTACAACATAAAGCTTTAACGAATACCTTTTTGTGCGGTCCACAACGCTTTTTACTGTATCGGGGGCGCGGTCAATATCGTTATAGGTAACTATTGATGCTGAAACTAAAATTTCATTACTCATAACAATCCCCCTACAAATTTCATAATACCATTTTATTACAAAATAATCAATATTTTTTTATTTTAAGAAGCCGTTAACAATTTCTTCTTCAGCTTGCTTTTCGGTAAGGCCCAAGGTCATAAGCTTAATAAGCTGCTCACACGCAATCTTACCGATTGCCGCCTCATGAATAAGTGACGCGTCAATGTGATTTGCATTTATTTCAGGAATTGCGCTAACACGCGCTTCGCCCATAATAATTGCATCACATTCGGTATGACCGTGGCACTTGCTGTTGCCGTTAATATTTGAACGGTAAACCTGCACCGAATTATCGGTTGCTACCGAGCGTGACACAACATTGGCGCTAGAGTTTTCACCATTCATATCAACCGAAAAGTCGGTATCGGCGCGCTGTGTACCATGGGTCATCAGCTTTTCGCGAATAACAAGTGTTGCGTCAGCTTCAAGTGTTGCGCGGGTTATACGGTTTGTGTTATCAATACCCTTTATCTGACTTGTTTCCATCTCCATATAACCGCCCTCGGCAATATTTACAATAGTAGTCGGATTCATATTTTTACCACCCGTACCGTCACCCTCGCCGTAGTGACGCTCTATATATTTAACACGCGCATTTTTACCCACAAGAAAAGAGTGTATACCGTCGTGACGTGACTCCTCGTCTCCGCAGTTATGGATACCGCAGCCCGCCATAATTGTAACGTCACAGTCATCGCCAATGATAAAATCATTGTAAACTAAATCGTTCACACCGCTTTCACTTATTATTACGGGTATGTGTATAGTCTCCCCCTTGGTGCCTGGTCGAATAATAATATCAATGCCGTCTTTGTCGGTTTTATTTCTTATATCAACGCTTTCGGTCGTATGTCGCTCAGCCAGTGTTCCGTTTGCGCGAATGTTGAACGCGCCTTTTACCGCGTCGTCCATATCGGCAATTATTTTAAGTAAATCTTTTTCTATATTGTTCATCACTGCGCCCCCTTTATATTGTTAGTAAGCACAGGGCAAATCGCACTTGTTTTGCCTAATAACTGAGGCAAAATATCCTCGCGTTTGCCGTAGGATTTAAGCTCACCCGCAGACAACACTGCAACCTTGTCCGCAATATTTAAAATGCGTTCCTGGTGTGAAATTATAATAATTGAACCGCCCAGAGTTTCGTGCATTTTTTCAAAAACGTTTATAAGGTTGCCAAAGCTCCAAAGGTCTATACCCGCCTCGGGCTCGTCAAAAAGCGATACCTTCGTGCCTCGCGACAAAACGGTGGCAATTTCAATTCTTTTAAGCTCGCCGCCCGAAAGGGACGCGTTAACCTCGCGATTGATATAATCGCGTGCGCAAAGACCAACCTGTGAAAGATAATCACAAGCCTGTGACATAGTAATCTCCTTACCCGCTGCCAAACGAATAAGGTCGTTTACGGTGATGCCCTTAAAGCGTACAGGCTGCTGAAAAGCAAAGCTGATACCTTTTTTTGCGCGCTCGGTAATCGATAAATCTGTTATGTCCTCACCGTCAAGCAAAATTTTACCGCTTGTAGGCTTAATAATACCTGCAATAATTTTTGCCAATGTGGATTTACCGCCACCGTTTGGACCTGTAATTGCCAAGAAGCCATCGGTAATATCCATTGAAATATCCTTTAAAATTTCTTTTATGCCGTCCTGCGTGTCAGCGGAAAAAGAAATGTTTTTAAGCTGTAGCATCAATATCCTCCAAGAATTTACACATATATACACTTATTATACAATTTTTGCAAGAAAAATGCAATATTATTATTTACTAAAAGACAATAATTATGGTATAATATGTTAAATTATTATATGGAGATTACATTATGAGCATTTTTGAGAAATTAACACACGAATTAAATCTAAAATTATGGCAAACCGAGGCGGCTGTAAAATTGCTTGATGAGGGCAACACTGTCCCTTTTATCGCCCGTTACCGCAAGGAAGTAACGGGCAGTCTTGACGACCAAATTTTACGTACACTCTCCGACAGACTCGCCTATTTGCGCAATATGCAGGAAACCGCCGAGAAATACAAGGCTACCATTGAAGAACAAGGTGCACTAACGGAAGAACTCTCGGCTGCTATTGATAACGCCCAAACTCTCACCGAGCTTGAAGACCTTTACCGTCCTTACAAGAAAAAGCGTAAAACTCGCGCATCAGTAGCAAAGGAAAGGGGACTATTACCCCTTGCCGATTTAATCTATGCGCAAAATCCCGACAGTGCCGAGCCGCTCGAACTCGCAAAGGAATTTATAAATGAAGAACTTGGCGTAGAAACTGCCGCGGACGCATTAAAGGGCGCACAGGATATTATTGCCGAAATGATAAGCGACGATGCCGACATAAGAAAACGTATGCGCTTTGTTTGTATGGCGCATGGCAAACTCTTGGTAAAAGCGGCTGGCGATGAGCTTGACGTTTACGAAATGTATAAGGAATTTGAAGAGCCACTTTCAAAAATAGCCAACCACCGCGTGCTTGCAATAAACCGCGGTGAAAAGGAAGAATTCTTGCGCGTTTCGGTAGATTTTGACCGTGACAAAGCAATGTTTATAATCAGTCGCGACCATATAAAAGAGGGATCACCCTGCACAGCCGCTGTAAAAGAGGCGGCAGAGGATGCATATACCCGTCTTATATTCCCGTCAATTGAACGCGAAATGCGAAATGCGCTCACCGAAAAGGCAAACGCTGATGCAATAAAAGTATTCTCCCAAAACCTACAGCAATTACTTATGCAGCCACCTGTAAAAGACACCGTAACTATTGGTCTTGACCCAGGTTACCGCACTGGCTGTAAAGTAGCGGTAGTTGACGGCACAGGCAAGCTGCTTGACACAGGGGTTATATACCCTGTTCCCCCTCACAACAAAATTGACGAGGCAAAGAAAATTATAAAGTCACTTGTTAAAAAGCATAATGTTCGCACCTTTGCCATAGGCAACGGTACCGCAAGTCACGAAACCGAATGCTTTGCCGCCGAGGTTATAAAGGAAATTGACGACGGACTTAACTATATGGTAGTAAGCGAAGCGGGCGCGAGTGTGTATTCCGCTTCCAAACTTGCGGCAGAGGAATTTCCACAATTTGATGTTTCACTCCGTAGCGCTGTATCCATTGCTCGCCGTATGCAAGACCCACTTGCAGAGCTTGTAAAAATCGAGCCAAAAGCAATAGGTGTCGGTCAATATCAGCACGATATGCCAGAAAAAGAACTTGCAACAAGTCTTGATGGCGTTGTCGAATACTGCGTAAACTCTGTAGGTGTTGACCTTAATACAGCATCGGTACAGTTGCTTTCACGCGTGTCAGGTATCAACAGCGCAATTGCTAAAAATATTGTAGCATACCGCGAGGAAAACGGTGTATTCACCGACCGCGCACAACTTAAAAAGGTATCAAAACTCGGTCCTAAAGCCTTCCAACAATGCGCAGGATTTTTGCGTATAATAGGCGGTAAAAAGGCGCTTGATAACACAAGCGTTCACCCCGAAAGCTACGATGCTGCAACCCGCCTCCTAAAGCTTTGCGGCTATAGTGAAAACGATATTATTGACCACAAAATAAAAGGCATTACCGAACAGATTGAAGCGCGTGGTACACAAGCCACTGCGGGCGAATTAGGTGTTGGTGTTCCAACCCTTTTGGATATTGCAAAGGAACTTGAAAAACCGGGTCGTGACCCACGCGACGAATTGCCAAAGCCAATGCTTCGCGAGGACGTTATGAGTATGGAAGACTTGAAAGTAGGTATGGAGCTTACAGGCACTGTGCGCAACGTTATCGACTTTGGCGCGTTTGTAGACATTGGCGTTCATCAAGACGGTCTTGTCCATATATCGCAAATTACCAACCGATTTATAATGCATCCGTCCGAGGTGCTAAAGGTTGGCGACATTGTTACCGTTTGGGTGTTATCGGTAGAGCCACAAAAGAAACGAATTTCCCTCACGATGCGAAAGGACAAGCTAAATAATGAATAAAAAAAGCAATCTAAAGGGTAGTTTAATCCTTTGCCTTGTGGCGCTTTTGTGGGGACTTGCCTTTGTTGTGCAAAACCGCGCCGCAGATAAAATACCACCCTTTACCTTTAACTGTCTACGCTCTTTTATAGGCGCGGCATTCTTGTTCGGTTTTATGGCAATTATCTCGATAAAAAACAAGGATTATGTCATAATTCCAAAAGCAATGAATAAAAAATTGCTGTTTACAGGCGGTGCCGCCTGCGGTATTATGTTGGCAATATCAACCAATTTTCAGCAGTTTGGCATTGCCGCCTACCCTGACGGCGCACCCGTAGAGGCGCGTTCAGGTTTTCTTACGGCGCTTTATGTAATTATCGTTCCGTTAATGTCGGTATTCACAAAAAAGAAGCCCTCTTTTGTAATATGGCTTTCGGTGCTTATAGCAGTCGGTGGATTTTATATGCTCTGTTTATTCAAGGGTGCAAACGGGTTTTATTTCGCCGATATATTGGTGCTCTTTTGTACTATTGGTTTTTCAATACATATTATGGTGGTTGATAAATTTTGCGGCGCTATAGGCGGTGTACGACTTTCGGCATTTCAGTTTGTATTCAGCGGAATAGTATCGGGCATAATGTCCCTGATTTTTGAGTTAGATTTAATAAGTCTTGCCAGCATTAAAACGGTTATTCCCGAGATTTTATATATGGGCATCGTGTCAAGCGGTATTGCTTACACACTGCAAATTATTGGTCAAAAGTATGCCGAGCCCACTGTCGCTTCCCTTTCAATGAGTCTTGAGAGTGTATTCGCAGCCCTTGGCGGATGGATAATTTCGGGCAACATACTGAATGCCAACGAAATTATCGGTTGTATACTCGTCTTTGCGGCAATAGTGTTAGCGCAACTTCCCGAATTTTTAAAACAAAAACAATCAAAAACATAAAATCAAGGTCACTACCATTAAAGTAGTGACCTTGATTTTATGTTCCCTTATACTTGCGCTGTGTTGCAAGTCCGCCGCGTATATGGCGCTCGCTTTTATTTTTTTGCAATACCGCCCCTACCTTGCGGTAGAGTTCACGGTTAATATGGTAAAGTCGCTCGGTAACATCCTTATGTACAGTTGACTTGCTTATCTTAAAAACCTTTGCGGTGGCTCGAACCGTAGCGCCTGTGTCTATTATATATTCTCCCAAAACAACTGCTCTGTCATCAGCAAACTCTCTCATACAATAACCACCTTAAAAGGACTTAGTTAATCATATGAGAGAGTTTTCAAATTTATGATATTTATATTATCTCTAATAATTTTAAAAGATTCGGTATCTCGGCCTCAAAGTTTACGCCATATTTCATCTCGGGGTACTGCTCTTTAGTAAGTTTAATACAGCCCGCTGTGAATTTAGCAGCTATTAGCGCTGACTCAGCAAGTGATTTGCCCTTTAAGATACCACACGTAAGTGTACTTGTAAATATATCACCCGTACCGTGATATGCAGCATCTACATAAGGAGTAAAAATGTATTTTAAATTGTCCCCTTCTAAACAAGCTGAGCCAATTTCGCCTATCTTAAAGCAAACGCCTGTAAGTACGATTTTACCGTTTGCGAATTTGCGAAGACCTGAAAGAAGTCTCTCGATATATTCCTTGCTGTGAGGCGCTTCCATATAAGGCATATCGGTCATAAATGCCGCTTCGGTAATGTTTGGTGTGATTATATCCGCCCTTGCGCAAAGGCGCACCATCTCTTTTGGAAAGTTTTCGGCAAAGCCCGCGTAAAGCTTGCCGTGGTCCGCCATAACAGGATCAACAATAAGCAAGGTTTTATCACTACCGAAGGTATCGACCGCCTTACACACAAGATCGATTTGCTCTACTGAGCCGAGATACCCCGTATAAACCGCATCAAAGGTAAGCCCTTCTTTTTTCCAGTGGGATGCCACAGGCATAATATCATCGGTAAGGTCGCGGAATGTGTAACCCGAAAAGCCGCCCGTATGGGTAGAAAGCACCGCGGTAGGTATACCCGCGCACTCAATACCCGCTGCCGAGATTATAGGAAGTGCTACGGTAAGGGAACACTTACCAAAGCAAGATATGTCGTGAATTGCTGCTACTCTTTTTTGCATAATGTAAAAACTCCTTGTATTTTCTTTTTTATGAGTATATAATAATTTTGGTAGTATTAAAATATTCAAAATAGGAGAATTTTATAAGACCAAATGAAATATACTATTGATAAAACTAAAGGAAAAGCATATTTACAGCTTTATGATCAACTTAAAAGTGATATTGTAAACGGAGTATATCCGTTTAACTCAAAACTTCCGTCAAAGCGCATTTTGTCCGAAGAAATCGGTATAAGTGTCATCACGGTTGAACACGCATATTTTCTGCTTTGCGAGGAGGGATATATCGACTCGCGTGAAAGAAGCGGATATTTTGTATGTTTCAATCCTGACAGCACATTTGTGTCCCCCATTACTTCAACCTCCGTTGACACACATACGCACTCTTTTGTTCACAATGATGATTTTGCATTTTCAACTTATGCAAAAACTGTTCGAAAGGTTTTAAGCCAATACGGTGAATATATTTTCAGCTCCAGTTTTGGTAGCGGTTGCGATGAACTCAAAGATGCAATTTTCAATTATTTAAAACGCAGTCGCGGAATAAATGTTTGTGCTGACCAAATTATAATTGGTGCGGGGAGTGAATATCTGTACGGGCTTATTGTGCAAATGCTTGGTAAAAATCGAATATATGGACTTGAGGATCCTTCTTACCCCAAAATTTCAAAAGTATATCGCGCAAATGGGGCAAAAACTGTGTTTCTACCTCTTTTAAAAGACGGTATATCAAGCGAACATTTAAAAAAAACACCTGCAACAGTTTTGCACATAACTCCGTACCGCAGTTTTCCTAGCCGCATTAGCGCCAGCGCTTCAAAAAAACGTGAGTATGTTGATTGGGTAAAAAACTCTGACAAAATAATTGTTGAAGACGATTACGAATCGGAATTCACACTGCTAAAAAAAGCGGAAGAAACGGTTTTTTCGCTATCAAACGGCAACAATGTAATATATGTTAACACCTTTTCAAAAACAGTGTCCCCCTCGGTAAGAATTGCATATATGATAATTCCCGAAAATATGATACCGCTATACCAAGAAACAGTTGGTTTTTATAACTGCAGTGTGCCTTTATTTAATCAGCTAATTCTTGCTGAATTTATACAAAGCGGAAATTTCGAACGACACATAAACAGGGTAAGAAGAAAAGCAAGACGAAATCAGTAGATTTCGTCTTGCATTTTTATATTGAAAGCCGCCAACAGAGTGAAAATGGCGTTTTTCACCCTTTGGAGTAATCTCACACTTATTCTGGAGGGTACCCGAGCTGTTATCAATAGTACGGTCAGTGTAATATTTAATCTTTTCGTCATTTTTTATCCAAAGCGCAAGCAGTACAAGAATTTGACGGACAAAAGTCACACATAGGACAACGCTCACAATATGTTTTACGCGCTGTACAAATATCACGACCAAAAAGCACACTGCGGTGACAAAAATCATTTGACTTTTCGGGTGGCAGAAGTTTCCTCATTGCATTTTCAACCTGCAAAGGATTGATAGTTTTTACAAACCCCAAACGGTTACAAAGACGTATAAAATGCGTGTCGGTAACCACGGCGGGTTTTCCGTAAACATCACCGCACACAAGGTTTGCAGTTTTTCTGCCAACACCCGGTAGTTTTGTCAGCTGTTCAATTGTGTCAGGTACTACACCATCAAAATCGCTCATTATCATTTTGCCGATACCCACAAGGTCTCGCGCCTTGGTTTTGTAAAGACCGCAGGTTTTGATAAGCTCTTCTACACTCTCTATGGGCGCTTCTGCCATAGAGGCAGCATCGGGATATTTTTTAAAAAGCTCAGGCGTTACCATATTTACACGCGCATCGGTACACTGAGCTGATAGACGCGTTGCAATAAGCAACTGAAAAGCATCACTATAATTTAACGAACAAATCGCATCGGGATACAATTTTTCAAGTTCTTCGACCGCCATTAAAATTCTTTGTTTTTTGGTCATTATGTATCAAGCCTCATATCGCCTTTTTTAATCCATCCGAGTTTGCGCATTGCCTCACTTACACCAAATGCAATAATAGCGGGTAATATGAAATGCATAACAACAATCTCGAGAATAACAACCACAGGTTCAAAACCATTAGCTACCATCTCGGTATAGGTTTCAAACGGACCGACAAGACCTGCGGTACCCATACCTGAACCTGTGGGGGTGCTTACCATTTTTAAAAACGCCGTAGAAACAGGGCCTAAAATTGCGCTTGCAAAAATAGCAGGAAGCCAAATTATCGGTTTGCGTACAATGTTGGGCATTTGAAGCATTGAGGTGCCAATACCCTGTGAAATAAGACCCGAAACCTTATTTTCCCGATATGATGCTACGGCAAAACCAACCATATTGCAGCAGCAGCCCACAACAGCGGCGCCCGCCGCAAGACCCGAAAGCTTGAGTGATACACCGATTGCCGCTGAAGATATTGGTAAAGTTAAGCATATACCCATAACAACCGATACAATAATTCCACAAATAATTGGTTGTTGCTCTACACCAAAGTTTATGATGGAGCCAATCCAAGACATAAAGCGTGATACTGGCGGACCTATAACAAAGCCTGCCACACTACCTGTAAGTATTGATACTAGCGGAGTTACAATAATATCTACCTTTGTTTTACCCGATACAAGACCGCCTATTTCTATTGCAATATAAGCCGCAACGAATGCGCCGAGCGGTTCGCCCGGTCTACCCATAACAAAACTTTCGGTAGCAACATTTGGAAATGCGCCCACAAGACCTGCCACAGCAGCCGACACAGTAACAAGTGGCGATGACTTTAGCTTGCAGGCCACGCCTATGCCAATGCCTGCGCCTGTTATTGTTTTGGCAAAGCCGCCCACTGCGATAAGATAACTGCCTACCGTGCCGCCGATTATGGCACCAACCTGTGAAATGATTGTACCGATAATAAGCGTTGCAAAAAGGCCAGACGCCATACCTGACAGTCCGTCAATAAAAAGACGGTTTAAATACTTTTTAATCATATTTTCATCCTCCCATTTGATGAATTCTCTTTAATTTGAGATAATTATAGTACAAACCTCTTTTGCAGTCAAGTAAACCAATAGAAAAAATCCCCGAAAATGAATTGAACCCCAAAGTTTAGACAAAATTAAATATTAAATTGCAAGTGAATGAGTTCGGTATTGTACTGGGCTCATTCCTTTTAGTTTTAAGGAAATTCTTTCGTTGTTGTAGTAATCTATGTATTTCTTTAATTCATCAATGAA
>JAZUNP010000029.1:0-5759 GCA_045604215.1 Acutalibacteraceae bacterium
AGCAAAAAATATTCACTTCCTATTTTTCTGCCAATACCAAATATACCAACCAGCAGAACATCTGCCAACACAAAACAACATATCCAGGCTTGCATTATTAACCATTCTCCGCTATAATTATAATATATTTTTGGGGGTGAAGATCATGGCGCGGAAACTAATTAAACCTTTAACACTTTCACAGATTCAATCCAGGTATGGACGCCCGGAAGATATAACAAGCATGCATTATACTGATATGCTCACATATTATACCAGGATCGCACGAACGGCAAATAGCCGTTTAACTTCGCTTGAACGATACGCAGATAAAACTAAACTAACTATGTATACGGCTGAAAATTTCATCGAACGCATGCAGACGACTAAACGCGGCGGCGAAGCAAATATAACTTTCGCTAATCGTCTGCGGATCCCGAAGCCGGGCGAGCGCAGCCGTTCCGAATTAATGAGGATGATAAAAACGACCGAAGAATTTTTGCGAGAGAAACAAAGTACAGTAACCGGCGTAAAAGAACGATATGCCGAACAAATGGAATTTATGCTTGAACGTTACGGCATCGAATTAACCCCGGAAGAAACAAGCGGATTAATAGAAGCGGGCATGCGCGGCGGTGTTACTACCGATGGTTGGTACAACGAGATTTTAGATTTAATTTCTGACCCGTCAAAATATGGTGTAAAAGAAAACGATTTTGGAGATTTAAACGCATATATTGAAAAAAATTTTGCTATGATAGACGAAGATTTGTACCCATATATTAAAATGATCTACGACAAATATTATCAAACCAAATAAATGAACATATATTGACATTCAAGTTAATATATGCTAATAATATAATGTAAGCGATCAGTTAACATTAATATAGAAAGCGAGGACAATTAAAATGATCGTAACAAACGTAGCAATTCGCAAGGTGGCAAATGCCGGAAACTTCTTAGGCTCAGCATCCGTCACATTGGACGGCGCCGTTATTATCAACGATTGCAAGATAATGAACGGCAAAAACGGAAAGTTTGTATCACTTCCCGAACGCAAAGGCAAAGACGACAAATATTATAATGTCGTTTGGGTCGTTGATAACAGACTTCGCGAGGACATAACCGCGAAAATTCTTGAAGAATTTGAAAAAGCACAGTAAATTTTATTATTCAGCCGCGGTCAATATCGCGGCTGAATATCTAATAAAAGAAAGAAGGTGAAATAAATTGACAAAAGATGAACTTATTAATAAGATCGACAGTTACGCCATTGACGAAGAAGTTAAAATTAATCTGATGGAAGACGTAACCGATCTGGACCCGGGCGAGGACATCCACGCAGATTATGACGAAGTAGTAAGAGAACGCGACGAATACCGCGAGAAATACGAAGAAATCCGCGAAAGCTATAAAAAGCGTTTCATGTCTTCCGATGATCCGAAGGACGAAGACGAAGAAACCGACGAAGACGAAGAAAAAATTATCGACATCAAAGAAATTTAAAAAAGGAAGGTGAATAAATAAAATGGCAAAAAGTAAAGACATCCTGAAAGCAACATCTAATGCCGAATTGCTTTCATACATTATCAATACAACGCCCGAACTTGCGGCAGAAATCGACTTGCCGAAGCAGGGCGAAAGCATTAAAGAGATCGGAAAACTGATTATTGATAATCAGCGTTACAGAAACGCATTCATCAATACTATCAATCTTATTGGTCTGACTGTTATTAAACGTAACGGTTGGGATGATCCCTGGAATTTCACCGAGCGCGGAATGTTGCGTTATGGTCAGCAGATCCGAGAGATCATCGTAGATCTTGTAAACGTTTACGATTACAACGCCGAGTTTGGCAACAAAACAAAATTCCTTGAAACCGAAGTACCCAACGTTTTCAATTACATTCACGAACTGAACTTTCAGAAGTTTTACGCCGTTACAACATCTGATAATCAGCTGCGAATGGCATTCGAAAGCGAAGGCGGACTTTTCGATTTCATTGATGAAGCACTTTCGATGCTTTTTGAGAGTTATGTATATGATAAATACCAGGTTAACAAGTACATGCTTGCAAGGCGTCTTCTTGATGGCACCGTTACCCCGTCATATATCAGCGGTTACGCTAATTTGACACCAAGGCAGCGCGTTAGTGCTATGAAATCTGTATCTAATAAGTTTACATTCAGATCGCCTAACTATAACCCCGCCGGCGTACGTCGTGCAACAAAATTCGATAATCAGATTCTTATAGTAAATACTGATTTTGAAGCTGATTTTTCAACCGACGTAATGGCAACATCTTATTTCAGAGATGAGGCAGACATGCGCGCCCGTCTTGTTCTTGTAGACGGTTTCGGCAACCTTGACGAATCAAGACTTGTTGAAGTTTTAGGCAGCGCATTTATTCCGCTGACAGAAACCGAAGCCGCAGCACTTGACGCGGTTCCCGCGGTTCTTATCTCCCGCGAATGGTTCATGAACTATACTTATGCACTTGACAACGCAAGCGGCGAGAAGTACACAGAGTTTTATAATCCAACTACGCTTGAAAACCATCACTTCATGCATGTTTGGAAAGTATTTAGCACTTCGCCGTTTGAGAACGCAACAGTATTCGAAAGCATAGAACCCGGCGTGACTGCGGTTACAATTTCACCGTCTACCGCAACAGTTACACCCGGTCAGACCTTGCAGTTTAGCGCGGCGGTCACCGCGACCGGCTTTGCAAATAAAGCTGTCCTTTGGTCCGTTGATGATACCGCAGCGGCTGCCGGCGTGACTATCAGCGCAAGCGGTCTGCTGACAGTACCCGCAGATTATAGCGGCAGCGATATTACTGTAACTGCAACGTCAATCTATGATAGTACAGTTTCCGGCACCGCGACAGTTACAGTTTAAAAAATAAAGGCGGGGCGCATTGCCCCGCCGAAAGAAGGTTTAAAAAATGCGACAGATTACGCCGTACAAAATAAATAATGCAAAAACGTATATATCCGTTCTGAATCAGATGGTATCTATCGCGGAGAATGTTTTTATTTTAGACATTCCCGCGGATAATATATTTTTACCATTTGTTAATGAAAAACTTTTTTATAACGGATCCATTGCGTTCTTTATTGATCCCGTAATGGGTCTTATTGCGCTGCCTTATGAAATACGCGGCAGAAAAGATATTTATGGACGACCGTATAAAATCCAATGTTTCGCAGCATCGACAAATTACCGGTCAAAGGTTCTGACCCCGGATGAGTACGTCATTATGTACGATAATACTTTGCGGTTGAGCATATACCCGACGGTTCAGCTTTTTGCTTCGCGTATGTCCGACACAATGCGAACGAGCGATATTAATATAAATCAGCAGAAAACACCGCGTATATTTAAGTGTACTACCGGCAGCGAAATAACAATGAAGAACATGTTTAAGCAGATCGACACTAACGAAGATGCTTTTTTCACGTCGAAAGATTTTGACTTTTCAGACATTCAAACCGTATTAGCACCGGCGCCATTCGTCGCCGATAAAGTAGACGTTCACGCCGATAAGATATGGAATGAATTTTGTCGTTATATCGGTATCGGCAACATAACCGAAAGCAAGCGCGAACGGCTCATTCGCGACGAAGTAAATGCGCTCCAGGCGGGCGC
This sequence comes from Acutalibacteraceae bacterium, assembly GCA_045604215.1. Classification (GTDB taxonomy): domain Bacteria; phylum Bacillota; class Clostridia; order Oscillospirales; family Acutalibacteraceae; genus UBA737. The sequence goes on from JAZUNP010000029.1 coordinate 3,635, forward strand.
GATCGCATCACGATATAGCCGGTATTTAACGCGCGCTATGGCGATTGACGAAATAAATAATAAGTTTGGCGGGTATATCGACGGCATCGCATCAGTACGGTATTTTGATACCGAACCGGGAACCGACAATTTCGACGGCGATATTTTTACAGACGAAAGCGAGGTAAACGACGATGAACAGACCATTTAACGATTATATGATCTTCGGCGGCATGACCATATACGACCGTTTACCGCTCGATGAACCGCCGACATTATATAAGCTGATAGACAGTAAAGTTAACGGCGGCGTAGCCTTATATGATCCCGCACACATTCCGAGCCGTAAGCTGCCCGAAGCGGGGCGCAGCTTTATATTTGATTTTGAATACCCACTTTCGGTGTATGCCGATAAAAAAATATTGGAAGAAACATTTATTAAACGGTTCCTTATGCGCCGTATAGGTTTCGAAACCTATTCAGCTTTCGAGATCGCGCTTGACGCCCGGTTTAACGAGATCATGCCCGCGTACAATCTGTTATTTGATGCATTGGGCGAAAAATACGATCTTCTGTCGGGCGGCGACTATACCCGCGAATACGAGGAAGAAACCAAGAACGCCCGCGAACAGAACACCGTAACCGAAGGAACGAGCGACACAACGACCGATAACCGCTTTTCCGATACACCGCAGAACCGTTTAGCAGATATACAGAACGGCGACTATATGACCGAGTATCAATACAACCAGGGTACTAACACTTCGAGCGGATCCGGCGAGCTGACAGAAGAAGATAACGGCACCCGCAGATACAAGGAAACATACAAAGCGGGTATTGATTCCAAAACGCAGCTTTTGCAGACTTTTAACGCAAACGCTTTTAAAATATATACACGGATCTTCAACGACTGCGAAGATCTGTTCTATCAACTTTTTTAAAAGAGGTGATATAAAAAATGAAAAGAAAAATATATAAACCGATATTACCATTATTTTATAGCGCAGTAACCGCGTTTCCGTTTACGGAATATGATTTTGACGCTATGACAACTTATGAAATGCTGCAAGCTATCACATTTAAAATTAACGAGTTAGTCCATGGCGTTAATGCTATTAACGGCGATCTGTCCGATTATGTCGCAGATAAGATTGATGAATTATATGATAATGGTACTTTAGCGGAGATCATCAACGAAACATTATTCGAACGCTACAATAACTTTTATATCCCGGAAGACTTCGACGGCGTGGGCGATGGTACGACAGATTGCACATCTGCATTTGATGCAGCATGTAAAGCCATGCGCGACGGTGATATAAAGATCTTGTTCATCCCCGCCGGAAAGACCTATTTAATTAAAAATACAATAGCACTTCCCGCCGGTTCAATGCTCATCGGCGCGGGTCCGACTTCGGTTATTTATTACGACGAAACAAACGCGGGTTTTGGTGTTGGTATCACTACGGGCGGCGATAATGTTATTATATCGAATGTAAAAATAAACCATAAAACTAACACGCACCCGATACCGCACACGGGCGCAATGACCGGCGCGCTATCCGTCAGCTGCATTAACTGCGTGGGCGAGGTTCAGACGGGCGTCAATTATGAACGTGTTGACCGAAAGAACATCATAGTTGACCGTATATGGACCGATTACGGGCGTTATTGTATACAGACCGAAAATTATGTTTCGGGATCTGACGCAACGAAACTTGAAAATGTATTTGTTTCGAATATCTTCGCCCCCGGTTCAATGGTCAGCATAGCGCCGAAAATGGGCGCGATGAAAAACGTTCATTATAGAAATATAGTATGCCATATGCTGCGCAGCGGCGCTTATTCAAATAGTGATTATTACGGCGAAAATATAACGATCAGTGATTTTTATTGCAAATACATTCAAGCCCGCGGAAAACAAGCGGTATTCAATAACGGCGTCGTTGACGCCACCGGCGATACATACCACGACCGGACATATGCGATAAACCTTGAAAGCGGCAACATATTTAATAATGTACGCGCCATCGGCGAAGCCGGAAACGTAGCATCATGCATATATGCGAACGGCACCGATGATAATTTTAGATTCAATAACTGCGACTTTTCCGGTTTTACGCGGTTTTGGCTTAATGGCGTAACA
>JAZUNP010000030.1:0-1576 GCA_045604215.1 Acutalibacteraceae bacterium
GTGCTACACAACAGCTGTTTAGAATTTTTACTGTACCTTTTTTGGCTTGTTTAGCATCGTTGCTGCTAAATACCTTTTCTTCGATACCGCTGTAACCTACCAAGCCACCTACATTGTTATTCCCTTCAAGTTGGCCTTCGAATGAGCAACTTTCTACTACCGTCTCGCAGCTTGCCCAACCGACTATGCCGCCTACTTTGTCATGCCCTTTTACCGTTCCTTCTACGCCGACGTTGCATACTTTTCCGTTTTCCACATAACCAAATAGTCCTACGCAGTCTTGCGATTTGCTGTCCAACTCTAACCCGGTTATCTTATGGCCATTACCGTCGAAATTTCCGGTAAATGGTGTCTCTACGCTGCCTATTGGTGCTATTTCCATGCCAGTTAAGTCAATGTCGTTCATTAAGACAAAGTGCGCGTTTAACGGATAGAAACCAGTGCTTAAATCTCTGAAATCCTCCGCTGTTTCTATTAAAATTGCGTTTATTGAATAGTCTGCAATGAATTCGTCTGGGTTAGTTGGATCTTCTACGCAGGATGCCAGGCTTGGATAGTACAACCTACCGTCTGCGTCTTTTTCAGCTGGTGGTGATATAAATGCATTTTCATCGGTTGGTACAACCTCTTTTTCACCTTTTGCATTGGTTTTTAACGTCATAACTTTTGCATCGGGCATATTTTCTGCTGCATCAGAACCTGTCATCTCGTTCATACCCAAAGGCTTACCGCAAAAATTATCTTGAGCTGAAACAAAACACTCACTTGCACTACCTATTGCTCCTTTTGCGTCTCCGCAAGCACCTGAGTTATAATAGCTGTCTTTAAGTATTATTTTATCTCTACCGTCTTCGCAATAACCTACTATTGCACCACTGGTTGTACTATCTTCGGCCGAAACATAACCGCTATGCATGCAGGACGTTACCATTGCATTACCATTTGCATTTGTTTTTAGATTGCCAGTTATGCCACCGCAATTGCTTTCTTTTGCTATTACGCTACCTATATGGTTGCAGTTTACTATTCCGCTAGAATATGTTTGCCCTACAAGTCCTCTTAACTCGACTTTGATCTGCTCGTATTCTACTACTTTAGCTGTTGCTTTGCCTATTGCTGCAGCTATCTGTGCTCCAAATACTAGATCATCCAAGAAGAATGCAACTGAGACTGCTCCCAACCCTACTGCTGCTACTATACCAACTACTCCGCCTACAATTCTTTTGGTTCCTTTTGACCCAATGTTTTTTGCTGTTTGTTCCAATAAATCTTCAAAAGCTGATTTTTCTGCACAAGTATTCGAGATGCTTTGTTGTTGAATTTCCCGGCTTGAATCCATTGAAACACCAGTAAATGATTTTACCAAATTATCTAATTTAGCTGTGTTTTGCTCTAATAATTCTATTTGTTGATTGTCTGCACCACTTTTTTTAATGCCATCATTACTCAAACGCACAGAGCCACATCCATGTATGATGTTAGCTTTTTTTGTCATTTTCGCATATACATTTGTTTTCATATTATTTAAATTATTATATATTGTATCACCAAATTTAGGTTCACGATCGTATTGAGT
>JAZUNP010000031.1:0-38706 GCA_045604215.1 Acutalibacteraceae bacterium
TAACACTAACAGTATATTCTGGTGAAAATATTATTTCTCATGGTTCAGCAGATGCGACAAACGGTCTTGATGAATACGTATTGTTAGGAACTGTTTCTAAGGATGGAGAAATAGATCTTTCGGTGGTTTTAACAGTTCCAACATCTATCGGAAATGAAATTTCTTATGTAGAAAAAAACATAGATTGGCAATTCGCTGTTCAAGTGTTGGACGAGGACAAAAAACCGATTATTTCACCCGTAACCGGAGATACTAGCAACCCTTGGTTGTGGTTTGTTCTTCTGTTAGTAAGCGGCGCAGGTATCTTATGGATTACCATTAATGAATTCAAACAAAAAAGACAGGCAACAAATAAATAATATACAAATGAAAGGGCGATGACAAATCTGTCGTCGCCCTTTCATATATCAATTTGAAAATTTAAAAAACAATTGGAAAATCTACTCATAATTTTTACAAAAAGTGTGATACTAATATCACATTAAAATTGTAAAAGAGGAGATTTATATATGAAAGCAACTGGTATTGTGAGAAGAATAGAGGCTCGTGTTATAATAACACAAAAGTCACTTAAAGCCGCATAAATACCGGGTTTGTGAGAGATTTTTGAAGATAAATTTTTGACGAAAAGCAGCAAGTTTTGACCGATACATAGCAAAAGCGAGGTGAAATTCACCTCGCTTTTGAAATTTATTTATTGTAATGCTTATACAAATCTGCCAGTGTATAATTCATGGATTTTAATTTATCGAGTTCACAATCCATAGATGACCATTGGTATGCCTTTTCCGAAAATCCCATAATTTCCAAATGTTTATATGAACGATAAAAATCATACTCGTTTTCAGAAATAGCAGTAATATTCTTGATTTGATTATCTTCAAACTCAGCAACAAAACCGTGATTAATAACACGATTCGAATCACGCATAAATCCCAAAACATAGTATTTATTTGTAGCTTTATCAAATTCTATATGGTCTAACATCATATCTTCGCCTAACAGAATTTGGTTGGCAAGCGAAAAATCAAAGGTGTTATAAACCGAAATCGCAGAATGCAAATCATCTTTTTGACGTTCGATGTTTATAAAAAACTTTCCATCGGGTGAAAAGCAAAATCCGTCATCTTGTGCTCCGTCAACCTTTGAAAAACGAAACTTTTTAATTAAAGACAAGGTTTCAAGAGAATATACCGCAAGTCTGCCTTCTGTAGATTTAACAACAAATAGTGTTCCGTCAGGCGAAATCATAGGCGTATAACCGTAAGTTATATCTTTGAATTTACCTAACTCATTACCATCTTTATCGTATAAAAAAACAGTTTGTCCTGTACAACCGACAGAAAACTCATTATTGGATACATAGCCCCAAAATTTTTTCATAAACTCACCGCCTTTATGTTGCTATAGCACATGCTGTCAAAAGTTATGTTTGTGCTTCGCTCTCTATACTTTCAAATTTGTTTAACGGACAATCTTTGTTTTTTTCGCAACTATAACATAATGCGAATTCCCCGAACCGATTGACGCTATCGTCTTTTAAAAACAAATTGTACAAATCTGTTTGTTTTCTGTTATTGAATTCATACTTGTATGTATTGCTAAAATCATTTTTTACTTTTCGGCACTTTTGATTGTTGAAAAAAGTTTGTATTTCGTATTCTAGTCCTCTAAGCATTTTTGCAATTTCGTTTGCGAGCACAAAACCAACCATATGCAAATATTCATCGTTTTTTCCGTGAGCTAACCGCCAAATTTCACTTAAGTAACTATCCAAAAATGACAACTTATTTACAAGCTCTTGATTTAAAAAAATCCTTTTATCATTTAACACTACAGAAAACTCACTTTTGTAGTTGTGAAATGTATGAAAATTAAAGAAAACACTTGGAAAATTGAATCTGGAAAGATATTCATCATCCTTAGTAGAAATATATCCCAAAAAACATTCTTTTGGAATTGATTCAGCTTGATTAGGTCCCATATAATGATTTAATTGACTAATTAGTTTATAAATTGCTTTATAGGCTGCTATTCTCTCTTTAGCTAATTCCTCATCAAGAGAAGAAATATATTTTTTTCTATTCAAAATTAACGAAGAAAATAATGTTAATCCCGCACCAACAGCCACAGGAATTAAGGGTACTAAAATCGTATCAACCATATATGCCCTCCATAAAACGAAAAAATATTTTTTATATTATAACATATCTCATTTCAAAAGTAAATTCAAGCAGTATAAATTCCCACGAGTTACAAATACTAACATCACGATTTGATATTAAAGGAGATTTATATATGAAAGCAACAGGTATTGTACGCCGTATAGACGACCTTGGTCGTGTGGTTATACCGAAAGAGATTCGTAGGACAATGCGAATCCGTGAGGGAGATCCGCTGGAAATATTCACCAACAAAGAGGGTGAAGTTATTTTTAAAAAGTATTCACCCATGGGTGAGATGACCGCCTTTTCGGCCGATTATGCGTCGGCTCTTGCCGAGGCTACGCGACTGGCGGTCATCATTTGTGACCGTGACCATTGTGTCGCTGTAGGCGGCGCTCCCAAAAGAGAGTTTATCGAAAAATCGGTTACCGCCGAGTTTGAAAAAATTGTTGAGGAACGACAAATATATCTAAAGGATGAAAAGACCCGTGTCTATGCGCTTGAGGGCTGCGAGCGTCAAATATGCATTGCGGCGCCTATAATTTCGGCGGGGGATATAACGGGTAGTGTGGTTTTGGTCGAAAACAACGGATACGACACAATTACCGACATTGATATTAAACTTGCCGAGGTAGCGGCAAAGTTTTTAGGTTCAAGGATAGAATAATAGATTTAACAGTTAATAAATAACACCCCAAATTTTGTTTGGGGTGTTATTCATTGTCTAAAGTTTTTAATAGTTATGACAACCGTTTTTACACATACAACCGACTTTACAAGCGTGGTTACAAAAAACAAAAAATACACAAGTCCGTCAAGCCGCGTAAACAAGCTACCCGACGAAATAACGCTAACCGCTTTTAGATAAGGGTAATTTATACCTTGTGTTTCACCCAAGGTCAAATATGATTGAAAAAAACAAACGATTAACGCCAAAAATCCCGTTACCGCACCGTAAAAAATAGGCTTTAATTTTTGACTTTTAAATTGCGCGAATAGCGGTAAAACAGCAATGGGTAAAAAACTTTTTATACAGTGTGGGATATTTGTATTTTGTGGTTTAATTGCTGTAAAATTAAAGCTTTCAATTCCGCCAAGGGCGCAAATTATAATAATAAAGGCGCAAATTATGGCTGTAAAAAGGCTGTATTTATAAACCGCGGAAATACTGCACGTGCAAAAAAATACTATAACACCAAGCAATGTTGTTGACAGTAAATATATATTTGTTCTTGGCATTTGCGCCGATTTTAAAAACAAAATATAATCCGCGAAAGTGGTTACAGCACCGTAAATCGCAACCGCGCAAATCAAAGATGAAATAGTAAAAAATAATACTTTATGATTTTTTGATGCTTTTAGTATTAATCCTAAAAGCAATAACAAAACCGACACTACAAAAACTGAAATGAAAATCGAAATAAAACTTAAATTATAAATTGTGGGTGTAATAACGGCGTTTCCGAGTATAAACAACGCGCAAAATGCAAAAATATGGGGTGAATAATTTTTCGTCATGTCTTGTCCTCCTCGCCGCTAAGAATTAACCTATCATCAGTAAAATTTACCCTAGGAAGCAAGAAATCTTTTCGATTTATTTGATAAAACTGGTTGAGGTTTTTCGTATTTGTTTTTACAAGCCCTACAATATCGTAACCCAAAACACCACTTGGAGTTTGCGCCTCGAAAAGCGCATTTATATCATCAGTGCTTACAACGAAGATACCATAATTAATGTTTGGTATGTTTTTCAAAAAAGAAATTGTTTTATCGTTTAAGGGGTCACTTACAACCACAGCGCCCATTTGTTCAAAATACAGCGGTTTTACAAGGGAGTGTTTTAAATTCTCGAAAGCATTTTCTAAATCAATTCCCGTGGCTTTTAAAACAACACGCTCCGGTGGGGTGTCCGAGACATCGGGCGAGGATATTGCTTCAATATAAATTTTTGTGTTTTGGTTTTCCTCGGTAAAGCCCATTGCGGTAACCAAATACCCTCGGTCTATCTCTCGGTAGCCGCAACCTGTTAGCAGTAAAATTGAGAAAACACAAAGCAAAATCACAAATCTTTTCATTTTGTGTCACCTCTTCTAATTTTGTTTTTATTAAAAAGAGGTCGGGTTTTCATACTGCGCCAAGACACGCGGAAAAAGGTGTCTTTTAGTGTTTGGAAATTGGGATTTGCAAAAGATTCGGTGTAATCCGTGCCAAAGGATTTTATGCTGAAAATACGCGCGGCAAAAACCGATGCCGCGACAAAATAACCGTACAGACCAAAAACAGAACACAGCACAACAATAAACAGTCGCCAGTAAAACACCGCCCCCATAAGCCGTGGCACCATAAGTCCCGCTATGGCACTAAAGGATACCGCTATTAACATAGGCGCGCTTATAATTCCTGCTTCAACAGCAGCTTGTCCTACCACTAAACCGCCTACAACACTAAGCGCATGACCAAGATTTTGTGGCATACGAAGTCCCGCTTCCTTTAAAATTTCAAAGGCTAAAATAAGACTTAGGCATTCTACAGCGCTTGAAATCGGCACACCCGAGCGAAGCCTTGACACAGTTAGCGCAAAGTGGGTCGGTAACAGGTCAAAGTGGTGGGTGACAAGCGCCACAAAAACACCAGGTACGCTGACGGTTACAAAAAAGCAAAACCACCGCAGTATTCGAGCAAGGGATGCCAACAAAAAATTTATATAATAATCCTCGTCCGACTGAAAATTTTCGGAAAACAGGTAAGGCAAGGTCAGCACAACGGGAGTACCGTCAACAACCAGCGCAATTCTTCCCTCAAGAAGACGCGCCGCCACAACGTCGGGGCGCTCGGTAGCACCTGTTGTTTTTAAAAGGCTATGGCGGTTGTCGCGTATGTTTTCGGCTATATAGTTGCTGTCGAGTATTCCGTCAATATTTATTTTTTTGAGTCGGCGTTTTAATTCCTTTACGGTGTCAGGATTTGCAAGGGAAGCCATATAGCAAATAAAAACAGGGGTATCACTCCGTCTGCCTATTCGAGTCAGCTCAATACAAAGATCGGGGGTTAACAGCTTTCTCCGTATCATAGCAAGGTTGAACATTGCCGCCTCGTCAAAGCCCTCACGGGGTCCTTGCAGTACCCGCTCGGAGTCCGGCTCTTTTATACCGCGGGTGCGCCAACCCTTTGTGTTGATCGTAAGGGCAGTTTTATTTCCGTCGGCGATAAGCAGCGTATCGCCGTAAAGAATGGCGCGAAGCATATCAGGCAACTTTTCAGTTTCGGTAACTTCGTTTGCAAATAAAATGTTTTTTGCAATATAGTCGCAACTAACCACTTGGTTTTGCGAAACAGTGCTTTCGACCAACGCCTCTACCACCGTTTCGCCCTGCCCGACTGAATTTACCATACCGTCTATATAAACAAGACAGCATCTCACCCGTCTTCCAATCAAAACCTCGCGTGTTCGTAGTGCGGCATCTCGGTTAAAAATGCTTTTAAAAAGCGCAATATCTTTATCTATATTACCACTTAAATTTATGTTTTGGTAATCGGTTACATTGCCAGACAATACAATCCCCCCAAGGCTTTTTGTATTATCTTTTGCGGCAAATTGAAATTTATGAATTCTGATTGATTAAAAAGTCATATTGCTGTGCAATTGTGTTCCACGTTACAGCGCCTACAGCACCTGTTGGATTTATGCCGAATGCATTTTGAAAAGCGATTACTGCTTCACGGGTTTGAGGACCGAAATAACCGGTAACGGGTATCACGGGAATTGCGTCAAGGTTTTGACCGATGAGGGATAAATATGTCTGCAAATCACGCACATTTTCACCGCTCATTCCCTCGGTTAAAAGATAGCCAGGATACAGCTTAGCAAAGTCACCCGAGTAGCCCGCGGGCAAAAATTCAACCGTTTCGGAGTAAATTCGGTTAAGCACATTCCATGTCGCCGCATTCACAACTCCTGTTACGGGAAGTCCATAATATTGCTGAAAAACACGCACGGCGTTTGTGGTGGATGGACCGTAAACACTGTCGAGCGGCGGCGCTGTTAGAGCGGAATTAAAGTATGCCAATATATTAAGATAGTACTGAACTGTTTTTACACCAATTCCTTGTGAGCCCTCGCGTAGTTGGGTAGAAAAAGGCACCTGCGCTTCGCTAATACTTACACCTTCGCTTACCAGCTCCGAAAGTCCTTTTACTCCTACATAATAACGTTTTATGCTGTACCATGTTGGCTTATCGACCTCGCCCGTTTGGGTAAGACCGAAAATTTCCTGAAACTTGCGAACTGCCGCCTCGGTATCAACACCAAAAATACCGTTTTCCTCGGCGATTTTTGGGATTGCAGGGTAGTTTTGCGCAATACGGTTAAGCTCGGTTTGAATAACCTTTACATTGTTCCCCGAATCACCCACACGAAGCGGCACACCTGGGTACGAGCTTTCGATGTCGGCAACGGGCGCGTTTTCGACAATTCCAATATCCTGACCATAATAATTTTGTAAAATCTCGTACGGGGTAAGACCTGCTCGCGCAAGGTCAACCGTACCCCATTGTGAAAGCCCCTCGCAACGCGAGGTTGTTCCGTTGCAAAACTGGGTAAAAAGCGGCTGCACCTCACCCTGACGCACTACATAGTCGTTGAAAATGTCATCAACAATAACGCTTATGTTTTCAAATATTTCTCGGTTTGGCACAAACGCTTGGTCAAAGGCGGTGGAGTTGGTAATATCAAAGTTGTAGTTTCGCGATGGATACCACTCGGTGTATATTCGGTTGAGGGCAAAGCTGATTATTGAATAGATATTGGCGCGCAATGCATCCTCAGGCCAAGTGGGATAAATTTCGCTTGATGCGACATTTTTTATGTAGTCAACAAAATTTACCGTAACATTTTGCGCCGCCGCGTCGGGCGCGCCAAGATGCACGGTTATGTTCTCGGGAATTACGGGGGTTAATACTTCGGGCATACAAATCACCCCTTTCTACAAATTGTATTGATTGCCCTCTTGAATTATTTGAGGTCGCGTATTATTTCCTGCGGCGGTTATGGGTAAAAGGTCAACGCCCTGCACCGAAATCACACCCGAAAAAACAGGAACATTCATAGCAATTTGCTCAACGTATCCGTCGCTTCGCACTGAAATGTTATAACTCGCGTATGGCGGCACACCGCCGTTTTCGGCCTGTTGCGAGTCGGCTTGTGGTGGTGTTTTAAGGTTGAACACACCGCTTTTACCGCTTTCGTCGGTGATGGCCGTTTCGATAACCGTCATATTTTGGGGTTCACCCGTAAAAACCGTTACAAGCGCATTTTTTACAGGATAAAGTCGACTGAGTGTGGTTGCGTTTACCTGTAGACCGCCTGTTCCGTCTTCAAAAACGGGGGCAGAAACTGTAGGTTGTAGTCTTTGAGTCGGTATTGCCTCTTGCGGTACCTCGGCTATGGCGCTTGCATTCTCGCGATACATTTTTAAAAGCTCGTTAGCATAATCCTGTGGCGTTTTTTCGCGCATAATATCACCCTTATGTATATTTTTAATATATTTTATGACTATAAAACCAATATAATGCAAACAAAAAGTCTTTAGGAAAATTCCTAAAGACTTTTTAATGTGTGATATTAAGTTTAAAAAAACAATTTATCTGCGCCAAAGGTAACAAATGTGACAATTGCGGCGGCGCCCAAGACACCAAGTGCTATTGCGGGGAATGCGCGGCGAAGTCGCATATCAAGCATTGCGGCAACTAAAGCGCCTGTCCAAGCGCCTGTACCTGGTAGTGGAATTGCCACCAAAACGAAAAGTCCCCAAAAAGCGTATTTTTGAACTACGTCGGATTTTTGTTCGGCTCGTTTTTCGAGTTTTGATACAAGTCCATCAAGCTTTGGCCACCATTTACGCATAAGCTCAAAAATTTTTCTAATAAACAAAATAATAAACGGTACGGGAACAAGGTTTCCCAAGATAGAAACGGTGACCGCCAACCAATATGGAAGTCCTTGACCAACGCCTATCGGTATTGCGCCGCGAAGCTCTATAACAGGAACCATAGACCATAGAAACGTTATAATTATTTTACCAATTGTTGTGCTTAAAAAAGGCATAATAAATCTCCTTTAAACTAAGGTGTTGCCGCTTGCAACCCCAAAAATTTCTTTTAAATAATCGGCTGTTGAAATGCCCATCGACATAGGTCGCAATATAACGAGGTAAACAAGCGCCAAAACCGCCAACAATAAAAGCAATATGAGTATTACAATTGATACATTCATAATCTTAACGTTATTGGTCGATTTAACTTTGTACTCGTCTTCTTCGTGGTACTGTGGTGTAGCCAAGAACATGTTATCGCTTTCAGACGGAACATAGGGATGCTCGTATCTTTCCTTAATTTCGTCATCTGATTCAATTTCGGTGTATAAGTTATCAAATATTTGGTCGGTTGTGGGCAGCGGTTGGATATCTGGTTGGGGGTCAGTTTCATTGCTGTCTTCGTCCATAATAAATTCTATATGGTGTTCATCCGTGGGTAAAGAAGCCTCATATGCATTTTCCATAATGTCTGTTTCGGCACCGTAGTCTAAATCAGGCTCGGTTATATATTCTTGTGATTGAGCTACCGTCGCAACAATAGGCTCTTCTTCCACCTTGGGTGCCACGGGGGTCTTGGTAGGTATATAGCTTATATCTTCGATATACGGATGTATAAGATTTTGCATTATTGATTTGCGGAAGCCTCGGTTTTCGGTAAGCAAAATAATGGTTTGAGGACCGCTTTCAATAATACAGCCGCCAAAGTAACCGTCGGGTGTAACAAGCGGGGTTGAGCCGTTTATGATTTCAATAACATCATCACCCTTTATACCGTAGGTGGCATTATCACAGGGCGTAACGTTGCCGCCTATTGCTGTGGCAACGGTGCTTATAAGCCCGTCAGCGCCAAAAAGAGGACCGCAAGCCATTATAACGCGGCTTCGAGAGACAGCGCGCGCCAATGACTTTATAAAAGATTTTTTATCTGTAGTTTTATCGTTAAGCAACCTCATTCTACAGCAGCCGCAAAGGTTAAATTCCATTTCAAAATCCGATGGGGTAGAATGATAAATAATGTCCACCTTTAAGTTTTGTACCATTTTAGTTTTCCTTTCGTTTTTTAGTAGGGGTATTCAAGACCGCGCTGTGTATACCAAATTTTAGGATACTTAATTTGAGGATTAACGCCAGAGCTTATTATATCGGTTTGCGAAATTTGCCAAGGGGAACTCTTTTTTGCCAACACAACAAGACGCGCACCCTCAAAATCATTGGCAACAGTAACCAAGGTCAAAAATTCGTCACCCATTTTTACGTCAACGGTGGTATCGATAAGACTTCGGCTTTTGGTTTCGGTGTACCATTCGTCAAATTCGTTTTGGTCGATAAAATAGCTTTTTGACGGATTGTAGCTGCCTAAATCATCGTTTCCCGTAGAAGAGATTAACATAACCGCAAAAATTATGTAGCTTTCTTCCTGATCACTGTAATACAAATTAAAACTTGGGTTTTGCTTGTAAAAATTAATGTTGCGATATTTTTTAAGAGAGCCAAACATAGAGCCGTCTTTCATATTGTTACCATAGATAACAATATTTTTGTCGCCGTCTCGCTCAAATGTGTCACTTGCCGATAAAAACAGCGCACCAAATCGGCTTTTTTTACCCTCTTGATTATGAGTCATATAGTAATTGTCGTTATCACTTTGACAAACGGCGTAATCAATACCGGCGCCCTCAATTTTAAGCCAGCCCTTAATGTCATTGTTGTAGCTTTCGAGTATTTGCAAACCCTCCAAAGAAGACGAGCCGCTTCTAAAACGCTCGGCAGCTTCCCGCATCAGCTTTTCGTGAGCCTTGCTAGGCATAAAATACGAGCACACCAAAATTAGTGATATGCACAAAGCCAAGGCAATTACTGAAATTATTATTTTGTAAGGTAAAAAAAGACTCTTTTTCGTGCGAGTGTTCGCAACTAAAGAATTTACAACATTTTCACTTTTGTTTTCGAAAAAATTTCTTGAATGTTTTCCTGCCATATTTTCCCACTTTAAATTTTATTCTATATACGAATATTCTATTCCTGCGATAGCGCGCTCAATAAGAGGCTCTATATCAAGATTTTTTTCAGCCTCTTCACACTGTCCAGGTTTAGGCTTTGTGTGAGGATGCTTTGGTGTAAACACCGTACAACAGTCTTCATAAGGAAGAATTGATATGTCAAACGCATCAATCTTTTTGGAAATAGCGATAATCTCTTCCTTATCCATACCGATAAGCGGACGAAGAACCGGCATTGTACACACTTCATCAGTAGCGGCAATGGCGGGAAGTGTCTGACTTGCTACCTGACCTAAACTTTCACCTGTTACAAGACCTAAACAGCCGTCATTTTCTGATACACGACAAGCGATTCGCATCATCATACGTCGCATTATAAGTGTGAAAAAATCTTCCGGACAATGCTTGCCGATTTCCTCCTGAATTTCGGTAAAAGGAACTATTGCAAGTTTTATAACACCGCTGTAACGCGCAACACGACCGAGCAGGTCGCGAACCTTTTGCTCAGCGCGTATGCTTGTATACGGAGGGGATGCAAAGTGAATTGCATTAAGCACAAGACCGCGTTTTGCCATGGTGTAAGCCGCAACGGGAGAGTCAATACCGCCCGAAATCAGCACCTGTGCGCGACCGGCTGTTCCTACGGGCAAACCGCCAGCGCCTTTTATTTGACCCGCGCGTATATATGCCGCATAGTCACGCACCTCGACTGTGATAACCTCGTCAGGATTGTGAACGTCAACGCGAAGGTGTGGGAAAGCGCGAAGAAGCGCACCGCCAACCTCACGACAAATTTCGGGAGATTTTAAAGGGAACGCTTTATCGGCGCGTTTTGCCTCAACCTTAAAGGTTTTAATGCTACGCAAGGTATCTGCAAGGTATTCGGGTGCTTTGATAAGAATATCGTTCATATCCTTTTCGCAGATGCACGCGCGACTGAATGCCGCAATACCAAATATACGGCTCATACGATCGAGCGCCTCGTCAAAATCAAAATCGTCGTCTTGCGGCTTGATGTAAATGGTGGACTGTGCGCGTTCGACAATCACTTTACCTAAACTTTTGAGTCGGCGGCGAATAGTACCAACCATTTTATCCTCAAACTGTCGGCGGTTAAGACCTTTGAGCGCTAATTCACCGTCTTTTATAAGTATAATTTCTTTCATTTTATAGACCTTCTTAATTTTTGTGTTGCTGTAATCAGCGCAGTTTTTAATATATCAATATCCTGCTTTGTGTTGTCGCGTGAAAAGCTTATGCGCAAAGCAGAGTCAACTCGGTTGCGGCAAAGTCCCATTTCGTGTAAAACATAACTGCCCTCGCCTTTAGCGCAAGCACTACCCGAAGACACATAAACTCCTTGTGCCTCAAGAAAGTGGAGTAAGGTTTCCGAGCGGTAGCCCTCTACCGAGATATTTAAAATATACGGAAGAGCATCATCGCAGGAATTTATTGTAACGAGTTCTGTATCAAGCAAAGTTTGTCTTGCATAACACATAAGTTCTTTTTGATTTTTTAAATTTTCGCTTATATTGCCAAGGTTGTCGATAGCACCCTTTAGTCCGTAAATCAGCGGTACCGACTCGGTGCCTGAGCGCATATTTTTTTCTTGACCGCCACCTGAAATAAGGGGTTTAATGATGACACCTTTTTTTATATAAAGCACACCCACGCCCTTTGGTCCGTGAATTTTGTGAGCGCTTGCGGTAAATAAATCGACACCTAACTCGCAAAGATTTATTGGCATTTTGCCAAATGCTTGAACACCGTCGCAGTGCAGAAGGGCGGGAGCACCGATCTCTTTAATAATCTTAGCAGCAGCAGTTATAGGCTGTATAGCACCCATTTCATTATTAACAAGCATTATGCTTACAAGAATGGTATCTTTGTTTATTGCCTCTTTTAAATCGTGTATAGATATTACGCCATTTTCCTGCGGTCTTAAATATATAACCTCAAAGCCTTCGCCTTCAAGCCTTTTTACAGTTTCCAAAACCGACGGATGCTCAATAGTGGTGGTAACAATTCTTTTACCTCGCTTTTGACGGGAATAAGCTGCGCCTAAAATTGCGGTATTGTTTCCCTCGGTGCCGCTACCTACAAAATATATTTCATCCTCTCGGCATTTGAGTAGTGTTGATACAGATTTGCGCGTTTGGTCAACAAGTGTTTGAGCGTGAAACCCAATATCGTAAAGACTTGATGGATTTCCCCAATTTTCAACAAGGGCATAATTTATGTTTTGAACTGCCTTTTCACATGGTTTTGTAGTAGCACTGTTGTCCAAATATACCAATTTTTTCAAAAACATAACACCCCATTTTCTTTTAATCACAATCATTATACAGTATATTGCGGAAATACACAATACTAAATATATTAAAATTTATGTAAAAATTTTTATGTAAGCCCTTGAAAACGTTGTGGCAAAATATTATAATGTTAGGTATAAATTTATTTGGGGGACTTTTTATGTTGAAAAGAATTTTGGCAGCAGTTTTTGCTGCGCTTATGATATTTGCTGTTGGTTGCGACCAAAAGGTTGTATACGACAACCTTTCTGATTATGAGGGTGCAACTTCAGAACAGGAAAAACTTTCGGTAAACCCTCTTACAGGTGTTGAGGACGTATCGGAACAGGCGATAAACCGCCGTCCTGTTGCTATAATGGTTAACAACGTAAATGTAGCTCAAAAGGTACAAACAGGTGTACCCGAAGCTGACATTGTTTACGAAACCGAGGTTGAGGGCGGTATAACACGTCTTATGGCTGTTTATCAGGATATAACCGACCTTGACAAAATCGGTACAGTTCGTTCGGCTCGTTATCCTTATGTTGATTTAGCCATGGGACATAACGCAGTTTATATCCATTGCGGTCAGGATCCAACCTACTGCGCACCTCACCTTGAACATACAGACCATATAAGCATTGATACAAAATCTTTGGGCGCACAACGTATTTCAAACGGACTTTCAAGTGAGCATACTCTCTATGCTGTAGCGGGCGATTTGTGGAAAAACATTGAGCAGTCATTTGACGTGAAAGCCACAAACGTTGATACTTGGGCAAACTTTACCGACGAGGAGCTTGTTCTTGACGGCGGCGCTGCTACAAGTGTACAGGTTCCTTTCCCAGCGCAAAAAACTAACTTTACATACGATGCCCAGAGCGGTCTTTACACAAGACTTACAGGTAGCACCGTTCTTACCGACTATTATACCGAAAAGCAAACTCAGGTTAAAAATGTGTTTGTGCTTCTCACAACAATTTCAAACTACCCAGACGGCAAACATCGCAAGGTTGACCTTTCAAGCGGAGACGGTTACTACATTACAAACGGTACTGTTCAGTTTATCAAGTGGTCAAAGGGAGAAGCTTCTGACAGCTTTAAGTTTACAGACACCGAGGGTAATGAAATTAAGGTAAGCACAGGTAATTCATGGGTTTGCATTGCAAACAAGTCCACTTGTAATCCTGTTATACAGTAAGGAGTTTTAAAATGATACAGCGCCAAATCAAAAAACTTATTTGTTATGGATTGGAACGCGGTCTTTTTACCGAGCGTGATGAGATTTATGTAACCAATATAATCGTTGATGCGTTAGGACTTGGCGAGTTTGAGTGTGAAGAAAGGTTTACTGATATTGATTTGGAAAGTACCCTTGCAGCTATTCTTGATTACGCGGTAGAAAAAGGTATTATCGAAGATAATATTACGGCAAAAGATTTGTTTGATACCAAGCTTATGGGACTTATGATGCCGCGTCCGTCAGAGGTTGAGTTTGAATTCTTTAGCCGCTACAACGTATCTCCTGAAGCGGCAACCGATTATTATCATAAACTTTCAAAAGATAGTGACTATATTCGTACATACCGTATCAAAAAAGATATGAAATGGTTGTCTCCAACCGAGTACGGCGATTTGGATATTACCATAAATCTTTCAAAGCCTGAAAAAAGTCTTAAAGAAATTATGGCTGCAAAAAATGCCCCACAGGCAGGTTATCCCAAATGTTTGCTTTGCAAAGAGTGTGAGGGTTATGCAGGTAGACTCAATTTCCCCGCGCGTCAAAACCACCGCATAATTCCTATCTCGCTTACCGATGAAAACTGGTTTATGCAGTATTCTCCGTATGTTTATTACCCTGAGCACTGTATCGTGTTCAATACTGAACATACACCAATGCTTATAGACCGCAAGGCATTTTGCAAGCTGTTTGATTTTGTAAAAATGTTCCCGCACTACTTTATCGGTTCAAACGCAGGCTTACCAATAGTTGGCGGTTCAATTTTAAGCCACGAGCATTTCCAAGGCGGTCGATATACTTTTGCCATGGAAAAGGCACCTATTGAAAAGCCGATTGTGTTTAAGGGTTATGAAGACATCACGGCAGGTCTTGTTAAATGGCCAATGTCGGTAATCCGACTCACTGGTGACAGTTCAGAACGCGTTATTGACCTTGCCGACAAAATATTTACCACTTGGCAGGGTTATACCGACGAAAGTGTATTTGTATTCGCCGAAACTGACGGTGAGCCGCACAATGCTGTAACACCGATTGCTCGTATGCGCGGCGACAAGTACGAGCTTGATTTGGTGCTTCGCAATAATATTACTACACAAGAGCATCCGCTAGGTGTTTTCCACCCACATGCTGAACTCCACCACATTAAGAAGGAGAATATCGGTCTTATTGAGGTTATGGGCTTGGCGGTACTTCCTGCCCGTCTTAAAGACGAAATGGCAGAGCTCCAAGAAGCAATGCTAAACGGTGCGGATATTCGTTCTATCGAAAGTATTGAAAAACACGCCGATTGGGCAGATGAAATCAAGCTCAAATATGCCGATATAAACGCTGATAATATCGAAAAGATTATCAAAGACGAAATTGGCATTGTGTTCTCTAAGGTGCTTGAAAATGCAGGTGTGTTCAAGCGTGACGAAAAAGGTCAAGACGCATTTATGAAATTTATTGAATACGTTAATAGATAAGATCAAAAGCAAGGCTTTTCGCCTTGCTTTTTGCTTTGTTTTTCATAGTAATTGCT
Organism: Acutalibacteraceae bacterium; assembly: GCA_045604215.1. Classification (GTDB taxonomy): domain Bacteria; phylum Bacillota; class Clostridia; order Oscillospirales; family Acutalibacteraceae; genus UBA737. Next base: position 15,311 of record JAZUNP010000031.1, read on the forward strand.
GGTTATTTATCACAAGTTTAAATTTAAGTCCTAATTTTTCGGCTGATTTGCGGCAGAGTATCATTCGGTCCATAAAAATTTCAAAATAATCCATAACCGAGCCGTAGTTGGTGTCAATGGTAAGGGTTAGTGTTATTGATTTTTTATCGTCACTAATGGTAAGGTCTGCACTTGTTACCGAATAGTTTACCCTATCGTGAATATCAAAGTTAATATGCTCGATATTTCTTACTCGGTTGCGGCGAACATCCGACTTATCGGCTAAAATAAGCGCCGCGGCAAATTCGCTTACAGGAACTCCCGTTCCCTCGTCGTGATTGCCTATCGCCGTTACAATATCGGCGATTTCATGCGAAGCAAAGCCGAGATTATCTAAAATTCTAAATGCCATAACCGCGCCACTTTGGCTGTGCTCGATTCGGTTTACAAGATTACCTATATCGTGCAAATACCCTGCAATTTTCACAAGCTCAACCGTTCTTTCGTCATAACCTAACGTTGACAAAATATATCCTGCCTTTTCTGCCACGGCTGTTACGTGAGCAAAGCTATGCTCGGTAAAGCCCAATGCCAACAGCGACTCGTCTGCGGCGGATATATAATTGCGAATGTCCTCATTTTTCTTTATTTCATTATATGTCATAAGTTTTTCCTTCTTAAAATTTGAATTTTCGAGCGAATTTTGGAAATAGCGCCACTGTTTCGAAATGTTTATCATATGTTTTTGAGAAAAAGCCTATCAGTGCACTGTTTACAATTGTTATTATAATCGTACCAAGCTTTATACCAACAAAGTCTTTAAATAAAACCAATGTAAGAATTAGCGAAAGCGTCAAACAGCCAAGGTCAAAAATACGCTTACATTTTGTTTGATCGAAACCGTATTTTTCGACAATTCCTTTGACAAAAAGGTCGCACACCTGTGGATAAATATAGGACTTAAAAAACAGCATTACCGTAAATGCAGTAAGAAATTCGCCAATAATAAACATAACTATTCTTTGCCACAATTCCATACTTCCAGGTGTAGTTACACTCGGGTTTAAAAGCGGTATTACCGCACGCCACATATCAAGTATAGTGCCGTAAATTATGCATGTAATAAAGGATGCAAAATAGGCAAATTTAATTTTTTTCATACAAATACAAAAAACCACAAATAATATGCCCTGAATGATGTAATCCCATTGACCAAAGGTAAAAAATGTGAATTTTTGACTTACTATATATGCAGGCGCTACAATCATAGAAACGCCAAAATCTGCCGCAGCCATTATGGCTACCGCTAAGGTGAGTCCAAATTGCGCTATTACATACACCAATTCGCTATATATCCTGATTTTTCTCAAAATTATACCTCTAAATTAAACAATTTGCATATTACATATTGTATATATTATGTAGCTTTTTGTCAATAGCTGGTATTTTTTTGAAAAAACACAATATTTTCTTTCAAATTTACATTGACAAACTATATGTTGTGTATTATAATACAAATACTAACCGACACTTTTGCATAACTGACGGAATTTTGCGAATTGTCGCAGAGGGAATGCGAAAGATTTCGATTGATGTTATCATCAATTTATGCCGACCGTCTGGGCAAGTCAGTAAAATATACTGATTTGCTCTTTTTTTGGCAATCAGCAAAACGCAGGAGGTATAATATATGGAACACAAAAATTGGCAAGGATTTAAAGAGGGCGTATGGCAGCGCGAGATTAATGTGCGTGACTTTATTCAAAACAACTACACTGAGTATAAGGGTGACGATTCTTTTTTAGAGAGTGCTACCGAACGCACAAAGAACTTGATGAAGAAAGTTCAGGCACTTTTTGCGCTTGAGCGTCAATTTGGCGGTGTGCTTGATATTGACACAGCTACCGTTTCTTCGTTAACAAGCTTCTCGCCAGGTTATATTGATAAGGAAAACGAACTTATAGTTGGTATGCAGACTAACCGTCCGTTAAAGCGTGGTGTTAGCCCCTTTGGCGGTATTCGTATGGCGCGTCAGGCTTGCGAGGCGTATGGATACAAGCTTTCTGAAACTATTGAGGATGAATTCCGTTTCCGTACCACTCATAATGAGGGCGTTTTCCGCGCTTATACCGATGAAATGCGTATGGCGCGTCGTTGTCATGTAATTACAGGCTTGCCTGATGCTTACGGTCGAGGACGTATTATCGGTGACTACCGCCGTGTTGCACTTTACGGTGTTGACAGACTTATTGAAGAAAAGAAAAAGGACAAGCTTGCTCAGGCAGACAAACCTTTTAATATTGAGAATATTAAATGTGATGAGGAACTCTTTAAGCAGATTTCTTTCCTTGGAAAGCTTAAGGAGATGGCCGCTCAGCACGGTTATGATATAAGCGGTCCTGCAGCCGACACACGCGAGGCTATCCAGTGGACCTATTTTGCGTATCTTGGCGCTATCAAAGAGCAAAACGGCGCCGCTATGTCACTTGGACGTGTTGCAACATTCTTTGATATTTATATTGAGCGAGATATTAAAAACGGAACTCTTACTGAAAAACAAGCGCAAGAATTATTTGACGATTTTGTTATTAAGCTTCGTATTGCGCGTCATTTGCGCACACCCGAATACAACGAGCTTTTCGGTGGAGACCCAATGTGGATTACCGAGGCTGTAGGTGGTATGGGTGAGGACGGAAGAACACTCGTTACCAAGAGCAGTTTCCGTATTCTTAACACACTTTACACACTCGGCTCTTCACCTGAGCCAAACCTTACAGTGCTTTGGTCAAAGGATTTGCCTGACGGCTTTAAAAAGTTCTGTGCAAAGGTTTCAAAGGATACCGATTCTATACAGTACGAAAGTGACGACCTTATGCGTCCTATTTATGGTGATGATTATGCAATCGCTTGTTGTGTATCTGCTATGAAGCTCGGTAAGCAAATGCAGTTTTTTGGCGCACGGTGTAACTTGGCAAAGCTTTTAAACATTGCTCTTAACGGCGGCTATGACGCTATGAGCGGCATTCATATCGGTCCTCAGATGGAACCTATTGCCGACGGAAAGCTCGATTTTGATACCGTTATGGAAAGATATGATATATATATCAAGTGGCTGTCACACCTTTATGTAAACACAATGAATATCATTCATTATATGCACGATAAATATTGTTACGAAAAGGTACAAATGGCGCTTCACGATACCGATGTTGAACGCTTGATGGCGTTCGGCATTGCGGGACTTTCGGTTGTTACTGACTCACTCAGTGCAATTAAATATGCAACCGTTAAACCAATTCGCAATGAGGCTGGCTACATTATCGATTACGAAACCGTAGGTGATTTCCCAAAATTTGGTAACGACGACGACCGTGTTGACTTAATTGCAAAGGATATGACACACAAGGTTATTACAGAGCTTCGCAAAACACCTACCTACCGCGATGCTGTTCATACATTATCGGTGCTCACAATTACCTCAAACGTTATGTACGGTAAGAATACAGGCGCTACACCTGATGGCAGAAAATCGGGTGAGCCTTTTGCACCGGGCGCCAACCCAATGCACAACCGTGAGCAAAACGGCGCATTGGCAAGTCTTAACTCGGTTGCAAAAATCAGTTATGATGATTGTCGCGACGGTATTTCAAACACATTCTCAATCACTCCCGAAGCTCTTGGTAAAACCGATGATGAAAGAATTGATAACTTGGTTGCAATTCTTGACGGTTATTTTGCAAAGGGTGCGCACCACATAAATATCAATGTGCTTAACCGCGAAACACTGCTTGATGCTTACGAAAACCCCGAAAAATACCCCAACCTCACAATTCGTGTTTCGGGGTATGCTGTTAACTTTAACAAGCTGTCCCGCGAACAACAGCGTGAGGTTATAAGCCGCACCTTCCACGAAACAGTATGATAACAGGCGAAAAAAGTGGCTTTGTACACTCTATTCAAAGCCTTGGCACAGTCGACGGACCGGGTGTGCGGTTTGTGGTGTTTTTGCAAGGTTGTAATTTGCAGTGCGGTTGCTGTCACAATCCCGATACTTTAGAGGAGGGCATTGGCACACAGTATACCGCGCAGGAAATAGTAAACAGGGCAAAAAGATACAAAGAATATTTCGGCGAAGACGGCGGCATCACCCTTTCAGGCGGCGAGCCGCTGCTTCAAAGTGAATTTGCCTATCAAGTGTTTAAGCTTTGTCACAGCGAGGGTATAAATACCTGTCTTGATACTTCGGGCAGTATTCTTGACCACAATGCAAAAAGACTGCTGACTGTTACCGACCGAGTGTTGCTTGATATTAAGTATACAAACGATGCCGATTACCGCGAGTATGTGGGTTGCGAAATGCAAAAACCGCTTAAATTTTTAAAATATCTCGACAAACAGCAAATTCCAACAACTTTGCGTCAGGTAATAATCCCAACCCTTAACGACAGCGAGGAAAATGTGACTCTGTTAAAGCAAATTGCCGACAGTCACTCTTGTGTTGATAAAATTGAGCTTTTACCCTTTAGGAAAATCTGCCAGACCAAATATGATAATATGGGTATTGCTTTTCGTTTTGGTCATCTGCCCGAGCCAAGTAGCGACACAATGAAAAAATTAAATAAAATGATTTAAAAGAGAGGACAAATCGTCATTTCTTTTTTATCTTTTTAGCCTATTGCGCTTAACTTACTATTGAAAAATGAATATCCATACTATATAATAAAATCAAAATAAATCACTGAACGGAAGGAAGATTTTTATGCAAATTCGCACTCCTGATTATGTAAGCATTTACACCCAAAACTCAAACACAAACTACATATTTTGTGATTCAATAAAAAATGATGATATTGTTGTAGATATATCATTAAGGGAAGAATTGTTACATATCGACCTTACAGCTGATGATACACCTGTAAAGTATGTTTCTTTGCGTTGGAATTTTACCGAGCTTGAAAAAAGAAGTGAAAATGTAAAGGTGTTCGGCGACGTGTGGGAGCGCGGTTACTGCGACCTTGAATGGCGAGGCATAGTGCCCGACAGAATGATGCCTTGGGTGTGCGCCGTATCAAACGGCAGCGACCAAAACCGTGATTTTTGCGGCAGATATACCGAATGCTTTGGTGTAAAGACCGCACCAAACGCTATGTGTATGTGGCAGTACGATACCGCAGGACTTACCCTTTGGCTCGATGTACGCTCGGGCGGTATGGGTGTTATTTTACAAGGTAGAACACTTTCGGTTTGTGACGTATTGTTCGGTGATTACCGCGATTTATCGGCATTTGACGCGCTAAGGGATTATTACAAACATTTATGCGACGCGCCGCTTACCGTTGACCACAAGGTTTACGGAACAAATAACTGGTACTACGCTTACGGCAAAACCTCACACGACGAGATTTTAGAAGATACCCGTCTTTTAATGGATTGCTGTAAGGAACTTGAAAACAAGCCGTACATTGTACTTGATGATGGTTGGCAAAAAAATTCCTGTGATGCACCGTGGGATATTTTGCGCGAGGGTAAGTTTTACGATATGAAATTATTAGCCACCCAAATGAAAGATTTGGGCGCACGTCCTGGCATTTGGATTAGACCGCTGTCCGACCAAAAATTTGAGGTTACAAAGCCCGACAGTGAGCTGCGAGCACGCTGGGATAATCAGTATCTTGATGCATCACACCCCGAGGTGTTAAAGTATGTCGAAAAGCTTATTACAATGATTTGCGACTGGGGTTACACCCTTATAAAGCATGACTTTTCTACATACGATATGTTAGGCTTTTGGGGATTTGAGCGTCCGCGCGAATTTGCAAAGGACGGTTGGAGCTTCTATAACCGCAATAAAACCACCGCTGAAATTATACTTGATTTTTACCGCGTTATATATGACGCCTCAAAGGGACGTGCTATTATTCTTGGCTGTAACGTTATAGGACATTTAGCCGCAGGACTTGTTCATCTTAACCGCACAGGCGACGATACAAGCGGACGCGAATGGGAGCGTGTTCGAAAATACGGTGTTAACGCCTTGGCGTTCAGAATGCTGCACCACGAGGCATTCTTCCTTGCCGATGCCGACTGCGTAGGCATTATGGGCGAGATTGACTGGAATATGAACCGCGAGTGGCTTCGAGCCGTTGCAAACAGCGGCACACCGCTGTTTGTTTCACCCAAGCCTAATGTTATGAGCGAGTCAGAGCTTGAGGAATTAAAAGAAGCTTACCGCATAAATTCAGTTCAAGCCGATACTTTTATACCGCTTGATTGGATGGAAAATGTTACACCTGAAAAGTGGTTTTTAAACGGTCGTGAAATACACTTCAGTTGGTATGAAAAAACACCGAGTAAAATGATTTGAGAAAAGCATTACGGCTCCCAATATTTTCGACAGATAAGGGAATAAAAAGAAAACACAAGGGACGGTTCCTTGTGTTGATAACTAATAAAATTTAAAAATTGGCGGATGATTACACATTGTACAAACAAAGCCTAATCATCCGCTGATTTTTTGCGTTTAATAAGCAATACAACACTCCAACCAAAAACCACAATGCAACAAATGGGGAAAAGTATATCGCCCGTTTTGGTATATAATGTTTGCTCGTCACTAAAATATACCGTGTCTTTTATTACTCCTTGCTCGTTAATATCGAGCTGTGATACCACATTTCCGCGGCTGTCAATTATTGCCGAAACACCTGAATTAGCGCTACGTACAAGGTATCTGCCATTTTCTACACTTCGAAAAACACCGTGCGCGAGGTGCTGGTACATAGCGGGGGAATTCTTTAGCCACGAATCGTTTGTCACCTCAATTAAAATCTCGGCGCCGTCGAGTGTGCTTTGCCTTGTAAGTGAGGGGTAAATACTTTCAAAACAAATAATATTACCGAGTTTTCCACCCTTTATATCCATAATCGCGGTGCTATCGCCCGATACGTAATCATCCTCAATAATATTTAACTCGGCTAAATACGGAAACAGCTTTGACAATGCCTTTTGATAGGGCATATATTCGCCGAACGGCACCAGCTGCCGCTTGGCGTAATTTGCCACAACGCCGCTTTCGTTAATCAATGCGGCGTTATTTGTATGATCGCCGTCATTTTTAAGTAAAACACCCGCAAGCATTGGTGTATCAAGCTCTTTCGAAAGCTTTTTGTACTGTTTTAGTGAATTTTCCGTTTTATAAACCTTTGGAACGGCGCTTTCGGGCCATAAAATCAGGTCTATCCCGTTGGTGAAATTTTCTTTTGTAAGGGTTGAATAAACGTTATAACAAATCCGGTCGCCTTCACTTGACCATTTTTTACTTTGCTCAACACTTCCCTGAACGGTCATAACGGTAAGAGCCTGTCCGTTTTGTGCGGTGTTAATTCTTATTGCGCCAAAGCCAAGGTTTGCAAGGAATATAACCAACGTTGCCGAGAGTGACAGTATGCGTTTTTTGTTGCGTGTTATAATTGCAAGTGTAACAAGCGCATTTACCGCGAGAATTAGCATATCCACCCCGTCAATGCCAAAAAAACTGGCACTTTGAATTAGTGCGGTCGACTTGTACTGACCAAGGGAAATTCGCGCCCAAGGGAATGAAAGCTCACTTAAATATGGCAATTTTTGGGCACAGATGATACCTAAAATAGATACCGCTATAATTAGCGGCTTTGAATTTATAAATTTCTTTGTGAAGTGACAGGCAACAAACGGCACACACCACAGTATGCCGTGTACCGCGCTGATGCCAACCCACGCAAGCAACACCACCGCCAAGGATGAGCTGCTTGTAAGATTTACAAAGTCAAGCGGATAAAACCACAAAAACCAATAGTAAATACACAGGTAATAGATAAATCCAAATAAAAAACCTCTACCGAATGCGTAGCGCAATTTGTCACCGCTATTATTTAATAATATATAAAAAAACGGAACAAAAGAAATCCACGAAAGAAAAAATAAGCAGTCAAAGGTAAGCGGCAACGCCGACAAAATGGCGCTAATCGCAATTAAAAACGATGGCTTTATAAAGCTCTTTTTTAATTTCATTTTACCGCCTCCTTTTTGATATTAAAATTATTTTATCACATAAGTTTGATGTTTTCCATATAAAAGTTTAACTTTTAAAATATAACCCTCGTTTTAATTGACTTTTTTAAAATTATATATTATATTTTAATCAAGTGAATCAAGGGGTATTTTCAATGAATTTTTATGGAAAAACTAATAGTTAATTCCCCAAGAAATAAAACGCATAAATTTTGCGTCGACAGGTAAACTGTGGATAGAAGAAAATAAAATGGCAGTTTGGATGAATAAAAATGATATACACTTTAACATTTAACCCCGCGATAGATTACTACGTTACGGTTGATGATTTTAAACCAGGTGAGATAAATCGCACCACTAACGAAAGTATGCGCTTTGGCGGAAAAGGTATAAATGTGTCGTTTGTATTGAAAGAGTTTGGTGTAAAATCGGTTTGTCTTGGGTTTGTGGGTGGCTTTACGGGAGATGCGCTCGAAAACTACCTCAAACAAAGTGGAATTGACTGTGACTTTGTAAAGGTGGTAGGCAATACCCGAATAAACGTAAAGCTAAACGATACCGATATTAACGCCACAGGACCCGATATTACCGAGGAAAATTTGCAAACGCTTTATAGCAAGTTAGATAATCTTAAAAGCGGAGATTTTTTGGTGCTGTCGGGAAGTGTACCGAAAGCTTTGCCTCAAAATATTTACAGTACGATAATCGAAAAATTACAAAATAAAGGTATAAATTTTGTGGTTGATGCCGAGCGTGATTTGCTTCTTGACACCCTTAAATACAAACCGTTTTTAATAAAACCAAATCATCACGAATTGGGAGCAATATTTAACTCGCAAATAACGGATTTTGATAGTGCACTTTTGTATGCTAAAAAACTGCAAAATATGGGTGCTCAAAATGTAATGGTATCATTGGGGGAGATGGGTGCTATTCTAATTGATAAAAACGGTAAAACCTATACACAAACTGCGCCGCAAGGTGAGGTTGTCAATGCAGTAGGTGCGGGCGATAGCGCAGTGGGTGCATTTATAGCCGAATTTTTAAACCAAGGAAATTACGAAAACTGTTTAAAATGGGCTGTTGCAGCGGGTAGTGCAACGGCATTTTCAAGAGGACTTGCAACAAAACAAAAAATATTGGAAATATTAAAAAAGAGTGTGGATTAAAACCCCACTCTTTTAATCGTTTTGTAAGTTCTTGTAAAATGCAACAGCAAGCTCATCGCAACGCTCATTTTCGGGGTGTCCTGCATGACCTTTTACCCAGTTAATAGTAACGTTGTGTACCTTTAAAAGTTCTAAAAGCCTTTCCCACAAATCAGGGTTAAGGGCTGGTTTTTTATCAGCCTTTCGCCAGCCGTTTTTTTGCCAAGACTCTGCCCAACCCTTGCCTATACCATCTGACACATACTTTGAATCGGTGGTAAGAGTAACCTTGCAAGGCTCTTTTAACTGTTCAAGTGCTTTTATTACAGCAGTAAGCTCCATTCGGTTATTGGTGGTATCACGCTCACCGCCCGAAAGTTCTTTTTCATATCCGTTATAGCGTAGCACCGCTCCCCATCCGCCAGGGCCTGGGTTACCCGAACAGGCACCATCGGTAAAAATTTCTACTTGCTTCATATAGTACCTCTTAATACTTTCTAAAACTGCCTATAACTTTACCGAGCACCATCGGTTTTTCTGGGTAGATGGGTGAAAAATCGCGGTTTTCAGGCATAAATATTACGTGGTTATCCTTTATAAGTAGACGTTTAACCGTTGCCTCGTCTTCGTCCATACCGATAATTATGTCACCGCTGCGGCAGGGTGCGTTTTTGTCGGCAATTACAATATCGTCGGGCAATATTCCCGCGTCACGCATACTGTAGCCCACAACCTTTAAGGCGAAAAGTCCTTCGGCATTTTTGGTTGGGAATGGTATATAATCCTCGATTTGCTCGACCGCCAAAATAGGTTGACCTGCAGTAACGCGACCAACAAGCGGCACCATAGACGCGTCAAAATCATTTTCGAGTCTTATAGCGCGAGAATATTTTGCATCACGTAAAATATAACCCTGTTCTTCCAACACATTTAATATTGCGTGAACGGTAGAGGTAGATTTGATTCCTGTAGCCGTGCAAATTTCACGAACGGTGGGTGGAATACCGTTTTGCATTTTTTTAACAAGGAATTTATAAACCTTTTCCTGATTAGCGCTTAGTGGAGCCTTATCCATAAAAACACCTCATCGAACATTTATTCGATTTTATTATAGCACGACTGTCAAGCGCTTTCAAGGTTTACTTTTATTTTTTAAAAATAATTCTTTAAGTCCCAGCAAAATCAAAAATCCACCAAATAACTTGGCTGTTAGATTTCCGCCTATGAAATCGGTTAAAAAGAAGCCACCGACAGCGCCTAAAACTCCGCCAAGTGCCAATGGCAATGTAGTTCGCCATTTAATTTGTTTTTTGATAGCGTAAATTATTACAGCAAGGCTAGCTATGGGTATAAAAAAGAGTAGATTTATACCCTGTGCGCGTAGCTGTTCCATATCTTTAAAAACGGTAAGATAGATAATAAGCACCGCACCGCCGCCAAGTCCCATGCCGCCGATAATTCCAGACATTAGCCCTGCAAAAAGGGCGCCGATATTCACCTTGTAAGCAGGCGAATGCCTGCATAAATCATAAATACGGCAAAAATTTTTTGAAGTAGCTTGTTAGAAAATTTTTGCAGCGCAAATGTGGCAATCACCGAACCCAAAAGTCCGGTTGGGATAAAGGCAAAACTGTCCCGAAAAGCGACATTTCCTTTTATGAGATACAAAATCGCGCTGATTACTGTAATGGGCAGTATAACCGCCACCGCGTTCGCGTGGGCGCTTTTTTGCTCAAGACCGCTTTTTTTAAGCAGCGGCACCACGAGCATTCCGCCACCCGCACCAAAAACTCCGTTTACAATTCCCACTCCAACACCAAAAACGGTGGGTTTTAAATATTTTTTTATATTTTTCAAAAAAATCACCAAAAATATTTTTGCCTAAGATACATAAAAAATGCTATTGTAATATATAAAATAAAATGATATAATATAATGAATTTGTATGTCAAAACACAAATGAGGTGGTTTTTTGTTTACTGAAATCAAGGGACTTAAAACTGAATATGAAATTTTCGGTGAGGGTGCAATCCCTACATTGCTTTTACACGGTTGGGGAGCATCGTTTGATACCTACCGCGGTATTGCGGCGGCATTATCCGATAGATGCAGGTTATATGCCGTTAATTTTCCGGGTTGCGGAAACAGCGAAACAATGCACGAGCCTTGGGACACTGATGACTACTGCGACTTTGTTTTAGAGTTTTTAAAAGTTATGAATTTGAAAGATCCAGTTATGATGGGTCATTCACACGGTGGCAGGGTAACAATGAAACTTGTAGCCGATGGAAAATTAAATCCGCCCAAAATAGTTCTTTTGGATGCGGCGGGACTTATTCCTAAAAAGAGTTTCAAACAAAAAATACGCGCTCGTAATTTTAAAACAATAAAAAGGGTTCTCACCATGCCGCTTTGGAAAAAGTATACTGAAGGATTACTTGACAAAGCGCGTGCGCACTACGGCTCTGCCGATTATAATGCCGCACCCGAGGTATTACGCAAAACCTTGGTTAAACTTGTTAACACCGATATACGTGATATACTGCCAAATATAAAATGTCCGTCGCTTCTTATCTGGGGCGAAAATGATACGGCAACACCTCTTGAGGATGCAAAAGTCATAGAAAATCTCATTCCGGACGCGGGACTGTGTGTGATAAAGGGAACGGGACATTTTTCGTTCTGCGAAAAACCTTATGAAGCGCACGCGATACTTCGTAGTTTCATTAAATAAAATGAGGTAAAATTATGCCATATATTATTTTTATATCCTTATTGCTTTTGACAGTCGGCGCGGTGTTCTCGCTATACCGACAGCTTCAAATGCTACAGCAAAATTCATATTTTCTGTCAAGATATTTTAAATGGGTAAGCGGCTCTTTTACAATAGAGCTTGCGCTAAGCACTATACTTTATTGCTCACTTACAGCTTTTGTTTTAAGAAACAAATTGTGGCTGTGCCTTGCGGCAGCTATAATATTGCTCGTAATAAGAGTTTTTTTAAATAAAAGAACACACAAAAAATCAATTAAAAAATTGGTTTTTACCGCTCGAATAAAAAGACTGTATATTACAGCTATTTTAATTTTGGGAATTATGCTTTTTGGAAGTATATATTCCTACTACACAGTTTTAGGCGATGCGGCGCGTATGCTTTGCATTGCGCTATCGGTAGTATCTCCGCTTTTGACAACTGTTATATGGCTTATTACCTATCCAATAGAAAAGGCGGTAGCCGCTTGGTATATAAACGATGCAAAAAAGATCTTAAAATCACATAAAAATCTTACGGTAATCGGTATTACAGGCAGCTACGGTAAAACCACAACTAAGTTTATTTTAAATCGTATTTTAAGTGAAAAATTCAATACCGTTTGTACACCGCAAAGCTTTAACACACCGATGGGTGTTGTGCGTACTGTTCGCGGTCATATAAAACCGCAAACTCAAATGTTTGTTTGTGAAATGGGTGCAAAAAATATTGGTGATATAAAAGAGATTTGCGATATTGCTCATCCGGATTATGCAATTATTACCTCGGTTGGAGAACAGCATCTTGAAACCTTTAAGTCGGTTGATAATGTATTTAAAACCAAGTTTGAGCTTGCCGACGCTGTAAGCAAAAAGGGCGGCATAACACTTGCAAACCTTGATAGCAATGGCATAAAAGAGCATAGCGACAAACGTGATGACGTGGTGTATTTTGGCGAAGGCACAAAATATCAGGCAACAAATATTGTTTGCGGTGAAGACGGAACAACCTTTGATTTGTGTGTTGACGGTGTAACCTTTACCGTAAGCACACGACTTTTAGGACTTCACTCGGTTAGTGATATTTTAGCGGCGGCGGCAATGGCGCACATTTTGGGTGTTAGTGAAAACGACATTAAGTTTGCTATTGGTTCGCTAAAGCCTACCGAACACAGACTTGAGCTTAAAAATTATATAAATGGTTCACTCCTTATTGACGATGCGTACAACTCCAATCCAGAGGGCTGTCTTGAAGCGGCGCGAGTTCTCGGCTCGTTTGAGGGCAGACGCAAGATTTTGGTAACACCGGGACTTATAGAGCTCGGGGATCGTGAATATGAGTGCAACTACCGATTAGGTCTCGAGGCTACAAAGCACAGTGACATAATAATTCTTGTAGGACGTGAGCGTTCAAAACCTATGATGGACGCAATAAACACTACTGATTTTGAGCAAAGCAATGTATATGTTGTGTCATCGTTTAAAGAAGCAACAGAAATTTACACACCGATGCTTGATAATAACAGCGTTGTACTTTGGGAAAACGACCTACCCGATAACTATCTTAAATGATTAGAGGTTTTTATTTATGAAAACAAATATTGCAGTATTTTTTGGTTGCCGCAGTGTTGAACACGAGGTTTCTATCATCTCGGCTGTTCAGGCAATGCGCTCGATAAACCGCGATAAGTATGACGTAACCCCAGTTTATGTTGCAAAAGACGGCTCTATGTATACAGGTGACAATCTTTTTGAGATTGAAAATTACCGCGATTTGCCCGAGCTTTTTAAATCGGCTAAAAGGATTACCTTTATAAAAGAAAAAGATGGTGTTCGAATGCACTATCTCGAGCAAAAGAAATTTAAAAAAATTCCCGATGTGACAATAGACTTGGCATTTCCTATTGTTCATGGCACCAACTGTGAGGACGGAACAATGGCAGGCTACTTTGAATTTTTAGGTTTGCCATATATTAGTTGCGATATTATCTCGGCGGCTGTAGGTATGGATAAAGCCGTGTTTAAGGATGTGCTAAAATCGGCACAACTTCCTGTGCTTGATTATATAAAGTTCCGTGCAAGAGAGTATACACTTGATAAAGAAAATATTACAAACAAAATAAAGAATGAGATTGGTTTCCCGCTTATTGTAAAACCTGTAAATTTAGGCTCAAGCGTTGGTATTAGCAAGGTAAGTGATGAAGCCGAGCTTGACGAGGCAATCCGTCTTGGCATTAGTTTTTCGGATGTTATTTTGGTTGAAAAGGCAATTTGTAATCTTCGTGAGATTAACTGCTCGGTACTCGGCGACAGCGACGAGTGTGAGGCATCTGTTTGCGAAGAGCCGTTTATGAATGATGAAATTCTTTCTTACGAGGATAAATATTTAGGCGGCGGAAAAAGCGGAGAGGCATCAAAGGGTATGGCATCACTCGGTCGCAAAATCCCTGCTGATATAAGCGAAGACTTATCGGGTGAAATTCGCGACCTATCTTGTAAAATATTTAAGGCAATCGGCGCTTCTGGCGTTGTTCGGATAGACTTTTTACTCGATACCGACACAAACCAAGTTTACGCTAACGAAATAAATACAATCCCAGGCTCACTAGCCTTTTACTTGTGGGAGGCAACAGGACTTAAATATACCGATATGTTAGACCGTCTTGTAGAAATAGCTTTCCGCAGACAGCGCAATCGTGATAATCTGACATTTACCATTGATACAAACATTTTGTCGGGCGTATCCTTTGGTTCAAAGGGCAGTAAAGGAGCAAAACTTTAATGACAGCACTGCTTATAAAACTGTTTGTTAAAAATTATACCGACATAAACTCAATTGACACACGCAACTGCTACGGAAATTTGGGTAGTGTGGTTGGAATTTGTGTTAATGTGTTACTGAGCGCACTAAAAATTGCTATTGGTATTTTGGGCGGAGCGTTATCGGTAACCGCCGACGGTTTAAACAATTTAGCTGATGCAGGGTCGTCTGTTGTCACACTCATAGGCTTTAAACTTGCGGGTAAACCCGCCGACCGTGACCATCCATTCGGTCATGGCAGAATGGAATATATTTCGGCTTTTATCGTGTCGTTTTTGATACTGCTTGTAGGTTTTGAACTCTTGAAAGATTCTTTTACCGCTCTACGTGGCGGTGTGGCAGCACCCGAGTTTTCAATAATTTCAATTATAGCGCTTGTTATTTCAATACTTACAAAGTGTTGGCTTTATTTCTTTAACCGAAAAATTGGCAAAGCAATAGAGTCTACCGCCCTTGTTGCAACGGCAAAGGACAGCCTTAATGACTGCATTGCAACCGGTGCCATTCTGGTTGCGGCGATAGTTACAAAATTTGTAAACCTACCGTTTAACCTTGACGCTGCTATGGCAATCGGCGTGGCGCTGTTTATTCTATGGTCGGGCTTTTGTTCGGCGCGAGATACCCTTAACGAGATTTTAGGCGGTCCGCCCGAGCCTGAGCTTATAAAACACATAAGCAATATCATTTCAAGTTTTGATGAATTTTACGGCATACACGACTTAATTGTGCACAATTACGGTCCCGGACGTCAGTTTGCCTCGGTTCATGTTGAAGTGCCGCATGACAGCGATATTGTCGCTTGTCATGAGAAAATTGATATTTGTGAAAAGTTGGTTTGTGAAAAACTGGGTGTTAATCTTGTAATACATATGGACCCGATTGATACTAACGACGAGGCAATAAATGTCGCCCGTGAGATTATGGTAGGTATTATAAAAGAAATAGACACCAAGCTTACCCTACACGATTTTCGAATGACCCCATCCACAGATACCCGTACCAATTTGATTTTTGACGTTGTTGTGCCTGCCGAATTTAATTTAAGCGAAAAAGAGCTGAATGAAATTATTTGTCAAAAGGCAAAAGAGGCAGATAAAACCTACGTTTGCGTGATAACCTTTGACCAAGATTTTACCGGTCAATAAAAAGTAAAGGAAGAAAAAATATGAATTTTACACCTGTTGATAATAGCGGTCGTGTGGACGGATTTTGTCTTGTAAAGAGCGTTGAAATCAAAACCTCAACAAAAGGTGACACATATCTTGATTTCACTTTGGGCGACAGCACAGGCGAAATAAATGGTAAATTATGGCGATACACACCCGCCGAGCATGGTGAGTATAAGGCAAATGACCTTGTAAAAATTCGCGGCACTATTTCGCAGTACAACGGTGCAGACCAGTTAAGAATTGAAAGAATAAGGCAGACAATCGAGTCGGATAATGTGCATATTGAGGACTTTGTACGTACAAGCGGCTACAGCTCTGAGCAAATGTACGATGAACTTATGAATATAGCTGGCGGCTTTACAGATAATAATTTAAAGCTACTTGTTACTACACTACTTTCCGACAACCGCGAGAATTTGCTCTTTTGGCCTGCGGCATTTAAGCTTCACCACGCACTTCGCGGAGGCCTTTTGATGCATACATTGTCAATAGTCCGTCTTTGTGAGGGAGTATGCGCGGTGTATCCGTTTATTGACCGCGAACTGTTACTTGCGGGTGCTATTTTGCACGATATATCAAAGCTTGATGAGTTTGATGTAAACGATGCAGGTGTTGCCGACGGCTATACAATAGATGGTAATTTGCTCGGCCATCTTGCTATGGGCGCTACAAAGATAGATAAATATGCCGAAAAGTTAGGTGTTGACCGCAGAGTGTCGGTGTTGCTTCAGCATATGATACTCTCACATCACGGCGAGCCTGAATTCGGCGCGGCGGTGCGACCAATGTTTATGGAGGCTGAAGTGCTTTCGGAACTTGACCTTATGGATGCGCGCATTTATGAAATGCGCGAGGCGGTGTCGCAGGCAAATCCCAACGATTTTTCGGGGAGGGTTTGGGCACTTGATAACCGTAAACTCTTTAATCACACAAGAACCGATTTGGACAAAAACCCAAAATTGTTTTAAAATATTTTTGAAAATTGAAAGGAAGTAAAAAAATGAAAATTACAAAAGATATGATAGTAGGCGATGTTTTGGATATTGATACAGGCGCCGCAAAATACTTTTTTGAAATTGGTATGCACTGCCTTGGTTGTCCTGCTTCACGCGGCGAGACAATCGAACAGGCGTGCTCCGTTCACGGTGCAGATGTAGACGCACTTATAGAAAAACTTAATGCATTTTTTGCTGATAAGTAATGTTAGAGCTAAGTAAAAGACTATCGCTCATTGCAAAACTTGTAAATGAGGGCAGTAGCGTTTGTGATGTTGGTACAGACCACGGCTATCTGCCCGCGTTTTTGTATCTTTCAAAAAAGTGCAAATCGGTAATTGCAACCGATATAAACCCAAAACCGCTCGAAAGTGCAAAGGCAAATTTAGAGCGCTTGGGCGCAGACGGAGTAAAACTTATTTTATGCGATGGATTGGAAGATGTCACACGTGAGTGTGCAGATACCGTGATAATTGCGGGTATTGGCGGAGAGGTAATAAGCGGGATAATAAGTCGTGCCTCGTTTTTGCGTGACAGTACCGTCTGCCTAATATTACAACCCACTACCGCAGCAAAGGAATTGCGACTGTTTTTGGCGCAAAACGGGTTTGCGGTAGAAAGTGAGACCGCAATAGCTGAAAACGGCAAAATATATTCGGTGATGTGCGTTCGTTTTTCGGGTAATATTTACGCCATTACAAACATACAGTCTGTAATCGGTATATTAAAACCTGATAACGAGGATTCAATACAGTACATACAAAAGCAATATCGTATAGCGCAAAAATGCGCCGAACAGTTAAAGCTATCGGCAGACAAACAAAATGAATATAATTACTATTTCGATTTAAGTGAAAAACTCAAAAATATTTTAGGAGGGTAAAATGGCTTTTGACGGCGGATTTTTACATGCTGTGACAAAGCAGTTGCAGACGGCAATTGATGCTCACGTAGACAAAATCTATCAACCGGCGCGTGATGTGCTGGTGCTACATCTACGCAAAAAAGGTTTTGTAAAAAAACTGGTTTTAAGTGCGGCATCGGGTACTGCGCGTGTGCATTTTACCGAACAAAAATATGAAAATCCCGACACACCGCCTATGTTTTGTATGCTTGCGCGAAAGATTTTTTCTGCGTCAAGACTTATTGACGTTTCGCAAAAAGGTCTTGAGCGTGTAATTGAATTCACATTTGATACAACTAATGAAATGGGCGACCGCATAAGACCTAAAATAGTTTGTGAGCTTATAGGAAACAGCAGTAATATCATTCTTGTCGGCGACGACGGCAAAATTTACGATGCGATACACCGCAGTGATATAGAAAAAAGCGACCGAATTATTATGTCGGGCGCTACTTATACTTATCCAAATTCTCAAAATAAAATAAATATCCTCAAAGCCGATTTACAAGCAGCTGCTCAACAGGTGTCAAGCAAAAAAACCGACGATTTGTCGGACGCCTTTTTGCAAACGCTTGAGGGCGCTTCTCCTCTTGTTTGTCGCGAACTTGCAAATAATGATAGCGTAACAAATGCCCTACAAAAACTAAAAAGCAGTATTTTATCGGGCGAGTTTACAATGCTTGTAAAACCCGACGGTACACCCGCAGACTTTTGCTATATGCCTATTTCTCAATACGGAAGTATTTACACTATAAAGAATTTCGACACTCCCTCTGAGCTTTTAGATGCATTTTATTTTGAGCGCGAAAATGCCGCGCGTATTCACAAGGCATCAGCCGATATAAAAAAGCTTTTGACAAACCTTATAACCCGTGCCAATCGCCGTATGTGTATTCGCAAAAAAGAACTTGAAGATAACAGTGACCGCGAGGATCTGCGAATAAACGGCGAGCTTATAAAAGCAAATTTGTATGCGATAGAACAGGGTAGTGCTCTTGCATGGGTTCAAAATTATTACGATGAAAATTTGTCGGTTATACAAATTCCTCTTGATCCGTCACTTTCTCCACAACAAAATGCGGCAAAGTATTTTAAGGATTATAAAAAGAGCTGTGCCGCGGTGCAGTCGTTGGGCACCCTCATAGAAAATGACAAACAAGAAATTGAATATTTAGAGTCGGTAGCCGAAAGTCTTAACCGCTGCCAAACACTTGCCGATATTGCCGAAATTCGCGAGGAATTATCCCTTAGCGGATATGCAAAACAAACGGCAAAAAAACAACTGCGAAAAAAATTGCAGCCCCAGCTTACCGAATATAAATCGTGTGAGGGCTACCGCATAATCGTTGGCAAAAACAATTTGCAAAATGATTATATAACCTGCACCCTCGCGTCAAAAAATGATATGTGGTTTCACACCAAAAACATTCACGGCTCACACGTTGTAGTGTTTTGTGGAGGCGGGGAGCTTAGCGACGAGACAATTCTTTTTGCGGCGCGTCTTGCCGCTAAAAATTCAAAAGCGGCTGCTTCTAGCAACGTACCTGTCGATTACACACCCATAAAATATGTGAAAAAGCCAAACGGCTCAAAAGCCGGAATGGTAATTTATACAACAAACAAAACAATCTTTGTAACACCGGAGGAAGCTTTATGAAAATAGGCATTTCAACATCCTGTTTTTATCCAATGTATACCGAGGATTGCTTAAAATTGATAGCGCAAAACAAAGTGGAGCTTACCGAAATATTTTTTAATGCAAACTGTGAATTGCAACCGCCGTTTATAAAAGAACTTTTAAATATAAAAAATGAATATGGCATAACCATTGGCAGTATCCACCCTACAATGTCACTTGCTGAGTCATTTATGCTTTTTTCAAATTATGACCGACGCTTTTACGAGGGATTAGATATTTACAAACGCTACGGCGAAATCACCGCCGAACTCGGCGCTAAGTATGTTATTATGCACGGAGGCAAACCAAACGGTACAATGGACAATCACGGTTATTTTGACCGTTTTATGCGTGTGGCAGAGGTTGTGCGCAAAGAGGGTGCGACACTCTTGCAGGAAAATGTTGTAAATTTTCGCGCAGGTAGCCTTGAGGCACTCAGTGATATGTCGAATTATTTGGGTGACGGTGTGCAGTTTTGCCTTGATGTAAAGCAGAGCATCCGTGGCGGCTATTCGCCATATGACGTGCTAAAGCTTTTAGGTCCCAAAATAAAGCACTTGCATTTAAGTGACCACAATAGCGCGAGCGATTGCATCATACCGAGTATGAACGGCAACTTCAATTTTAAAAAATTCTTAAATACTGCAGCAGATTGCGGTTATACTGGTGACGCTGTTATAGAGGTTTACCGAAATGCTTTCGACAAGCCGCAAGAGCTTTTTGTGTCACATCAAAAACTGTTAGGTCAAATTTTTTAATCTTTACAAATTTAAGTTACAAATATATAATAATATATACATTATTTAAAAGGGAGGCGTTTTTATGGAATATACAATCAATACTTCCGTTTTCGGCAATACCTTTGCGGTGCCGAGTGCGGTTGCCGACAAATATTTAAAAACAGCCACCCACACTCAGCTTAAAGTATTACTTTATTTTATGCGAAACATATCGGGCGGAATTGACCCGCAAAACATTGCCCAGGCGCTCTCATTACCGCTTAGTGAGGTTTGCGACGCGCTTGATTTTTGGCAGCAGTGTGACATGCTTGTCGGCGAGGTCAAAAAACAGACCGAAACAAAAACTGTTATTATAAATTCGGAATTACCTTCACGCGCGGATGTTATAAAACGCGGTCTGGAGGACAAGCAGTTAATGTTTTTGCTTCGTGAAGCGCAGCTTAAATTCGGCAGAAATCTAAAGCAAAACGAAAGTCAGCTAATAGTCTCTCTTTATGACGATCACGGTATGGACCCGTCGGTTTTGTTACTGCTTTTGGGATTTGCCGCGCGCGAGGGCAAATGCAACCTTTCGTTTATTAAAAAAACAGCAACCGCTTGGTTAAGTCAAGGTGTAGAAACGGTTATGGATGCAGAAGCAATTATCACTAAGTCGGCAAAACAAAATCTTGCGTGGCAAATGGTGCAAAATGCTTTTGGAATTGAGCGCCGAAACCCAAGCGCAAAAGAACTTGAATACAGCAACCTTTGGATAAATGAATGGAAAATAAGTGCCGACTTATTAAAGGCGGCTTACGATGCCTGTGTAGACTCAAAAACAAAACTCTCTATGCCCTACATAGCAAAAATAATCGAAACTTGGCACAAGGACGGCATTACCACTCCCGAACAGATAACCGCCAAAAAGCCAAAATTAAAACAAGGCTCCAAAACCGACTATGCAGGATACGATTTAGATTTGTTTGAAAAAATGATGAAGGAAAAAATGAAAGGAATGGGGTTATAAAAATTGACACGTGAACAAAGCTACGAAAAAGCGTTTAAAAAGAAAAACGAAATTTTAGCATACAAAAAAGCGGTATGGGATGCGGCTATTCAAAAACTCACACAACAAACCCCTGAACTTGCTCTAATAAAACAAAAACTATCGCAGCTTGGTGCAAACCTTGCCATAACCGCCATTTCTGGCGATAATGCAACACTTGCTAAAATGCAAGACGAAATGAGTGAGCTTTCCCGTTGCCGTGACCAAATTTTAAAATCAGCAGGTATTACCGATATAAAATATGATTGTAATAATTGCAGTGATACAGGCTATGTAAATGGCAAAATTTGTGATTGCATACACATTGCGGCAAAAAAACTGCTTATCGAGTCGCTTTCTGAAAGTTTACCGTTGCAAAATTGCCGTTTTGAAAATTTTGACCTAAATTATTATCCTCAAAAATCCGATGACGGAACCTCTCCGCGCAAGTATATGACTTCTGTCTTTAAGTTGTGCCGAGAATATGTTTTAAACTTTAATCCTCGCTCAAGCGAAAGCCTACTGTTTATGGGCGATACAGGGCTTGGCAAAACCCATTTAACGCTGAGCATTACATACGAGCTTTTAAACCGTGGCTTTGACGTTATATACGGCGCGGCATATAATCTGTTTAGCGATATGGAAACTGAGCATTTTACGGGCCATACAAATATAAAATACAATGCCGCAATAAATTGTGATTTGCTCGTTATCGACGACCTCGGCGGCGAGTTTGTGTCACCCTACATACAAAGTTTGCTTTACAATATTATAAACACACGCGACCTTGCAAACAAACCCACCGTAATAAACACCAATCTTTCTATGGGTGACATTGCAAACAAATATACCCCCCGCGTTGCATCGCGATTGCTCAAATATAACAATGTAAATTTTGTTGGCAATGACGTAAGGCAAATCAAAGCGATACAAAAATAATGGAAACAAATTTACCCAAACAAAAAATCTACATGCCGCGTAGATTTTTTTGTTTACATATATTCAATTACAACCGATTGTACAATGTGGATAAAAATTTCAGATAAAATTTTAAATTTTTTAAATAAATCGTTGACAAAATGAGATTTTTACTGTATATTAAAATAGTATATTTGCCGAGGTTTGCGCATATTGTGTTTACACAACAGCTACTACCATATATGGTAGTGCAAGGCGGTACACCTCGAGCGTATCATATTCACATCTGCAAGGTTGCAGAACAAATTAAGTGCCAAGCACTAAAAGAAGGAGATTGAGAGATCATGACAAAAAAACTATTCAGCAAATTGCTATCAGTAATCCTTATAATAGCAATCTGTGCGAGTACGGTTTTTGGTTGTCTTATCACTGCAAACGCTGCCCAGACCTGTTACACTTGGTCGAATGCAAATGTTGCAGAAGATTTAACGGCTACCATTAACCTTACTATTACTGCGCCCGCGGAGCTTACCGACGGTATTTCAACGGGTATGTTCAGCCTCTCACAGCATGCTGACCTTACACTTGAAAAAATTGAAATAACTGGTGGCGCACCTGTTGACAATGCACTTTCTTTCCAAGCCGAAGATTTTGTTCTTGGCGCGGAGGGCAACAAATATGTATTTGAAAGTGGTGTACCGTATTCACAGGTTGTGTTCACACTTACATATTCTTTCGCAAACGGCACAGTTGCTAAGGGGGAAAACTACACTGTAAATATAGCGGCCAACAGCCTTAGTCTTTCAACCCCTTACGGTGATGAATACTATGAAACTGCGTCGGGTGTAGCAGGTGTTTTTGGCACAGGTTGCGAACATGTAATCAGTGTTGAAGGTCTAGAACCCGATACTACTGCTGACGATTATTATATTTATAAGAATGTTAAATGTTCAAAATGTGAGGAAGTGTTTGAGTATCAGGTAGTTCCCGCTGCACCTATTAAACTTTCCGAGGTTATCTTCCGTAACAACCAAGACGCAGCAGCCGACACATCATTTATGACAGACGGCAGCCATCAAGGTACTGAAGCCGACCCTTATGAAATTTCTACCGTTGAGCATCTGCTTGCAATTGCGAAATGTTCAAGCGACTATACTGGTAAATACTTTAAAGTAAAAGACGGTATCAAGGTTATCAGTCTTCAGTCTGAATACAGCCTT